>NZ_FXTD01000007.1 GCF_900182635.1 Halorubrum cibi | reverse complement strand
TCAGACGAGAACTCTACCGCAAACCCGGACGAAAAGCGCTCAAATACGCCGTCAAAGCAACTCTCTGAAATCAACAATGTGCTACACAAGAGCGTACTACATCGAATCGGAAGGAGATCAGGAAATCGGTGATGGCTTCGTGCCCAAGACTGATGATTGGCGGGCGGAGGTCGACTGGGCCGACGTCATCATTTTCGACGATATCTGGGTAGGCCCGGACATCGGGACGGGCAAACTCGCTCAGGAACTCCGCGAGCAAGGGAAGGCTGTCGTTGGTGGAACCCCGAACACCGATCATCTTGAAGAAGATCGTGGCTATGCGATGGAGATACTCGAAGAGCACGACGTCAATACCGTTGAGCACCACATCTTCAATGACTTTGACGCAGGCATCAACCATGTCAAAGAGAATCCGGCTCCATACGTCATCAAGCCACTCGGCGAAGTTCAGAACGTCAAACGATTGCTCTATGTCGGGAATGAGGATGACGGGAGTGACGTTATAGACGTACTCCGGGCTTACAAGAAGGCGTGGGGACACCGCATGAAGGGCTTCCAACTCCAACGGAAAGTCCAAGGCGTCGAAGTCGCCATCTGCGGGTTCTTCAATGGTGAGACGTTTATTGACCAAGTCAATTTCAATTTTGAGCATAAGAAATTATTCCCTGGGAACATCGGTCCACAGACTGGTGAGATGGGAACGTCGATGTTCTGGGCGGGGCAGAACAAATTGTTCGAGGAGACGTTTGGCAAACTCGAAGGCTGGCTTGCCAACGAAGGGTACGTGGGAAGTATTGACATCAACTGTATCGTCAACGAGAACGGGATCTATCCGCTAGAGTTCACACCCAGGTTCGGGTACCCGACGATTGCGCTACAAGAAGAGTCGATCGAGTCGTCTACCGGCGAGTTCTTCTACGACCTCGCACACGGAAACGACCCGAACGTAGAGGTTCACAATGGCTACCAGATCGCCATTCGGGTTGTCCTTCCACCGTTCCCGTTCGACGACGACAAGACATACGATGAGAACTCTCGAAACGCCGCGGTGGTCTTCGAGACGGAGAGCCGCGAAGGGATTCATCTTGAAGACGCAAAGAAGGTTGACGGCCAGTGGCGTGTTGCCGGCGGCAATGGGATGCCCATCGTTGTGACCGGGAAAGGTGAGACGATGCAGGCAGCGCGTGAGCAAGCGTACGACCGGATTGATGATATCGTGATGCCGAATATGTACTACCGCGATGACATCGGTGAGCGTTGGATCAGCGGCGATGGAGACCGCCTACAGGCGTGGGGGTACCTCGGACCTGCGGATAGTTAGATACCAAGCCCGAACTTGTAGATCTCGTCAAGGTATCGGTCTTTGATGTCTTCATAGTACGTGTGGACGTATGTGGCCAATGAGTCATGCTGATCGCTGTCGTAGTCACCTTTGTGGCCAGTCATGTACTGTATTTTTTCTTCTGGCCACTGCCGTTCGTTTCGGAAGTGCGTTGAGAACCGGTGCCGACCGAAGTGTGAGGTTAGACTCCGATATGGATCATCAGGATCCATCTTATATTCGGGGTGGAAGTAATCTTTCCAAATCTCGTTGATTTTTGAATTGTTCATCTGATTATGGCGGGTCGGAGAGAGAAACAGCCATGATTTTCCGTTGTCGGGCCTCACGAGAAGATACTCAATGAGGAGCAGCCGCATCTCATCATCGAGTGGAAGCACTCGGGGGACATTCGACTTGTTCAGATTTCGGTCAGGCGGAATGTAGACGGAGTTGGGCCGGTCGCGGACTCGTCTGTGCGTCCCCATCTCATCGTAGTGGTCTGTCAGTTCTTGATGACGGAGATTGATTTCTGACAGCTTGATGTTACACAGTTCACTTGCGCGGAGACCGAGTTTCAGTTGCATCACAATGATACACCGATCCCGCCAGTGGTTCACGTCTTGGAGCTTCTCACGGAGCTCAGGAACAGAGATTCGTGGCGGCTCTTTCGCTTCTTCTGGTGACAAGTACCCTTTCTGTAGCTCCTTCGCAAATGGATTGAACGCGTCGTCGTGGGGGAAGGCCGGGTCGGACTGCCAGTATTTGAAGACGCTATTCAAATGGCGGATCTTCGGTTTAATGGTGCTGTCTGAATTTTCGCGTTCTTGGCGAAGATATGTAATGAACTCAACAACGTGGTGTTCAGCCGGGCATGCCGGGTGACGGTCTTGTTCGTTCATGAAGCTCTTCCATTGTTTGATTGGTACGGTGTAGTTATTGATCGTTCCTTGAGGCGTCGTTTCGTAGTCGATGAGGTCGCTAAGAGCCGCCTCAAACGGTTCAAGTTCCTTTCTGATGAAGGTCTCCTCGAGCGTCGAGAGCGGATCTAAATCTTTCTCGAAGGCGTCTGCGATCTCTCTGCGTTTTTCGTTTGTCATTTGAATGACTCCCTGTCGAATGACATGACGAACTCCCAGATTTCATTACATGCTGGGTAGTTGGCTGAGGCCATCAGCACCGGATTATATCGATGTGGATACTCAGTGTGCCACACGAGCCAGTGGTAGAACCGCTTGAGGAACAGCCAATAGGGTTTGTACGCTCGCTCAATTTGGACCTCGTCAAGAAGCCCCTTGATGAAAGACTCGACATCTTCTGGTGTCGCTAATGCGTAATGTCTCCCCGTGTCTTCGAGGTGGTCTCCCCAGCGGTCTTTGACGCGGCGTGCCTCCGCACGCTTCCACTTAGAATCAGAGTGGATTTCGTTCCACTCCGACCAGATATTTTGCTCATCTATGCCGGGGGAAAACGAGTAGAAACGGTACTCTTCCGGTACCTCTGATAGTGACTTGTATATCCCCAACCGTTCTTCGATCTTCTTTGAGACCACTATTTTTCACTCTCGATTGGATAGAACATCTCCTCATCTCGCTGTACCCGCTCTCCATCAAGGACATCCAATTGACGACTCACCCGTTCGGGGGTTGAGTTCATCATATGCTGAATGATTTCGCCGTACTCGGCCCCTGGGTTGTTCTCGATGTACTCGGCAATTGCTTCACGCTCACCTTGGTAGAGTGCGGTTTCCAACTCTTGGACGCGTGATCTCCTGGCTTCTAGCTCTTTGCGGAGATCGTTCCGTTGTTCTCGAAGGTCGTTGATGTCCTCGTCTCGCTCAACTGATGGGCTGAATTTTTTCATCCCTGCTTCGACCATTGCTTGAATCCACTCTGAGAACGACATATCCATCTCCGCCGCCTCACGCTTCCACCGCTCTAACTGTTCGTCGGTGGGGTAGGTCGCTACATGTTTTGTCATCGAACTATTTCTCAAGAAAATGTTCACCAGCAACAAATATAGTTCTTGTCGACAAAGATATTTAACTAACCACACATCGCTTGCCACAGCAGAGCGTTGAGATGATTCAATTTCGGGGGTGTCTGCTACGAGGTTTTAAAAGTAAACACAAATTAGCCCGAAATACTGTGCTAAAAATTAGGATACCGAGAGTCCACAAGGGATCGAAACCAGACACTATCTCTGCCACGAGTGGAGTTCTATGACCCGCCATATTGATCAGGAAATAGATGATTCAAAAAGCGTCTTTGAGCAACTGCGAAAAGCGAAGATTAATCGAACCGACAAAGACGGTGCGATTGGAGTTCCGGTATTCCTGACCGCAGAGGAACTTGAGCAGCAAGGTATTGATCCGGAAGAGACAGACGAAGTCGTAATTCGCGTTGAAAGGGGATTCTTGCTCTTAGATGATGCGAACCCCGACGAGTGAACCACACTCGTTAGAATCGGTCAGGAATCATTTACCGAGTAGCCGAGAGAGGAACCCACTTGACTCGTCAGTGTTACTGGCGTCAGTTTCGTTTTCCACTGAGTGTCCCGGCTGCGTCTCGGTCTCTGCGGGATTTCCGAGGAGCTCTTCGACCGAGTACCCGATCCACTCGGCGAATTCGTCCGGCGCGCCGATATACACGCTCGTCGAAGACTTCTCCGACATGAACCGCTTGGGGAGTCGCTTCTCGTAGTCGTACACCTCGTACTCTTCGCGGTCGAAATCGGCCGTGATCGCGTCGGGCTCTGATTCGAACGTGACGCGGCCGCCCTGAATGTCGCGCTGCCATTTGAGCCGCCCCGTGTCGTACGTTTTCTCAGCTGGTTCGTTGTCAGGGAAGTACTCCGGTTGCTTTCTCCCTGCCTCTTCGTAGAACTCCCGGACGATACGACGGACGTCTTCGATCGTACCGTTCCCGTCAGTCCACGGTTTGTCGGTGAGCATCCGTCGCGCGACGTAGCTGAAGATCGGATTCTGCCGTTCGAGTACCTCCGCGAGGTCGTCTTGCGCCGCGCGGAATCCCGGGTCCTCCGGGTTCGAAGGGAACGACACGTCCATGCTGAGAATCTTCATCCGGTTCCGGAACTCAGATTTCGGGAGCGCGTCGTTCGTCGTGAAAATCAGGCACGGCTGATCGACGCTCGTCGGCGTCCAATCGCCCCAGTAGTTCCGGATTGGACTCCACCGCTGTATCTTCTCTTTCTCCGCGTCGATGATGGCGTACGGGAAACTCGTGTTCCACTCTCGAATCCCGCGGATTTCTTTTACACCGACGTCGTCGGCGTCCACCCCGGAAATCACGGTGTTGTCGGACACCAGTCGGAGGATATACTCGGTGAGTTTGTCCTTCCCGGCGTCACTCTTCCCTTCGATGTACAGGTGTTGGAGGACGTTATCGAGTGTACGGGATGGCGATGACATAGCTTCGGCATACTGGTTTGCGAACGGGGCCCAGAACCCGTAGAGAAACGCCTCGTACATCTGTGCCATCACCGCCGTCTCGGACTGCGTGTGACCGTGGTTTTCGACGGTTTCGATGTAATCCTCGATCGTTTCGAGGCAGTGATCCAACACCGCCGGAGTCGGTTCCTCGGTAGCGACGAGGATCATCTCGTCTTGCTCACCGATCACGACTTGCTCGGCGTCCGGCAGCACCGTCATCGTCGGAATTGCCGTCGATTCCTTCACTTGCGTGTTGTACGCGCTGAGCGGTGCGGTAATGCTGTGATCCTCGATGGTTGCGCCGCGATCGCGGAGACTCGCCCCGAACTCGTCCGCCGTGTCCTTATCGACCTTGCTCGTCCCCATCCGTATCCGCTCGTCGGGCGTCCTGACACGAGGGCGATCGAGCGTGTCCGTCAATCCCGTTTCGTGTTCCGATTCGACGAGTCCCACATCCGGTTCCGTCTCTTCCTCGGCGGTGTCGTCCGAGCCATCACTGTCGGTCTCTTCTGGTTCAACGACAGTTCTGTCAGCGGCGTCCGGATCTTCGACAAACGCCACCGTTTCCTCGGCCTCGTCAGGGTCATCGACAACCGCCGTGACGTGATCTGCGACTGCTTTCAGATCCTCGACGGCGTCCTGATTGAGCGCCGCAGTGTCACTCACGTCGAGGTCGCCGGCTCCGACCCAGTACTCGATCCGATTTTCACGCTCTTCGGGAGAGTCCGCGTCTTCGAGCGCTTCAACCAAGCCTTCGAGCAGCGTCTGGCTACTGTACCCGTCTCGGTACTGATCGATGAACCGTTCGAACGACTTGTCCAACTCTGTGCCGAGTTCGGTCGTCATCACCGAGATCTGATTCGTGTGATACTCCCACGAATTCCGCGACAGGTTCGCCGACCCTTGGACGAGTTTCACCGTGTCGTCCGGCATGACGATCCGGTAAATCTTCGAGTGCACCGTCTTCCGATTCTTCAGACGCACGACGAGCCGGTCGTCCTGCCGGAGCTGTACCAATGACCGGGCCGTCGCCACTTCGTTCACCTGATCGGCATAATCGTCGGCGTTCCCGATCAGCACGTCGAGCGACCCGATCTCGTACTCGGTCAGCATTTGTACCATCAGTTCAGGCGTCTCCGCGTACGTCACTGCGTCCACGTGCTCTGCGCCCTCAAACAACTCTAAGAAGTCATCCCGACTTTTCACCATCGCTAACCGGTATTTTGCCGCCCCTGACCCGTAGAATTCCGGCATATCTGCGAACCGGTCGAACGAGATGTTCGCCGTCAGTTCGTCCATAAACATGCCATCCGTCTGCGATGAATAAACCCGTGCCGTGGAGTGGTAGTAGAATATCTTCGGTCCCCCAAAGACATCTCGACACCATCAGGAAGGTCTGTAGAGAGCAGTCAAGCGACCTGAGAAAACGTAGCTAGCCATCGAAAAGTCGCATATCGTCATCAACCTGAACCAAGGTCTCATTTTGGTAGAGTTCTGATGGATATGATGCTCGAAACTGGTACTGATCGCGTTCGAAATGAATCACTCCTCCAACGATTGTTTCCAAGGGGGAGGGAGGGTGTCCCGAGTGTAAATGGTTGTAAGCAGGCGATTCAAGCTATCTCTAGCGGATTTGTTTTGATAGGTCTGAATATACACTCTATCGGGTCTGTTGAAACCCTTAGGAAGAGATACATTCTGACCGGAGTGTGGTCAGTACAGAGGACTCACGAACCGCTCAGTACACACGAACAATGTAACCTGATCGGACACAACCTCTCCGACTCTTGGTAATAGCGCCGTACAGGATACAGAGGATCCATACAACACCGAGGTCGTGTCCAATCGGTTCCCGAGATGCTGAACATACTGTGCTACGCGAAGCATACTCACGTTGCTGTCAATAGCATAATATTATATACTTCTGTCAAAGATTAGTAAAAGCCGTCTTAGGACGGCATTCTGAACAAGCTGCTGCTTGTTCGGCATAACAGGGTGGCTTGATGCCACTCGGGTGGCTTGAACGTCACCCACTCCTACACACAGGAGACACATCTTCGAGATTGATACCCTAACAGAGTTCTGACCGTCCTGGTTGGAGCATAGATTTCAGCAACTGAATTCAACCGGAACACCCGCGCGAGTTCTTTCACATCTACGCAGTCGGGTTTCTTGTCGATGTCTGCGATTGTGTTGATCTTTTTCCGATAAGTGACGATCACATCCAAGTGCTCGGACAGCGGATCGTGGATATAACAGGAGTTGGAGGTCGCCCCAAGCACGGCTTCTGCGACGGCGTACCGCTGGGCGAGTTCGTTGAGGTTCGCGTTCTCGACGCGAACCTTTTCGACGTTCTTCCCAGCCCCATCCATTACTACTGCCTGTGCGTACCGTGTATGGACATCGATCCCAGTATATGCTCTGTTCACCTGGGACGTCAGTGCGTGAAGCAGGGGTTCACCTATCCTAGTTTCCCGGATGCCGCGGCGCTCAGCACCCGAGCTGGCACGCCTGTGACCGGCTCCTTTCACACGCGGACCAGTCAACAGAGCGTGCTCTGTGGCATGCGAAATCCATCGATCTCTTGCGCTTCATATCCTGCTTCACGCTTTCATAGAATTACGGCGGCCATCGAGTCAGCAGAGCGTTCCGTGGTACTATCTGTTAGGGACCTCCGCGTATTGGGTCACACCGCCTTTGCGTGTGTATAGTTGATTGTCATGAATAGTAGGTCCGAAAAAGTACCCGAGATCGGCGAGTTCTTTGTGATAGTCTCTTTTTGTTTTGTGTGATTCATACACCTGTTCCTTCCCGGCGATCTTATGTAGCAAGTTTAGGTCAACGTTTTCGAGAGTGTTAGCCATCACTTGTGTCTCAGTCCTGTCCTTTTTGTCTGCGATGTTCTTTATCGACTCGTACGGATCGTTACCGTTGAAACGGTCAGTGTCGTTATTGGATGTCATCTGTTTAGAAAGAGTGCTTGAAGCTTACAGCTAGAACTCATCGGCCCAGACTGTTAGTTACTGCGCAATTCGTGATTAAACCGGATACTGTTGCTATCCAAGGTTCGTTGAGAGGAGTACTTTTGGACACGTTTGGTTAGTTGACTAGAGGGTCGGCGTCGGGTTCATAATACCGAAGGGAGCCGTTCAACGTTGTAGATGGTGAACATCAGAACGCATTCTCTAAAACTGGTAGAACTTTCAGCAGTCAATTCACGCTTCAGCGACCGGGTGTTTCATCCCAACATATATCTGAAGAATAGAACTTCAACAGAGCCTCTAAAATCAATTCCCTCCCCAGCGCGTACGTGTGCTGGCGAATGGTTCGGTTGACGACTCTGCCCGTTTTTTGTGCTCGATATTGACCGCTTCGTACCCACGATCGGTCTCATGAATATCATACTGTAGTAGGTCGTCCTCTGTAGGGAATCGACCAGCAACGTCGCTCACGTGGAAGAATACATCATCAGCCACCTCACTTGTCGAAATGAACCCATAGCCATCCTCCGAATTAGAGTGATCAACAACACCGACATCGTCCCAAGCTACGAATTCGTCGTTCATCTGCTGTCCACCAGTTGGTGCTGAGGAATCGTCCGTGTCAGCGGTATCGCTCGAGTGCCCCGTGTGACTCGCCCTGTGCCTGAGGAGATCCATCGGCGCATCGAACTCATCGCCACAGTCAGCGCAGCGATGCACTGTTTTCTCCTCTGGCTCCGGATCATGAGTGCGTTCGACATGGCGGTCTACTGCGTGCTGAGAGTGGTATGTGCGGTCACAGTGGTCGCACCCGAAGCGAGCACCATCGGGCCGCTTAGTACACGACGTTAGATGAGACATCAACTCATGCTCCCTAGCAAATGGCTCCGCACAAAACTCACACTCGTAGTTTTTCTCAAGATAGTTTTGCCCGCCTTCGTCTTCGTGTATGTCCCCCGTAGTCGGGTTCGAACTATCGACGTTCGAGTCGACACTCTCGCCCGTCTCGCTCGTTTGGGCCCCCTCGGACTCAGACCCTTCTGGCGTGTTCAACCCCGAAGCGGAGAGTAACGTTCCAATAGCCTGTTTGCGTTCCTCAGAAAGTGATTCTCGAACTTTGCTAAGCAACCAGAGAGTTCGCTGAACCGTCTCAACGGGTACCTCAGCAGACGGTGGGTCTGTAATCGTCGCCGCTGTTTCCCGATGCTCTGATGGATCGGTATCGACGGGGGTCAATTCTCGAGTCAGAATCCCAACGATCACCAGTGCTTCTGGGACCGTCGAATCTGGGAGTGTCTCTAGAACCTTTTTGAATCGGTTCCCCACCTGGTAATCAGTGCGGTCCGGATTTCGGATTCGATCTCCACCGTCATATTGGAGGGACATCGACTGTTATGCTAACTGACCAGTTCACATATAATATGTTTGTGACTGATTGGCTCAATCGAGCTTGTTTCGCCTGAAGTCATGGCCAACGATAAACTGCCTAACTTCAGTTCCCGCTGTACCGTCCACCAAACGTTGCGAAGTGATCAACGAGCTCCGCCTGCGCCGCCTCAAGTTCGTCGACCGATCCGACGTGCTTGTAGAAAACAGTGTTCGAGTCGAACGGATTACCCGCCGTTGAAAGAGACCAGTCACCCTCACGCGTCCGGTCAACAACCGCTTGGTCAACAGCTTCGTCAGCACCTTTGATCTTGTAGCCGAACGCTCGCAGCGCACCGTCGACGTCGGTTCGATCGTAGTCGGTCGGAGACATCCAATACAGGTGCACGTTCAGTCGCTGCCTGTGATTCGCCGGTGCCTTCGGTCCCTCCATCTCGTGATTGATGCGATGAATCGCAAGTGCTGACCCGGAGTTTCGATTGGTCTTCACGCTCATGTCCGTCTCCGGATCGAAGAGCTCGGGCTGTTCATCAACCATCTCCTGATCGAACACGCGGAGGCGTGCCTCGATCTCGTCTTCAAACTGCGAGATCAGTTGGAGCGCCTTGAGATAGCGATCCGAACGCAACCCCTCGGTCAGAAACTCATCGGTCATAGGTCGAGTCTCGACCGGAGATACGTTAACTGTTCGTCGAGTGTCTCCGAGACCACGATCGGTCGCACCGTCTCAACGACGCCTGAAGGGTCGACCATTCGATCGATCGTCGGCTGGGGTTGGAAGCCGGCGATCTGCTGTTCAACCGCCGCACAGAAGAGAAACGCATTGGCCGCCCAGTGATCGTCGACGGCATCTCCTCGCCGTAGTACCGCCCGAACCGCCGCAGCGACATCCTGCCAGTACAGGACGGTAATTGGTCCCGACTCGTCCCACACGATCTCGCACGTCCCGTCCGGTCGCTCATCGATACTTGGCGACACGACTGCGTTGAGACGGTCACGCTGTCTCTTCGGTAACAGGAGGACGTGATCCCAACGCACGTCAGCGTAGTGTCGTTCGACGAGTCGCGCCGTCTCCGGCGTTTTCCGATAGTTGTCGTCGTCGAGTTTCACTTCGATCGAGACTCCGTAGTCGGGATGTCGAACCAGAATATCCGCCCGGCGTCGCCCGCCGTCGCGTTTCGGAAGTCGAGCCTCCCGGAGTACTTCGTTCGGTGGGTCGTCATCCGATACGCCGAACAATTCTCCGGCGAGCGCCGCAGACGGCTCAAGCAACTGCGCGAGCCACTGCGACCAGTCGAGTTCACCGCTCGGTCGTACCGGTCCCCGAAGCGCTCGCGTCCCCGTGATGTCCGTAGCGAGCGGCTCCGTCTCGAAGGGAGCCGCGGACGCTGCCCACGCGTCGTTGGATTGCTCGAATAGATCAGCAATTTCGATCGCCTTCTCGTGACCAGCTTCACTGAAGAGCTCCCACCACGAATCGAGCTCGGTCCACCACTCGGTCAAGTGGCCTTGGTTCGTGGCTCGGAGCGCAGGGTGACAGACCATCGTGGATTCCGAGCTCGAACCGAGCTGAGCTACTGAATCAATCGCTTCCCACTTTTGTCCCGGTTCCCGTAGCACTCTGTCCCGATCAGACCGATACGCCGCCACACCGCTCTCAGAGCCGAGGTACGCGTCAAACCAGGGATCAAGACGTGCCCAGTCACTCGGTTCGACGTCGCTGCTCACGAGCCGACAGACGCAACGAACTGATAAAACTGCTTGCCAGGCTCACCGGGGTATTTAGTCGATGTCTCGTGAGAGATTCGATATGCCCTCCACGGACACCACACGAGCAGCCCCCGGCCAGCGGTGGGAGACGACCCTTCACGGCATTCGTCGGCTGCCGCACCGGACGGCCGCGTTCATCGTCACGATGCATCCCGCGGTCTGGGTCGGCCTTTTCGTCGCGCTCCCGCTCGCAGTCTTGGGGTCGACGACCGTCTTCGGTTCGCGGGCAGCCGTCGGGTACGTCATCGTCTGTGCGTGTCTGTGGTTGATGATCTGGTTTTCGAGTGCGGGGCTCAAGACGAACCGCTACCGGCTTACTCCCGAGACTCGCACCCTGGTGATCGAATCCGAATTCGACGACCCCGAGACCGAACAGTTCGCGGCGGCGACCGGTGCTGACGAACAGACGATCGACCTCACCGAGGTAGAGTCCCTACAGTTGATTCCGCTCGGGCCGATCGTTGCCGCTCGGGTCCGCTACCGGTCGCTCGCTCTCACGAAGCCAGAGGGGTTCCTCATCCCGCGTGGACAACTCCGCGAGATTGCCGCCAACTTCCGATCGTGTGGTGTGTCGGTCCCCGACCTGGTTGCCGGCGACCCTCCGACACTACAGCGTCGGCCGCTCCGTGCTGTATCTCGGATCGCGGCGACGCCGATACTGATCGGCGTGCTCCCAGTCTACATCGTACAGGTTCGACTCGATATCGACGTGTGGCCGTTTCTGTTCGGGTTCGTGCTCGTCACCTGGGTCGTGATAGTTCGCCACCTCTCGGTCCGGTTCGGGATTCGACCCGAAGGAGGCCGAGCACGCGACTGGCTCCTTCGGTGGGGAATTGACCTCTTTGTTTCGGCAGTGGGGTTAGTGGCCGCGCTCGGATTGCTCGGTCTCGTTGAGTCGATGTGAGGGTGACTTGGCAACTGAGTCTTTCACCAACCGCAGCAACGGCCTCGATGCTGAGTGTGAGTTCCAACCCAATTCCTGGTTCATGGGTTGTTTCCACGGTTTGAACACTGCTTCACGGTATATTTTGAAGTGGTACTCGACCTGTAGCGATCCTCTTCAGCGCGACTAATTGACGGTTCGGCCCCGATCGATCAGCTGTGGGCACGCCGGTGTCAAGAACTGATTATGATACTCCGAAATATCATATTCTAGAGTACGATTATCGCCATGGTGGTTGAGCCGTACTTCACTGACCTCTGTCAGTGGTGAGGGAGGTGGGAAATTCATGACAAGCTCGTGAGCTGACTTGCCAGCGATTTGATTTCTCTCACCTCATTGATGGCACTCAACCACCGTTCGGGAAGCTGTGACGCCCCGAACCGCGCCCCGGCGACCGCGCCCGCAATCGCCCCGATCGTGTCGGTATCTCCGCCACGATTGACCGCCGTTACTATCGCCTCCTCGGCGCTGTCTGCGACGAGGCTATCGTGGAGTGCTGTCTGTAGCGAATGGACGACGTAGCCTGACGTTTCCAACGGGCTAGGCGTCTCACCACGAGCTACTGGTTCGAGCGCAGTCACGAGTTCGTCAGGCGCGTCTGAGTCGACGTCGTCGAGCGCAGCCTGTAACGGCGCGTCTGTGTTCTCAAGCAGACCAGCTATCGTGAGGTTCAGAATCGCACAGCCGTACGTACACCGCGGGTCAGCGTGGGTGATCTGCGAAGACTGTCGACTCACCGCGGCAAGTCGATCCCAATCACTCGCGTACGGGACAGCGAGTGGTGGACATCGCATCACGCTTCCGTTGCCTGCGTTCTGGCCTTCTCGACTCTGCTCCCAGACGTGTCGGCCCGCTTCATCCCACGCGTCGCCGTGTTTGAGTCGACTGAGCGACCTCGCCGTCATCCCTCCGATATCGAACGGCTCGGTGTCGTACCAAGCGACGAACCGCCTGGCGATGTCCGCCGGATCGAACTCTTGTAGTTCGACGAGGCTCCGTACGATACACAGCGCCTGCTCGGTGTCGTCCGTGATCGTCCCGGCGGGCTGATTCCACGTCCCCTCGCCGACCATCTCGTCGAGTCGTCCGTGTTCCGTACTGATCGCCGACGCGGATTTGAACTCGACCGGTCGGCCTAGCGCATCGCCGCACGCTAACCCGAGGAGGACACCGCGTGCTCGATCCGAATCCATACGTCGGCAACGGAGAGGAATTTGAAAAACCTACGTCGTGGTACAGTATCAATCAACGTGGAGGGGGGAGGGGGTTCCCGAGTGAAATTGAATGGTACGTCTCGCATGACTGGTCCTGTGTGAGACATCGATACTGACCCGAGACTCCTTCATCGGTCACCACTTACCTCGTTCTGCGAGCGCGAACGGATACACGATCCCACTGCCGCCGTCTCGCAGCGTTAATCCGGCCTCGGTAAGCGTCCACCGGGAGTTGACTGTCTCGTCAACGAGCAAAACCGGGTCTGACCGAACACCGGCCGTCACCTCGAACGCGTCCTCGACGTTCCACCGTTTCTGATACGAATTTGCTAACTCGTGTTGCGAGTCGGTCGATTTGACCTTTCGCAACGCGGGTTCGTAGGGAACTCCGAGTCCCGCTGCGATTCGCTGTGCGAGATCTGTCACGTGCTCATCGTCGTTTCGTGACGGGACAGCTGTCACCCACGCCGGCGCGGGTGTCGGTTCCCACACGGCTTGGATGTGTTCAACGGCGGCGTCGACTACTTCCTGGCTGTATGCCTCACCATTACTCCGCTGTTCGCGGACGAGCTCACCGAGCCCCGGGTCTCCGTACACGGTGAGTGTCCGCCCGTCTTCCGTTTTTCGTGTGTCTGCGATCTTCGAACGCCCACCGTCCGGCTCCGGCATGTAGTACCGTGCAGATATCACCTGCCACGACGCGTCCCGGTAATGCTCGACAGCTTCGTCGACGAGCGCTTCGTCTCGGACCGAAGACGGGAGGAACGGACCGGTACAGTTCGCACACTGCCCACACGACGTCGTCATCGTCCCGTCGAGCACGTCGTCGATAAACGCCGCCAAGCAGGACTCCGTCTTGACGAACTCTTGGATCTGCGCGAGTTCCCGCCACCGCTGTTCCGTGATCGATTCGAACCGGTCGTGATCGTACTGCCAGTCTTTCGACGTCCGCTCGAACCCGTCCTCAACGCGGAGCAACGCGTTCTCGACACGTAGGATATTCAGTCACTTCGACGCCGCTTTCCACGACACGTTCGCGCGTTTCAACACCTCATACTTGTACAGCGGTGCGTCGCTCTCTTCGATCGTCGCCAGGACGGTTTCGAAATCCTCCGGAGCAGGGAACGCTTCTTCGATGAAGTACTCGGCAATCCTGTCGTCTTCCTCTCCGGAGAGCAGGACGGCGTACGCCTCGTCTAACCCGCGTCCTGCGCGACCGATCTCCTGGTAATACCTGATGAGGTTTGGCGGGCGCTGAAAGTGGACGACCCACCCGAGGTCTGGTTTATTGAAACCCATCCCGAGCGCGTTCGTCGCAACGAGCGCGTCGACCTCGTTCGCCAACAACTGGTCTTCACGTTCGCTCCGAACGTCCCCGTCCATTCCTCCGTGATAATGCTTCGCAGAGAATCCTCGCTGAGTCAACCACTTCGCCACCATCTCGACTTCGTCAGTCGTCAAGCAGTACACGATCCCGGACCCTGGTAACTCGCCGAGATTCTCCGCGAGCCACGCGAGTCGCCTCGCTCGTGAGTCCATCTCTACCGTTTGAATGCGTAGCGAGTCCCGCATGAGATCACCACGAATCACGCGCAAGTCCGGGACCTGAGTCGTCACGTCGTCAATGACCCGGTCGTTCGCCGTCGCAGTCGTCGCTGCAACCGGGATATGACTCGGTAGGTCCTGTAGGATGCGTTTGATCCGACGGTAATCCGGCCGGAAATCGTGACCCCAGTCAGAGATACAGTGAGCCTCGTCGATGACGAGCAGTCCGATTTCGTCTTCCATCTCCGCAAGAATATTCTCACGGAATTCCGGCTTAGCGAGCCGCTCTGGTGAGATGAGAAGTACGTCACAGTCCCCGTCGAGAACCCGCTGTTTCGCGTCGTCCCACTCATCGGTGTTGTTCGAGTTGATCGTCCACGCGTCAAGCCCGAGTTGCTGTTCCGCGTCCTCGATTTGATTCCGCATCAACGCCAACAACGGACTGATGATGAGCGTCGGCCCAGCTCCCTGTGCTCGCAACAGTTTTGTCGCAATAAAATACACCGAGCTCTTCCCCCACCCGGTCCGCTGAACGAGCAGTAATCGCTCTCGTTCATTCACGAGCGCATCGATCGCTTCCCACTGGTCAGACCGGAACTCCGCATCGGGCCCGATAGATCGCTCAAGCAATTTCTGCGCCTGCCCTTTCGTCACACGATCTGGCGAATCACTCACGTCTACGTGACTCTCATCACACCGACTATTGATGTTACGGGACGCGCCTCACGATCAGTAACCGATCACGACCAGCCCCGTGTGTCGCCACTCAAACTATGAAGTCAACAGCTGGTCGAGTTAGCTCTCCTAGTCACAGTCAAGACAGTGACTGTTCGGAGCTCATCTCTCCCACACGACTGGTGTGATCGGGAGGTATCCCTCGAAAAACTTGATGAGCAGAATGCCGTTGTCAAAACCGATGAGTGCCCGTTCCTATACAAGACGACATCGCACTCTCGTCCCGACGACAGTATGTCCGGGACTTTGAGGTCCGCTGTCTCAATGTGGACGGGATAATACTGCTAGAAAAGATTTATTCCGTGCTAGCGCGAACTGAGGGCGTATGGAGGAGCCACGTCCGGATCGGAAAGCTGATCCCGAAAGCGACGGAGAGCCGCCGGACTTCAAATCGCTGACCGATCCCGAAGACGTCGTTCGCGGTAAGCGCACGCGTGACGACTTCTTTGACGCCGTGCTCGGGTTGAGCAAGCCGGCGACCGCAAGCGACGTGGCCGAGCTCGCCGGACGGGGCGTAGACGCGGCACGTGAGTACTTGAAGTGGTTCGAGGAACTCGGCATCGTGACGCGAGTCACTGAGACGCCGGCGACGTACCAGCGGAATCAAGCGTACCTGAACTGGCGTCGCGTACAGCGGCTCCGAGACGAGTACTCCGACGACGACCTGCTCGGGTTCCTCCAAGCGGAATCCGAACGAGCCAAGTCATTCAGCGAGCAGTTCGACGCCGAGTCCCCCGAAGCGGTGTCGATCACCAAGCACGCGTCCGCGACTGGCCGGTCAATCGAGGATGTGTGGGAAGACGTGTCTGCGTGGAAGACCGCTCGTCGACGAGTCGATCTCCTCGAACGTGCGCTCACGTCCGGTTCGGCCGGTGACGCCAACGAGCGAACGGCGGTATGAGCGACGGGGGAGACGCTGACAAGTCGGGCAGGCCGGGTAGTGGCGCACCAATCGACTTCGACCGTCTCGATGTCATCAGAGATCGGCTCGCTACCGACGAGCGTTTCGTTCGGATTGAGGAGCGCCCCGAGTTCGCACCGGACCGCCTGGTCTGTACGTACGACTCGCGGTTCTATCCCGGTCGCGTCGAACGAGCCCATATCGAGATTGCGTGGTACGAGAACGGCGACTTCACGATCCACTACCACGAAGCTCACCAGGATAGAGCGTTCAATCACCGATGGGACCGTCACCCCTCGGATCACAATACGCGAGACCACGTCCATCCGGGCCCCGACGCACCGACGCCCGGCGACGACGTCGACCACCCCGACGATTGGCGCGACGTCCTCTCGACAGCACTCACCGAGATTGAGACGCGACAGCGGGCTTTCTGGGAAACGTAACCGTCTCAACTACCGGGCATCACTACCGAAGAGGTCAGGCGGACCACGCACGGACTCTTTGTGAACGCTCACCGCTGGTCGCATGACGAGTTCGTCGGGTAACCTGCCACAGACTCATCGCTGGGACGGCCACAATCCGCACGTCTGTGACACGCGACGCTCGTTCAGGCAGTCACCCAGAGCCTCGGTCAGTTCAGATTCAGCCGCACGTCACCCATCTGCTTCCCACGGGCGACGAGTGTGGTACCGTACTCACTGCGTGCTTGATCCCATGCCGCGAGCGCCTCGTTGATCGATCTGTGACTCGCAAGAGCTTCGGCGAGCGCGGTTGCATCACCAGCTGCCTTCGCGGTCCCCGCTGCCGTATGCGGGCGGGCAACGAACGCACCATCTCCGAGCAGACATACCCGATCTGTAACCATCGCCGGGACCGTCAAGTCGTAGATCGCCTGTACGAAGAGGTCTGGTGTCTCGCTGACGAGCGTCTCGAACACGGGTGGGAGCGTGGCTGCGCGCTCGCGCTGTCGGTGACGAACCGGTTCGCGCAACTGACCCGGTGAAACGGAGAACCGTTGTTCGGTATCGCTCGTGTCTGTGAATATCACACCTCGGTCCCGTCCGTCGAGAGTATCGTACCACACCCAGTTGAGCCGACGCAAGCCCGGCTCAGTCTCGCCGTTCGGGCCCGGAATGAAGTACGCGAGAATGAGCTGATCGGCTCCCTGGTAGAACGTGAACATCTCGTCGAACGCCTCGGCACACGCAGCCGGGAGGGTCGCTTCGTCGACGACGCCACGCCACGCGACGTAGGATGCGAACTCTGGTTCCACGTCGGGATGTAGTTGCGCGCGTGTCGCCGACTGACCACCCTCGGCGGCGACGACCATGTCCGCCGTCCGTTCCGTCTCGTCATCGGTCGTGGCCGTGGCCGTCTCGGGCGTCACGCCTGTGACCGTTGTCCCAGTTCGGTACTGCTCGTCGGGGAAGGCGTAGCGGAGCTGTCGATAGAGCGCGTCCCACGACGTGAACACCATCGTTTCGGACACGGCGCGTTCGACATCCCCGCTCTCGGTAAGGAACCGACGTTCGTGAGACCGCGTCGTGATCTCCGCTGGGTCAACGATATCATGATCGCTGAGAAACCGGCGGATATTCTGTTGGGCGACGATACCGCCGCCACGGCTTTTGAGCGTACCTGCCGACTGCTCGTAGATCGTTGGATGGTGACCCGACCGCGCGAGCGTAATACCCGTAAAGAGCCCGCCCATCGATCCGCCGGAAATGAGCACATCGAGACCGGACACAGACTGATGGGACTGGTCGGTGGACACACTAGTCCGTTACTGCGTGACAGGTGAAAGCCTACGGGTCCATCGAAGCCGCGAGGCTTCCCGTGGCGGTTGCCGATTCACTCCGGGACGTGGTATCTACGGTGCGAGGGAGTCTCAATCAAGCGGCGTAAGGGTAATTATGTCGGAAGTTCCTCGTCAATGCCAACATCGTGCCCACCGGCGTACCCGTTCAGCTTGGCAGCAATCGGCGACTCACGCAACTCGTCGTCGCCGTATCCCGCCGTCTCAAACGCGTCCATGAGCGAGGAGACGGACCGCAGCTTGTACTTCTGGTGATAATCCTCAGCAGGATAGAAGCGTGAGAGCTGCTCGATGCGTGTTCCGATCCCATCGGCAGTGAGTCCCTTTGTAGTGAGAAACTCATCAAGGACTGCTCGTTGCTCTTCCGTCCCAGCAAACACGATGTTCTGGTACTGTGTTTTCCTGGTCTGGTGCTGTGGGTTGTGCGATTTGAACACCCGATTCAGAAGGTCTCGATACGCTACCGTGGCGGAATCGAACTCGAGTTGGAACACTTCTGTGTGGTCGCCTAACGCGTGATACGTCGGATCGAGTTTTGTTCCGCCGGCGTAGCCGATGCGGGTACGAACGACGCCGTCCATCGCACCGAACTGGGCATCAGGCCCCCAGAAACAGCCGATTCTGAACGTCGCCGTGGCAGTCTCCGCACTATCCATCGCACGGCGGTCGTATTCACGTATCTGTGTTTGTGTGAGCGTCATTGGAGTCACCAGCCTCAAGAGTCGCCGAAGCGTGGGTCGTGGATCCCACCACATTACCACTAGTTAGGCTCGCAGCCGTATATGCTGAGTGTCGATATCCATGCGCAGTCGGCAGCGAAAAGACACTCTCGGCGTCGTGAGCTGCTGTGGAGTGCGGTCGACGGTTCGGGTCATCGAATACTCGACCTACTGAGTCTGCCCATCTCTTATTTGTACTATTACGTTAGTTCGCGGCCGATCTGGTGAGATACGGGAAGGAAGCAGCGACGATTGACCAACCCGCGTGCGGGTGGCCGTTAGGGCGCTGCCGCGCCGATGTCCCCGTTAGATCTCGCAAAGGGAATGTCGATTTCGAGGCCGTCGTAGGTCAGTTTCGGTTTCTTCGCCTGACCTGCTCCGCCACCTTCGAACTCGATAACACCGATATCGTCGAGTTCAGAGAGGTTTCGGTGAACCTGTTTGTAGTCCCGGTCCACCAGTTCGGCAGCTTCGCGGATACTTTCGGGTTCGTGTTCGGATATTGCTTCTAACAACTCCAAGTTCTTCGGACTGAGGAGTCGGCTGAGTTCAGCGTACGAGCCGAAGTTCAATACCGGCTGGGCGTCGTCGAGATCCTCACCCTCCTGAGCGGCCTTGATGCGACTGCGCGTGCGCTGATCGAGGCGGTCGCGTTCGCCGACGGTGACTTTGAGTGTGGGCATGGTATGTCCCTCCCGGAGGCGTCCTACTCTGACCAGTCCCACGAAACGGGAGTCATTTCTTCAACGTCACGCTTGAACCGGTCGTAACGCGTCAGCATTCCGGAGAACTGAATGATTTCGACATCGTTCCCAATGTGGCGATCGTGACTTTTCGTCCGTTCGTGAGCGTTGTCGTGGTGGAGGATGGTGTCGCCACCGACTTCCCGAGGTGTAGACTGTAGTCCATACGCTCGGGTACTTCTCAGCCTCCGTCTGCCGGATGGTCACACTGACAACGTAGCCATCTTCGACATCCTTCCACTCTTCGATGGTGGTATAGGACGCTATCCGTCACCTATGTTATCACCTCCATATGTATGAGCCTATGGACCCCACAACATAGGACAGGGGCGGCTCAGATAGGTTCAGGTGGATCTGTTGAGCCCTGAAAAGGTGATCTGTCTTGCTCCGGCTTGGTCAATACAAGCGGCTCACGAATCGCTCAGTACAGGACTGTAGATTTAACCAACGGTCTACCGTACGCCACGAGATTGTTGGTTAAGACAGCTAATAATATTCCTCCACGCATGGCACGCCCGACGATCAATATACTGTCCCCCAGATTATTATACTGTTCTCTCGTTGTTTGCTATACGATGCCCGAAGATACGTCCCCACCCTATCGAATACGCCCGGATGGCGGTACCGAACACCGTGATGTGAACGATGTCGTCGAAGACGAATGGATTGAGGAGACGACGCCGTTCGAACGAGTATACGAGATTATCCGCCGTGCCTACGAACCGACATCAGCTGCGAAAATCGCCGATCGTGCTCGTGTCTCGCCGACCACGGCGCGAAAGCACCTGCGAACACTCGAAAACGCCGGCGAAGTGACGACGTCGCAGGACGGTCAGACGACGCAGTACCGACGGTCGGAAACGGCCATTGTCACCGAACACGCACAGTCGCTCCTCGCGGAACAGACGCCGGGAGAGATCGCATCCGGAATCGCGGATATGAAGGCACAGATACAGGCGTGGCGCGAGGAACATGATGTCGATTCACCCGAGGAGTTCGCCCGTGAGTTGACTGTTGACGACGCCGACAGCGACCACGGTGCGCTCCTCACAGAGTGGCAAACGACACGACGCAACCTCGCGCTCGCCCAAGCTGCACTCGCTATCGGTGAGGCGACTCACACTGGTCACCTGACCGGCACAGACACGGATGACGACGGCAATGGGGATACATCTGCCGTCGTATGACCGACGACGAGAGAAATCAACACCGCCAGTCGAATGAGCAATCCGAGGTGTTCGGCCCTATCGACGCCGGAGCGTTGCGCGAGATTCGAGACCTGTTCGTCGAACAGGAGCCGCTGGTCCACACGGCGTCACTAGACGATCCGTTGAATCCACAGACGCTTTCGATTGAACTGTCCGACGGCGTCGGAGCGGCGTCAACCGCTCAGATAGACGTCCGATGGAGTTTAACTGGGAACTACGCCGCACACTATAGTGACGACCGCGATCGGAATTTTCGGTTCGACTGCCACCCGAAACCTGACGCGCCGAGACAGCATTTCCACCCACCACCCGATGCTCCGAGCCGGCCGGTCGAGCCATCCTGTATTACTGTGTCCGCAGTCAGCCTTGTCACACGGGCAATCCTCCAACGCTGGCGGTATGCCTACACTCACGACACGTTCGAGGAACTCAACGACGCCGAGAATCCGCCGTAGGCGGGCGTTTCGAGGATGAACTGTCTCGTGGCATCCTGAACAGCACGGACAGGGATGGACTCTCGTTTGGACTGTTCTTCTGAAATACCGCTCAAGTACACCGGAACTCGGTCAACCCTAGTCAGGAATCGTCATCAGACGGTGGTCGTTTTGACAGTCGATCGAACCGATCTTGCGCTGCCGAGGATCGTTCTGTTGTCTCTTCAGGCTCGTATACTGCTTCCTCAATTTCACCATCACGAAGCGTTACTGTGAGGATTGCGTCGGCGTGCTGCGCATCTGTAGGGAACTGTGCCGCGTCGATCACAGCGTTCCCAACCTCGTCGCCATCGCGTTCGAAAAACACGGTTGCGTAGCCGTCTTCGATATTGTCGATAACAGCCGTGTACGTGCCGTCAGGTAGCTCAACTGGCGGCATTAGTATTGCTCCTCCACGACACGCTCTCCATCATCAGTTGTGACTATCACTGTATCGCCATTATTGTTCCATATTGGAGAGCCCGACCCCCAGTACAGTTCGGTTTCCGTATTGGTCCCGCTCCCAGTTCGAAGCGTTAGGGTTGCTTCTGAGCCGATCGTGACGCCATCAGGGATCGTGTAGGTGTGCCCAGCGTCATCAGCGACGGTCCACCCGGAGAGATCAAGCGGGTCATCTCCCGTGTTCTCGAAGACGATGTACTCGTCATTGAGGTTCTCCCGATCATCGCCTTCTGCATCGGCGTTGATTTCTGCGACTGCGAGTGTCGCGTTCTCAGTCGACGTCTCGTCATCATCGTCTTCTGTAGAATCGTCACTCCCGCCCGAATCAATCGCCCCAGTCCCAGCTCCGCCAAGCCGGTCGCGTTCAGTCACTGTGCCGGTCGTCCCTGGTTCGACAGCATCCCCATCACGAAGCGCACCGGGGTCTGTCGGGGCAGCCGCCTGGGTTTGAACGGAGACTGCGCTCCCGTCGCTCACAAGCACGATATCACCGTGGGTCGCGGTCCAATACGTCGGGATCGACCGATCCGACAATCGCTGTAGCACCTCATCGTTCGGGTGGCCGTACTGCGAATCATACGCGCTTGACACCACGACTGCTTCCGGCTGTACCGCATCAAGGAACGCTTCACTCGATGAGCTCGCAGAGCCGTGGTGTCCGGCTTTCAGCATCGTGGATTGTAACTGCTCGCCGTACCTCTCAACGAGGTATGCTTCCTGGTCGTCTTCGGCATCACCAGACAACAGGAAGCTTGTCTCTCCGTACGTGAGCTTCAACACGATGCTGTTCTCGTTGCGCGCTTCATTCTCTAGATACGGCTCCGGTGGCCCTAACACATCAACGGTGACCGCACCGAATGGAAGCGAATCACCCTCTCGCGTCTCGTACAGCGTCACATCGTGCTCCTCGATCGCATCAAGGTACTCGCCGTACGTTTGTGTGCTCGCGGCAATTCCGGGATCGTACACCGCACCGACCCCGTCAGCCTCCGTCTCGTAATAGTCGATGATCGCTGCGTTCCCACCAATGTGGTCAGCATCGTTGTGTGACGTGACGAGATGGTCGATCCGCGTGATGTCGTGGCGTTGTAGATAGTCGATGACGTACTCGCCGTCATCGTTGTAGTGTCCGGTATCAACGAGCATCGTCTCCCCATCCGGCTCGATAATGAGCGTGCTCACTGATTGCCCGACATTGATATAGTGGACTTCGACGGTCCCGTTTGTCGTCGCTACAGATTCTGTGTTATTCCCTGGTGTGGACTCTCCTGGTGTCGAATCACCAGGAGCCGCACCCGCACAACCAGCGAGCACGACCATTACCCCGACGACAACCAACAGCACCCCGCGTCTCATACACACCAGTCTGGCGGAAGCGTGTTGAGCGTTCGGATGGCGTACTCATCGTCGAATCAACCCGCATAGTCTGTGGAGCCCTGGTTTCGGTCACCCAGCGTTCTTCTGCCCCAGATGACTCCAAGCGTCACCAGCATCCCAGTCGTGAATCCTGTGCCGTGCGCAACGACGTTCACGAAGCGACGGCTCGCATCGAGTTCAACTTGGAATAACACAGCAATCAGGGCCACCACGACAACCCACCCGACACCCACACGCACCCCCGCATCACGATCGTGGGCCCAGGCACGTCGCATCCGTTGAATCAGAGCGCTGTGATGCGCCCCGATTCCGAACAGAATTACACTCGTCACCCCAAGGGCGATTCCTGCGAGTTCCGGCAGCACATCGGATGTGACCGACAACACGGTGAGTGACGCAACAGTCACTGTTCCTGCCGTGACCACGCCAGCCGCATACCCGTACCACGCCGTCACTGATCCAAGCAGTACCACGTACAACATCCCACCGAACGCACTCACCACACCAGAAAATCCGCTTGCCGTCGTTATTCCCGCAACGACCTCCCACTGAAGCAGGAGGACCCAGTAATCAATGGCTTTCGTCACTGGCGGCGCAACCACAACGCACCCAGCGGTAGCGAGCCAAAACGTGCGTCGACGTCCTCGCTTGGCGAGTAGTCCGTATATCGAACCGACCACAACAGTGTACCACGCAACGTTCGACACAAGGTGCCCCAAACTGTCGTGGACCGCTGCCGCTGTCCATGCTGACACCAGCGACGGCTCCCCATATGTGAACACGAACTCTGTCCGGAGTGACTCTGGGAAAACCAGATGGATCGCAACAAGGAGGCCACCCACCCCAGCCAATATCGTCGCCTCTACCGACTGTTTGAGTGTAGATACAGGTGGGACTCCACTCATTGCCGTGGCGTAGCCAAGTCAGATGGAAAAATATCAAGAAGTCTGTCAGGCACGGCTATATGAAATTAGACTCTGTAGGAATGGCTCTACTGAAATCTTCCACAGGTGATACATATTGCCCCGGTTGCGGTCAATACAGGGGACTCACGAATCGCTCAGTGTAGCGGACACATTTTGTAGAACAGTCAGAGCCTGTCAGTACAGAATCACGCTACGAGTTCAACGCCGAGGATCTCGAAGCGAGCGCCACCGGTCTCACTCTCAGTCACCTGTATCTTCCACCCATGTGCAGCAACTGTCTCGGCGACGATAGCGAGTCCAAACCCGGTCCCTTCCTCGCGGGTCGTATACCCCGGGTCGAACACGGACTCACGGTCACTCTCAGGGATACCGGGCCCATCATCAGCCACGTAAAATCCCGTCCGGTCAGGAAGCACTCCGACGGAGACCGTCACGTCCGGGCCGCCGTGATCGATTGAATTCCGAAACAGGTTCTCGAACAGTCGTTGGAGCCGTGTCGGGTCCGCTTTGAACGTCAGGTCGTCCTCGACGCGTAACTCGGCAGCGTTTGTCTCAACCATCTCCCAACTGTTCTGTGCGACCGACGAGAGCAACACTGCATCCCACTGCTCGACTGGTTGGCCATCACGGGCGAGCGAGAGAATTTGCCTAATTAGGTCCTCCATCCGAGTTAGCGCCCGTTCGATGGCTGCTGCGTGTTCATTCTCTGCAACCTCCTCGACATCCTCGCGGAGTAATTCGAACCGCCCTGTGGCCACGTTGAGAGGATTACGGAGGTCGTGACTCACTAAACTGGCAAACTGTTCGAGACGTTCGTTCTGTCGCACTAATTCCTCACGGTACCGCTCACGGTCAGTCACGTCGGTCAGAAGGATGGTTCGGCCGAGCCCAGCTTTTGCTGTCCCATACGGTGTCTCTGTAACATGGTAATACCGGGGGCGGTCCTCTTGTTGGAGTTTCAAAATAGCGTCGTCGCTGTCAAGACAGTCAGCTACTCGTGGAAGTGTCGTCTTCAGAGGGGTGCCCTCGGCACCGTCAAGGTCAGGGAAGAGGGTCTGCGCAGCGCGATTCGTGTCTCGAATGTGGTTGCTCGCGTTAAGCGCAATAATTGGCTCGTCCCGTTCGCCGGCCAATTGGATGGCATCGAACTGGTCGATATAGACGAACGCGACACCAACGGCGAAGACGGCGACCCCGAGCGGCTCGTAGGTAATATCGATGAGGTAGGGCGTGGTGTACCCGATGATATCGAACACGACGGGCAGGCCGGTGATTCCAACGAGAGCGAGGAGCGCTCGTGTGTCGAGATCGATCTCGGTGAACAGTTCCAACAGCATGAAATAGCCGACAAAGGCGAGTGCATACGAGAGCCCCATTGCAGTCCAATGTAGCGGCCCTGTGTACACGGACAGATGAGGGAACGGGGTGGCGACGGCTGTCGTCGTGAAGTATCCTTGGTGGAGAGGATTGGTGACCTTCACCGCGACAAGTACGATGTAGACGGCGATAGCAAGGCGACGGTATGTCGGATTTCGATGGTAGGTCCGACCAGTATACGCTGAACAGAAGTAGAGCCATGCGCCGACAGCTGCGAGTCCCAGCACGAGCCCGAACGTATACCACGCGAGTTTGAGTGATATCGTTGGAGAGACGAGAAATCCGACGTGAGCGGTCGCCCACCCGCCGCTCGTCAGGAGGAGTGCCCACAATCCCCGTCGCGTATCAGCATTTGTGATACGTTGAAGGCGTGTGAGACTTATAAAACAGGCCAATGCAGCCACGACGAAGAGACCAACATAGACCAGAAAGAGAGGAGATGTCGTCGAGACAGCCATATTGGACCGTCCCGGGGGCTAGGGTAATACTTTATGAATCTGTAAGGTGACGATGTCTTGATAGCGCGTGATAGACGCGCACTCCTCAGCGACCAGCCATTTCAGACGATAGTATATCTGAAAAATAGGATTTCAACAGAGCCCTAGGAATCCTATAGCCCGGGATCAGACCCATTATGGAGGATACTCAATTCAACGATCATGTATATCGAATAGTACCTCGTGGATACCACTGACACGACCCTTAGGAGTCACCGCGCAGACTCGTGAGGAGTGTTCAGTCCCGTCTCATGCTGGGTTACTCCGCAGTCTCCTCATCTAGTTCGTCGCCGTCGATCTCGATGATGTCACCGTCACCGACATCAAGCGTATCTCGAAGCACCGTAAGCTTCTCATCTGCCTCCTCACGCAGTTCTTTGGCCGTCTCGAGTCCGACTTCACCGTCTTCAAGCGTTTCAGCGATTTCTTCAAGGCGATCAATTGTGCCGCCAATATCGACGTCGTCGTGTTGACTCATACCTGTGTGATTACCGCCCAGCCTTTTCAACCCTCAGAGAACACCCACGGCGAGTACCAGCAGCGTCAGCCCCAGCACGACAAGCAATACAATAACGGCAACTCGGAGGCGTCGAGCCTCACTCTGCCCGGCTTGTACGCGGGCGTCGGTTTCGATCTCGCGGTACCCATCCTCGATTCGAGCTTCGAGCGCCCCAAGCTCACGGTCAACGCGTGTCTGATACGCCGTGTCGATCCGCGATTCAAGCCCTCCTACTCGACGCTGCGCGGCCCCAACAGTCACCGCATCCGTCTCCACAGCATGTTCGAGGGCCTGGTACGCGTCATTCAGCTGGGTTTCGATCGCAGTCAGCCGCGACGTGACAAGCGCCTCGTACGCGACCGTGATCCGGTGTTCAAGATCAGCGGTGCGTTGCCGTGTCGCCTCCCGAGCCTGCGCTCGCTGTTCAAGCGTTTGGAGCCCGGCGTCAAGCCGTTGGGTGAGTGTCGCCACGCGGTCAGTGACGACCGAGGTGTAGGCACGATCCACTCGGTGTTCAATATCGGCGACGCGCTGGCGAACTGAAGCGAGGTCCGGGGCGACCGCCACACCAGCGTCGGTTGGCGTCATCGGCCGGTGATCCGCTACCGCCTCCGCAAGTGTCTCGTCATCTTCGTGCCCAACCGCAACGACCGTCGGTGTCGCACAATCAGCGATCGCCCGAACGACGGGTTCCTCGTTGAAACACCACAGATCTGCGTCAGCGCCCCCCCCACGCGTCACGACAATCACATCGATTGCCGAGTCCTGTTCTAGTCGTCGCACCGCAGTAACGAGGGAGGCGACTGCGGCCTCGCCTTGGACTGTCGCGCCACAGACTGTGATCGGAACCCCCGGATTCCGGGCCCGGACCGCTTCCTCGAAGTCACGGCGAGCGGACCCAGACAGCGACGTCACAACCCCGATGTGACGTGGGTACTCTGGCAGTGGTTGCTTCGCGGTCTCATCAAGCAATCCATCTTCTGCGAGTTCGGCCCGAAGCGCAGCGAGATCCTCTGACCGGTCTGACTCACCAACCGGCCAGAAATTCTTCACCGCAAGCTGTGTGCGGCCATCATCGTGATAGAAATCAACGGTTGCGCGAACAATCGTCTCAGTTCCTTCCTCCAACTCATGGGTAACCGCCTCGCGCTGGTGGGCCCACATGATACACGAAATGGTAGCGTCGTCGTCTAAATCGCGCAAATCGAAGAACGTCCCGAAGTCATACCGGTTAATGTCTGAAATCTCACCGACGACATATGACGGAAGCCGATCCTGCGCCGCATCCAACACCGACCCAATCTCCGCGTTCAGATCCCCAACTGACCACACATTCCCCTCCGGAACTGATGGACCCTCTGGGCGCAGATCGTGCGTATCGGCCATCTGGTCTGCGGTTTTGTCTCTCACGGCTTGACTCTGGCTCTCTTCTGTAGATATCTCTAGCAGTAGAGCTGCGAGTTCGCTGATGTAGTCCACTTAGAACTGCCCGGGTCTCTTGCTGTCCTCAGGTGCCTGGTAAGAACCGTTTGCTGAATGTAGAGCTTGTATACAGCATGAGCTGGCTTTCCCGTCACAGCTATTTTAGTTGTTATTCGAGAGGCGTCGTTTGATCAAATACCCGACCCCTCCTACCGCTGCGAGTGCCTGTGCGACCCCGAACCCAGGTTGTTCGTCAACTGTCGCTTCATCTTGATCCATGGTTGAGTTATCTTCTTCAGTATCAGCAGCTGTGGGAGCGTCTTGGGTATCCGTCTCAGTACTTTCCTCGTCATCTACCACAACTGGGTCTTCAACAGTTGTTCCATTCACACTCAGGATGAATTCTCCTGTCTCCTCAAACGTCGTTTCCAATTCAACAGTTTCTCTACTATTCGGATCTACTTGGACATCCGTTGTTTCAACTTCGGTTCCATCAACAGCGAGAGAGATGGTTGTTGATGATCCGACATCAGTCCGGTTTGTTGCCACTACGCTTACCGTTACAGTGTCTCCAACATGTGCTTCGCTAGCGAACTCCTGAAGGGCCACATGAACTAACTCGAAATCTTCTTCGATCTGTTCTTTGTGGAACTCGACTGCCTCTAGCCTGTATTCCCAATCTGGGGCGTGAGGTTGTCCCTCAAATGTCCTGAACGTCGCAGGGATGTCGAGATGATCGTAAATTTCGCGGCTAGTCTCGAACCGGTCGTCAACCTGTAACGTCCCAAAAATCTCTTCGACCGCTTGGCTGATCTCTCGGTGATCGCCTCTGAATCGTTTGTGAGTATAATTATCGGGATCGTCAGGGTCTTGATCTTCACCACCGATCCACCGGAACTGCTCAATGTCCATCCACGCTTCTTTGTTGAACGCCTCTCCGGTGAGTTCTTCCAAATTTCCCGCTCCTATCGGAAATGGAACCGTTGTTCGTTCTGGGTCGCCATGAACTGGGAGGTCATCAGTGACCTCTTCGACCGGAAGGAAGGAGTATCCATTCGCACCAGCAGACAAAGCGTTGATATATTCCGGATGAAGTGGGGCGACTCTTTCGATAAAATCGGCAGCAGCGGAGCCTCCGTCGTAATGGACTTGATCTGCTATCGTGAATGTTCCCCCGTTGAGTCGGGATTGGGCATCCTCAATCATCGCTATGAATTGGCGATCAACACGCTCACGTCGCGGATCAGTGATCTCTATTTCGTGAGCTAAGGTCAACTCATGCGGCTCCAATCCGAGAAACCCTTCTGTCAATGTGAGCGGGACACTCACCACGGGACAGTTCATTGCATTAGCAATGCGCCCCGTCGTACCGCCATCAGGCCGTCGGGCCCCCTCGACCCGTTCTTCAAACTCACCCCAGGGAGACGCTGTAACCACTAGCGGCCGTTCCCGAGAGTCATTCACAGATTCTTCAATTGAACGGATATCTGGTGTATAGAGGAAATATGGGGAATGGAACCCGGCGTCAGGATCTGCTTCGATCTTTTGGACTCCCGGTTCAGTTCCATACGGGGTTCCAACGGGGTTGGCACCGTCAACGGTCTCAGAAATACGAACCTCAGCGCTCACTGTATCATACGATTGGCCACCACCTATCGGGTACAGTGATGTCCTTACAGATTGAGACTCAGGGATAGGGTCATCGAGTTCAACCTCCCAGTTGGTGGATTCTGTTCCTGCCTCGATCTCCATCGCCTTATACACTGGTCGTTCATCCGTATCTTGAAATATCTGAAATACTCCGTCAACATCGGTTTCAAACGATTGGCTCTGTTGAAATCCTCTTCTTCAGACATATTCTTCGCAGGAACAGATGGTTACAAAGAGCCGTACTCATCTAGATAGTTGACCCCGCCATTGTCGTTATTATATCACGAGGAGGACATTTATATCGCTGTATTGAATACTTGCTGTTATGCGTTATCGATCCCTCCTCATTGGTGAATTTCCTTTTTCCATCTATACACTCATGGCAACAGCTCTCCTACTGGCTATCTTTTCTCTTGGGTTTAGTGCGGGCGTTGAGCTCGCGTCTGGCACGCTCCTCACGCTGTGTATGTCTACGATCGCGCTGTATGCTGGAGTCAAGTGCGGTGGATTGTTGATAGCACAGGTTTCCGTCTTCTCTGCTATCTTCTGGCGCGCTGTGTTTCCACCTCTTATCGGATACCTTCGGTGGGATGATTCTTCCCAGTACCGTACCATCAGAAGTGCAGATATTTACCTTGGGCCAGAAGGAGAACTTATGTGGGGTATTGAAGCTGGCATTCAGTATGGGGTTCTTGCCGGAGTCTTCCTTGGTAGTGCTGCCTACGGTATCGGCGCACTATACCGACATCTCCGGCGTGACGATCCATCCACCTATCCGGGGATTATATAACAACCACTTCTGTAGATAATGCCACTTAGACACCCTGTATTAACCGCTCAGAGTGATCGGTCGATGTTGTGACTGAGACAGGCGATGGTGAGTTCACGGAACTGCTTCCACCAGCGTCGTGACCGGACGAACGCACCGTACTTCCGCTTAAGCGTTGAGTTGACCGCCTCTGATTGACTCCGCTGGCCGTAGAGATCAGCGTCTAAGCGTGCGTTCCATGCTTTGTGGAGTGATGTGAACTCACGATGCTTAATCAGTGGTCGAACCTCGTGTTGCCGGGCGAGCCGTCTGATTTTCTGATCGTCGTAGCCTTTGTCTCCAAGGAGAATATCGATACACTCGGGGTTGCGCTTGATCAACGACGGAGCGATCTGGCTATCGTGTTTTCGAGTCGTCGTCACGTGTAGATCGAGAATTGCGTCCACCTCCGCATCGACCAGCAACGTCACCTTGAGCTGCTGAATCGTGAGTTCAGCACGTTTCGTGTAGTGTTTCGAAGCGTGACTACGGTCGAACCCCGACGCATCAACACCAACAACTCCGCTTGTCGGAAGTAACGTCGCTGAGAGAGTCAAAATGATCCGCCACACAGCCATATCAAGCCGGTTGAACGCCTTACACAGCGTTGAAGCAGTAGGAAGCTCGGTTAGCCCGAGAACACGACGGATGCGTGGCATCTCGATCAGTTCGTCAAGTAGGCCACGGTAGGTCGTGTTCTTCCGCACTTTGAGACAGAGCAGAACAACGTGCTGCGGGAGTGTATAGCGGTGTTTGGAGAACTTCGAGGAGTATCGAGAAACTGCTCGGCGGGCCAGATGGATCGCCTTCTCAGTAAACCGGAGAATCTGCGACTTCGGGAGGGGCTTCATCTCGTCGAATTATACGGAGAACATGTAACTCTCTGAGGATTTCAACAGAGCCAAACGATTCTATTACGACAGATTCCCCATCCGATACTTGATCGGGAACTTCGATAGTAACGTTCGTGTCTTCTTCTTCTTGGGCCAGAGTTCGTTCGCTGAACCCGACGATACCTGCTGTAGAAATCCCTGTCATTTGGAGTATTCGTCGTCGCTGTACTTCTGTAGGTCGTGAATCCATTGTCATGTTGCTTCTTTGTGAAGACAAAAAAGTGAGGGGGATGTCGAAGTTAGTCTAGAACGTACTTCCGGGACTCAACTGTCATACAGGTCGGTGAACTCCTTCCGCAATTTGGACGGTCTGGTTCTACAGAGCTCCCCGGGGTTTGAGAAACACATCGAGTATCAGTCGATCACCGTTGATTCACGCTGGGACACGTGGGCTAGCAGCAAATGCCCCACACAAACTCCCCGCGTCACCACGACTACACCACAAAAAATCCGCCTGAAAGCGGGTTACGCCTCGGCGTCGTCGTCCCGCAACGCCTCAAGCGCCTCTACTAACAGCATTTGAACGCTATCCGCGGCAGCCCCTCCACCGATCTCTTCCTGACGCCCCTCACCCACTGGCTCACCTGTATCTGACACGATCTCGGCGGCAGACTCGTCATCCTCATCAGCAGTCACTTCGCTTGCCCGCACCGCCGCGTTCCGTATCGCCTTTGCTTCGTCCGGTCCTCTCGCTGCCGTCGATGAGGCCTCCTCATCTGACGCGTCCTTCGAAACCCGCGGCCGACCGCCCCTGCTGAACGCGTCGAGCGGGAAGTCATACATTTTCGAGCGCGTCTCCTTGTAGAATGTGCCGCGCCGCGAGACACCGAACACCTCCATCACCGTCTGTCGGTCACACCCACGGTCAAGCGCTCGCCGTACGAGCTCGTCTTCTGTCCGTTGGACGAGCAATTTCGGGTCATCAGGGATGTGGCCACGGGCGCTCATCCCGATATCATCGAGGAGTCCCCACTCTTGAGTAGCGATATCTTTCGTCACGAGCGGCTCTGCCCGCTCAGCCACTTCATGATCGAGCCCGCCCAAATGCCACAACCGCTCTCGAACAGCCGTGCGGGTCATCTCAACTGTTAATTTGTCCGCAATCTCCTTTGTGCGGAGTGGGCCGTTGTCATACAGGATCCGCAAAATTTCGTACTCGTGGGACTTCAATTCCTTGTCATCGGCTTCCGTCAGCCGGATGGGTATATCGCTGGGCGTCGATCTCATGTGATGCCACGAGTGGCAACTCCGACACAACGTGAGGAGGTTCGCTGGGTCGTGTTCGTCGAAGTCATCCGGATCCCGATCTGCGTGGTGGACCTCGAGGTCGGCCAGGCCGCCAGCGGCTGGCGCTTTCGCGTTACATGCCCGGCAGCGATACCGATCGCGTTCTAACACCTTCTTCTGCGTCGCCTGATCAACCGTTTCGTTCCGCTCCGCGCCCGAGCCCATCGACGCCGTCTCTAACTGGTCCGATGGCGTCTCGGCATCGGCCGGCGTTGTGTCCGCGGGCTCCTCGTCCGCTGTTGGTTCGTCGTCTGCTCCTGTTCCGTCAGCCGTGTCCTCGTCTTCTGAATTTCTCATGTATATCGTTCTGTGTCCGGCTTCGCACGCACTGTGACCGCCAGCATCGCTCATCCTCCTGGTGTATCGCTTCAATCAGCAGCCCCGCTGTTGGGGAACGCGCCGCAACCGTCCGCCTATCCGGGTTTACGCGTCGCCGTGAGCGATTTGACGTTGAACTCCGCCTTTCCGCAGTACCGCTCAGCAACTCGGCCGAGCGCCTGCGTCCGCAGGATATCTGCCACGTTGTGCAGGACGAGCTCGTCGAATCGCCCCTCTTCGAAGGCGGTCACCGCCGCCGCACTGTCCGCGAACGGATCGATATCACTGTGGGACCCGTCGCCGAGTAGCTCGTACACAGCCGCCAACCCGCGTTGTTCCTCGCCGTCAACCGTCGTGTTGAACCGATCCGAAACCACCGGCAACACGTCCGCGTACGCCACATCGAATGGCCACGCCATCTCACGGGCCGCGTACCGACTCCGCAGGAACGGCAGATCGAAGCCACCGTTCCACACCTCGCCGTTGAACGCGATGAGTAGTGTCTCGGCGTCGTGTATCCGATCTCTGACGAACGTCGCCACAGCCGCAAGCAGCGCGGCCTCATCGGTGTGTGTCGAGACGTTCACAAGTGTCTCCGACAGCCGCGCTTTCACGCTGGCCTCGACGTCACCGGCTGTCCGCCCGGCAGTTTGGACGAACACCCGAACCCCCATCGGCATCGCAAACCCGACAACGGTTACCTCATCATCCACGTCGAAACCGGTCGTCTCGATATCAAACGCCACCTGCTCGAGCATTACGCCACCTCACCTCGCTCCGGCACACGATCGTGGCTGGCCGGCCTCACGCGCAGTTCACCGAATCCGAACCGCGCATGCGTCCCGATTCGCAGTACGCCATTCTTCGCCGTCTGTACCGGGTCGTTTCCGGTGTAGCCGACGAGCTGGCCGTGATCGACCGTCGCCAACTCATACACCGACTCCCCAACGAGTCGCTCCTCCCGGCGACGTAACCGGCGGTCTCGCGTCGGCGCATCGCCCGGCACGCCAGCCACCGACGTATCCCACCACCAGGGCATCGACTGGCTGTCTGCGCCCGGTTTCTCACTTTGGAGGACATAGGACGTCACCAGTTCGATCGTGTACTGATCGTAGCCTCGCAACCCGTCGAACGACAGTGCGTCGAGCTCGACGACTTGTGAGTCCACGAGCGACACCTCGCCGAAGCCGTAGTTCCGAGCACCGCCCAGCTGAATCCCATCGAACAGGCTCTCCTCAAGCGGGAGCACACCCTCGCGCTCGCTGTGGAGATACGCGTGGATGTACCATTTCACTCGGCGTTTCGAATTCCGCTGGTGTTCGGGGACGCCGAAGAACGATTCTGGCGCGACTGTGAGTCGCCCCCCGTGGGATTGGCGATCCATCGTGTTCTGGGCGTCACGCGGCCGCGACGTCTGCAGCCACCGCTGGGCCGCATCTCGAAACAGGAACAGGTCCTCGTACGACTCAACCGGTGGAAGCGACCCCCCGAGTTTGCCGGCGTACCCGTTCTGTGAGTGTTCGCTCGGGTAGGAGCCGTACTCTGACGGCGCGAACATCGCATGACTCACCTGTAGTTCGCGTCGGGTTCGATCATCGACGTCCGCCGCAATTGCCTGAAACAGCGCGTTGCCCGACACGTGGTACGGTCGCCCCGCGTACGGGCTTTCGAGTTCGAACACCAACTGTTGGATCGTCGTCACGCCACACCCCCGTCGCTTCGAGTGGAGATTGTCCCATGTTTCCGTACCACACGATCGGTAGCTGTGGTGGATCGACCCGCCCACAGCAGGCACCCACGATCGGTTCGGGCGTACAGCGGCGTCGCCCGCCATCGGCACGCACGCACCGGTCCGGCACGCTGGCTCGCAGCCCGTCCCGCGGATTCACGGCCCGACCATTCCGCTGGGACGCTGGGGTGTGAGTTCGCTTGGCTTCGCCCGAGTGTGAGATGGTCTGCGCCCCCAGCTGTCGTCAACGTTCGTCGAGCCGGCAGTGCCGCGGGCGCTCCTGGGCGGACCAGCAGACGTCGACGCCCATCCACTAGCGACGCCGGCAGACCGCCAGTCCGCTCTGTGGACTCACCGCACGACCATATCGGATGGTCTGTCGTGTCTGGCGTCCCAGTCGTGGCGTGCTCGGGCGTTGACAGTGCGTGCGCTCCCGGGCAGGCCGGCAGTCGTCGACACCCACCCACTAGCGACGCCGGCGGACCGGCAGTCCGACCCGCAGACTCACCGCACGACCATATCGCACGGGGGCGGTCGGCGGTCCGCCAGTCACGATCGTGTCGGCGGGTCATCCGCTCACCTCCACTGTGCCGCGCCTGTCCTTGGCGACAGCATCCTCGATATACTGTAGCGCCGTCGACCACGACCTGATTCGTCGCAACTGCGCATCCACGTGACGCCACCACTGCGCTTCACGGCCCAAGGGCGACCCAGACACTCGGTTCCATACATCAGCAAACGATTCAACCGGGGCTGGGCCGATCCACGCCTCTGGTCCGTCTGGTGACGCTGACAGCCGCATCGTCATCGCCTCCGTCCACAACACCGTTCGGTGTGGCACCACAGCGTCCGCGTCGAGCGCTGCCTGCTGTCTCGCTTTTCGATCCGCGTTCCGCGGTGGTGATTCCGACGTCGGCTCGGCAACCAGGTACAGATCGTCGAATGCGTGGCCCGCCCGATATGCGTCGAGCAACGCGGCCACCAGCAACACGTGGTACTTGAGCGACGAGTACGGGAGATACACCGACTCGTTCACCAGCGCCGCAGTCTCGCTCGTCAACCACGCCGCGTGGAGCTCCTCTGGCGAGCCATCGATCAACGGTGTAATCGCGGGATATTGTACGGGGACCGCCCCCGTTTCGAGTACCGAGCCCGTCAGCAGCGACAGCCGCGCTGGCGACGAATGATTCGCCACCGTCTGTTCGGGTTCGCCGTCCGGCCGGCTCAACAACGCCGCATCTCGATCCGCCTGCATCGGGACTGAGTCGTTCACCGGCACATCGAACAGCTCGTCACGTCCCGACCCATGCTGGCGGCCGCGCAGTTTGTGGACATCGTGACGGTACGCCACCCGCAGGTCCACGCTTGCGGTGTCATTGTGGGCCATCACAGCTCCTCCATCGCATTCACACGCTCTTGCAGCGGTACCACGAACTGCTGACGCACCGACTCTCGCCACAGGTCGTCTTTCCACGCCATCCCCGAGGTGGCGTCTTGGGCGCGATTGTACACCCGCTTGATCTCGGCATCCGTGTACAGCGGGTTGATGACGCGCGCCTCGGCCATGCCCGCCCCGAAGTTCCGCGCGCCACCAAGTTGGAGCTCGAACTCGTCGCTATGGGCGTCAAGGTAATCGACCGCCTCAACCAAGAGCCCGACGTACTCCGGTTTCAGCTCTCGCAACGAGAGTTTCCACGTCCCCACCAAGTTCCCGACAACGTCTCGGGACGCCATTCGCAGCGGCTGCCCGTCATCCTCGCTGTTGCGTGAGCGCACCTGGGTGTTCAGTTGCCGGTAGTGCGCTTCTGCTTCGCCTTGCAGGACGTCCACCTGTCGGCGAATCGGCGAGAACCGGAGTGGTCTGCGAACGAGGCGTCCCGCCCGATCGTTGAAGCCGCCAAAGAGGTCGTAGATCACGCAGCCGGCGTCGCCATCGACACACGAGCCTTTCTCGTGGTAGCCGGCGTCGAGGTCACGCTCGTACACGTCCTCAAGCATGTAATCCCCGTTCGCTGCGCCCGGATGGCACGCCGTGCCGCCGGCGACCTGTATCACGCGTTCACAGCCGTGGCGTAACCACCCCGAGAGTGGGAACGGAGACACCATCCCGCCAATTTGGTTTTGTGGGTCGTCCGCCTCGTAGCGGTCTGCTGAGGCATGGTGGCGGTCCGTCACGATCCCATCACCCGGTGCGAGGAGTGGGATTTCGAGCCCCACATACAGGTCCGGGAGTGTGAGATTCTCGATGTCGTCTGGGAGTGACATCTCGTGGTCGAGATGTTCGGTGTCGAATGCCGGAGGCATTACTCGTCACCCCCCTGGTTGGTCGCCTGTTGGTGGGTCTGCTCGTTGTGTTCGGCCTGGTGTGTCCCGTCTCTCTGGGAGTAATCAGCTGTGTGTTCAGTGGCCCCTTCGAGTTGCGTTGACCCGCGCTCGTGGATGTCTTCGAACGGTTGTGTCGGGTCAGCCTCGGTGGCCTGGTGTGTGTGGAGCGGGTCAGTCTTGCGTGTCGTCTCCTCACCGACCGGGTGTGCGTCGCTTGATCTGGGTCGGCTCGCCACAACTGGTTCTGGCTCGATGAGCACCAGCCACGATGACTGGGTCGACACGTCAGTACACAGGCCAATTCGGCCCGTCACGACGAGTTCGTGCACGCCGCGCATGAACTCTGTCGGGTGCGCGTGCTCGTCTGCCCCGCACATCACGTATCCGATTTCAAAAATGGGGTTGCCAGCCGCCCGGAAGGCATACGCGGTCAGCTCGTCGCCTTCCCGGAGTTTGCGGTCGCAGATTTGACATGCTGCCGGCCCTTCCCCGAGCGCATGAAATTCCACTTGGTTTATTGCTTCAATTAACTGATCGACGTTCTCTTGACCGGTGAAGTCCTTCTGTTTCATGGGTTCTTACTTTCTGTGTGGGAACCCGGTCCGCGTGCGCCAACACGCGGGCATTCTAATCGACTGCCCCGTGGGACCGAGTGTTCAATCTCTCCTAATGCTCCTGCTTACTTATACTTAACGAATAGTAAAGGTAGTTCGTATTTACTAATATGTATGGTGAGAGATAAGAGGAACCAAAAAAGACATGACGTAAACATGCCCCTGAGAATAGACAAGAATACTGAGAAAGTGATTGATGAATTTGTATCTAAAGGCAATCTCACAACGGGTGCGCTTGTGGATTTTACAGGTCTATCTCGACCGACTGTAACAAAGAGGCTAGATAGACTTCATGCTGCGGAGTTTGTAGAATATGTCCATGAGCCAACAGCACTCTGGCAACTTACTGAAGATCCTAGATCGCAATGAGCCTTCTCTCAAACTCACTCTGTTTCGGTGGAAGAGGTAATCTCGAGTCTGAACACTCGTAAATCGATCTGCCTAACTGTTCATTCCAAGCTGAACACCACTACGGATCTATTTGATGCTGGAATAGCTCCCCTTGTATATGGGAACACTGTCAATGACTGAGCCTGAAGTGCTAGCAACGACAAAAGAGCAGTTGTTTACCGGAGATGAGACCGGCTCAGGATACACAGTTGTCGATACTCAGTTCTCGACCGACCAGTGGTTGAATGATGTACCAATCCCACAGGAAGTAACCGAGACCCTAGCGCCATTCAATCACGTACGTGTGGGTTCAGGGTATCCGGATCTTGTTGGTGCCGGTTCGATTGCGAGTAACTCGTTTCGTGGTCACCATGGAGACCTAGATTCGCCGCCTCTGGTCGTCGTTGAAGCGAAGGGATATGGATCGACCGGACAGGTAGACACGGAGACGGGAATTGTTCAAGCTCATAACCGGCTACAGGAAGCGAATCTCGGATTTTTGGCCGCTCCTCGAAGTTCTATCTCGCCGGATACCCGAGCACTTGGTCGAGAGTTAAATGTCGGTATTCTCGGAGTCACAGAAGACCGGTCGGTAGATGTGCTTGAGAAACCGCGAGTAGTTGGCACACAGGTCGGTCGAGAGGCATCGACGATACGTTTCCAAGCCGGCCCACAGCGTGTTGCTGACCAGTCGTTTCATCTCAACCGACCGAAAAACTATCTTGGATACCCATTCTGTGTTTATTATCCGGAGCCGACTGAGAATGTTCTCGAAGAGTACGTAGTGAGGGATTTCAGAAGTGCTAGGGATGGTGCCGCCTTCCTCGGGTTGATCGAAAAGCAAGCAGATGGTTCCGACGTTCTATCTCCTTTAGGTGAGGAAGTGCTTCGATTCGGGTTACAAAAACACGAGCAGTCATTGAACTCTGTCTTAGAAGAGTTCAAATCATGGAAAAGGGAGCGGACAAGACTGACCCAGTTAGCATCAGACTGGGCGTTAGTTGCCCGGTGGGTTGTATTCTCTTTTCCCGCAACACAGACACTCGTAAACCACATTCAGGAGCTTCAGAACAACGATCAGCCGCCGATCCTTCCTATCGTTGTAGAGCATCTGTTCGATACCTCGCCCACGTTCGCGGTCGAGTTCTTTATTCGAGATACGGAAGAGGCACGATCTGCAGTACTGACTGGTGACGGTGACTTGATCACAGCCTCGCTGTTAGAGTCACAAGTGTACCGTTCGGTGGTCGTGTACCAGTTCAAACAGATGCTGTATCATTCCGGCATCCTTGCGGAGTCCGGATCTGATTCGAGTAATCTTGAACCGGAGGAGAGCAATTGGCGATTGGAACAGCCGATCTGAAGTACACGAGCGTCGAGGTGGTCAATAGCGGGCGCAACGCTACTGGGGAGGTGTGGATGAAAGCACGTCGTCTAGGTGCTCGGACAGCTCTTCAAGATTAGTTGTTCTGAAGTGTTCGGTGAGTGCGCGCATTTTCGGCTCTTTTGGAAGGACAACGCCGTCTCCGTACTGGGCGAATGCTTGCTCTATTACGGTGCGGTAGGTTTTGCTGGTGGCATAGCCGACGATGGCGTCGAACTGTGAGCCATATTGTTCAAGGTAAGAGACCAAACGGTTCACGACGAGTTGTTGGCGCTGTTTCTCAGCGTTTGTCAGCACGTACTCGTACGATTTGATCTGCGAGAGATTCTCGTACTGTTCAGGTACGGGACCGTACATGCCGGAGACAGTCACTTTGTGAATTTGGTCGTTCCACTCAGCGGTTGCATCTGCGACGACGCGGTGCGTTCGAGAATTAGAATACGGCTTGGTTTGGCTACAGGGGATAACGAGCAGTACGCGCTCGTCGCCGACCCGGTAGTCCTTCCGGTCAAGAATGTTGAAGTCTTCCGGTGTGTGCTCAAGTGAAATCTCTTGATCATCGACTGGGATATCCAAATCAAGCCGTTCCTGCTCCGCGTCGCTCTGATCGGCGACTAACCGATTGTAGCCGCGTTCTCGGAGTTGCTGTGCCAACTCTCGATCTCGTACGGTTGCCCGTTTTAATGCCCGCTTGATGTTCCCGACATCGTTGCGAGCCATTTTGGCAACGTATTCAAGCAACTCCCCGCCACCGTCGCTGATCAGCTCCCGCACGTGATTCATTTCGTCTTGGTAGACACAGAAGTTATGATAGCTCATCAGTGCGTAAAAATCGCTCTTCATATACTCGCCGTCTCGGTCATACGACTCGCTGTCGTACATCGTGCCCTGTAGCTGATCGAAACCTATCCGCCGTAGATGCTCGCATGCGGGACATTGACACCCCCAATCGTCGGGAATCTGATCCGCAGTGAATTTCGACCAGTCCGCTGCCCATCGTGCGTCGGCTGTCCGGTCAACATCGACACCAAAATCACCTAAGTCGTGTGTCGAAGCGTTCGGGTTCCGAACGAGTTCCTCGTCTGAAACTCCGATCTCTCGGTTGATGAACTTCTTGAACTGTGCTGCTTGCATGTAGCTTGACGAGTCAAATGAATCCGCACCAAGAAGCGTCAGGAGCGCCGTGAACTTCCCACTAATCCCGAATAAATGAAGCCCGAGGTTATCTTCCCGGTCCGCAGGAATCGCATCCTTCGCACCTTGTACGATGTCAACCAGCATTTCGACGTTCGTTCGAAGCGGGACGAGTGACCCGATTGCAAATCCCTCGAATGACTTGTCAATGTGCGTCGCACGGTCAAGGAACGTCCCGACGTACCAGTTGATCGTTTCGTAGTCGTGACCGTGAATAGCGACATATACCGCAGGCGGATTTGGCTGATCCTCTAAGAGTTCAAGACAGCGTATGGCACTGTCAATACTGTCTTCCATTCGTTGAGTCGTCTCCTCCTCGTTCAGATTCGGTGGGATCGGATAGTCTAGAGTAGCGATGATATCAGCACCATAGTCAAGCTGTAAATCGAGGATACTCTCGGGGTTCGTATAGATGGCCCAGTCATTATCATCTCCTCCCTCTGTTGGAGGGTCACCGAACGTATCCGAGTTCAAGAGTTTGAAGCCACCTGAGTCTACAAATAACGGCTTAGTGAAACTCTCCGGTTGTGAGTGATATGGCTTGACTGGCTCATGGTCAGTAAAGTGATCGTGAATTGGCTCCGAGCGCCAGTTCTCAAGCGATTCGGGAGTGATGTTGAAATCCAAGAAACTCATCGCTTGGAACATCGCGCCCTGAAACTCGGGTTCCCCAAAGAGATGATTCCGTAACCGACTCCAAATTCCGCCGGATTTCTCGTTGGGCCCACCGATAAAATTGACTACAGGGAAGAACGCCGGTGTCTGAACGTCGCCGTGCGGTGTGTGGATTGTACCGCGACGTGCGTTGCCAGCATCGTCAGTCGCGTCGGTCTCAAACGATGCCATTCTCTACACGTCATTGACGATGGGATGTGATAAGTTCGGTCGTTCCGCAGTGAGCCAGCTTCAATCGGATCCGCTACAGTCTGTCTTGAACCATGACGATATGGATATTATGCCGACGACCGTTGTTATAGATCAGTCGGTCGTTTTCGAAATCAATCGAAATCTCTCCGCTATGATATCCTGAACGCTCAAGCTCGCTCAAATCGTCTCGGTCGCCGTACGACCAACAAATGATTTTATCGACGCTCTCAAGCGGCTTATCTGCCTCAAAGTGATCCGTGAGCCGGCGATGGATAGAGCTCGCATAGAGGTTCGTATCCTGACGAACTAACGCGTTGACCTCTGCACTCGGGTCGTAATCTTCAACCGTAATCTCTGGCTCAGCCCCAAAGCGGTTCGAGCGCTCCAACCCGAGAACGACTTCGGCGTCGTTCGATGGCGTGAATCGATTCCGCTCGTGAATCCGTTGTTCGCGTTTTTCGATCGATGATTGCTGAGACTCTGCGCGGCGAGTGAGTTTCGCCTTACGACGGTGAGACAAGTAGTCTTTGAACCACGGATCTGACGCAATCTTCGAAAGGTAGTGGCTGAGTTCCTCTACGATGGCCTGATACACTGGGCTAGATTTGTTTCGGATCTTTTCTCGGTTCGCGGACAACTCGAGGTCTTGGCAGTTTGCGATGAAAAAGAAGTGGAGGAACTCGTTGTCGTGCGAGATCGTGTCGTTGACCCGCTCAACCTTGATGTGGTCTTTTGCCAGCCAGACGCCGAACTGTGCCGAGTGCTTTCCGTAAGTAGGGAGCTCGTTGCGAGCGTCCTTGCCACCCACCATCCCAACTACTTCTACGGTTGTTGTATCTCCGTTCTCAGTCTCAACGATGAGTTCCCGGGGTGGGTAGTGCTTACACATCCGAGATTCCGAGAACTGACCCTCCCCGGGCTCTCGCTGCTCGGTCGGGAACTCAAGCTTGTTGTTCATTACCAGTCGATCTCGTGTGTCATCGATTTCGTCGCCGAGGATGACCGTTATCTCCATTTCTCGGAAATCATCTGTAAAGAAGTGGCCTGTAGATCCGGCGAGCGTCTTCCACTTCAGGTAGTGTTCTATCTTATTGTAGGTGAGTGATGTCGGCGAAAACCCATGACCGGATTTGAATCCGGTAATACGAATGTGCGTCCCGGAGTTGCCCTCTTTGACTGCCTCCTCGTTCAGCACATACTCAGGCATAGTTCGGTTATTGAGCTTTTCCCACGGTTGCTCCATCTGTGCGCGTAAGTTGAGCCCGTTCTTCGTGGTATTGACGAGGACTTCTTCGCTCTTGTAGAAAATCTTCGTTCCGTGACCTTTGTAGCCGATCGATCCGTTTTGACGGCCGCGCTTCGTGGAATTGCCGAGATCGAAGAACGACTCGAGATCTGCGTGGTCCATCCCCTCGCCGTCGTCTTCGATAACAATTTCAGATCCAATTGGTCGATCTCGAATAGTGATCTCGACTTCGGTCGCACCGGCATCATAACTGTTCGACAGCGATTCACGGATCACCTCAAGCGGATCCTCGAAATCGCTAGCGATCTCTAAAAATTCGTTTACTTCGTTGACTTGCGGTATTTTGGTTGTTGACATTCAGAAGTATCCTCCAAGTGATTCGTTCACAACGCGATGTGCGTGCTGTTGCATCGACTTCTCTCGTCCGAGTGACTGTTCGATATACGAAATCAACGCGTCATCTCCTGGACTTTGAATCGCGGATTGGATTCTCTTTATCTCCTCTTTTTGAATGATTAGGTTGTGCATCGCAACAGCGCCAAGCTTGTCTTTCTGATACTCCGCATCTCCCTTCATACGCCTCACTAACATATCATCACTACAGACCTGGCAGTCACATTCAGTAAAATCGACATCATCTACGGGCTCCGAATTGTACAGCGACGTATCGTATTTCCCGTTAATCGCCGAGTGAATGTACGATGATGAATCGAACGTGTCTGCACCAACTGCGGCCAAGAGAGGGATCGCACTTGACGAGATGCCGAGGACATGGAGAGGCAGCTCCTCGAATCCCCAGTCCCTCAAAACCTCACGACAATCGCTGACTGCGGTGATCAGTTTACCCTTATTGTCTTTGAGTGGAACGAGACTCCCCAAAGCGACCCCGTCGAATTCACGATGGACACGGTCCCGGCCGATGACTTTCTCAACTTCTGTGAGAAACGTATCGAGCATTGAGTAATTGTACCCGTGGAGTGTCAGATATCGTGTGTCGTCTCGGCTGGTTAAGTCGAGAAACTCGTCGACGTTTTCCGCAGTCAGTCGCGCTTTCTCAACGCGAGTCGGGTAGTCATCGTCCGGGGCAATAGGATGATCGAGGTTTACAAGGACGTCTCCCCCGAGCCGTCTCTGTATCTCAACGATTGCCTTCTGATCGACCTCGACCTCAAAATCGCTACCATCGAGTGTCCGATCCCCGAGGAATTTGAATCCACCTGAGTCAAGAAAGAGAGTGCCGTCAAAATCGAACACATCGCGTTCCCTGATCGGGGCAGAAATGTAGTCTTCGTAACGCTCTCTCGAGATGCCGTAGTCCGTAAGCGACGCAACAGATGTCATTACACCATCGAAATATCGGCTGTAATCACCACCGTTTACGACTTCATCTCCGTTCATGAACTCCTTGATAGTTCGGTGGATACCGCCACCATACAGACTTGCGTCTGTTCCCCCGGCATAGAAGTTAACAACTGGGAGAAGGTTCGGAGTCGATAGTTTCGTGTCGCCGATCTGTAAAACTCCACTTCGAGCGTCACCCGCCTCAGCAGAGATCTCAAAGATGTCGTTTCTGAACTGCTCTGACCGAGATTCCATCAAGCAGTCACCTCGCTGCTCATATCATTACGTACCACTTGTTTCAACTTCCGACCTTTTGTTCCGATCCCATCACCCTTGACATAGGTTATATCGACATTATTATCGTTGGAAATATCGCCAACAGCTTGAGTGTAGACAGACCCCATGTTCATGATGACAGTCTCATAATCACCATTTGAGATACAGTGACGTAGGTCTTCTGTAACGTAATCGCGTAATTCGCTAGCCCGAGAGGGCGTCATACGACGGTCATAGTTGGTGATTTCATCGTCAGCGTGGAGTATTCCGTGCTCCGCAGAGAGTATTCGAAGTTCTATATCTGAGCGAAACGCGCCCTCTCTTATTGCTTTTTTGATAATTCTAAAAAAATAGCCATCATACACTTCGATAGCTCGGGTAGGTTTAGTCACATCATTTTTGGTAGCCGAACAGGACTGAACGAGGAGCGTGGGCATTGCATCCGTATCGATCCCGACCAGTCAAAAGTGTGTCCCCTAGGGATAACTAAATCATCTATTTCCGTCGAAAACCCTATGTTTCAGAAATTTATTATATACTATCGGCAATTACGTGTCACAACCTCTACCGTTATGCTTTCAAGAACTCGTGAACTATTCTACCATAATACGGAAGCGAAGGGCATGTCGCGGTAATATCAGTAACCAAATGGACGCAGACAGAATCTCGAAGCAATCGAAAGGTAACGTCGACCAGTCACTACTAGAAGGGACGGGTAGTGGCGGAATACTATCTGCGGGGTATTTCAACGATAATTCGCTTATTAATCGACTTCACGACGGTGAGCGTGTGGACTATGCCCTTCAGAATCTCACTAAAGGAGTTACAGTCGGTAATGAGGACTCCGATGAGACAATAAGCCCTCATTCGAGCTATCGGACAGTCCTCCTCGTAACTGACGAGCGTCTCCTCTATGTCGTCGGTCAAGGAAGCGGTGATGAAACGTTCTCCGTCCGGTTCGAGGATATTCGAGATGTCGAGATATCTCAGGGCGTTCTAAAAGACCGAATTATTGTCCAAACAGACGATGAGACGTACGATATGTACACACAGAAAGGTGGGAGTTTAAACGAGGCTTCAAAACACATCTCTGAGATCTCAGCAAAGAAGGCAAAGAAATCGAATGAATCATCTGGTGATGAGCAAGTAGAGCGAACAAACAAAGAAGTTACAGAAAACGACGCAAACAAGCCTCCCAACAGATCCGAACAATCTGCTAATGTACTAAACCAGTCCGGCCGTAATAGGGATTCCAAGGGGAATTCGTCGAATTCAAACTCAAATATGTCTGTAACCGTTGAGATACTCGTTTCTAATATCGATGGAGAACCAGTCTCCGACGCAAGGGTCAAAGTCACTGGTACAACACTCTCAGTTGACGGACGAACTTCGCAAACTGGGCGGTGTAGTATCTCTGTTTCCGAAGCCTCCGAATCGGTCAAGATGGAGGTCAACCACTCTGAGTATCAAACAATACAGGAAGAGGTAACCTTGGCTGATGGTGCCGTTATCGATATTACCCTCAAAAGTGCTGATAATTCTGACAGTCACTCGGATGAGAAGTCTCGCTCTGAGGGTACCGATTCGACTGAGACTTCAGATACAAGCAATGGATCACCGGAGCGTACAGAGCTATTGGACGAACTCCTCGCGCTAAATGAGCGCTTCTCCCGGAAGGTAACTCGAGGGAGAATGCGAACTGACGGGAAGTACAGTCCTGAAGATTATGAGACGGCGTTCGGGTCGTGGTCGACTGCCGTGGATCAAGCGTCGTTTGATCGGACGAACGAGAGTTCATCAGCCCAACCAAATCAACAAACGTACTCGAGACAGGAAGTCGTCGATGCCCTCGTTGGCTTAATCGAGAAGGTGGACGGTCGACCTAGTACATCGGATATGAACGATTTGGGTGAAATGTCCGCCTCTCCCGTCTACCAGTATTTCAAAAACTGGGATGCTGCCGTTGATGCTGCAAAGGAGGAACACGGTGCGGTAGAGTCAGATCACGACAGAGGTCAATCTGCGGAATACGATGACGATTCAGATACAGATTCTCCTGCGAAGGATACGGCGTCGGAACAGCCAGAAGACGGAGATTTGACGGCCGATCAGCGGGATTCGGAGGTGTCCTCTGAGGCATTCGCCGAACTCAGCGGTTTTCGACGTGATTTGTTGGTCGTGATCAATGGATTGGAAGCACCGAAAGGACTCGAAATTAAACGGGAACTAGAGGAGTACTACGACGGAACGATTCACCATGGTCGTCTTTATCCCAACCTGGACACGCTCGTGGAAGCAGGCTTCCTTGAGAAGTCGGCACAGGACGAACGGAGCAATCGATACGAGCTGACGGACTTCGGTGCCAATCACATTGAAGCTCGATATCACTGGCAACAGAATCGAGTCGCCACTAACGAAAATCAAACACGCACTCCTGAACCCGAAGATAGGACGACATCAGAGACCACTAAGGACGACACACCCAGTAAGAGAGAGCAACGAGATAATACTTACACAGAAAATATTCCTCAGGGTTCGGCCACAGAGGATGGCAAACAGGACTCTGACAGTGAGCTAACCGAAGGAGATGACTTCGAATGGGGCGTCGAAGAGTCGGACACAGTCTCGGACGACCTCGGTGAAGTACCAGAAGGACGTCTCTCTAACGTAGTTGCAGAAGTGATGAAAATTCGAGATATTTCATCTGGGAAGCGCGATTCAATCGTCGACATCAAGCTATCGAACGGGAAGCGAATCGACTTCACGATCTGGAACAAGCACGACATTGAGATTGATTTTCAGATTGGGGATAAACTCCGGTTAAATGAGGTCAGACTCAAGCGATGGGAAACCGATCACGGATACGCTCATCAATTGAGTAGTACGAAAGACCTCACAATCGTTCCCATTGAGGGATCTGGTGTTCAGCGGCCGCTTGAGGAAGATGAAGAAGACGAGTGTGTAAGTGGTGAGTCAGAGAAAGCGCACGACATTGATCAGCTTATTGGAGTGGGAGGTGCGACGAAAGCCGACGCGGAGGCTCTCATGGAATCCGGGTATATGACGACTGCGGATCTAGAAAATGCCTCGCTCGATGACCTCCGTTCCGTCTCGGGACTTGACGACGGAACGGCTTTGCGTATCAAAGCAGAACTCGGGTAGCGGAATAGCCGCTTGATGCCTACGACAACGAGAGCTCCACGTAATCTTCGAGGTCGGAATCGCGCAACAAGTCGATTTGCTTGTCGGTAAGCTCGTCGAGAAAGAGTTGTTTATCGGATAGCAATCCCTCAACGATCGGTTCTAACGGCGTCCCAACGTACGGGCCGAATATCTCTTCGCGGCACTCTTCGAAGTACTCCCGCATGTCCTTTCCGTAGTCTGCAGCCCGCTGCTTGAGTCTTTCAAAGCTCCACTCATCGTCTCGGTAGACTTGTCCTTTCCAATCCCAATCGGAGAGGAGTTCGTGGACCGCTTCGAGTCTGACTTCGCTCACACGTTCGACACGCTCGTTGAGTCGCCTCATTCCGTTCACGCGACTCTGCATTCCGATTCGAATCTCGTGAATCTCGTTACTCACCCGGCGTTTCTGGTCTTCAACCTTCGATCTGAGCGCATCGATGCGGTCACCGAGTGCCTCGAAATCGTCTTTTTCCAACAACTCTCGTGCTTCGGCAACGGCTTGTTTGGCATCTTCGTCGATTTCGAGATTAGTCTGAAGGAACTCTTCAGCCAGGATCCGTTGGAGTATCGTTTCCTCCATTGTTTCGGCGATATCCTCCAATCGGGAAGCAAGCTGTCGGTGACGATACTGTTGGTAGATCTCTTCGATGCTTTCCTCGAAACTTTTGTCGGGCAAATTTTCAGATTGTTCAGTCGACATAGTGAATACTCACCTCCGTGAACTCCTCTCCGAGCTTATCGGTGCCACTAGTCCCTGTTAGCGGGACTTCTCTAAAATTCATCACCACTACATCGTTGTCAAGTTTCAGACTAGCCAGAGTTGCCGTAGTTCTAGCGAATGGCTTTCCACCATACAGCCTATTGGCAAGCTCAGCTGCACTCACGGCATCATCCAACTCTGATTGAGTGTGATTACACACCTGCCCGAGCTGTTCCGTGAGATCTGGATCAACCGCATCGTACGTCTTCAGTTTCTTGTACCGATCACTAACGGATTGTATGTCCGTATCCGACAACATCTCTGATACGTATTCAACGGCCTCGCGCTGATAGCCGTGATCCGTTGTGTCGTTGAGCGCCTTCCTGACATCGTACATCTTGTCGGCAAGGTCACGTACGTTATGACCTGATTCGAATCGGACACGTGATTCGATATTTCCGATGTATTGGCGACCGAGCATCCCCAGAACTTCGAAAGGCGGGTTTTGTTCCAACCGGTCACGGACCTCCGGTACGTCGAGAGTGCTGGCGGAAACGCCTAGCAACGAGCCAAGCACATCTTCAACGTACTTTGCGTCCTCCATCGCTTTCTTGACTGTCTTAATCTCCTCATGTCCAAGTACTTCCTCAAGTCCCGAGAGCAGTTGCCGGTCAACCGTGAGCTCGTCATCAGATTGGTACCGCTCGTTCAGCCGCTCGGCAGTCACTTCGTGCCACGGATCATCGAGAAGTGTTAGCGTCGAATACGTTGCGAGAAGGAAGTCAGTGAAATCGTAACGAGCGTGCCGCTTGTAGAACACGCTGTCGCTGTTCAGTTGTGTTTCGATGATTTTGTCACGCCACTCTTCAGCGTATCCGGTAAGTTGGGTACCGGCGGCTTCCAACTGTGCCGAATAGTCGGCTGATCTCGGATCCATGTCTCGACGTACCCCGAACTCGACGAGCCGACGAAGATCTGAACGACGAAAATCATCCCGCTCAAGAATGATCTGGTCAGGATCCGGTGCGTGATTCGAATCCGGATAAACGAATGGTGACTTCTGACTACTAAGCATGTAGCGCAGTGAGGTACCCTCGATCAGACGGAAGTCGTCAGTGATCTCTTCCAAGAGGTCGCGGAGAGCACGTTTGATGAATTCGTCCGTTTCGATGTATCTCTCTGGGTCCTCTATCCACGAATCGATCTGTCCTTTTTGTCTCTCTATTTCCTGTTCGGTCGGCGATGGACCCATGGTACCCCCTGTACTATATCCGCACTTCGAACAGGTACGAGTCTCATCAGAGTTATTAATCCATGCTTCAGCCCCACAATTCGGACAGGCCTCCGTTTCTGGTGTATTACCGGTCGATGCAATTTCGACATCATAATCATCAACTATTATCTCGCTAGGTAAGTCAGACGTCTTGAAACCAAACGCGTCGATAAACTTTCGGCTGACAACGATGTGGTCTCCACGCTCACGCCCGTACCATTTGGCGAGGTCAGCGTACTCCTCAGCGTCTTCATAAACCGCGTCCGCGACCGAGACGCTGTTTTTGAATGACCGAAGGACATCTGCGGACGACGGAGCTTGGATAAATCCTTCGTGGTAATCCTGTAGCACCTCGAAGATTGTCATAATAAATTCACGCGGGGACTGCTGGCTCTCGTCGAAACCGGCATAGATCCGTCGAAGGAACGTCTGGTTGAATGGGAATAAATCACGGAACGATTCCTCACAGAAGCCACAATCGGCGCAGATTGACCCCTCTGGGGCTTCTTTGAGATTGAACGTTCCATCGTCGGTGTCCCGGTCGTATTGAACGCTACCGTCGTGTGATTTGATATATCCGAGATACGGGCGCACAAAGTCGACTGCGGAATCCTCGTTCAGGAATAGCACCGTATTCGAATCCTGTTCATTTGTCTGGAAGAACTCGAAGCGATCCTCCGCCGTCCGAGTGTGTAAAACCTCTGTAGAGTCACGGGTTCCCGCAACAATAAAGTCCCAATTGTCCGCGGACTTGTCGCGCTCCATGTACTTTCGGAGTCGCTCTGCTTCCATCGCGGCGATAGAGAAGTCCTCGAAGACGATGACTGGCCGAGTATCCTCGAACTGTTGTCCGACTTGGTCAAGTACGTCTCCAAGCGAAGAGGTGTCGTAGTTCTCCCTGATTACCTGCCAGAGAGCGTTGTTGAACGCTTTGACGGCTTCTGAAACGCCAATATCCTCGTTGAAAATTTTCAGTTCATCACGCTGTCTGTATTCGTTTTCTCCGATGAACTGAATCTTCTGAGCATACTCGCCCCGCTCAACGAGACGATTCAGTTTCTCGGCGATGTAATCACGTATCTTGTCGGTCTGCTCACCGTCGGGAGCAACGTCGTACCCCTGCCTGCGCAGTGTGAGCGTCGCTCCCGAGGTGGCATTGTCTGCTACGGTCTGCGGGATATCGACGATGTCGTCACGTAGGCGCTTGAACTCAGACGCTCCCGAGAGCTCTTCACCGAACTGCTCCTGGTAGAACTCCGGAATCCGCTCGGAAAGGATCGACATCAGATCGTCGTCTTTGTCGATGTGAAGCATGGGACGACCGTCAAGTCGGAGCTGGTGAGAGAGGTACGCACAGAGTTCCGATTTACCGGTACCGACTTCTCCTTCGATGACGACGGCAAAATTCCCGACCCGATTTTCAGAGAATTCTTGATAGATGCGATCCTCGCCCCACGTTTCACCTCCCGCGGCTGTACCGCGGAAGACTTCCATGGGCCGGTGCGTGAATTGGAAGAGGTCGTAATCCTCAGAACGAACTGCAGCGACCTTACTGAACAATCGACGAAGCGTCTCTTCATCGACTTCGTCGAAGTGTGGACAACGTGCCGAGTCTGATTCGTCTGGTTTCACGATTTGACTCATTGAATCACCTCAATCGAGTTCGCGTCTCTGTCGATTCCCTCCCGGCGAGGGACTCCATTCAGATCGACGGTAGCAGCGTCACCCGATTCGACAATTCTAATCTCCTCCTCTCGCACTAGGTTGAAAAGAACCCGTGAGAGGGAGGCTGGTACGTTCCCGTCGGCTGTAAGCTCAATAAGAAAGAGATTTTCCCCCAACCAATCGATATACTCTGTAATTGTCACGCGTCCGTTCGTCCCAACTTCGCCCACTGCAAGTTGTATCGACTCATGAATCATATCCGGGCTTGGGTAGACGGTATGTCTTCTGCCGTTGGCCTTGTGAACGAGGTTAAGAAAGTCAACGAGCCGGGACCAGTTGACGAACTTGTGTTCGTTTAAATCGATCTCTCCCTGTTGAGACCGAGGAACGTATCCACGCTCGCGGTGCCGCCGGTTGATCTTCTTGTACAGGGAGGGATCGTCGGAATCGAACGCCTGAATTTCTTCCTGAAGGAGGTATTGATAGTTGAGCAGGACAACGGACTGTCTTCCCCAGTCTGCTTCCTCTGCTTCCGACGTGAGATTATATAGCACACCAAGCCGGAAGTCGAGTTCTTCATCGCCAGTCTCCCACGGGAGGTCAACGGCGTAGTAGTCGGGCTCTTGACGGCCGACGAGTCCAATTGCGCGCAACCCGTTTATCCCTTGGTTCAGAAGGTCGTCACTAAGTACGGTGTCGCTTTTGAGTTCATCTTTGGTAGTGTGTCCCCGCTTTATCGACCAGTAAACGGTTCGCAACGGGGCAGGAGTCTGTACCGTGTTCAGAATGTAGGGTGCTGTTTCGCTCATAGTGGGTGCATTAGCCAGTCGTGATACCGTGCGTCTATCGGGCTTGTCTCGGGGGTGAGATCCTCCGCCGCCTCACGGGCCAAACGGATCTTTGGACTACGTTTCGCGTAGGAGGGGTCAAAGGTTGTTCCTTCCATCGAAACTGACCGATTCAGGTCGTGTGCAATCTCCGATGCAGTCGATTTGTCCCACTCGATTCGCCTTCGGAGCCAGCCTCCGAAGGCCTCGATAACGTCGTCGCTCTCCAAAGGTGAGACCCCGAGTTCGTCCCGGCGTGCGAAAATGTTTGAGAAGGTCTCGTAGAGTGGAAGGTACGGCGCTTCCGTAAGTTCGTCAAACAATTCGGACGTCGTCTCGACCGCATCACCTTCGACCAGCTCATAGAGGTTCGCGTTGTCTTGTACAAAGAGATTTTTTGTGTCTCGAAGCGGCATCCCCCAGCCTTCGCTCTCGTAATGCTCGACAAATGCCTCATAAACGCGGTCATACCGCCCGATATGTCGACAGAACGGCTCGTGGTAGAGGGGGCGAAGGCCACCAGATGGTTGGAAGCGACGCTCGTCAGCGACGACGATCAATGATCCCTCGGAACTCGCGTATCGATTGACGAGGTCATTCATCGTGTACTGCGTGTTCTTTTCGTAGTAGCTCGTCGTGACGACACAGAGGTCCTCTGACGGAGGAAGCTGTATTCCCCCGCTAACGTGATAATCATACCCGGGAAAGTCGTATTGTCTACCCCCACGATCGTGTTGCCACGTGTGCTTGAGCTGACGCCACGAAGTCGGGTACGTGGCGTGTTCCGTACCGAGATAATTAATCGCGGGGAGCGATCGCAGTTTCCAATAATGGACGTTTCCATCTGGGTCGTGGATGAACGCGACATCAGCGTCGTTCATCCGGTTTTGGACTGCTTGTAGACTCACTGCTCACCTCCATCGACGACGGCAGTAAGTGTCCGGTGATCAAGCAGATCATTTTCGAGATAGTGGCTCGGCGTCCGCGAGAGCAACAGACACTCGTCACAGTAGTCGACGCATCGGTCACAATCACCGACATCGACGACGTTGTCTGCGACTTCCTCAAGGCTCTCATGAACGTGCCAGCCGATGCCGTTACCACCCTGGCGACCGTCCACGATGTATACTTCAACTGCGTCTTCGGTGATCGACGCCTTGACTCGATAGTCGGACCGGTCACACTTGACGACAACCGGAATAGCCCGATCAAGTGCTTGTTCGAGGCTGGTCAACAGTTGTGGCCATGAGGCCGTAGGATGGGTCACCCGTTCGAACCGTTCGGCGATCGCATCACGCTCAAACTCGAGGCGCAGTCCCTGCGTGTGATGTTGTTGCCCCACCGGACGGTACGTCTCTTCCTGTGACTTTTCGAGCCGCTCGCGCCACGAGAGTCCGTCAGTGGAGCCGCCACCGTCCTCTTTCTCGATCAACGCCTGGGATCGCAGTATCTCGGTCGAAGGGCTCATCGAATGCCCGCGCTCGAAAGCATAAACGAAGTCCGTCAGCTCGAATTGTCCGTATTCGATATCGCAATCTAAACCAAATAGCTTCGTCTCCTGACGGTCGCGCTCTGCGTCTGTCGAACGAACGTACGTCGACATCTGTGCGAACGTCCGATAGGAACGTTGTCCTCCCTTGGCTACCGAGCACTCAACTGACGAGATGCCGTGAATTTGTGTGGTCGTGAGGTCGGAGTCGCAATGTGGACAGATAGTCTCGTCAGGATCGAAGCTCCGGAACCGCCGATCACACTCCTCGTTGTCACAGACGGCGACATCAGTGAGCGGTTTCTGTGTTCCCCGGACGTCATCGACGATGTATTCTGTTCCGTGTAGCGACACCATTCCCCCGAGCTCGTTCTCTTCTCCGGGATACATGTCGTACAGTCGGCCACTCCCTTCGAAAGAGATCTCTTCCCGCTGACCGCTGAATTGAACGGGGAAGTTCTGACCGAAACTTCGGTAGTTGGCGAGATACCCGAGCTTACTCAGCCACTGATCGAGACGTGACGTGTTGCTTGTGAGATCTCGGTTTGTCGCCGCACCTGTGGACATCCCGCGGAGCCGCGAAAACGTCTGGTCAACACGCCGTGATAGGGAGAGCGGGCCGTCACCGAAGAAAACCTCTTCGTACACCTCGACTCCACGTTGGCCAAAAATACCGGAGAGATATTCTCGTAGGACATCGTCCATCTCCTCTTGAATGAACTCTTGGAGGATCTGTAGTTTGTCCTCAACGGAGGTGACAAACTTCTCCAAATTCTCAAGCTCCGGCTCCGAGAGCCGATAGGTCAACTCAAACACTTGGTCTTCGTGCGGATTTCGAGCAAGGTATGCGAATACCTCTGTGACGACGTGTCCCGCGAGTACCTCGTCGAAGTCCTCCGGATCAGGAATCCGAACGGGCTCAAATTCTCCGAGATAACTATCCAAATTGGCGTAGTAGTGGCCGTCGACTGGGTGTTGTCCACGGATCACCGTCATCACGAGTGACGAACTACCTCGCGTCCGACCAGTTCGCCCGGATCGTTGGACGTAGTTCGTGAGCGTCGGTGGAACGCCGACTTGTGCCACCGTATCGAGGCTCCCGATATCGACCCCGAGCTCCATCGTCGGCGTTGAACTGACTACATTCACCTCCGGCGGATCCTTGCGGAATCCCTCTTCGATAGCACCACGGATTGCTGGCGAGATGTTCCCTTTGTGTATGCCGACCGTGACGAACTCCGGTTCGTCCCCTCCCTGAATCGGTTCGGTCACGTCGTGGGCCCAATGGTCAACAGCGTAGTCCCATCCGGACTCGACATCGGCGTATCCGGGAGTCGCCACGAATTTTCCCTCATCCGTTCGGGAGAACCGGGAATACGTCTCTATCGGTTTTCCACACTCCAAACAGGTATCGGGAGCGTCACCCGATTCCGTAGTGGGGAACGACGCGTAACACTCCGTACAGAACGCCGAGTCGGGAATCAAAATGAGATTCGACTCGTCCTCTCGAACGTTCCGAGTGAACACTCCGCTCTCTGCCGGCGGTTCGACCAACCCGCTTTGCTCGAGGGAATCTCTTGCCTCATCGAAGTAGTTCCCCACTTTGGCACGCTTCTCGTCATCTGTAATGTTGGCTCGATCGACTCCGCGCTTGAGGGATTCGTGACTGGCGACGGAGACGATTCCACTCTCAAGAAACCGACTTAGGACGTCGTTGAGGACGTTATCGATCCGGGCACGGCTGGTTTCGAGATCGCTGTCGAGTCGGTCGAGAACCTTCTCCCGAGATAACCCGTCGATCTTTACGCCGGCGTATTGGAACGAGGCGTCGCCGAGCACGAACCGCTTGTAGAGTGCATGTGCGATTGTGAGGTCCGTTGGATCATCGAACCCCATGACGGCATCAGCGGTCACAAGCGCGCTATCGAGTAGCGCCTCGCAGTTGGAGAGATATGCGTGAGCTTCGATATCCTCCCTCAACGGGACGAGGAAGTTGTAAGCTTCCGCGTCCTCGTCGAGATTCTCCTGAACTAGCGGCTCCCAGTACTCCTCGCGGAGGGTATCGGCAACCGACTTGAAAAGCTCGTACTGGTCGGCTTCACCACCAGCCTCTAGCAACTCTTGGAGGTAGACCGTCTGGGCCATCAGTCCATACTCGGTTCCAATGATTTCTTCGCCCACACTCTCAGCAGCGCTGTGCGAGTCCGAGAACACGAGCGTCTTATTGGACGGTGCGACACGGCATACCTCCGATAACATGTACGAGAGAAGCGAAGACGTGGGAACACCGATATCAGTTAATCGGGGCGATCCTCCGCATCCCGGGCAACCACCAGTACCATCACCGCGTATCGGTGCGAACGTTTTCTCTTCTTCCTCATTGTCGACCGCGACGTACGGTTCGTGACATGTCCCTTTGCGACAGAACTGTACCTCAGGGATTGGTGCGGCACCGCATTTACGACACCGGTTGTCTCTTGAGAGTGCCCCGCACTCACGGCACCAGTGGACCCGGTGTGGTGGCTTGAGGAATACGTGGTATTTCTCAGTGACAATTCCTGCGAGTCGACCGAAGGCCATGATCGTATCGAGAACGCCTTCCGGGTCCGAAACCCCTTCCCGCTCCACCTCCGCGACGAGGCCCTCGTAGGATCGGAATCCTACCTCACCCGTTGTATCCCGGTCGAACCACTCGGTGAAAGCTGCCACTTCGGGGAGTTCTTCAAGCACAAACTCAAGCCACCCACTCGCAAATCCACCGGACTCGATGGCGGCCTCAACGAGAGCGTCTCTACCCTCCTCCGTTCGCACGGTTTCGCCAACATCTGCTATATCGTTGGTTTCAGTATATTCGGCTGCTGCGTCGTAAAGTGGTTGGAACGCCCACCCCGGGGCTGAGGATGAAGGTTCGATAGAGTCCTGGGCCAGTAACCCGACCTCTCTGAGGGATTCAACGGCGCTCTGCAGACCATGCTCGGCGATAAATCTATCTGGGTCGGCTACACCGATTCGGGCGACTGCGAGCGCAGCCACGATCTCGTCGAGACTGCTTCCCGGGAGTCGGCCGAAATCAGGAGTAGTTTGAGGGCGGAACTTTCGGCCCGTGAACTCAACGCTGTTGATTGAATCCTCATCGCTACCGGTGAGCGAGGCAGCGAGTTCCGTGGGATTGTCTACTGTCGCGGACACCATCGTAACTTGCGGATCGTTGTCCGCATAGAACTCTTTTAGACGCCGCGAGAGCATTGAAATCGCTGCCCCTTGAATTCCGCTCCACACGTGGGCTTCGTCAAAAACGATATGCTCTAGCGGCTGCTGACCTGGCTGGTCTCCGAGAATATTTCTTGTCTCCTCCTTATCGTTGACGAACATGTAATCCAATGCTTCCGGGTTCGTGAGGAGGATATCCACTCCCTGTCGGATAGAATCACGAGTTACCTTAATCCACGAGTAGGAGTTATCCGCCGTTCCAACCGCGGAATCGCTCAGTATCCGCAGTTTCTCGTCCGGATTTCGTGGGTCTATTAGTCCGCGTACGTACGTCCCCTCCTCCATCTCGAAGTCCCGAGCCCCGACACGAGCCGGCGTATCGGAGTCCCAGATGCCGATTGTGATTCGATCTTCCGGGGCACGATCCCGATTGATGTGATCGAGGTATGTGATAAAGCGGTTGAACTGATCGGATCCCAACGTCTTCATGGGATAGAGGATCGCCGCCTTCAGTCCGGGGCTATCGGCGGAAAGACAGGTGTTGAGGATCGGAAGGAAGAACGATTCAGTCTTTCCGGATGCGGTCGGAACCGCGAGAACATTGTCACCGGGCTCGGTTTCTATCGCTTTGATCGTCTCCGCTTGGTGTTGGTAGAGCTGACCGTCGGGATCGCCGCCGAACACTTCTCGCCGAATAGCATCCACAATGTCGTCGTGGTAATCAAGACCGTCGAGAAACTCGGCAGCGGTCTGACTGTGGAACGCGGGTGCATCGACGAATTCGACAAAAGGACCCTTACGCTCGATTGTCTGATCAGAAACAAACGACTGAGCCCCCTCCACTCCATCGACATCGTTGAGCTTGGTCATGGCACGGTTCCACCAGGTGATCTCAGCTGCTCTATCGGTGGCAGCGTTGAGTCTGTCTTGTGGTGAATTCATTTTATATGGTATCTGATCTTACCTTCGGGTTCACGTACTCGACAACAGTAAGAAGGCGAGATCTCATGGCGTTCCGATGCCGGACCCGGATCGCTAGATTTGACGGTCGGTTTGTCAACGTTATCTCACGATTTACGCGACTCTGATGTAAAGTCACGGGTCAAAGAATCACGGTAGATACTGGCGCGCCGGTAAGAGTTTGCTGAAAACCACACCGTGAGGCCGTAATGGTCGTGGAAATCTACAGAAACTGCTTCCTTCCCCTTTTCTGTATTCCACGTTTATTATTAACAAGATATTTAGTTCGCAGTTATTCCAACCTACGCCGGAAGATTGAACTTGATATCCGAACCACACGTGGTATCTCACTCGATGAAATATTTTGATTCGAATTCGGATCGATCGCGCGTCGACGATGATGTAGAACCCCTCGTTCACGGGATTCTCGAAAATACGCAGATTTTCGGCCCAGATACAGAGGACCCTCCACGGGTCACCTCCGCGCTCAAATACGTTCAGGAGCCGCAGAAGCGCCGAAGTCCGGGAGAATACGACGGCGATGACGAGTTCATCGAGAACATTATCGACATTTTTGGATTTGAACCTCTGAACTTCCAACAGACGAGCTGGGACATCGTCCGCGACCTCAACGAACGACGAGGGGGAGGTGATTCCCAAGGTGCAATATTCTCTGCACCAACCGGATTCGGAAAAACGGAAGCGTTCCTCGGTCCGCTGTACCAGTTATTACAGGACGACGATCTCGATCGGGTTGCCCTAGTATACCCCAGTAAAGCGTTGTTACAGGACCAATTAGGCCGTGTCCTCGAACACCTCCACACGATCAAAACGACGACCGACGAGCAGCTGTCGGTCGGCGTTTGGTCGGGAGACACAGCGTACAAGCCCGAGGACGTTTCCACGGAAGATGCACTGTTCGAGGGAACGGGTCGGAGAAAGCGGTTCAGACTTGCCAACTGTTGGTGCGGTGATCACCAAGATCCGCATGCGTTTCAGTACGAAGGGGGAGGAAGTCACTACGACCTCGTCTGTGAACACGACGAATCGCACCGATTTAGCGATCGAGAAGTCGTCCTGAACAGGGAGGACATCAGGCAGAGTGGTGGACCGGACATCGTTCTTACGACACTCGAATCGCTAGAGCTGTTCGGATTGAAACCGAACTACAGTCTCATCGATGACATAGATGCAATCGTCTTCGACGAAGTACACCTTTATACTGGGATTCGTGGCGCACACGCAGCAAACATCATCGAGAACATCGAGGAGATTACGGATCACTCAACGCTCTGGCTAGGAGCGAGTGCGACCGTCGACGACGCCGAGCAGTTTGCAGCCAAGATTTTCCCGATTCCGGACGGTCGGATTAGAGCTGTTTCTCCACCCGATGAAGACTTCGCTACCGATCACAACGATAAGGAGCATTACTTCTTCCTGAAGGCGACGGAGGACGGGCCCGGTGTCTCGTCTATGTTCATCCAACAGATCCTGCTTCTTGGTCACGCAATGCTCCAACAGAAGGGTGAACCACGCGGAAAGGTCCTCTCGTTTATCGATAGTATCAGCCAAGTTAATCAGAAGCGCTCGCAGCTAGAAGACGCGGACCGACATCGAGGTCTGTGGCGCTATCACACCGACATTGATGAGCCAGGGGACTGGCGCGAAGTTGCTAACGGGATGGACCGGGAATTTGTGGACGGATCTCTGAATTTCTCGTCCGTCTTCTCCGACGTTGGGTTCGATGCCTCAGTCGTACAAAGCGACGTACTCCTGTCGACGAACTTCCTTGAGGTCGGTATCGACGTCGGGGATATTTCGATCGTTACGCAGTATCGGACGCCGTGGAACCTCTCATCGTTCGTTCAGCGCGTCGGGCGTGCTGCCCGTGAGTCGGGAACGGACTCGTTCATCTTCGTCTTCCTATCGGATCTCACGAGCGACGCGAACATGTTCTACCGAGCTGATCGATTCCTCGGCTCCGAGATCAGGACACCACTGAAGTCTGACAATGAGGTAATTGATTGGATTCACGAGCGATACCGTGAGTTCTACGAGGTTTCATCACGCGTCCGTGACCGCCACCACTACTCCACGAGTCAAGAAAAGACGGAGTTTCACAAGGAGTATCTGGTCGATGAACTTGGCTGGGAATCGTATCATAACCTGATCTCCGATCCCCAGGCGGTACTGTCCCGTGAGCTTGGGATGACCGATTCATTCTCACCGTTGACCGGACAGGAGCCGATTACACACGTGTTGGCTAAAATCGAGAGCAGAGAGGCGGAAATACAGCGAAAACTGGGCGATCTCGGACTTGACGGTGACTCCTCTACCGGAAATACGGCGAGAGAGATGGTTGAAGGCGTCCGTGAGGACATACTGGCATACGTCCAAGAGCGAGTGGTCCTCGTGGAACGGTGTCGAGAACATGATGACCCACTTGTTGAGGAGTCAGTTCTCGACAGGTTGGAAGAAGTCCTCGTGCAGTCTAGAGACACCATTGCGGATTCGAATCCTGACCCGATGGCAGAGCTCGATCGCTTCCGTGACGTACTTCCTCTACTCTACGACTCTAAGGCAAGTGTCCTCAGAATAAAGAACGCCTACGATCGTGACGAGATAAATCTTCCACGACTCAATTACGATGTCGGTGACCTCGAGGACGCAGTCGAACGTGTTGCGGACGCGGCCGACGACGGAAGAGCGGGCGCGCTTGTCCGTGAGAGAAAACGGATTTACTACCTCAAACAATCTCTTGAGGAGCTCTACGACTACCAGTCGATCCAATCCAATTTCCTCAGTCTCTACTATGTCAAGCATCTCCTCCGCGGTGCGTACTACTACGATCGTTTTCTACAGGTTAACAATGATTCTCTCGGCGGGGAGGTATGGTATGTTCCCGAGAACTACTTCGATGACGCGGGGCAGTATTTCACCGTATTCCATGGAAAGAACGATACCGACGGGAGCGACCAGTCAATTGATACGTTAGTTCATTCGTATGCCCCCTTCAGAAGTGAATACAAACAAGAAGCCGGCCGTCTGCAAGCGTTCGTCCCCGAAACAGTAGTTGAAGACGATACGGTCCGGTTCGTTTTCGAAGACGTACCTGGCGAACGACGGGACGGCCTCATCATTCCCGACTCGATCAGACTCGACGAAGTCACTGATCTGAGCGGATCGAAGGCACTGAACATCGTCAGATACTGTCCGCAGTGTCTTCAGATTCTCGACCAGGATAGCTGCTTGCGTCATAACGACTCGGCCTACGGTAAGATCCATGCCAGCCCCGATGTCGAAACGGACGTTGTCCTCGGCGGTGATGCTGAATCGCGGGAGATTTCGACTCTCTCAGACGTTTCAGGCGAGATCAGACTCAGCGGTGCATCTTTAGAGATCACGCCGGCGACGTATGCTCGCTCGGCGGACGAATACATCTTCACGGGCGGTGATCGAATAGAACGCTCCATCGAGGCTCCCGAACAGACACTCGGATTCGAACTAGACACGCGCGGTATTACGTTCGACGTGTCGGGTTACCTCGAACGGATTGACGACCCGGATGTCATCTCACGAGTCGATCGATACAAGAATCGCTCCGAGGTCGGACTACGGGAGATTGGTGTACACACGGCCGCCCACTTTTTCACCCAATTGGTTGCCGACGTGGCTGGGGTAACTCCGGGATCGTTGTTTTATGGCGTAGACTCCGAGGAAGAGGTTGTCTACGTCTTCGAGCGGTCGCAGGGCGGACAGGGACTCGTGGACATGGTCTTTGAGGACTTCCAAGAGGACCCGGGAACTACACTCGAATCAGCGACTCGGATCACGTACGATCCGCAGGTGATCTGCGAACGACTCTGGGCAGACGAAGATTTCATCGACAAGGTCTCCACTTCCGATATCGGTCGGGCGAAAATCGAGGAAATCGTCCGTGCATCGGACAGGGTGCCAGTGTTTGAACACGTCGTCGAGCAAGTCGTAGAAGAAGTACAGTCGTCCATCGATCGAGCCCGTCAGCTCGTTCGTGAAGAGAACATATCCGTACGACGTGCGTGTACCGTGAAACACGTGGTCGCATCGGCTCGAATAGATGGTAATGACACGTATCCCGAGGAAGAAGTGAACAAGCACCTTACGGACTTCGACAATCACGATCGGGTGAAGGCGCTCTTCTTTTCACCGAATATCGACGGCTGCGTCGAGAATCTACAACTGTCGGAATGTATCTCAGGCCACGACCAATCGGACACGCTTAGTTACGTCCTCTTAGAGGAACTCCGTGAAGAGCTGATTCAGCGGGTTGAGCATGAAGACCTCGGTGATGAGCTATTTGACCGTGAAGTCCTACCGGGAGGTGAGTACGATGGGACGAGCATTTTCCTTACCCTCTAGCGGCCTCCGATATCTGCTCGGCCACGCACTCACATACAGTGAGCATGTCGTGATCTGTTCACCGTGGTTAAGCGATGTCGACGTACATCTCCCACTCACGAAGGATGTCAACGAACGCAGAATGAAGTTGACTGCTGCGATTAGAGCGTTGAACACCCAACTCGACGTCTACGTCCGGCCTGACGAATCGAGTAACGACTACGCACTCTCTCGACTCACGGATATTGAGAACGTCAACGTTCACCAGATTAGCGACCTCCATGCGAAAGCAGTGATCACCGAGAAGTACGTCTACGTCGGATCTGCGAATATTACCCGAGGGGGGCTACTGACCAATCTAGAGCTCTGCGAGGTTCTTGAAAACGACTACGGGAACGTAGAGACGTACCTCACAAAGGAGTTAGATCTAGGAAATTAACTCCGTCTGTGGGAATTGGTCTATTATTTATCACAGAGGCACATTCAACACCTAGCTAAGCCGGCCGTTCCACGAACTCCGTAACAGCGTAGAACGGGAGCGTATCAATCAGCGCCACAAGCAGCTTCACGATGTACTGCCCAGCGACGATCGACACGAGCGCCCAACCCCACGTCGGGTCCCCACCGAGGCCGAGCGCCGGAAAGATAGCGAACCCGAGCGTGATGAACACGACCGTGTCCACGCCCTGACTAATTGCAGTGGAGCCGCAATTTCGGAGCCAGCGATGCCGACCAGCGGTCCGGTCCTTCAAATTGGCGAATAACCGGACATCGAGATGCTGGGCGAACGCGAGCGCGACGACGGAGGCGAGGATGATCGATGCCGAGCCGCCAAGCGTCGAGACGAACGCGTCTTGCCCACCGTAGAAGGGGGCGGATGGCATCCAAATGGCGAGGAAGACGAGCGCATACGCGATGACGAGCGTGACGACGGTGCCGTTGACCACAGTCGCAGCGTACTCTTTCCCGTGATACTCGACGAGCAAGTCCGAGGCGAGGTACGCGACGCCGAACGCAACGAACCCAGCGGGGACGGCGACACCGCCCAGCCCCGGCAGCTCGATCCACGTCAGTTTCGCTGCGAGGACGTTTGCGAGGACGATTGAGCCGGCGAACACGGCAGTAAAAATCGCGCGAGTATCTTCAGTCTGCATCAGCGGTCACCACCGTGTGTGACTGAACAGTTACGCGTGGTGCAGTCTTGCGGTTCGGCCAGGGTGGATACTGGGGGGCAACGAGAGAGTCGGCGGAGAGACGATCGTGAGTGATGCTGCTGTTCCATCGATAGAGTAACGAAACTCAATATTTATATATTCCCCGAATATTCTTCGAGTATGGCTCGGAGTATATCTAGAGACGAATCCGAAGCAGATGTGCTTCGGGAAGCAGGGCAGCGCACACTCCACATTGGAGCGGACAACCCCATCCGAATTAGCTCGGGCCACCGCATCCTCCACCACGACGGGAAGTGCTCGCGGCCACACGGCCACAACTACGAGATCACCGTCGAGGTAAGCGGCGAACTCACCGAAGAGGGATGGGTCGTCGACAAAGGCGACGTGACGGACGTCATCGACGCGTGGGATCATCGATTCCTCGTCGAAGAAGGCGATCCGCTCGTCGACGCGTTCGAAGCGTCGGGCGACGGCGACGCCCTCGTCGTCCTCGATCACCCACCAACGGCAGAGGTGATGAGCGTCCTCCTCGAACAACGGATGCTTGAGGCGTTCCCAGACACCGTCTCGGACGTGTCGGTGTCGGTGAGCGAAACTGGCGAGCTCTGTGCGACCTACTAATGCCGGTCGCAAGTGACGTCGAGGAGCCCACAACGGACGCTGACGCGGCTGGTGAGGGCCTCCCGATCAACGAGGTGTTCTACTCGTTACAGGGGGAAGGAACGCTCGCAGGAGTTCCCTCTGTCTTTGTGCGGACGTCTGGGTGTAACCTCCGGTGTTGGTTCTGTGATTCGTATCATACGTCGTGGGAGCCGACCGGGGCGTGGCGCGACGTCGATTCGATCGTCGAGGAGGTGCAGTCCCACGAGCAGGCGAATCACATCGTGCTCACGGGTGGGGAGCCACTCATCCATGAGGAGTCTGTCGAACTCCTCGAACGGCTCGCCGCAGAGGGGTATCACACGACGGTAGAGACAAATGGGACAATCTACCGGGACGCGCCGATCGACCTGGCGAGTATCAGCCCAAAGCTGGCGAGTAGTACGCCGACATCGGAGCGTGACCCGAAGGGGGAGGGCGAGTGGGAGGAGAAACACGAACAGAATCGGATCGATATGGATGCGTTGTCCCAGATGGTCGATGCGTACGAGACGCAGCTCAAGTTCGTCGTGACCGACGAGTCGGACCTCCCAGAGATCACGGACCTGGTTGATCGGGTGAGAGAAGCGACGGCGACGACCGTGGCGGATGATGACGTGTTGTTGATGCCGGAGGGCATGACGCGCGAGCAACTCGATGGGACGCGAAGCGAGGTCGCCGAGTTAGCGATGGAGTACGGCTACCGGTACACGCCTCGACTGCACGTGGACCTGTGGAACGACGCCCCAGGAACATGAGCACGTCACTCTCAGAGGACGGTCGGAAGAGCGCGGTGCCGCGAGTGCGGTGTGGTGAACAGAGCGATAATCGATTCGACGCAACCAAGCAGACATGAGCAACAAAAGCGCGGTCATTCTGGTGTCCGGCGGGATGGATAGTGCGACAGCTGTCTACGAGGCGATTGAGCAGGGGTACGAGCCGTACTTCCTCCATACGTCGTACGGGCAACGCACCGAAGACAAAGAGTACGAGTGTGCGAAAGCGCTCGCTGAAGAGGTTGATGCGGCTGACTTCCTCCACATCGAAACGGGCCATCTCTCTCAAATCGGCGCGTCGAGCCTGACGGATGAGGAGATGGACGTGGCCGACGCGGATCTTGAGAGTGATGAGATTCCGACGTCGTACGTCCCATTCCGCAACGCGAACCTGTTGTCGATGGCGACATCGTACGCGGAGGCAACCGACTCGGAAGCGCTGTTTATCGGCGCGCACTCGGAGGATTTCTCCGGGTACCCTGATTGTCGCCCGGATTTCTTCGACGCGTTTCAGAACGTGATCGATGTCGGCACAAAGCCGGAGACGGAGATCGAGTTGAAAGCGCCGTTCGTCGAGTGGTCGAAAACGGAGATCGCGGAGCGCGGCTTGGAGCTCGGCGTGCCGTATGAGATGACGTGGTCGTGTTACCGCGACGAGGAGCCAGCGTGTGGGACGTGTGATGCGTGTGCGTTCCGGCTTGAGGCGTTCCGAAATGCCGGGTCACGCGATCCGATCAAGTATGCTGAGCGACCAGAGTTTTCGTAGTTCCGCTATTCCTCATCGTGTTCTTCTAGAACAATTCATGTCTGATGGTTATGGCATGTAAAACTATTTTGTCTATATTGTTATCAATAATCGATTGAATAAACTTGTTAATCCTCCAAGATGGCAAATTACCGGTTCTAAGATACGATCTTTCTCGACCGTTGATCTCACTCAATATCATATCACCAGTATAGGATTTGTACAAAGCCAAATATCCGGTACGATGAGCAAGAATCGTTGCCATCTCAACCGGGGATTCAATCTGTGGCTGATTGTAGAAGAGTCCGTATTAAATTCGCAGGATCCTTATCGTGCGAACAGAGGTGCTGCCTTTTCGTGTTGACGATTTCATCTCTTGATTCTGTGAGCGCACCGTTGTTGATGAAAATAGAACTCTCGTCTGCCGCCATTTCGCCCGGTATTCTCTCGACGATTGTAATTTCGACCTCATTACGAATATCCTCGAGTGCAGCATCCTCTGATGCTTCTTTTGACAGAAAAATCTCGATATCGAGTTCGCCGGCGATAGTGTTTATATTATCTCGAGCCCCCTTTCTTGTAATCACCGCGATTTCTGAGGATTCAGTGACTACTGCCACTTTATCTCCGACTTCGTGTGCCTCCCCAATAAGACGGGCAAATTGTTCGAACTCCGGGACGGTACAGGTGCTATGTGCGTCTGGGGCGCTCACAGTTCATCACCCCATGAGAGATACTCTACTTGATCATCATCCAGTCTTGCCCAGTAGCGTCCATCCTCACGCAGTTTGTGTCGCTCTCCAACTGGGATATCGGAAATAATGTGCTCTACCAAATTCTCTGCAAAGGTGTTGCTGATTGCGTTCGACTGGTCTACTTCGAGGATACTCTCTTCGAGGTGGAGGTTTGCCTTTCCAGAGTCCACGTCCGGAGGATAGAGAAGGTCACGAACGGTTTCAGCCACGATATTCTCGTGCTCAAAGACTTCCTCGAAATCTGATTGAACCGACTCTGTGACATAGCTTTCGGGTTCACCCTCTTGACGTGCCTGTGCCATGTCATGCTTGATCAAGTACAACTCTGACTCGAATGGATTATCTTCAGCGAGATAGTGAATACGCTCAATCCCGGATGCGACCTCCTCTGCAATCCGATTGAGGCTGGGGTCGAAGGTGATATCCAGAATTTGGCTACTGACTTGCTTAATCTGGTCCATGACGTCCTCCCTATGCTTAGCATCCTGAAGAGCGGTTATCGAGATGTCTTCTTGGAAGATCTCCCATGGAGCACGCCCAGTATCATCGGCGCTTTCGTCTGAAGCCCAAAGCCGATCGCTGAGGATCTGACTATTGTGAGCTAGTCGGTATATGGAGTTGACTACCGCAGTCGGATTCTCTCGCATTTCATCGTTAAATAGCTCAATAATACCCTGCCCTCCCTGGGATTTGTCGAATACGTGAACCTCGTTATTTGACCCTATCCCGTACATCAGGCCTCTTGGATCCGAACCAGTTACGTCAGCAATTAGCAATGTGAGGAAGTGTGCTGCAGTCGCCTTGGCCGCTCGCTCTTCGTCAATATCATCGAACGGCTTATGACGACGAACAAATTCGAGAATTTTTGTTCCCCGTTCAGATTCAAAGATATCGGTCAAAAATTCAGAGACATCCCAACGGATACCGCTAGTCTGTAGAATGAATCCAAAGTCAGAGTCGGTGCCAAGTCGCTGAATTGGTGGGTCATCATCGCTTGCTCTGACAAACTCGCCATCTCTACGTTGGTACAAACTGACCTCCAGCTCAACGCCTTTTAGGAGTGCTTCCCCTTCGACTAGTCCTGCACTCAGTGAACCCTGTTCATAACTCCGTTGACTGGAGATGAATTCCATCTGAGTGCTCACAATAGGCTGAGCATACGCCTTCCCATACTTTACATCCGCAAAGTCAGCCATCTGCTCGTTTGTTATCGGGTGGAAGGTATCGGGGTGGAGTGGGAAGATCTCGTCTGCCTCATCCCCAGAAAAGTCGGTTAACTCTTCGAGCTCGATCGTATTCGGAATATGGATGTCCTGCTGAACATACGTACTTTCTTCGGAAAACTGGATCTCGGCCGATCCATCTCGCTGACGAACCTCTGGTAGATAAGCTTGTGCCGAGCCTGACTCGAGATACTCTGCTTTGAACGGTAAGTACTTGCCAAAGAGCACGTCAATCGATTCTTGTGACTGGTTTTGAGATCCAGTATCTCGGACTTGGGACAAGCTAAAGTATCGGCCTGCGTTATCGAAGTAATCATCTGGTACATACCATATCTCGGCGTCCGGATTATCCCGATGCTCTTCACTGATCCGAACCGGCTTCTCATACTCGTTTTCGTGAATCTGACAGGCCCGATTGAAGAAATATGCACTCTGGAGCAAGCCTTTGTATGCAGAGAGACTGCCATGTGCTGTGCCCATGTCACGGACCGTGAGATACGATTTGATCCCTTCTAGAGATTGTAAGAGCTGATCGATGATGTCTCGCTGTTTGAGTTCCTGAGCAAGGTCTCCTTCTTTGAGGACATCGAGGGACTCTTGGATATTTCCGACCTCACTAACTGTAATCAATTCCTCTTTCTGTTCCTCACTAGCTTTAAACAGAATGGGCCCTAGTGCGTCAATCCCTTCGTTGACTGTTTGGATTGCATCATCGATGTCTTCCTCTGTGATATTTGACAAATTCAAATAGATTTCTTCGAAATTTTCGCTGCCTTCGAACGACCCTTTCCGAACAATATCTATCTGTGAACGAACTTTTTCGGCTAACTCTCGAACTCGTTGAATACGAGTATTTGGAATCGTTGCTTCGTTCCCTCCACCAATGAGCGCTCGTTTCTCTCGGAGGTCTGCCCGAATTTCTGCCTTTTTCCTATTTAACGCGGACTCCACTGTACTTAGACTTCCATTATTTTTGAACAGTTTAGGCGCTACTGGACTAATGTCCAACAGATCATTTAACTCGTTATCAGGCTCTGTGAGGAACCGGTGGTAACGTTCGTACCCGATCTCGTCGCAGAAGACCTTCTGTATGAATCTCGATTCGTGTCGGTTATTATACCACCCCCCTCCGATGTCATCGTAAAGTTCGTGAATGCCAGTATAGATCTCACGATAACGGTCGTGAACCCACCTAATTACCTCGTTGTGGGGGTTTAGTGGTGTATGAACATCGCCAGATAAGAATCGATCTGCCCGATAGAAAAAGTTCTGGTCCCCAGCGTATCTTGAAAGAAAAACCTGAACGTGCGTATCGTCTTTTTTCGATCGTCCACCCCTCCCGGCACGCTGTTTGAAAGTTGCCAAGTCTGACGGAGGTCGATATTGTCCAATAAACTCAAGATCGTCAATATCCATCCCTACCTCAAGAAAACTCGTGGAATTGATGATTTCATTACCTATTAGATCATTAAGATTGTCATCAGAATCCGCATGGATCGCTACCGGTCCGTTAAAATCTTTTCTGAAGTTTCTGTTTGCAACATCTGCTATATTCTTCCAATCGCCTGCGGCATCGGTCTCATCCAGGTTAATGTGCTTCCGATACAGAAGTTTCTGTTTCGCATCTTTGATCTGTTGAGAGAGCCGTTCGACTTGGCTTGTACTATCTATGAACGTGAGTGATTTCGAGACGCTATCGTCCTCTTTGAGCAGGGAGTGGCCACTCAGAAGGGCTTGTTGAATGTATTGTGAGGCAACCCCTGGGGAATTTTCACCTCCCGGAGTAATCATAAAATAAAAATGCTGTTTGTCGTTATTATCTTGGTCGATGTCTATTTCTCTATTTCTGACATACCGCATTTCGCTGTCCGTTCCAGAGGTATTGAACCCGAATAGATCCGATGCAAATTGGGGCGGATCGGCGACTGTGGCGCTAGCACCGATGAATGTTGCCGCTCCCGATCCCTCATCATGCTGTTCACGCATCCACTGAATATTTTGAATAATATGTGAAGCATGTGAGCCGCGAACGCCAGTATATTGGTGAATTTCGTCAAAAACGAAGAAATCGGTCTGTGCGAGGATATCGTAGTGAGGCTTTAGTCCAATATTCTCGAATGACTCCAGTGTCGTGAAGATGACTTGCGGACGTTCATCCTCGGTAAGTAGTCTGACCCCCTGCCTGTGAAGCGTGAGTTGGCGAGAATCAAATTCAAATTCACCGTCAGCTGTTCGAGTGATATAGTCCTTGCTTCCCTCCTCATACCCCGCAAGGTACTCTGTCGAATCGATTTGGTCGACATAGAGCCCGGTATCATTTTTTGATTCATCCCAGTGACTAAGAATTCTCAACTGACTTCCTGATGGGGTTGTACTGGAGGAAGATTTGAGATGATCCTTGCCTGAGTCCGCAACTGCCCTCCTTGTAAACGGTACATCGCTCGACCAAATACCAATACCGGGTTGTTGGTAGCCCTCCAATTGGCTGAGGTTTACCGCTCGTTCCAGCATCGTGCTCAGTTGATCTCTAAGCAGTGCGCGACTCGGATAGACACAAACAGCGGAATCGACTTCTGTATCCTCAGCCGCAATTTTATGGAGCATTTCACCCATGATACCGCCCGTTTTTCCGAACCCTGTCGGAGCAGATAGAACAACACCCTGGTCAGTTCCAGTTCTCCGGGCGGACTCGTGGGCGTTCCGAATTTGTCGCCACGCCTCGAGTTGGAAACGAAGCGTTTCTTGCTTATCACCAAATCCGAGGATGTCTAGATATGTCGGTATATCTATGTCTGAGTACTCGGATTCGAACTCAGAATAATGCTGACGTTTGGGTCGTGGTCTGTCCCGGTTTGCATACCGGACTGATTCCACGATGGAGTTGCCCTCCTGGTAGTCGTGGTACTCCCTAACTTGGCGATTATTTATTGCTCCTTGAATTATCGCCCGAGGTAGGTCACCAAGCGAGGAATTCGATAGATCAGTGGCCTTGTCTGCGTGTCTCACGATTTAACTATGTGGTTGACTGATGATTACTAAAGTATTCTCATCAACTATTTGTCGCTAGAAAATCACAATATACTCCACATTTGCAGCCTAAGAGAGACGATCGAGCTCGTGGCCTCGAGGATCACTCTCACGACGTTGACGAGAGTAATCCTTGGACAGTATTTTTTTGAGTTCGATGCCCTTGTCGATTTCAAGAAAAAGTTCGAGAATAGGTGTCTCGTATTTACCGAATTCATCTTGGTATTCGAGGCTTACGTTGAAATCGAACGATCTCTCCATACATAACCTGTTTTCATCTACATCGAACTGATCGACGATTGTGACTTGAATACGCTGTAGGTCGTTCATTTCAAATTCTCCGACTAATGCTGCGTACTCCGGATCTCCCGCTAACTCACAGAGGCTCGGGTTCCACCCTTCCTCGCAAAGTTCTTTCAATTGGTCTGCTGTCAATTCTTTTTTGATATTTCTCAGGGCCTCAATAATATACGTTTTCTCAATAATAGACATCATCCGAGAGAATGCCACAGGATCATCTTCTTCCTTGATTTTCCCGAAACAGAGAATCTCGATAATGACTTCAGATTCCCCAGAAGCGAGTTCATTGCCTGCTGAAGGTACCCACTCAAGGTCGCCGTTCTCTTCGGTCAGTCCGCTGCTCGATTGTCGCACCGCGCGTGACCGGAATGGCTCAGATTCGAGCGTAATATCATCATGAGGAACGAATTCAACTTTACCGTGAAGATTTTTTGCCGCACCTCCTCCCGAGTTTTTCACAATTACGCTAAGTTCGCTGCGATCCTTGCCAGCAACTTCAAGACTTTGTACGGAGGCACGTTGTGCTTCTTCGCTAGCGTGAGTCTGGTCTTCGATCAGATCATTTTGCTCCTGATATACTCGCCAGGTCAGATAGGCTAGTACTGCGGATGCTATAGGTGCAATGAAACTCGGAATCGCTCCGAGAGCGCTAAGATACCTCACAATACTGCGAACGAAAGTGGTTATCACATAGCGAAAGATAACCCAGATCAGATCCATTAGAACACTCATCTTTTATTTACTAAATCTATAACCAGAGATCATCTTATTTGATTCTGTTGGAATCCTCAACAGAAGATATCTTACTTTGTGTGCTAAGGGTGGGTCATAAAATGAGTGGATGGTTTGGTCCCCTTCCAGTCTCTATCATCACGACCAAAGTCAGAGAGTTGCAGTAGCCATCTACATTAGCGTCTCGTTGGTTCTAATCGCAGAATAACGAGTGACCAACTCGATTAGACGCAAAGTGAAGTTTCGACCTCGCTATAGAGCGTATTGTAGAGGGAACTGTGAGTGAGTCTAGTGTGCTGTGCGACACGCTGAAGATATTCCTCTGCGAATACAAGCGTATGCCGAAGGTCAGCGTCGAAATCCCTCAAGAACTGCTTGATGACCTCGACGAACACGTCGGTGACGAGGGAAAGTTCGTCAACCGAAGCGACGCGGTTCGGGCATCGATCCGCAAGACACTCGATATGCTCGATGAGATCGATGAACGGCACGGGCGGGTTGAGACAGACGAAACTGAATCCCACTAGCCGTAACCAACCGAATCGAGGGAACACGACGTACGGTTGGACAGCAAGTTATACAGCCAGCGCTGGATGATCGAGACTGTCTTTTCGGCTATCAAGCGTTGATTCGGGCCTACTGTCCACCCTCGTGTGTGAAACCGCGAGTTCCGTGAGCGGGTGTTGGCTGCCATCGTCTACAATCTTGGACAAGTGATCAAGCAACGACTTCGACGCCGTCTTCGGATTCAACAAAACAGAGATGTGAATTTCATCCTTATGAGTTGTATGTTAATTACCATACCGTTTATTATCCGTGAGATTAGCTGATGGAACGGTGTCATAATGGGGATTACTTCCCAAGTAAAGAACGGGGGATGGGGTGCGGTAGCTGTGTACCTCTATACTCTATTCGTCTTCTTATACTGGGATATTCCCTTGATTTCCACAGATCGAATCGCACTTGCAGTAGCAGCCGCTCCAGCGCTCGTACTGATGTTCAGTGTCGTTGCCGCCAACGACTGGCTCAATGATTACTGGGCGGGAGGGAATCTGAAGCGTTCCACAGAGACGATAGATAGGATTACCGGAGAAAGCGACTTCTATGACTCTGCCCCGCAGGAAATTCAAGAATCGATTGATGACTTCGACGAGTTAGGTTATAGCCATCATGTAGCTATTCTTGCTGGAATCGCACTCGCAATCGCAGTGCCCATTACAGGGTATCTGGTTGCTGGATTCGTGGGAGGAATCAGCGGTGTTGTACTCGCTATTGTTATTCTTCGCGTGCTCTCAATCCGATCATACCGTGAGTTGAATCGTCTCGCAAAACAGATGTCCGTCCCGTACGAAGAAAAATATGAAAATCAGTAGACTTGAAGTCAAGAACTTCGCAATCGAGGAGAGTCCGACAATCAACCAGGAGTCGATCGCGGGAGATGACTTGCTTCTCTCTGGCGGGAACCGATCTGGGAAAACACTCACGTTCAACGCGATCCTTTATGCGCTGTACGGACGTTCTGGAACATTTGGGGTTACGCCGGGTCAGCGCAGCACTGTGAATGCGTACTTCGACAACGCCGATACAGTATTTCGAGGGCGGAACCACACCTACGAAAGCGATGGCAAGTCGCTTGATGCTGATGAGGGTGTGGAATCAAATGTCGGCCCAGAGGAGGATGTTCGCATTCAGTTTATTCCTGCAAATCCAGCATCTCAGCCAATTAGTGCTCTGTCTGCGGAGGAGTTACTCAATAGGATCAGGGCGTTACTCAGTGCTGAGAGTCAGGTCGAAATTGAACGGCATCGCCGTGCAAAGCATGATTTGGTCCATCTTCGAGAGATTCGAAGACGTGGGGAACGAGAACCAAGCATCAGGCAACTGGAGGAGGATCTAAATTCACTACCTATCTCTCAAACTCGAAACCGGATTGAAGATATTGAAGAACTTGAAGAGTTGATTGAGTCGGGGGAGATTGAAAGTATCAGCGCTCGGCTGCAGAGGAAAGACGAGGTCGCAGAACGGCTAGATGAACTCTACGATCGGCGACGAGCACTTGAAGACCAACTGAAGCAGAAGCGGCGTGAGCTCGGTGATACATCCAGATACACGCAGAAGGTGAACGATCTAATCATCGACGCCATCCAAGAGTTCACCTGTCCCGTGTGCGGACGGCTGGTTGAAGAATCGACAGCGCGAAACCGGTTACCGAACAGGTGTCCCCAGTGTGGCCGTGAACGTGACCTCACGGAACTACGTGAGCAGCTTCGAGAGAAAGTCGAGAATGCTGATGATAGAATTGAGGTCCTGAAAGAAGAGATTGGGGACCTGGAGGAAGAGCTCTCAGAGGCCAAGGCTGAAATCACCGAGCTCAAGAAATCTGAACCCGAGTTGCGTGACCTCAACCAGTTTGTCAGGACTGCTCTCAAGCAGGCGGAGTACGATATTGAGCAACTCCAAGAAACGACAGAGGCAGAGCTCACTCAAAAACGAGAAGATCTAGAAGAATTTGAAGCTCAGAAAGAAGAACTCAGCGCCCAGCTAGAGAGACGAAGACATCTTGTAGACGCTATCGACGAGTCGATATCCGCTGCGGAACACCGCATTGAGGTACTTGAAACGGAGGCGTTCGAAGAAATTCGAGACACCTTCTCAGACCGGATTTCGCAAGTGTACCAAGAAATTGCTCCTGATCTCGGCACAGAGGTTGGGTTGACTCCAGATGGCGAATTGGAATTCCCGGGAACAGGGTCAGAAGGCATTCGTCCGTATGACCGCCTCAGTAGTGGTGAGAAACGATTGGTTAATCTTGCATTCGGTCTTACAGTGGCACAGTTCGCTCAGGAAAACGAGGATGTACATAACTGGGAGGTCTTAGTCCTTGACGAGCCGCTTACGAATCTTGAATCGGACATTCAGGACGCGGCCGCACGATATTTACGGAATACAGATATCCAGTGCATTATGACCTCTCCACTTGATCGAGTTCAATCTCACTTCCAAGACGATCAGTCGCAGATCATCCAATTAGACCGTATTCACACTGAATCGACAACTCTTGATGAGTACCTATGAGTGACGAGGACCACCATCCAGAGTTGCTCCTCTTACACGAGACGGGTGGAGAGATCGAAGGGCGTGGAAAGTATCATAAACTGCTCGATCGCTATCGTCGTGAATCGGGAGATACTGACGTAGATTCCGTCCTCAAAGAGCGAGGGCCGTTCAACGAAGGTCTCTCACGAAGCATCAAACGGTACATCGACATGGGAATCGTTGAGACGGATGAGGGGGGACAGTCCCGAGACGTCGAAGAAACGGAGAAAGGGAAGCGGTATGTGAGTGGATTTGAGCGCACAAAATCATATCTCGATGATTCGTTCCAGAGTACGCAGGGGCGAGTCAAGAGAGTCGCTCAAAGATATGGTAACAAAAGCATGTCCGAATTGGTGCAAGAACCTGACGTTCAGGAGGATAAGCAGCGGTCACTCGGAACCCCGCTTTCGGAAGAATCTGATTCGCAAAAAGAAGAATAAACAATACAGAGTGCTCCCGTTGGAATCACTTTGAGTGATTCCGGCCGCAATAGGTAATCAAATCGCTCTCGCGGCGTCTCTCGGATTCTTGATTGGGCGATTGATGACTACGATTCGAACGATGCCCCGACTCCGTCAGCGATCGCTTGGAGATCGGCCTTCCGGAAGGTAGAGTCGTCGGCCGCCTCTAGCGACTCTGCGATGCCGACGTGCGCCCGGATGAGTCGACGCATCTGCGATGTTGATGATCGACCCGCCTTGTCAACATCGACTCCGAGTGCCTCACAAATCGCTTGTAGCTCCTCCTTCGTGAACGAGGCCTTGATTTCCCGTTCGAAGCGGCCCGTCGCCACTCGAATCGCGTTTTGAAGTTCTTGGACGGTCGGACTCATGACTCTCCACTCTCCGCTTCTCCCCCTCAAAGTTCCTACTCAGCGGCAGTGTCGGGATGTCGTCGTCGTGGAGTTCTCGTAACCCACGAGCTGATTCGACATAGAACGAATAGTCTCAACCTATATTAAGACACAGTCCGAACGCGGGCAGTCGCGTTCTTCGACGTTGACTGATAGGCGACGCTTTTGTTTTTTTTAAATTGACTCCCAGACGTCGATGTCCATGTCGGCTGAGCTGAAGACCACGTCTTGCTCTCGGTCGATGATTTTCGCGGTGGTGACCTCGTGTTGATGTTCTTTGACGAGCGTTATCGCCTCCGTGTAGGATGAACACGGGATCACTCGTGTATCGGCATGGTCATCAAGGAGTTTCACTCTGATTCGCCCGCCATACTCCTCGGTGGGCTCTATGTAATTTGTCATGACACGGGAGTTCTCAAACCCCACGCAAAAGCATTGGTGCCCGGATGTCTGTCTGTTACGGGACTTATGACTAAGAGATTGGGCTAAAACGGGAAGGTTCAGTCTTGCGACTTTACGACTAAGTGTACTGTTACAGTGGATCGATTTACAATAGTTTAAGTCAATACATGAGGGCTAGCTTCAGCGCAATGAATCACCACGATCAGTTTACAGAACAGGGCAAATATACAATGCATCTTCAGGAACACACACCACTCTCTGAGCAGCAAGCAAAGATACTTGCGCTCCGGAAAATGGGAAACACTACCGAAGAAATAAGCGATCAGCTCGGTGCGCATCCAGAAGTCGTTGAAACAATTTGGAATGACGTGCTTGAACAGTGGAATCTTGCCCAAAATCTCTGTGGGATAATGGGGCCAGATTCTCGAAGGGATGGGGAAAACCGCAAAAAGAACGTTTTTGACGACTCACCTTGGAGACTCAAGACTTCTGGTGGAATGAGTTACTCTGATGAAGATCGCAGCCGTGTTGAGCTTGAATTATATGAATGGGGAACCATACCGGGATACAAATTCCTTCTGATCGAACGCGAAATTTCAGACCCTACCTACGATAGTATGGAGACTACGGAGATTCGAAGTATACATTCTAAAGATGGGCTCCATGCATATATTTATCATGATGCGGACACGCTTGACGAAGTCTACCTACGTGTCGCGTTGCTACATGAGGCTGGTATTGATCCGAATTCAAAGTACGCGCCACTAACGAGAGACCTAATTGGTCGAGAAATTACTGAAACTGAACGGGAAGAGGCTCTGGCGCTGTGGCTGAGCAGAGTTACAAAACACTGGTCAGGTGATATTCACATCGGAACTGAAATAAGTTCTAGCTAAAGCCATCCGTTTGACTCTGTTGGAGAGTCTGGCCGTTATCGTATATCCACTCAACGTAGTACTTGTTGTGAATCTCCTCGCTTTACCCTGTTGGGTAATGATCAAGATGCCCAGTTTCGCTTTCAGGCATGTGATGTCTGTTAATATCGTCTACAGCAACAACTGGCTACACACGCTTAGTTAGATGATTCCACAGTATTAGCGTACGAGAGTTCAACAGATCAGTAGAATAAGCGTTGCGCCATTGCTCAGCCCAAAGGGGTCAGCTTTGGACCCTGATTTGCTCGCCAATGAAATAGCTATTTTCTGCTTGGAGCCGAACACGATATTCTTCGCCCGCGTTTCCGTTTTCAACGTGGATATGTCGACCTTTGTACTCAGCAATCGCGTTCCCACTCCCACTGATACGGTCGACAGTGACTGTTACTTCAGTCCCATCGAGTTGAGACATTGAGGTGGATGTTGAGCTGTTGGATGTCTTGTTCTGCTTCGACTTCGATTGCGACTCCGACTGCTGGGATGAGCGCTTGTGCTTTTCCTGCGACGTCACTTTCCCGTCAACGATAACGTTCGTCCCTTTGCGAGCCCGGTCATGGAACGTTCCTTCACTGTCACCGACTGTCCCTGGTGCTGAGTCACCGATATCGTGTGCTTGGGTCTTGGCGGTGACCGTAGCCGTAGCGGTCCTCATTCGAAGCCATACGAGTAATTATATGTTGTTGAACTTAATGGTATGTGTTGACAATCCGCTGGTGAACGGCAGCTATAGACTGATGTCCCGGAGTCGCCCCATTTCGTTTAGATACTCGTGAAGTTGAACGTACACGTCAGCAGAGCTCTGGTTAGGAGATTTATGATCTGCTACTGTGGAACGCCGCACAGGGAACTGACCCAACGCCCGCTGTTCAGTACTGGCGCGGCCGAGAGGGCGAAGTCGACTTCGTCTTCAAGGTTGGAGAGACGCCGGTCCCAATCGGACTCGCATATCGGTCACGGACCCGTGAGACCACGCTTGAAGCGCTTCAGGAATTCCAAGACACATACGACGCCCCAGTTGGGTTCCTCCTCGCGGGCGACACTGTCCGTGGGGCCGAACCAATTCAGCAACCCAGCGACGGCATTATTGAACTGCCATACTGGCTGTACCTCTTGCTCTGTTAGGGGTGTTTTTGCCAAAAAAACCTTGACGTCAGTCGTTGGTCACCGACTCCGGATGGTCGATATATTGAGCCTCCCACTCTCCCCGGGCAGTGATTTCTCGTGTCCCGCGACGAGTGACGGCGTAGACGTTAGTTCGACGGTCTTTTTCACCTTTTTCGACAAGTCCCTTTTCGACGAGGGTGTCCAAATTAGGGTAGAGGCGTCCGTGGTGGATCTCTGTTTCATAGTACTCTTCGAGTTCGTCTTTAATGGCGAGTCCATGTGGACTGTCAAGGCCTGAGATAACGTACAGTAGATCACGCTGGAAGCCAGTCAGATCGTACATAATTTAGAATTTAGTATCTACTTTAAAATACCCTCTGGGAAATGGCTACAGAACCGCTTAACCTACTGAATGGTTCTGAGGTAGTCGGAGGTTGGGGGAGACCTCGTCAGAATGTTTGATCGGGTGTTGTATGCGTACTTGAATCTTTGTCAATCAATTCACCTATTCTAGACGTTTTTATAATTATATTGGGCTTGGAATGTTATTTTTGACTATTCTAGCACGAGATTTTATATATAGGGCATAGGAACAGATGTTATGACGAGCGATCATACCATATCGAACACGCCGCTTACGGCTCCATCTAATACCGTTCCGAAAAACGGGCAGACTCCTGATGAGGGACTCAGCGCAGGGAAAGCACATGATTTGGATTCCGGAATTAACCCATTCGAGACAAACATTCCTGAGTCCACCTCGGACTACCCAGCCCCACCCTATGATGAACAGGCCGATATTGACGGACTCGTTAAGATACTCAAAGAGGTCGCCGAGGAGATCGTCGAAAAACTAGATACTCGTCAACGAGAGGAATTCCAAGAGCAACTTGCTGCGTGGTGTGAAAAGCATGGATTTGACTCGGTCGAGCAGTCGCATACACGGACGCTCATCGCACGACAGGCGGCGTTGTATTTGCTGTTGAAAGCAACACTGTACGAACGATATACTCATCAGGGAGAGCTGCCATCGCTGTCTGCCAAGCGAGATATTGGATTTCTTTTGGAGGGGGTGTGGGCCCACGATGTTGAGATTGGGTGGTGTATTCTCGATGATCTTATCTCGCAGCTCAACTACGGCACTGTCGAACATATTCTCGCGGTGCGTGAGGAGCTCAACGAGTCTACCCAACCTGCGGAAGATATTGGACGCGTGTACGCCGTTCTGTTACCAAAGACAGATCGACTAACACTTGGACAGTTCCGGACACCGCCAGGACCCGGGAAACTACTCCGATGGTGGGCTGTCAGAGGGGATGATACAGTCCTTGATCCGGGGATTGGTCCGGGAATACTCTCGTCGTCATTCCACCCGAACTGGAAGATAGGTACTGATGAGAAGTCGGTTGTTGGCGTCGACAGGAGCCCGTTGTCGACACTGATGGCGAAGACAACGATGATACTCTATAGGCAACCCTACGAACTCCGAGAGACTGATTTTCTTCAACTCTCTCGGGAAGAACTGCCAAACATTGATAGCATCGTCTGTAATCCGCCATACACCCAAATATCTGATAGCACGGCGGCGTATCAAAGCACAATCGACAGATTTCAAGAGGACAGTGATACGTCGATAGAGAGAAAGTCACCGTTGTATTCGCATTTTATCACGCATGCCACGACATTGTTAGATGATGGAGATCGGTTTGCGCTCCTCATCCCAGCGGCGTGGATGCATACTCAGTACGGGGTTGAGCTAAAGCAGTTCCTGCTAGATGAGTATGAGATAACGGCCGTCATCGGACACGGATCGAACGACTTCATTACGGGAGCAGATGTGAGTTCAGTGATTGTTCTATTAGAGCGCACAGAAGATCAAGCGGTACGAAACCACAATGAGATCGTGTTCGGCAGATTGACTGAGAGCATCGCTTGGATCGATGAACACGGGGGCGTCGGCCAGATACTATCCAAGATAAGGGATGATGACGCATCTGGGACTCCCGCGTTCGAATCGGTGACGCGACAGCAAGGCAAGGTGGATCCCGAAGCTAATTGGAGCCAGTTCATGCAGTCTACAGCAATTACCACGAAAATCAGCAATCACCATCATCTGGCCCAACTACAGGATTTTGCTGAAGTATCGTATGGGAGGACCACCGGGAACAACAAGAGATTCTATCTATCCGATGAGGAGTGGCAACAAGAGAATATTGAACCAGCGTATCAGTATCCGTTATTGAAGGGCCCAAAAGACCACGACGAATATGTACTCACCGATGAAGATATCGACAAATCACTGTTTCATGCGGCAGCAGATGAATCAACACTTGAACCGGAGGCTAGAGAGTATATTGAGAAAGTAGAATCCGAACTTGCCGAGATGGAGGATACCACCAAGGAAAAGCGGGTAAACTCCGCACCTGGTCCCTGGTACTATATACAACCTAAGCTCTCAGAGATGACACTTCCATATGGCATCCATGATCGACATTCCATTTATATAAATAACACAAATGCGCACACGCACAAGCGGTTCGTTTGTATTGATCCACATGAGAAAGTCACCCAAAATATCCTATTCGCACTCCTGAATTCCACCCTCGAAACACTCCTCCTAGAACTCCACGGGGTGGTCCGGAATGGGGGCTTGCTCGAAATGAAGTCGGTGGGTGAATTACCGATGATTGACTTAGACAAACTAACAGCGTCCGATCGTGCCGGATTACAGGCGGCCGCTGAAATGCTAAAATCGGAGGGCATTCAGCCGCTCCGAGCACAACTTGGGACGGCCGATCCGAACGCAGTCTCTATTGAGACAGTCGTTGATTCACAACGTGCCATCGACGAGATCGTGATGGGAGACGTGATGGGGTTGTCACAACAAGAGCAAGAACAAGTCTATCAAGAGGTGCTACAGCGAGTTACAGAGCGGATTAGTTCTTAAATGACACCATCCCCCTGGCTCGCGTCTGTCTTTGCGAAGAAGCGCGCATGACGAGCCTGATGACACGAACTACAGAGTGTTCGAAGATTTTCGATGGCATCTGCCCCTTCTCGGCTACGTGGTAGAACGTGATCAAGCAAATCAATACGAACATCTTCCTCGGCCTGAAGGCGGAGGTCGTGGATGACGTGCCGTCGATCCCTTCCGAGTTCAAGAAGGATCTTCCGAACTTCGACAAAGGACAAGCCGTCGTGAAAGCACCGGATGTAGAGGCCGTTGGAGTGAAGGGCCTCCCGTACTGCGTCACCCAACACGGTAACTGACCATTCCGGCGTGTGGGTTGTGTGACGCGTGTGCGTTCCGGCTTGAGGCGTTCCGGAATGCTGGGTCACGCGATCCGATCGGGTATGCTGAACGGCCGGAGTTTTCGTAACTCACGAGTCGATTTTACTCGTCCCAGAAGGCCTCGATCCGTTCGTCAAGACGAGCGAGTACGGTGGCGAGCGCGTCTCGCCACTCGGGTGGATACTCAGCATCGTCGCCTGGTGTTGCTGCATCCGGAGGCGGGTGAAAATGCTCGCGGGTGTTGTGATCGTTGGGGTGGCGATCCCATCGACACTCCCACGAATTGTTCGTCTGATACTGCTCGGCGTAGTGGATGCTGAAGTCGTCGGTCTCGAACCATCGGATTCGAAGTGACGCACGTGTAACTCCGCTAGGAAAGTACCCGAGGTCGTAGTCAGCAACGACAGCGTTTGGCGCATACGCGGGCCGTGTATGGATACTCTCGAATCGGGCGCTTCGGAGGAGGTGAGCAGCAATCCGGTCGAGAATTGCAGCATCGATTGGGCCAGTACTGGGTGGATCGCCCGGCTGCTCAGGCATCGATGTGACTGGGAGTGCTACCGGAGGGCGGGTGGTCACGTCGCGCCGCGTCGAGGAGCGCTGCTCGCTGTTCAAGCGTCTTCCACTCAGAGAGTGCCTCCCACGCGTCTTCAGTTGCTCTGTCTTGACTGGCGTCGACGAGAGAGACGTCGTTCGGATCGGCTGCGTCGAACTGTGTTCTGTACGCGTCGATCTCGTCGAGTGTGTCTGCAAGGAGGTCAACGATTTCCTGCTCGGAGTATTCGTCGCGGAGACGGTCGATGCGTCGCCACTGAAAGTACGCGTCGTTGCGCTCGTACCGGACGGGCCGCCCGTCATGGCGATGGACCATGCCCATCTCATCGAACCACGCGAGATAGTCTCGGGCAGTCTCAGTCCCGCAGTCAGCGAGGTCAGCGATCTCGGAGACCTTTGTGGGAGTTCGAAGCCCGGTGATGACATCAAGGAGCCGTTCGCGGGTCGGTCCGTCTTTGAGAAGCGTCTCAGGTGACTCAAGTTCGGTGAGGTCCGGCGGCGATTCCGCACCGTCGTACGCTTCCTCAGGGATGTCAGTAACGTCCATTCGTGTCGCCTCGTTAGTACAGACGTCGGTTCGTAGCGACATATATCTGTGGTCTACTGAATTAATTCTGTTTTACCGTAGCTTGGTGTACCGGACGACATCAGGTAGTCGTGTTATCGGGATGAGGTGCCGGCGTGTGGGACGTGTGATATCTATGCGGCTTGAGGCGTTCCGGAATACCGTGTCACGTGATCCGATTGGCTATGCTGAGCGGCCGGAATTTTCGTATTCATCGGCCAGTCCGCGTCCTGCTTTTGTAGCGGGGCTGTGTGTTCACCCTCTCGGTCGCAGCCGACAGAACGCTTATTCGAGCGGTCCACGAAGAAAGAGTATGGCGAGTGCGACACGCGACGCATCCAACGGGGAAGGCGTCGAGTTCATTCACGAGGATGACGGCTCGATCACTGCGAGAGATATCGAGACCGGTGTCGCCTCCTTCGGCGAGACGAAAGCGGAAGCGCTCCGGATGCTTGCGGAGGCGATCGAACTTCACGAAGGCGGCGGCGAACCCGTCACTGATGAGGATATCGAAGAGTGGGACCTCGAAGAGACGGAGCCCGGTGACAAGGAGCTTCCCGAATTTATGCGGTGAATGGTCCGGACGAACTTCTCCGGGCGCGAGATTGCGTCTGTCCTCCACGACTTCGGGTACAAGCGTGTCGGTCGTGTCGGTAGTCACCTGAAAATGCGGTATGAATCACCAGATACGGATGAAGTCCGGATCGTGACTGTTCCGATGGCGTCAGAAGACGAAATCCCGACTGGAACGCTGCAGTCGATTGCTGATCAGTGCGGAGCCGACGACTTCCACGCGTGGTGTGAGTGGATCGACGAGCACCGGTGACGATCGGCTCGACGCCGACTCGTCGGCAGTTTATTCGCGCACACTCGGCTCATTTCCAAAGATATCCTATTGCCGCTCGGCCTTTTACGACGTGTTTCAGCAGACGATTAAGATTGGGGCACGGAGCCGGCGTGTGGGACGTGTGATGCGTGTGCGTTCCGGCTTGAGGCGTTCCGGAATGCTGGGTCACGCGATCCGATCGGGTATGCTGAACGGCCGGAGTTTTCGTGATGCGCTTGTTCAAACGAAGTAGGAGGTTCTGACCCGACCTGCTGCGCTCAAGAACCGTCGCTGACGGCACCGGTAACCTCCTTTTTGTGTTGAATTATCTCGCAATTCCGGTCAGAGCATGGATGAGCGTTCCAACGACACCAAACGCTTCTGATACTAACTGAGAGAGTAGTCGGGACATGAGTCTCTCCATCATGTGTTTTTGTGATCCCATATTCCTCAGACAACTTTATCAGATTCGGGATATGTACCTGTTCCATGTACTTTTGTGACGACTGTGGGAGTATGATAACCCCACAGAATGGGAGTGGTCAGTGTGAAAATTGCGGCGCAGAGTACGAAATACAGGATGGGAAGTCAGAATCGTTCGAAAATGAGGCTGAGGAGAACCTTGGTGTTGCCGACGGTGGGGAGTCCACAAAAACAAAACTAGAGTCGCTTCCAACGACAAAATCAGGAAGTATACCGAAATCGGAAGCGATGGATTGGCTGAAGGATCGAGATCGACCGTCGGGGGCCGAGATGAAGCGAGCGATGATGGAAAAGCCGAGCGACTTTGAGGGGAGCACATACCCGACAGATATCTCAAATATTCGAATTACCGGCGATCCCCAATTCATTGAAACCATCGCAGGGCTATTCCGCTGGGTTGTCGATATGGAGGACTACAGTCGTCGGGTTGAGATTAACCTGAAGGAGACTGAGGACCGGGAGACTGGTGAGAAAACGGGAAATTACGCATTATATCTGTCTGTTGCAGAACGCGGATAGCAGGCTTGTAAGACGCCATTACAGACGATTTCTCCGCAAGTAGCGATGGGCCGTTGTGACTCGGCTGGTAACATTTCGGCTAGTTATGAGCGGCACTGATAGCAACTTCTCGACGGCCCGGATAACGGCCAGTTAACGATCAGTCTGTGTGGCCGCTGCTCAGATTGAGCAAATAGAACATTCACCAAAGCGACTCAATACGTTGCTCGATTGCTTCGAACAACGTTGGTAATACCCTCGCCTCTGCTAAATGGGTTAGAACTCGTCCTGTAATTTGTCCATCTTACATTGGACACAGAGGTCATCGAAAAAGCAGGAGATGTTATCGTACGGGCAGTCGCGGTCCTCGACGTTGACCGATTGGCGACGTTTTTCGTTTTTCCAAATCGACTCCCAGACGTCGATGTCCATGTCGGCTGAGCTGAAGACCACTTCTTGCTCTCGGTCGATGATTTTCGCGGTGGTAACCTCGTGTTGATGTTCTTTGACGAGCGTTATTGCCTCTGTGTAGGATGAACACGGGATCACTCGTGTATCGGCATGGTCATCAAGGAGTTTCACTCTGATTCGCCCGTCATACTCCTCGGTGGGCTCTATGTGATTTGTCATGACCCGGGAGTTCTCAAACCCCACGCAAAAGCATTCGTGTCTGGGTTTCTAGCCCCGTTACCGTACAGGAGAATACAGAGGCGGGACGAGAACGAACGTCCTGGCTCGTTAACAGTGCCAATCAGTTTGAAGAACCGGTAGGAACGTAGCGTACCCATGGCTGATGATTCTCCGGAGCTTGAGCGTGAGGAGTTAGAGAAGTTTGTACAGCAGTATATGGAACTTGACCGGCGGACACAACGTCCGCAAGGTATCTATTCGATACTCTCTGCGTCAAGAGAGAAAAAATACCAAGATACGCTACAATACTTCTTAGATCCGCGGAAATCGCACGGATTCAGATACACGCTACTCAGTCAGTTTTTCGAGTGCATTGATTTCTATGAGTTCAATTTATCTGGCCAGCACATCGAGATTGAAGATGAAGTGTGGATTGCGGGCGACGAAGGAGAAGGGCGGATTGACCTGATTATTGCTGGTGGGAGTGCGTTGGGTGACCATCCACGCTGGGCGGTGTTTCTTGAATTGAAGGTCGGTGCAGAAGAAGGGACAGAACAAACTCGCAAGTACGCTGAGGCGGACACGTGGGATTTCAGTTGGTTTGACGCAGATACCATAGAGATTGAGAAACTAGAATCGACAAAATACGTATACCTGAAACGCGAGGCTGCTGACAGTCCGACAGAGTCCATATTTGAGGCTGTTTCATGGGCGGACCTCGCGGAGAGTTTTGAGGCCGGGACACAGGCGTCGCTCTTTGAGTATCCGAACCGGAGTGTTATTCAGTTCACAGATTTTATTCAGTCGCTGAAAGAGACAGAGGGTATGGACTCAGCTATTGACGAGGACGAACTCAATGAACGCCTCAACGTGTATTTCGAGCACAGCGACCTGATTCAGCAAGTAGAGCAGGCGAACAGCCAGTTCGAAAGCGACTTCGATGATGTAAGCACCTATCTACAGGACAACTGGGTCGATAAACTCGTCAGTAAGTACAACATTGAAGAATCTGGGTGGACCACTTCAGTATCGAGCAACCCAGAGTATCAGAAGCTCTTCCCGGCGTATTGGGACCAAGACCCGCTGAACAGCACCAGCACAATTCAGTTATTCTACCGCCATTCACCGACGACTGAGCTACTCCGAAACCAAACGCTTCGATTCAGGCTTCGGCTGCCACCCGCCCGAAACGTCCATACTGAAACGCAGGACAGCGGGCACTCGTTTAACACGTTGTTTGCTGAGAAGTGCCTCTCCACGTACAACGATCGAATCCACGACGCACTAACGAAGATCGGTGTTGACGATATACGACTAGGGAGTGCATCGGCGCTCGTTACCAAAGACTACCCGCTTGATCCGAATAATTTGGTTGGCTCATACTTCGACCAGCTAGACACTGCTGTCTCTGAGTTCTGTGGTCCCTATTGTGAACTTCCGATAGTGATGAACGATGTGTTTGAAGAGGTGTATCAAGATGTGTTCGATGAAGATCCTATCGGTGAGTTCCTCGGTGGTCTGTCTAAGAGAGAATAGGTAGTCGTCGGTCTACTTATTGCGAAGCATGGTTTTCCCTACTGATTTGTAATCGGAGGGCGATGAAGGTATGGTGTCTTAATTTTGATAATTTGTGCGCCACAGTTTTCATTCCGGTATATGACAAGTAAATTGGTGTATTCAAGATGAAAGCAGCATGTGCTTGCTTGGCATGTAGTGGAGGCGGTGAGCGTATGGCTGAGTTCTTTGACCGGGGTTGGATTGTCGGTCACTACGATAACAAAGCAAGCTACGATAGTGAGGACTACAAGCAGCGTGGCGCAAATCAGCTTGAGTTGATGCGTGACTGTGCAGAATCTTCTGAGCCACAGCTGTGCTCCCTCCGAGTGGCAAAGAAAATCAACATTCCTAATAAGAAGACATCGGAAGGACATCCGATTACATCTGAACACCGAAAAATTGCGGTTGTAGAACCCGGAACGACTCCATTATATGGGTTCCACGCCGACGAAGGCGGCTATAGGACATTCCCTGTTGGGCAGGAATCGGAAGCGCAAGATGCGTTCGATCAATCAGCAGCAGATTATCTGTACAAGATCGTTCCTATGAGTGGTGAGCCTCAAGTGATCTCGGGCTCCGAATACCGACTTAACGAATACGAGACACCAAACACGTTCTCGCCTTGGAATACCTTTGCTCCTCAGCTTGAGGCACTATACAATGGAGACGATCTTCCTGAGTTGAGTCCTACATCATACACCAGTGATCAGACAGAATTACTGTGCGAGGAATATATTCGAGAAGTCATCCCGGAATTCTTCCCGCTAATTCAGACTGGTGGGAGTACAGGGACGAACCAAGGTGTCGATATACTGGGCGAGGCATCGAGCAAGACAATAATTGGCGAAGTTAAAAATAAGAGTCAAATCGAAGATGCCGTCCTTACGACGCTTCGGAACTATACCGCAGATGAAGTCGACGCATATTATTTCGTCAGAGGGGGTGGCTCTGCTGATGGTGTGAGTGTCATATCAATTGAGACCGTTCTAGAGGAACTTTCGAACAAATACAACGGTCAAATGCTTGAGCGAATGACAACATACTGAGTTCGATTCAACGGTACCTCCTCGGGTATCCCTGCCGCAGGTGGATTCAACAAAGCCCCTCAAAATGTTCGATAGGTCTTGAGAGGGACAGTGACAGAAGCCAATTGCTATCACATGGAAGAGAACGTTTGTATACAATGAGTGCTGGGAATGAATTGACTGAGCTCTACGATTCTCTGGCTGTCCTCTATCGGTCACTCCCTTCCGAGGCGGATTCAGAATGGCAGGAGGCGGTCAAGTCCGTTCTGTACGGTGGAGAGTTGTTAGCTGACGAGGCATCTTGTTACGGGGCGCAACAGAAGGACCGGAATCTGGGGAAGCGGAAGGAGTACGCACGACGACATGGAAACGGGAAACGAGTAACGGAGTTTTCGGCGATTACGGTCGCGGAGCCGCGTAAGTTTGATTGCCGCTACGTGCCCTCGGGTGCGAAACTCCCGATTGCGCCGGAGTCGGGGGACGTGCTTCCGGTGAAGGTGACGACCGAAGAGGTTGATCAGGCGATTGCGTTACTGGCAGAGTTACCGGCTGAACCGACAGCTGATCGCTCCGATGCTGGTGCGGATGTGTTGCTTGACCCGGCGCGGGTTCGGCAGGCACGACAAACTGCGAGTCAGAGTACCGGTGATGAAGAGACGACTGTGCTGTTCGTGAGTGATACACACCTCGGGTATGAGAACCGCGCGGAGACAGGCAGTGGCAAGACAGTGTCGTGGATCGATGAGATTTCGAGCCGAGAAACAATCCACCGGATTCGAACAATTGCGATCGAGCAAGATGTTGACGCGGTGCTCCACACTGGCGATGTACTAGATCACGAGGTGGATGCGGTGACGCTTGATGCCGCAGCATCGAGTTTGGATGTCCTGTCGCAACTCGGCATCCCAGTGTACTGTATCATCGGCACACACGATCACAATGCAGCGAACCCGCAGCACTCGGAATCCGTCGATGGGGTTGCGTGGCTGAAAGAGCAGGTGAGCGATGGGAACCTCATAGAATTGGACACGACTCCAACGGCAGTTGCTGGCGGATCACTTGATGCGTATGGTGTGTCGGCAGAGAACGTTGGAATCGACGATGTCGAGACCTACAACTCGCTGGGGTGGCGGCCATCCGGGATTGCGTTCGGTGCGGCCTCACCGGGGCCGAACGTATTGTGTCTCCACGAAGGGATGACACCGTACCGGTCCCAGAGCGTTGCGGATATTGATCTCGATGAGTTGGTTGCGGAGTCTCGTGTGTCGTTCGATTGCGTGCTCGTCGGAGACGAGCATCGACCGAAACACGATGATTTCGAGAATGGGTATACGTTCGAGACGCAGGATGGAACCCCGGTTCTGTACACGGGGCCAGCAGTTCGAGTGAGCTGGCCGTACCGTGACCGCGACGCGTTCGTGACAGTTCTCACAATCAGTGACAGCGGAATCACCACGACGCGACACACTGTGTGAGCACTACTCGGTGCGTGTTGAGCCAAACTCGGTTAAGATGAGGGAGCCGCCAGGTGGACTCAGTGTGCGAGCTTCTAGTCACATGAGGTTGCTTCACTCGCGGTGTCGATAGTTACTCTTTCAGTTTCCAACCCATCTCTTCAGAAGAAACTTCATGTTCTCTGAGGAAGCGGCGTTTTCGGTCTTCTGGCCACGAATTGCCGTACCTCTCGGCGTATTTCATCCGAGTCGATTTTTCCTGTGAATCTACCGACTCTTTGTCCGACTCAGATGTGTCATTATCATCATGCCGACTTGATTCACTCTTTTCCTGTTGTTTTGAGTGACTACCAGAGGGTTCGGTTACCTTCACGTCTTCAGGAGTAAACGCAGGCCCATCTTGCCCGTCGTGGGCTGTTCCGTCACTGTCGCCGACAGTCCCTGGCATTGAATCGCCCACATCGTGGTTCTTATCTTTCCGTCGGCGTTTCCCCATGCTAAATAGAATACATGTTTGTGTGATAATACTTGGGGGAGAGATCGAATCTCATCAGATATTGTAATTTTCTTCATCGGAGTCGTTCATATTAACCATACTCGGAGGTATTGTGTTCCGACCCAATTTGCAGGTCTGATTTTCAACATGTAGTTTAAAATTTAGATGTGAATTACTACGTACTCACAACGTACCATCGAACCGCGGTAGCGACGATGTCTTCACGTGATTGAGCAGTCGATGAAGGATGTTCGGTAACGGCGTCGACGAGTGCTGGGTCAACGCGGATCGTCACGGTTGGTGTCTGGTCGTCTGTGTCGAGTCCGACAAAATCTCCAAGGAGCTCTCCGTAGGCCATGGTTTTGAACGAATCAAGATCACTGAACTCATCGGAATCCGCAACTACGCCAGCTAAGGCCTGATCCACTATCGACGAGTGTGAGGAGACACTGGTCTCCGGTTCAGTCTCTGTTCCACGAAGTCGGTCACCAATGTATGCTGTCGTCGCGTCGGTAGCGACATCAGCGATGGTTATCGGACCTTCGTTAGTCTCTGCTATGAGGTAAGTGGCAAGTGCAGTTGTTAGCGGCTCTAACACAACAGAGAATGCCCGATGGTCTTCCTGCTCAGGCGATGTAGTAGGTGATTCTGGTGCGGGTTGAGACTCGGTCGTTTCCGTTTCCGGAATTTCCGACGAGGGTTGAGTTTCGGTTGTTTCTGTTTCCGGCTTCGAATCCGGCGACACGGATGGAGCATCAGGAGAATCCACATCATCATCACTGTCTGCCGGCGTAGTAGCGTCCGAATCATCAGACTCAGCGGTTGAACGAGCTGAAACAGATTGTGAAGTACTGTGATCGGCATCATCAGGGCTATCGGTATTTTCATCATCAGGTGACTCGGTTTCGTCTGCCGATGTCGCTGGCTGCTGACTACGCCGTACGATTTCTTTGAGATCTCCTTTTGAGAGCTCCCCGGATTGTATTGCGGACACAACCCAGTCATCAAGTTGATTGAATGATGCGCCAGTGGTGCGAACAAGCCCTACGGATTCGGCAGGTGAGCCTTGCGAGTCGGATTTCGTATCGTCCTGATCGTCATCTGAGGTTGTCATGCTGGGTGAGTCTGATTTGCGGGCAGTTGCCGTCGAGGAGCCGGGAGCGCTAGCAGACGCCTCTGTTGTGGTCGGGCCGGTATACGCCGTCTCCTGGGCCAGTACCTGTTTCACGTGCTCGATGTCAATGCCTTCAGCGGGAAGATCGACCGTTGGGGAACGTGATAGACTGGGCAAATCAATATCGGAAAAGAGATCTGTTTCAGTTAATGCACCGACGCTTTGCGTCGTGGCTTGTGTTGGGGTCCGACCGCCGTTGGGAGCCCACGGCGGTGCGCGCCACTGTCCATTCGCGTACAGCGTGTACTCGCCAGCATCCGATGGTGACCAAACGTTACTATCGAGATAATTGAATTGGTTACCAGCCCCGCGATGCGTATGCGTGATAACGGTGTGCTGTGGGTTAGCCGACTCATGTACCGATTCTAGCGCGTCGTATTCCGGATGGTTCACGATGCGGAAGTCATGAACGGTACACTGTCCGCTCCGAATCGGAGATTGACCGGACCCAATCAGCTGTACGACACACGCGTCTGGCTGATCCCGTAACACGCCATATAGTCGGCCAGAACTACGTTCACTCGGAACATCTGGGCCAGCGATCGTGATTATCCCGCGTCCTAAGGCCTCATCGGTATGCGAAAACTCCGGGACAGGTTGGACAGTGTCTGCCTCGTATCCCAATCGCTCATACAGCTTTGCGGCCTGCCCAACGACGCGTACTTGGACTCCAAGTTCAAATTGCTCAATCAACGCGCCCAATAGATACGCAACGTGAACACCCACAATACCGCTTGTCGTGACGAGTGTCTGCATTCCGCTATGTGCTTGCTGTAGCGCAATACCTAGCCCCTCAGACAACTCTGAAGAGAAGTTGCTGCTCGTCGCCACGGTGAGAAACAGAACATCTACGTCTTGAATCGACTCAAGTGGGAGTCCCGGATAGCCGCCCGCCCGGGTGAGTGTAAAATCACCCGTCGCAAGAATATACCCGGTGTCGACACCCTGATCCTTCTCAAATCGGAATAGGTACCCCACTGCCCCTGGGACGTGGCCGGCAGGAATCGGATGAAACGCTACTTCTGATCCGACCGACGTCCACTCGTCGACCGGTTCGATCGCCGCTACCATCGAATCATCCGCTTCAACGCCTGTCTGTTGTGTGGCGATATCGAACACGTCGCCGATGATTTTCGCCGTTGCTGGCGAGGTGTATACTGACGTGTTGGGGTCTACACACTGATTTAGAGACTGGTAATGATCCGAGTGCGCGTGAGTGAGACAGACAGCGTCAATTGTTTCGCCAGGATTCAGTATCCTATCAAACTCAAGTTCTGCACCGGCATCAACCAAGATGGTTGTTGGATCATCAGTCTGTGTAGACTGAAATCGCAAGAGAAAGGATTCATTTCCCCCAGTTGGGTTCGCATGATGATAGGATAGATTCACCTGAATTTCTAATAATTTAGCAGGTCATAATGATGTGTCGGTGTTGGTGGGCAAAATCGGAGAGCTCTGTACTGAACGATCTGTGAGTTCCCGGAACAGATCGCTACTAACGAACCGTGCGATTGTTGCGACGCTGAGTTAGAAGCCAACTGACCAAAACGTGGTTACTAGTCCCCCTCTTAGGGGGATGTGAGAATACACTCATGACCGACAATACCCCACCATTTGAATTCGACGAATTGCACGGACTTCGAGACCATCTTATTGAACAGTTTGATGAAGAACTCGTCACAGCCACGCTCAATGTGATCGAAGGTAATGGGAACATCACCGAAGCAGAGTACCGTGTCGCCGTAGCACAGGAATTCTGTAAGTTCGTTGGCGGACCAGCAAAAAAGAAAGTGGGCAACCGCTACAGGACCGGGCCCGAAAGCGCCCTTGATCGGGCGTTCACGAGCGTTGCTTCCGCATTCGATGTCTCAGAGTCTACCGTCAGAGAGCGCTGTGTTCATACGCGATACGATGAACCTAGTGCTACAGAACAGTTTAGGGATGATCTCCAAACCATTTGCCGTCAAGTTCAAGGAACTGATTAAAACACCAACCACCGGTGGTTCTATGACTGCCCCACCTCCGATCCGCTCAAATGGCTCATACCTCGAAACTGGAGCGTAGCGAGACGATTTAAGGTACTATCAGAATCATACATTGTACTGAGTAAGAGTGGAAAGATGTCGGCACTCACAGAGTTTCGAACAAGTACAGACCCGGAGTAATCGTAGACCCGGTACTCAGCGTGATGAGTTCAGCTTTGGACCTTGATTTGCTCGCCGATGAAATAGCTATTTTCTGCTTGGAGGCGAACGCGGTATTCTTCGCCCGCGTTTCCGTTTTCAACGTGGATGTGCCGCCCTTTGTATTCAGCAATCGCGTTCCCGCTCCCGCTGATACGATCGACAGTGACTGTTACTTCAGTCCCCTCAAGTTCTGACATTGAGGCGGGCTTTGAGCTGTGAGATGTCTTATTCTGCTTCGACTTCGATTGCGACTCCGACTGCTGGGATGAGCGCTTGTGCTTTTCCTGCGACGTCACTTTCCCGTCAACGATAACGTTCGTCCCTTTGCGAGCCCGGTCATGGAACGTTCCTTCACTGTCACCGACTGTTCCTGGTGCTGAGTCACCGATATCGTGTGCTGGGTCTTGGCGATGACCGTAACCGTAGCGATCCTCATTCGAAGCCATACAACTAATTATATGTTGTTGAACTTAATGGTATGTGTTGACAATCCGCTGGTGAACGGCAGCTATAGACTGATGTCCCGGAGTCGCCCCATTTCGTTTAGATACTCGTGAAGTTGAGCGTATACATCAGCAGAACTCTCGTCAGGAGATTTGTGGTCTGCAACTGTAGAAAGAGTCTCCCAGTTTCCGACGAGCACAAGTCTGCGTCTTGCCCGGGTGAGCGCGACGTTCAGACGGAGTTTACCCTCGTCCGGGAAGGTCAGAAACCCGCTGCTATTGTAGGGATTCGATCGAACGAAGGAGACAATAATAGCCTCCCGTTCAGAGCCTTGGAAACTATCGATGGTGTCGATCTTGATGTTGCTACGGCCGTGGATTTCCTTGTCGTCTAATGCCTCTCGAATCTCGCGTATCTGAGCGGTGTATGGCGTTATGATACCAATGTCTGTAGCATCAACATCGTAGCTTAGCAGGTGTTTCACTGACCGAGCAACAACGTCGGCTTCTGCAGAATTGAACTTCGAGGAGGTCTGGTCGGTTGTTTCCTCGTCACCGGCTACGTTGAGTCCGATAATTGATTCGAGATCTCCGATGGTCCAATCATTATTCTCTGGGCCGTGTTGGAGTGGGCGGTCGTAGAACGCTTCACTAGCGAAATTAGCAATTTCACTGTTCATGCGATATTGGATATCTAGGCGCTCACTCACGTCGGACCCATACAAATTGAATAGATGCTCGAAGAGAGAAATGTGTAGTTCTTCGTCTTTAGCGGTCTCATTAGAGCAGTATGGCGGAAGTTGTCTGTGATCGCCGGCGAGAACAAGCGGAGTTCCTTTGAGCCATGGAACTAACGTCGCCGGTTGGCTTGCCTGAGTCGCTTCGTCGACGACGACTAAATCAAACGAATCAGCATCTAAGGCTGCAGCGGCATTCGTCGTCGATCCGATGATATCAGCGCCGGCTCGGGGGACGTGTGAGTAGTGAGCATTAACGACAGCGTTCTCGGAGTGGTAGCCAACTCTGGCCATCTTGATGTCCGTGTTTTGAACTGTGGCGTGGAGGCTATCTTTGTCAATAGCGTCGGGCTGTGATGAGCCGACGAGAAGATTATCGATAGCGGGGTTCGAGTGTGCACAGGCAAGAACCCGATCGCCACGAGCAACGGCTAACTCAATTAGGGCAGTTAGCGTTCGCGTCTTCCCTGTTCCTGGGGGACCGTGAATACAGAAGACAGTATCCGCTCCTAATGCCCGCTCCACCGCCGTTCGCTGATGATTATTCAGGAGACCGGAATACGCAGTTGTACTCCCGATATTGGTCTCTGTGAGCGTGGCTTTCCCTGAGAGTGGCTTTCTGATGCGGTCAGTTTTGAATGCCTCTTTTGTCGCATCGCGTTCTCTGTCGTAGGGAGTTGGATTGAGTAAATCCACAATGTGGAAATCTGCATCGTCATTGGTCAGAGCGGTGTGGACTGCGCTCCAACTGTTGTCCCCTTGTTTCGGAGAAATTCCGATTGTCTGATCATCAGTGAATGTTACCGATGCTTCAATAGGGAGTACGGAACCGCCGTGCGTGCTCCCCAGTATCACTTGTTGCCGAGGGAAGATCCCAAACCGTTCAGTCAATTCGGCTGGTTCGTGCTCGTCTTCTGGGACAGGGCGCTCAAACACGTACTGAACATTAACGTGAGGGTTGTGTTGCTTGCCGAGTGGGACTAACTCCTCGATACAACTTCGGTGCTGGGTGAGTTCGTAGAGTGGTAGTTCATTATACTCGTTCCATGCTGTCTCTCGCTCTTGTTCTCGTTCTAAACTGACGAAGTTGAGCAACTCGTTACGATAAGCGGTCTCTGAAGCTCCCAGAGACGATACACTGGTATGTGTCTTTGCGGGTGGTTGTCTCCGAGAGAGATTAGCCGGTTGCGGTATCGGTGCCTCGTCAATTTTTGTCCCGAGATTCACCAGACAGGCAATATGATCGCTTCCCGAGAACGGCTGACTACAGACATTACACTCACCCTCGATCTCAAACAGCTCGTCGTGCTCATCGTTGATGTGCCCCACAAGCGAGTCACGCTTGTCCACTCGGGTGGTACACGCTGGGCATCGCAGATACGTTGTTGATGTTTCTACGGCGAGATCTATGCCGGCTTCCTTGGCGAGTGAAAGATAGTGCCGTTCGAATTTCTGGTCAGAAATGTCGTATGACTGCTCACCACAGTCCGGACATGAAGAAGAGATATCCGAACCAGCATGCTCCGTTTTTATGTGCTCTGCTAATGCTCTCTTGTTGAATGCAGCGTAGTCGCAGATGAAACAGTCTGAGTAACGCGGCGAAGCCAATGCCATGACCGTGTGAGACTCAAACTCATCAATGCAAGACAGATGATTCCGTATCTCGTGAAGAGAGATGGATTGGCCACAACCGGGACATTGTTCAACTTCGCTGGTACCGCCCCAGTGGTCTGTCCAAATGTGCCAGAAGATTTTGCTCTTCGTATCTGCTTTTGAATCACATCCCGGACAGTCATACCTCCCGTCAGAGTCAAGATGATTTTCGAGACAACCGATATGATCGCTTAATTCTTCATCAGCACTGATTTGGTCGTCACACCCCGCACAGTACGTCTCTGCGCCTAAGAATTTCCTCACGTCTGCGCGAGCATGATTTTTGAGATGAGAAGTAAGCTGGCTTATCTCGGACTCGCGGTTCCCGCATAGTTGGCAGAGATACTGATGCCCTCCACGAAGGAATTCAACTTCGGAATGATCTATGTCAATAAAACAAGACAGATGTAGAGTGAAGGTGGCCTCAGAGATATTCGACTTACACTCAGGACAGATCTCAAGATCTTCGAGATCCCTTGGAAGATGGACATCTCGAATGTGTTTCAGCAGGCCACTACAGGTCGTAGTTCGATCTTCACAACTAGGACACTCCAAAACACTCATCTAAACTATATATTCCCCACGAATCATATAAACTCGGCGACCAAAATATCACCGTCTATCACAGCTCATTTGAGTTATTGAGTCAGGGGACAACGTCAGAACCAACGAACAATCGGAAAGTACTCACAGCCGAGAGAGCCCCTGGCCCTAACAGTGCGTCAAGCGTCGTCGGCGATATAGATGAGCGTCTGTACGTCGATCATTGACGCGTCACCGGCACGGGCATCGATTTTGCGCATGAGCTCGCGGCACGCGACAGCAACTTCGTGATATTGGCGAGCGTTGAATCCGGTGTCAAGGCCATCAAGCGTTGAGTACGCCGCGAAGAAGTGATCCATGCGCCGGTACTGAAACGTGATGTGTCGATCCGGGTACGCGTACATTAGCAATGCCGTCGCGGCACGGAGGAGTGATCCGGGGCCCCGAGCGTTGTCGGCTCGCGTGGTGAGGTGATGGAAGAACTCATAGAACTCGTTGAGCCGATCGACAATTGGGAGGTCTTCATTGTAGAGATCGCTGAGCACGGCAGCAGCATCCTCCGAATTCTCGTGACAGTGCGCGACGATGTCCTGCCACGTCAGCCGGAGGAACTGTCCGCCCATCATTTTTGCAGGCACGTTCGACACCGCGTCGAACTCCGCGTCAGGCTCTTCGATCGCTGCGAAGAACTGCGGGATCTCTGTTGGAGTCAATTCTGTGAGGTCAAATTGGGCACGAATTACGTCCTCGAAATATTCTGCGAACTGCCATTTCCACGATTCGATATGCGTACCGCCCCAGTGAGCGGTTTCGAGGTCGTCGTACGCACCCGAGTCACGAGCATCCACGTGTGATTCGATGAGCGCATCGACGCCGTCCCATTCAATTGGGTCTGCGCTGCTGGTGTGGACGCGGTGTCCGATGAGCGGGCGGAACAACGCTGCGTGTGGCCCGGTGAGCTGGGCGTTGATCGTGTCGCGGTCAGCGGTCTGTACGAGTTTGAAAAACTCGTCAATTTCCGCGTACAGCGGCACTTCGTACGAGGTTCCAACAGAGGCGTGCCCCACGACCGACTCGTAGTCCTCTGCAAACTCCGAAATCGCGGTTACAACAACGTCAGGCGTCCCGACGTTGTCATATCCGAGTGAACGGAGCACGGTTTGGGCTTCGAGCGTGGGGATGGGATGGGCTCCACCTTGGAGCCGAGCGTATAGTTCGTGGATGCCCCACCCAGGATCGGACCCAGCGAGTCGATCAAGCCATGTCGGATCGAACGCATCGGCGTCGGTCATCTCAGCGAACACATCGTATAGTGAGTCAATCGCGGAGTCAGGACCGAGCAGGACAGCAGCACTCGGAGCCCAATAACTCGCCAACGTGTTGGCGTTCCACAAGGCACGAAACGTCTCGGGAGATGGGTCAGTGAGAAACACGTCGAGTTGCTGCTCGCATGCGTGCGTTCGGTTCGTCTCGGTAAAATCGATGCCGGGGGAGATAGGGCTCTCAGACACCATATCTCGCCACGCAGTGAGCGCTGGGGTCAATGAATGGCTGAGCGTAGACCGAGTCATACGATGCCTCGTGACCACAGTTGGTTATACACCAAGGGTGAGGCGGCGAGTGCTGAGACCAGCGTCATTTCGAGATCTCGGCCTCCTGTTGTACGTTCGACCGCCAAAGCGTGTCGAGCAACGACAGCTCTTGGGACATCGACTCGTCGTTCACGGCCTCCACTTCATCGAGCAAATAACTGCGGAGCGTAGCGAAGCGGTGTGCGTACTGGTCAGAGACGACTAGTGGCACCGACTCGCGCTCGTGCTCACCACGTTGGTCCGGTAGCAGCCAGTCGTCGATGCCAGTCCCGGTGGCAGAGCCGTCGTGGACGTCGCGGGCCCATGCGCGAAGCTCTCGGGCATACCGGGCGAGTGCGACGGCCTTCCGCACACCGTTGTGCGTGAACGAGCCTGTTTCGTCGGGCAGCGAGACCGACGTGCACTCGGTGTGTTCGCCCCCGTTGCGGTCCGTCCACGAAGCCTGTAGTGCGAGGCTCCCCTCTCCGTCTGTTGGAGCGAGTCGAATCAGGAGCACCCCACCGCGGGCCTCGCCGTCTTGCTTGGCCGACGGGAACAGCGACCCGACGTGCATAAGTTGGTCACTGGCAGCATCGCTCGATGGAGAGCCGTGGACAGCCTCGATCTCGTACCCGTCTGCGTCTAGTGCTAACTCGAGGTCGTATACGAGTGGTGTCACCATGTAGGCGAACTCGTCGCCGAGTCGCTGTTCGAACTCGTCTGCGGAGTGGATGAAGTAGTGGTTCGCGCCGCGGATCCCCGACACCGCGTCTGCCAGTTCGGCGTTTGCGTCCAACCCCATGCCGATAAACGTCGTGTGAATACCGTCGGCGGCTGCGTCAGCGAACAGGTCGGTGAGTTCACTCGCGCCCGTTTCACCGGTATTGGGCATCATATCGGTCATGAAGATGACGCGGCGCTCAACGTCTGAACTGGTCGTCCCATCGGCCAGCATATCGACAGCGGCTGCGAACCCGTCTTCCATATTCGTGCTGCCGCCGGCTGCGATCTCACGGATGTGCTGTCGAATCGCGGGCATGTCCGTCGCCCCCACATCCCGGATGGGTTTCGCCACGTGGGCGCGGTGGTTGTAGAGAACGACACCGAGTCGATCCTCCGCGTGGAGCTGTTCGGTGAGCGCACACAGCGACTGCGTCGCGGCGTCGATCTTCGTCTGGCCGCCGGTGTCAGCCTCGCATTGGCGGCCCTGCTCGTCGTAGTAGTATTCGTCGAACTGACTAGACATCGATCCCGAGACATCGAGCACCGCCACGAGGTCGAGTCGCGGCCGCTCGAACTCGTCGACTGACAGCGTCGAGTCGAGTCCGACCGAGAGGTACTGCTCGGTCTCACCAGAAATCGGATGCTCTGTAACTGCCGCTGCGTACCGTGGTGCGAACAGTGACTCTGTCGCCGTTCGCTCGCCCGTCTCGAAGTAGTAGTCGTAAAACAGCCCTTCGTCGCTGATCGCGTCCGGTTCCGGAGTGTATCCGTTCACAACGTTTTCCCGGAAATTCGTCACGTCTTTCGCTCCACCAGTAGCGAGACCGACCGTCTCGGAATTCGATATGCAGTTCAGCCCCCCGGGACTCGCATCTGCGTGCATCTCAGCATCGGCACCGTGCTCGGCATGATGAAGTTCGAACTCATCGACGTGACGACCACAGGACGGACAGACGTAGTCGGGTGCGGTGACCGGCTTATCACGCATCGGCACCCAGTCGTCGGCTTGTGCACCAGCAGAGAGGCGTGTGAGCGACGACGTCGAGTCGAGGATGAGGAAGCGCTCGTCGATCCCGAATGTGTCTGCCGCGCTCACGACTGTGGAGTCAGCAGTGTCGAGTACCTGTCCGGCCCGGAGCTGATCGCCACAATGCGGACAGCTGTGGGCCGTCGTCGACGAGGTATCGACCGGGTCGGCGGCGAGCAGCTGTGAGAACGCGTACATAGCACCGGTCTTGAGCGGCCACAGCGAATGGCTGTCTGGTGTGGCTAGCACGGTGAGCTGATCACCTGTCTGGTCGGTAACGAGGAGTCGGGACACTGGCGCGCCGTCGCAGTCGATCGTGCGTATGGTGACGAATTCAGCGTCAATATCGAGCCGGTCCCCGGGTCGTGTGTCGGTAAATGTATCGTCCATAGTGGTGTGGTGGCTGCCGTTTACCCGGGCAACCCGCGGGCCCTCAACCACAGTACACGCATCGCCGCCGTGCGTAATCAGATAAGCACCATCGCAGTGGCGTTTTTGTCACACTTACACGCAATAGTATGCGCCATCGTGTTTTAACTCCTTCGTTAAAATGCATTTGAGAGCGATTCGATTAATGATAATCAACACCGTGGTGCGGCTTATTGATATAGAGGAGCGAAAACAGACAGAGAGCGCGTATCAACCGCACAAAGCGGACGCTACAACGCAGAGTAATCAATCGTAACAACCATTGCGATGGTACTCTTTGAGATACAACATCCTATGGCTCTCGATGCTGGCGACGCCCTTGTCGAATCCCTCCACGAGCACAATCCGTGGTGGGACGACGGAGCCGACGCGTTCGATCTTCCTGCGCGCCACAAAAGTGATTTCTACCATCTCGCACGGCCACACGCGTCCGGCAGTCAGTTCGAAGACCAGCCCATCCTCGCACTCGTCGGGCGTCGCGGCGTCGGCAAAACCACGCTGCTCCACCAGTTTATCCACCACCGCATCGACGCCGGCGACGTCCCTGAGCAATTCCTCTATCTTCCGTTCGACGCGAACCCGCTGTATCAACTCCAATCCGACGAGCAACTCGCACGCGCCATCCGGTATTATGAGAGCCGTGTCTACGGACGCGCGCCTGACGACGCGCCGCAGTTCATCCTCCTTGACGACATCCACCAGATCGAACACGCCAACAAGCCAACGATCGACGGGTGGGGAACAGCTGTCGCTGACCTCATCGACGAACCGTCGGATCGACACCTCGCGCTGACTGCCAGTGCTGACGTACAGATAACCCGAGAACTCACCGACAGCGACGTCCCACAAGACGCATACGACGTCCAACCCATCCTCCCCGAAAAATTCCGAGATTATCTGTTCACGCTTTATCCCGACCTCGAAGAGGAAGAGACCCGCGTCAGCCCGAGTTCGATACGCGCGGGCACCAACAGCCTCCCGGCCGCAATAGACGATGGCAACCTCTCCGGGCTTATCACAGAACTACAAGAGAAGTATGAGAAAGTCGCTGACGCAGAGGCTCGTATCCAATCACAGGTTGTCGAGTACCTTGCGATGGGTGGCATCATCAGTTACGAACAGGATGGCGCTGTCGACTCAGCACGTGAACTGAGCGATGACGACTACACACAACTTCGGGACAACGTCCGAACCGCGCTGTACCAGGACGTGCCCGGCTTCGAATCGATTCAAACAATTGCGGACCTCGAACGGTTGTGCGCGTTGGCAGCCCGGAACCGCGCGACAGAGTCATTCCGATACCAAGAGCTCGTCGAGTTGTTCGATGTCGATCGCCGCACAATCGCCGACAGCTACCTGCCGGCGCTCGCTGAACTGTACGTACTCACCGGCGTCACGGAGTACGACAACAGTCGCCCACGTGGCGTTAGACTCTACCTCCGCGATACCGGGCTCGTGAATGCGCTGGCCGACGGTGCCCCATCAACGGTACGTAACGACTTCCAACGAGAAGCGGAACTTGCCCGTATTGCAGCCTTTGACCACACGATGCGGTTTGCTTACGGGGTCAACGCCGCACACGGAACGGACTCGACGCCCGCTGTGAAGTACTGGCGCGGCCGAGAGGGCGAAGTCGACTTCGTCTTCGAGGTTGGAGAGACGCCGGTCCCGATCGCGCTGGCGTACCGATCACGGACTCGTGAGACAGCCCTTGACGCGCTCCAAGAATTCCAAGACACATACGACGCCCCAGTTGGGTTCCTCCTCGCGGGCGATACCGTCCGTGGGATCGAACCAATTCAGCAGCCCAACGATGGTATTATTGAACTGCCATACTGGCTATACCTCTTGCTCTGTTAGGGGCGTTGCGGCAACAAACACACTAGTCGGCTATCTGATTCGCGTTGGCAACGACTGCTCCGATCTTGAAAACCAGATCACTGGGTGGCAACGGATATCCCGCCGTTAAGAGTCGCAACAAGTCACTCTACATCTCATCTTAAACACGACAATAGAGCCTTGCCGTCATCCACTTTCACTCCGGTTACTCGACTTTTATATAGCCACGCTAACATCTACTGGTAGTGCCTAGAACACGTATCCTCCACATCAGTGACACCCATCTGGGGAAGCGACAGTATGGATCGGATATTCGACGTGAGGATTTTGCGAACGCATTCGAGCAGGCGATTGAGGTCGCAGTCGATCGTGATGTTGATGCCGTAATTCACACAGGAGACTTGTTTGACGATCCGGTTCCGTCGCTCCCAACGGTGATGCGGGCCGCTGATGCGTTGAAACCGCTTGAAGAACACGGAATTCCGTTCTACGGGATTGTGGGCAATCACGAACGGAAAAACGACGAGCAGTGGCTTGATCTGCTGCGGCGGACGAGCGCTGCTGCTCGGCTTGGCAAAGAGCCCACGATGGTCGGTGAGGTTGCGCTGTACGGGATCGATGCCGTGCGGCCGAGCGTGTGGGACAATATCGACTTAGAACTCGAAGAACCCCCTGCGGAGGCAGCGTGGACGATTCTGTGTATGCACGAACTCCTCACGCCGCTTGTTCACGGAATGGGGCGTGTCTACCCAGCTTCCGAGGTTATTGATCGAGCCGGAATCGAACTCGATGGGCTTGCGCTGGGCGACCTCCACCAACCGGCGAGTTCGGTCGTAGACGGGACTGATGTCTGGTACGCGAGTGCGACAGAGCGTGGCGGGAAAGATCAGGAAGAGACGGGCGTCGTTCAACTCCTAGATATCGACAACAGCGGGATTCACCGCCGCCAGATTGAGTTGGAGACGCGGCCGTTTGAGGTGTTTGAGATCACATTCGGTGAGGACGACGGGGCAACCCATGCCCGCGACGTGCTTGAGAGACACGACCTCGAGGGGGCGGTGGCCAAGATCGAGTTGAGCGGCGACCGAGCGGCGGTCACCGCAAACGAGGTGACACAAATGGCGCGTGAATCCGGTGCGGCTGTCGTGAGCGTCGACGACAACCGCGGACGCGTCGATCTTGACGTGGAATCGATCGAGGCCATGTCGCTACAGGGGCTCGACGGGGCCATCGAAGAGAAACTCGCGGATGAGGACTTTTCGACGGTTGCGCTCGACGTCGATCAGCAGGTTCGGAAAGCAGACGAACTCGACACGAATGTGAATCGTGTCGCGGACACCTTCGCTGAGTCACTCCGTGATGCCCAGCGCGAAGCGTTTGATGATGCCGGACCGGAAGAGACGCCGGAGGGCGTCGAATCGTTGGAGGTTGACGAATGAAAGTCACTGATCTAGACCTACAGAATATCCGGAGTTACGAGGACGAGTCGATCGCTTTCCCCGAGGGAACGATGCTCGTCCATGGGGAGAACGGTGCCGGGAAGACGACACTGCTCATGGGGATTTTCGGCGGACTCTTCCTCTCGAATATCCGGAACGTCGGGTCGAACGATTTCAATCTCGACGATATCGTCAGGCGAGGTGCGAGAGAAGGCGAGATCGTGTTGACATTCGAGGTGGCAGAGACACCGTACACCGTCACGTGGGCGATCGATACTGAGGGGCAAAACACCGCAGAGCTTGACTCGCCCGCACTCTCGGAGCCCATCTCAGGGATTCGTGATGTCACCTCGGAAGTCGTCGATGTGGTCGGGATGGATGAGGACAGTTTCTCCCGGTCGGTGTACGTTCAGCAGGGCGAGGTCGATAGCCTGTTTGACGACGATGCTCGGGCAGAACTCATCGATGACCTGCTCGGACTCGATCGGATCGATCGCTACGAACGCCGGGCGAAGGGTGCCAGTCGTGCGATGGGTCGCATTGCGAGGGACAATGAGCAATCAGCCAAAAAACATCGTGAGACCATTGACGATCGGTTCGATCATGATGTCGAGGGCTACGAGGCGGCCATCGCCGACAAGGAGGCGGAGATCTCGGAACAACAGGCAGAGATCGAGGACGTAGAGGAGTTCCTGCAGGAGCTCCGAGACGCGAAAGAGGACGTCGAACAACGGCTTGAGAATCACGACGAGTTACAGACAGAGCTTGAGGAAGCAGAAGAGGAGCGCGAGGAACTCATCGAAGAGCGAGCAACGAAACAGCGCGAAATTGAGGAGGCTGAGACGGCAATTGCGGAGGCTGAAGCGGAGATCGACACGTGCCGCGATGATATCGACGAGAAGCAGGAGGCACTCAACCAGCTCGATGACCCATCGACGACAGAGCCGATAGATGCCGATCTGTCGACGGAGGAGCGTGCTGAGGAGGCGCTGAGTGCCGCACAAGACGCGGTCGAGACGGCACAGATCGAGCAGACAGATCGGGAGGGAACGCTCGACCAGGCGGAGACGGAGCGAGACCGGCTCATCGACGAACGAGATGCGTTACGTGAGGAGGCAGAGGAACTCGAAGCGGACCTCGACCACCTCCTCGCGGAAAAAGGAGACATCGCGGATGACGTTGAGGCTGCGGAGGAAGAAGTTACAGCTTCCGTCGAGACGCGAGACGCTGTAACCACCGAGTTCCTCCCAGATGAGTCCTGCCCGGACACAATTACTGACGAGACGCGAGAGACTGTCGACACACGCGTTGAGGCGTTGACGACAGAGAAAAATGAACTGTCAGAAGAGCGTGCCGCTGCTGAGGCGTCTCTCGACGCAGCCGAAACGACACGCGAGGAAGCGCAAGCGGCCGTCACGGACGCACGTGACGAGATAGACCAGTTGTCGGACGACCTCGCAGAGGTGGAGTCGGAACTCGAAGACGCCCGTGAGGCGAAAACGGAGGCAGAAAATCAATTCGAGGAAGATCTTGAGAGTCTCGATGCCGACCTCGATACCGTTGATTTGAGCGTATCCGGCGACACGCTACAGAGCCTCATCGACGAACGGATCCCAGAAGCGAAAGGGGAAGTACAGGACGCAATCGAGACGGCGAACACGACGGTCACCGAACTCGAGGCCCGTCAAACGACGCTTGAGGAGGACCGCGAGGAGCTACAGGCACTCGATGGAGTAGCGACGTGCCCGAAGTGTGGCCAAGACGTCGATCCATCTCACGTTGAGTCCGAACTCGCGGACATCGAAGCCGAACTCACTGAGGTAGAAGCCGAACTGGCCGAGGCGAGAGAAGAACGCGATGCGCTCGTCGACCGGCGAGACGCTCTCGACGATTGTCGTGAAGATGCGATTGAACTGCGGGGCTTCCGTGACGACACGGTCAACGTAAAAGCTGAGCGCGTGAGTACGCTCGAAGACGAGCGTGAGTCGTTACAGGACGATCATGCCGAGGCAGAGTCCGAGCTCGCCGACGCTGAGGCCAAGCTCAAATCTGCGGAGTCGGAGGTCGACGACCTCGAACACACGATCGCTGACCTCGAATCGGATATTGAGTCGCTCGAAGCGGAGATTGAGGACGGCAAAGAGGTTGTGGCGGCCTTCGAAACCGTTGAGAAACGTCGGCAGGAACGGGATGACCTTGCGGATGAGCTTGCTGATCTCGAAGCTGAACAAGAAGAACTCGAAGCGGAAATCGCTGACGCGAACGCAGAGCTCGACGAATACGACGAGCAGATTGAAGCCCAACGCGACGCAGTTGCTGAGGCCGACGCAGCCCTCGAAGACGCTCAGCAAGCAGTTGACACCGCAACGGAACAGCGCGAACTCGTTGCCGACGTGGTTGACGCATACGAAGCGATCGCCGAGTTGGAGACCACAATCAAAGGCCACCAGAAGGATATCGGGCACGCACAGGACACGATCGAGACCCTCAACGGGCAGATTGCTGACGTTGAGGAGGAAATCGATGCGCTCAGCGATGAACTCGGATCGATCGACGTCGAAGCCCAGCGAGAACAGTTGGAAACGGCGACACAGAAGATCGAGGAGCGCGAGGCCACGCTTGAGGAACTGACCGCGGAACTAGACTCGCTCAAGGAAGCGCGGACAGTGCTTGTAAACGACCTTGAGAATCTAGAGTACTTCCGCGACCAGCTCGCACTCGAGGAAGAAAAGCGCAAGTGGGCCGAAGAGCGGTCTGACGAGTTCGATCGCATGATGGCGGTGTATCGAAGTACGAAGGCGGACCTCCGTGAGCAGTACCTCGCCTACATCAACCAATACACGAACGACATCTTCAGCGACATCTACAAGAACAGTAGCTACCAGCAGGTGCGCATTCTTGAGGAGGGGCCCGATGGCACGCCATACGCGATTCAGTTGCTTCGTGACGACGGGACGCTCGAACACCCGAGTAACGCCAGCGGCGGGGAACGTGCCATCGTCAATCTCGCGCTCCGAGCCGGCATCTACAAACTCATCGCCGAGATGCGCGAGGGCGACAGCGGTCGCCTCCCGCCGTTCATCCTCGATGAGCCGACGACGTTCCTCGATAAGGGCCACATCGGGCGTCTCGAACAGATGCTTGACAGCATCTCCGAGTGGGACGTCCCGCAAGTGATCGTTGTCTCCCATGACGAGCGACTTATTCAGGGGGCTGAACACGAGATCGAAGTCTCAATCGACGAAGATACGAACGCCAGTAGAGTTGACGTACATCGAGGTGGACGCATCCCCGGTGACGAGTAAATGGACGAACGCGCTTTCGACGTGGTACGACAGCTCGCCGAACGCGTTGATGCTGGCATCCCGCGCGAAGTGGATGATCAGGCCGCACACGCCCGCGAACTGTTCGGCCTCCTCGGGCATGAAGGCGGAACGGTCGAACCGATCGGCGAGCCAGAGTACTTCAAGACTCGCAAGGCGGAGCTCGGGACATGGACTGACGACCCGTGGACCGAGCCGACATACGGTGTTGATGCCAGTACGACCCGGCCATTGGAATACAACAACGGACTCGTCGTCGACACAGCACACGCAAAACTCGGGGTGAGCGGCGCTGACAGCGATCGAAGTGCCGAGCGGCGAGGAACAGTTGTCACTGGGGTGTACCTCGAAGACGACGATGTGACGCTCCACCATGAACAGACCGAGCGCGGGAGTGTCGAAGGCGAAATCATTCGCATTCCCGAGATGCGTCAGCGGGCGAACGTCACCTCGATTTTGACGTCCACCGTACAGCGGCTTGCGGAGGGGAAGCACGCACGGCGGTGTCTCGACGTGGTCGACGGGCCACTGTTCCTCGACGGCTCTGTGTACCCGCTCAGCGTCATCTATTGGACGCTGCTCGACCGTGCCGGACGAGGCGCACCGATCGGCAACTGGGATCTTCCCACTGACGTCATCGAGAACTACGTCGCAGTTGTCGATGCGTGTTTTGAACGCCATGTGCCTGTGTTGGGCGTCGTGAAGACCTCCTCAATGGGTGAGCTCACAGACTCACTCAGAACGAAGATCACACAACACGATCTCCGGGGGCCACACGGAACGCTTCACGACGTCCCGTGGCTCCGCGATCACCAGTTCATTGGGGAAGTGCTCCGCGATGACAGCCTTGACCACCTCACGTACACCTCCTGGTTCGTCCAAACAGACGTCGAACTCCGGGGCAACTCGTTCGATCTGCTGACAGCCGTGTCTGATGAACTCAGCCACGGTGAACCGGACGCGTACCGGCGTGCGTTCGCGTATGTCCGCACACCAAAAACAGGGAACGTGTTCCGAATCGAGACGCCCGTACTGTTCCTCACTGATGAGGAGCGTCGAGAGCAGATCCTCCTGAAAGCGCTCAAAGAAATCGCCCGTCAAAGCGACGTGCCGCGAGCCGTCGCGCGCGCCGACCGCATCGCACGCATCAGTCCCGACAACCGCGAAACGATCCGCGACGCGCTCCAAACGGTCGAGTCGGCGTTCGACTATAACCGCGACGGCCGTTGGAGCCACCTCGAAGATTCCCGAAGCTATGAGTGACAACATCGACGACATTCTCGACAACGACCCGGTCGCAGACGACTCCGAGGAGTCTGAACAGACACCAACCGACACACCAGGTGCGACGGACACCGAGCCTGACGGTACTGAAGTGCCGGAGCGAACGGTCCCGAGTGGCGTGTCCACACCCGCTGATGACGAACTCGGCCACGTCCTCGCAAGTGAGGAGATCCACGTCAGCAGACGGGACTACCAAGTGAACGCGTTCATTCGAACGGGCGCAAGAGAGGGAATCCGGCTGGGCGATTACGTACAGATTCCGTACCCGGACGATGGTAGCGAGTTGTTCGCAGTAACCGATTCGCTGCGCTACGAGCCGTACACCGATCTCGACGACAAATCCGACGCTCACAACCAGATCAGCGCGCATGTTGAACTCGACGAGTCAGAGTACGTCCAAGTCGCAGAGTTGGAGCCGCTAGCGATTCTCAAGAACGTGGGGTCGGATGACATTGAGAGCGGCATTGTCAATCGGATTCCGAAACCGAACTCCCCAGCACGGCTTGCTCGTGATGAAGACTGCCTCCGAACCGGACTGAACATTCCGGGCGAGGGAATCTTTACTGGGTGGCTCTCTGTCGGCGGCGAGCCGATGACCGTGAACAACGAGAACTTCCCATACTACCTCAGCAACCCCGGGATCGATCGGGAGACGGGAGACGTTGAAGACGATGAACCCGCCGTGTTCAGACACGCTCTCGTTGCGGGCTCGACCGGGAAGGGGAAGACCCACTTCACGAAGAACGTGTTGCGACAGTTCGTCTCTGAGAAGCGCTATCCGATTCGCCATCACGATACAGGTGAAGAAGAACAGCGACGGCTCAATCTCGTCATCATCGACCCCGAAAACGAGTACTGGGAGATGCGCGAGGACAACGACGCTGTCGTGAACGATGACGCGATACAGCAGGAACTTCGCCGGCACAACATCAAACACGGCGGTGTCGACGACCTCAATGTGTTCGTCCCGCAAGTTGCCGGCACGAATGCGCCATCGACGATGGAGAGCCGTGAGCTCTCGATTCCCTTCGAGATCGTTCGTGGCCGGCCTGAAATGCTGATGCCGTACACGCCGACCGAAGTAACACGCGGCGCAATCGAAGACTGTATCAACGCGTACTTCTCGTGCTTCGATTCGCAGGGTGGCTACCCTGACCGCTCCGTGGACCGTCCGAAGTACGTTGATTTCCTCGAGTTCCTTGACGAGCACGATTACGATGAGAGCCGGCTCCGCGAGGAGAACAACATTGCGGGGGGAACGTGGAGTGCAGTGAATCGGCGTGTCGACCGTGACACGTTCCGGCAGGTGTTCGATCAGGGAACTGCGTTCCTCCCGGACATCTCTGATACGGTGTTCCGCGAAGGGCAGGTGACGGTGATCCCAACGAGTCACCTCAACGGCGGGAAAGAGAGCCTCACTGTACTGTCGATCCTCTCGTACATCATCGAGAACAAAATCGATGATTATCAGGTTGATCCGGCAGTTCGTGACACGCCGATGCTCGTCGCGGTTGACGAAGCGCACAATTACCTGGCGAGTGCGAGCAGCCTCCGCGAAGAATACATTCTCCGACGGGCGCGTGTCGCCGTCAAGCAGGGCCGGAAGTACAAGCTTGGACTGTGTCTCATCACACAGAATCCGGATGACGTTGACGACGACGTGATCAAGCAAATCAATACGAACATCTTTCTTGGACTGAAGGCGGAGGTCGTCGATGACGTGCCGTCCATCCCTTCCGAGTTCAAGAAAGATCTTCCGAACTTCGGCAAAGGACAAGCCGTCGTGAAAGCTCCGGATGTAGAGGCGGTTGAAGTGAAGGGCCTCCCATACTGCGTCACCAGACACGGTAACTGACGATCCCGGTGTGTGGAACGTGCGATGCGTGTGCGTTCCGGCTTGAGGCGTTTCGAAATGCTGGGTCACGCGATCCGATTGCGTATGCTGAGCGGTCGGAGTTTTCGTAACATTCTCGCCCCTGCTGAAGGGTTAGAACTCGTCGGCCTTGTTGAAACCCTCAATCAGTAATGGGTTTCAGCAGCCGTGCTGAATACAGTCCGCGAGTCGTTAATGCGCGTCCTCACTCACTAGCCACAATTACTAGATTCTTAATCGACAATAGACAGTGAAGAGACTTCGAACTGCTCCTGTGTTCGAATATCGTCGTAATCCTTTTCTATTTCTGCTACTCGCTCTGGGGGTGCTTCGCTATACGACTGAACAGTTAATTCGGCATCAGCTCCGCCGGACGGATGCCCAATACCAAACGTAATGCTGGTCACCAGCCCTTCCTCAGGGTGATCTTGTTGTTCTGCTGAAAAAATAATCGCTCCTTTGTTATCTTTCACCGGAATGTCCGTCACGACGAGAGGTGTATCAACTCGATCAATCACAATTGTATCATTAACTTCAAGTCGATCCGCAGCATCAACTACAGCCTTTTTACTCATTAAAACATGAGTGATTTTCTACAGTAATAAACTCAAGGGTGACTGAATGGCGGGGTTGCTTTGCGGACTACGCCCTTTCGCACGTCCATACTGTCCGCGATTGAGGGTTTTAACAGTCCAACTCGTCCTGTAATTTGTCCATCTTACATTGGACACAGAGGTCATCGAAAAAGCAGGAGATGTTATCGTACGGGCAGTCGCGGTCCTCGACGTTGACTGATAGGCGACGCTTTTCGTTTTTCCAAATCGACTCCCAGACGTCGATGTCCATGTCGGCTGAGCTGAAGACCACTTCTTGCTCTCGGTCGATGATTTTCGCGGTGGTGACCTCGTGTTGATGTTCTTTGACGAGTGTTATCGCCTCTGTGTAGGATGAACACGGGATCGCTCGTGTCTCGGCATGGTCATCAAGGAGTTTCACTCTGATTCGCCCGTCATACTCCTCGGTGGGCTCTATGTGATTTGTCATGACGCGTGAGTTCTCAAACCCCACGCAAAAGCATTCATGTCTGGGTGTCTGGGCCCTTACCGGTCACCAGAGCTGTTTGTCTAAGCCTGGTAATCTGGCACACCATACCACTATTTGGTACAGCTACAGAACCGACCTTGCTCGGGTCAAATTAATCCTCGAAGGCTCTGTTGAACCCCTTAAGAGCTGATAAGATCGGCGTGCGAGATACGGAGAGCGCATCCATCGAATGAACTCAAGTCGGTCCACAAACTCTCACAGTGATATTTCCACAATCGAATAAGAGCTATACAGCGTAAGGACGAACTGCGGCGTATGGCCCTCCCATCGTCTCTCACTCAGGATATAACTAAGCAAGACAAGCGAAAGATGGCAACCATTGTTTTGACTATGACCATCGGACTCCCAGTCTACGTAGCGCTCATGTCTCTCTCCGGGATAATTGATGTGCCCACGACTCCGTTCTTCCTCGGATTTGCGTCTATCATCGGCTTTGTGATGTCTCTGCTCGTGATGATGCCAGCCTATCTGTTTGGGAACAAAATCACCACCTGATGGTCTCGATCCATCTGAAAACGCGTTGTTTGTGTGACACTCGCGCTCTGTATGTAGCACGGCCTCGGCGAACTATCAGCGACCAAGGATTCCATAAAGCCGTTCAGACTGACCAGTAGCAGTGTGCCTGTCGTCCTACGTGTATTGTGACGAACGAGAGTTCAAAAGTAGGTGACGACGAGGGTTTATAAGCCTGTGATTTAGAATCATAGACATGCGACGCCCGAGAAAACTCATGCATCTGTATTCTGACGATGCTTAGGAATCTCTGGCAAGCTCACCCGATACCCAAAATCCTGGTATCATAGTCCTTTGCTGACGCGGGGCCAGCGCGTCATCGGACGTCGCGTGTTTGCGGTGCAGACAGCGGTTAGCACGCGATACCAATGACGCGACAACATACATCAACTGACGGCAGTGGTGACCAGAGCGATGAATATAGCGACCGCTTCGAAACAATTGAAGCCAAAGCCAGAGAGGCGCTCAAACACGATGACCCGACGACGGATTGTGATATCACGGTTCATGCTCACAACCGAGATTATGACTCAGATCGGAACGTAACTAATCACCTCATCAGAACTGGTGAGGGGTGGATTGCGGCTCGAACGTGGTCTGAAGCTGGTGGCGAAGCTGGGCTCACAGTCACAGATTACGGCGAAACCCTTGAGACTGAAGTCTTGGAACTGGCCGAGGATCGTGTCGCTGAATGGATCACTCATGGAGCACTTGACGCGATTGACTGCCATGAGACGGTCGGGCGACCTGTGAAACCGTTCACTACCTTGGTTCGGCATGACTCGGATGTCGCGGACGATCTCATAACAGCGTGGGAAACAGCAGCGGACCACGTCATCAGGGAACAACTTTACGAAGGGCTTGCTGGGTGGACCGGACGCACTGCGTGGACCGAATTTGGAGAGGAAGCTATCTATCTTCAGGCAGAACAGGTAGCGACGCAGTTCATCGACGAGCACGTCCACAACGACGTAAATGAAGACGTGGAGGCGACAGTTCGGGACATCTGTAGGGAAGCATTGTACGACGTGGTAGCCGAACACCGTGACCGTCAAACCCCATTTATGGAATACGCAGCGGAGGTGACACTCACAGAGTAACCTCCTAGACGATTCGATTTGAGTGCGCCTGAAGTTCCGGTCGGACGCTGCGTGTCAGTGTCTCGAAGATTGATTTAGCAGATCCCACGCTCAGAGATGATCTCGCTGTGATGAATCGGTATACACTATGACCGTCTCTACTGAGTAGTATGTTCACCACTGGCGGTATTGTTGAGATTCTCTACAGGGGGCACATTTTGACCCCGTTTCGGTCAATATGGGTTCACTGTCTATGCGGTCCGCACGTCAAGTAGATAGAGTGGTACCCATACCATCACTGCTGTCGAACCGAGGATGGTCATCAACCCTGCCCAAAAGAACCAGATGATAAAATCCTGACCGAGTGGTTGTACGGAGGTAAATAGTGGAATGAGACTGACGAGTGCACATAGAATTCCGATGGTCCAAGTCACGAACGCAAGAATGCCTGTTCCGTAGGAGAATCCGAGCGAGCCCACCCATTCTCGTCCTGCTTCAACGGTAGAGCGAAGCCGCCGATTGGGGCGTCGACGACCGTCACCGGCCCATTGATAGAATGACCGTGTTTGATGCTCAATCGTGTCGTGTTCAGTTGCTAGCGCTGAGAGCTGATTAGCGACTGTGTCTGTAGTGTTTGCGGGACAGTCATCGTGGACCATATTAAATACGGTCTGCGGTTCGTGCTCTACTTCGGGATTATCGTACAAGTATCTGATAACTTCTCGTTTTGTCCCTTGATTTGGGCCATCGTAGGCGTCTAGAAGCTCTTGTTTTGATCTCATCGAGAATCACTAGACTGCGAGGGGTCATGATGGCAATCACAGGCACAATTTCGGGCTGTGATTGGTGTCACAACGTGTTTTTCGTATGAACTATCTTCTATTTATATGTTTCTGTGGGCTGTGGAATGAATTGCCTATGCGTAGATCCAATCCCAAGCACTGTACAAATCGTACTGGTCCGGAACCACACGGTCCACTAGCTGACCGAGGCATGGTCGAGCCTCGAATGATTCTTAGAGGAATAGTTGTCCTAATCGTAGTTGGACCCTTGACTGCCGCAGCTATTGATATTCAGACAGGGTTGGCATCAACGCCCACGATCGATCCGGTAGCAGCGACAGTCCTTGCGCTACTAATTGTGTTCGCGCTTCTCGCTGTAGCTGTGGAGGGTGAATAATGCGGTCCATCACCTCACCGATCGGTAAGCAGCATGCCGCAGACCTGCTTCTCGTCGCAAGCATCGTAGCGGTACTCACCACGGTTCACGTACTCGTCCCATCGTCTCTCCAAGACCAACTGGCACTTCGACCGGCTGATCCGCAATGGTACACGCTACTGACGGCTGCGTACACGCATGCCAGCTTCGACCATCTCCAAGGAAATCTCACAGGATACCTGTTAGCAGTGGGTTACGTGTACTGGCTGTGTCTGTATCTTGAGCGCCGCCAGTGGTTTTGGCAGACAACACTTGGACTCCTACTTATCACGCCGTTCGTTGTCAATAGCGCAAACGTGCTACTGTACGGTACATATCTCCCGGAGCTTGACGGTGTCGCCCGTGGGTTTTCCGGTGTGGTAGCCGCGTTCGTTGGATTCTTACTCGTCAGTTTTACAGCCGCCATTCGGGAAGCACATACGACGCAGCTTGCGCAGGTTGTTGGTGTCGGACTCATCCTCCTACTGCTGTTGCTTATTGATACTGTGTACGCGAGGACACTCCGTCCAATCGTTGTTGGCTTGGTGGTCTTTGGAATTTGTATCCAAGCCGTTCCCATCCTGTATCACCGTGACTGGGACACATTGGTTCAGACTCGTTCACGCGAGCAACTCCTGTTTCAAATCGCCAGGAGCAGTCTCATTGTGGTGGTTCTGGCTATCTTGACGCTTCAGATGTTCCCTGCGGAGGTCGTAGTCGGTAATTCATTTGTGAATATCTTTGCTCACGGAATCGGCTTCACAGTCGGAATTGCTGTTTCAGCCGTACTTTTGTCGTATAACGGGTAGCCAATACAATTCGAAAGCGGTGATACGTACTACTTATAAATCATTTGCTGGCGGGTCACCAATATTTTCATGATTCCAATGATGAAATAACACTGTATGGAAGTTGGATCCGGAGACAGTATAGTTTGTTTATTTTATCAGAAATGAACTTTTTATTATAGGGACATAATGTCCACTATATGTCACAGCAAATACCAAATCACGGGCAAAAAGAAGTCATCACTACGCGGGAAGATCTAGTTGAGCACCTAGACGGATTGGTTGAGAACCTCGACAGCGAGCTTGAACCCTTCGAGAAGTCGACAGTGAATGGGAGAATCTATCCCGCATCATCGATCAACTACACGCGAGACAGTGGCCACGTACAGACAGCCAGTTCACCAGCGTACCGGGGTGGATTCTGGTCGCTTGCTTGCTGTAAGCACGACATGCGCCAAGAGCACTTTTTCGACTATTTTGAAGAACATGAGTCCGGAGTACTTCGACCGTCACAACCGCTATTCATATTCACTACTGCGGGGAAAGGCGGCTCAGACAAACCCAAGGGGGCAGAGACGAAGCATCGATGGCTTGTAAATGTCGCCTTAGTCACGCACGCCTTTCGAGACATGGAAGACTATGGTCGATTCCTAATTGAGCAAGAAGAATCTGTGTGGAAACCACGAATCTCAACCGACCCAGACGATGATTCTGCTTGGGCACGAAAGTACGGAGATTGCCACGCGGTGGTTGAAGATGGAGAAGTCGTTGGAACAGATGCACCCTATCCGGAGCATGACCACGTTTCTGGGTCTGGGACTTCCTCTTGTGGGTGCTCGGAAACAGTCAACCAGGAATACGACCACGTGTATCACGAGGACCTCAACCCCAACCGCCTCAAATTTGTGTCCACGCCCGCTAATTGGGTAAGTTGGAACGAGCCAGCATTGTATTGGACCCTCGGAAATGGGCCAGACCGATACGGTGGCGGGCAGGGCACTCGCGCATATGACGATGATCGGAGCGGAGATACGATAGTCGATTCTCTTCAAGAGATCGTCTGATGGCTGTTGTCCTCGTCGGTGTTGGAGCCGATTCGGAGCATCTTAGGCCGAAGCTACAACTCACTGAAGAGGGATACTTCGATTACATTCCGATTCCGGAGTCATATCCCACGAGCGAGACCCTGACGTACGGAACTTTCGACCTCGATCACCGAGGTGGCACCGCAGCCAACTATGTGACAGCGCTTAGTCCCAAAGGAGGAGATAGTGATTGGATCGACGACCCTGCTGAGATCGAGTCGCATCCGGTTCATCACGACCCCAACTTCGAAGCGATGACATTCGGAGACCGGCGCGGCGGCGGTGGGAAAGGAAGTACACTCATCGACAACTTCGGATCATCTGAGGAGACAGACGTTCTCGGCTTTTACACAGGCGTCAAAGAGAACGAGACTGACTCAAACGTCAACCGGTTTCTGTATGGGTATATGACCGTAGAAGCGGTTCATGACCTCTCCAAGCTAGAGGGAGAGGAGTATCATGAAGCGCTACAGGAGTTCCCTGCGAACGCGCATACAAAACGGTTAGCAGCGGCGGGAACGCCAAAACATGACGATGTAGTAATCGTCGAAGGGCGCACACCAAGTGCGAAACTTAACCAGCCTGTGAAAATCAGCGAACGGATCGATCAGGCACCGTGGTACCGCGTCACCAAAAAGTTCGCTGACGAATATAACGTCGAAGGAGGGCAGAAAGGGATTGGTCGAAAGTTCCCTCTGGTGCTCGACCTAGATGCTGAGGAGTTCATCGAGAAGGTCGGAACGGAATCTGATACGAAATAAGGAAAGATCAGTACGTACGAATCCCGATTTTGCTGCACACTCACCCCATGAACAAACTATACTCACAGCATGATAAGATTTCAGCCCAACGTCTAATACAACAAACATACAATACTCGTATATGCCGGTCGATTTCGAAACACACGAACCCGGAAACCCACGCGTTGACCTGTCAGAGGGGACCAACGCGAGGCGATTGTTGGAGTTCCTGTTGACGACACCGACCGTGGGATACACGCCAGCGGAATTGGCAGAGGAAACAGGGGTCCCGCGTGGGAGTGTTGGACCGACAATGAACCGGCTTGAAGTTGCGGGCCTCGTTCGTCACAAGGAACCGTATTGGGCAGCCACGAAAGACGACCGCATCGCAGCAGCGACGGCTGCCTTCATTGGGGTAGAGACGGTAGCTTCCTCATATAGTGATGATTGGTACGCTCAGAATAGCGGGTGGGCTGAGGAGTTGCCCGACCTGAGCGACGAGGAGACGTAGCGAATGGTGTTTTCGCAAGGCGCTATCGTTATCGCGGACGACCCGTTTGGAAACAACCGGCTGTGTTGAAATGATTAAGGATTGATAGGACCGGCGTACGAGATAGAGAGGGTGCGTGTAGCAAGTTCAACCTTTGTCTTTTCGGTCACTCCCAATGAGTCCTCCGTGCGAATGAACTTCTTACAAGAGCGGTGAACTCAACCCAACCGGCTCAATCACACTAAGAGGAGCTCGGGCCTGACGAAGCCGATCACGAGAATACCCGCCAGTACAGCGATCGCTGTGAGTCGCAGGGCACCAGAAGCCCGTCGTCGAGATTTTGGCAAGGACTCGGCAATGCCGGAGAGGGCCATCCCAGCACCAATAAATAGTGTGGCATAGTAGAGCGTCGCCCCTTTTAGAATGACGTAGTACGCTTGCTGCCCGGCTATCAGAAGTGCGCCACAGAGAAAAACCAGTCCAACCCCTCTAGAGGGCTCGCGGAACACGGTCTCATCGATAATGGAGGGCATCAAGCGTGTTGTCTCCGGCGACGTTCAAATATTGCTGGGTTTGCGTACCCGCCGCTGAGACAAGTATAGCGTGATCGTGAAACGGTGCTGATGGCGCTGACCGACTCGCGCTCTGTATGTAGCACGGCCTTGACGAATTATCCGTGACCAAGGATTTCAACAAAGCCGATAATGTTTAACCGGCTTGACGTGGGCTGACTGTGGAATCCACATTAAACCAGGATCAGACGGTAACGGCTGTCGCTAAGACGGTGAACGTCGGTCCTGTTGTCGCTCGTATTCTGCGAGCTGTTCGATCCGGTCATCTGTCGGCGGATGCGTCCGGAACAGCCAGCGTTCGAACCGATACAGCCGTTTTCGCAGCCACCAGTACGACGGCTCTCTGTTCCCGTCCGGACCGAGCATCACTTTCTCCAACTCTTCCGGTTCGAGCGGGAGGATCGAGAGCGACGAAATCCCCGACACCTCGCGTAGGTCCCGATTCGGCGTATCTGAAATGCTCCGATCGAGTTTCGTGAGCGCAGTCGCAAGCACCGCAGGTGAGCCAGTCACCGCAACGGCGGCTCGATCTGCGGCTTGTTCTCGCGCCCGGGAGAGTCGGGCAGTCATCGCTTTCCCCGTTCCCCAGATGAGCGTCGAGACGAACCCAAGTGGAACGATGAGGATCGCAGCTCCACCCGGATTTTCGATGTCGGCAAGTCGCGTCCCGAGTCCACGAGCGAGGATCACGGGGAGTGACACGGCCGTCATCACCATCGCATCCCGATTTTTCACGTGCGCGAGTTCGTGAGCGACGACCGCTTCAAGTTCGGCACGTCCGTCGATCGTGTCGAGCGTCCCGCGGGAGAGGACGAGATGGACGTTTTCCGGACGGAATCCGACAGCCAATGCTTCAGGAGTCTGTCGATCCGAAAGGGCGATCGTCGGAACGGGGACGTCGAGTTGTGCTGCGACGCGGGTCACCAACTCGTACAGCTCGGGCTCGGCCTCCTCGTCAATGCGGTCGGCGTCAGCGAGCCGTTCGATCGTGTCGACCTGTTTGTATTCGAGGTAGCCGATCGTCACCACGATCAACGCAGTGAGTCCTCCGGCGATCGATGACGCTTCTGAGATATCAAGAAACGAAAGTACACCGTAGAGAACAGCCCAAATCCCACAGAGAAATGCGATCGTGACAGCCACCATACCAAGAATTGTAACGGTCATCTGAACGGGAAGCGACCACCGTCGAGAGGGCATGGGTTTCCGATGGTTTGAGACACAGTAGTAAGTTCGGTTTGCTATGATTGTCTTCCCAACAGTCGGCTCTGTTGAAATCCTCAGAATGTGATATTTTTGACCCAGTCGCGGTCAGTACAAGATACTCAAGAACCGTTCAGTACGCGCTTCTCACAGTATTCTCCCAACTAATGTACCAGCCGTAGTACAAACTGCTATGAGCAATGCCATCTTCACAGAAATACGATCGGTAAAATGGCTAAGAGAAAGGCCGACGATAGCAGAGGCCGAAAAGCTGTAGGCGATGGTTGCTGACAGAGAGAGGGCCATAGTGCTTACTAAACTGACGATGTCATGAATATCCAATGGTCAATACGCAACTCTCATCGATCGGCTGTTTCAGGCGAGAATTCATCAGAAGAATAGGGTTTCAACAAAGCCGCTTCAGACTACTCGTAGTAACTGACGCGCTCGACAACTTCCGCGAAGGCGACATTCTCGCGTACGTCGGTAATCTCGATAGTAACACGCTCGGTCTGTTTAGTGTCGGGAACAATAACGACGAATCCGCGCTCAACACGAGTGATACCATCGCCTTGGTCGCCAATATCTTCGATTTCGACGGTGCGTTGTTCGCCCTCCTCGACAGGGGGCGTCTGTGGCGTTTGCTCTGGCTCTGGGGTAGCGTCAGTGGTGTTTGCCTCGTTGGTCGCGGGCGCTGATAGAACAGCTACACGATACGTCTCGTCCGCCTGTAGCCCACCAAGGCGGAGTTCTTGCTCCGGTACCTCAACCACATATGACCCATCGCGCTCTTCGACCTTCCCCGAGAACAGACACCGAAGTTCCTCTGAAATCTTCATTTGAATACCGTACACTGTAGACGCGACGAAGAACACTTTACTCTGCTGTGTATCTCTAGTAGACGGCATTGTTTTGTCGCGCCCCCAGCAAGACTACATATGTACCTCCGTGATACGGTCGGTTCTCGACAGGTACTGATACTCTCTGTCGGGGTCGCTATGATAGCTGTCGGACTCATTGGTCTCATCTGGGTCTGATGTTTCAGTAGCGAGAACGTCGAATCAATAGGGCTTCAGCAGCGCTGAACGGTTACAACTGCCGCGTTGAATACCAGTCCATCCACTGACTCTCAAGGAAGGTATATACGACGAAGCGCCAACATAGCGCACGTCTCAAATGCCGGTTCTCGATGACCTGTCCGGGTTCGAGTTCGAGGACGTGATGGAGGACGTGTTCCGGAACCTCGGGTACGAGAACGTCCGCCAAGCCGAGCGGACCGCCGATGAGGGGCGGGACATCCTCATGGAAGAGGTCGTCGACGGGACGCGCCACGGAGTCGTCGTCGAGTGTAAGCACACCGGGACGGTGGGGCGGCCGGTCGTACAGAAACTTCACTCGGCGATTGCGACGTTCGAGTTCGACGGGGCGAAGCGCGGGATGGTGGCGACGACTGGCCGGTTCACTAGCCCAGCGATCGAGTACGCCGAGCGACTCGAACGAAACGACGACCCGTATCCGATCGAACTGATCGACGGGGAAGACCTCCGTGAGATTGCTGACGATATCGGGTTGGATCTGTACAACGGCCGGATCGAAATCCTGTGCGACGAGACGCTCCGCCCGTACGATCCGGCGACGGCAGTGGCCGCCCCCGTCACGGCAGCGTTCCGCGATATCGATAACATCGATTCCGCAGACATTCCCGACCCGTACTCGGAAGTCACGTTTCGCCCGGTCGTCGCCGTAACGGCGGACACGAACGCGATCTTCGAGACGTCGGTCGGCGTGGTTCATCGGATCAACGACCGGTCTCGGTTCGTCGTCCACGCAGAGCGCGGCCAGCCACGCACCGCGTCGGGTGACGTGTCGAACCTCGTGGTGGAAAATCTCAACGCGACGGTTGCCCTCGATACGGATCAATTCGATACCAAGTTCGACACGATTGAGGAGCGTCGGTTCGGGCAGACGCAGACCGAGTACAAGGAGTGGGCAGTCGAACGGCTCCGCGATCACCACACGACGACCGTCTCCTACACGGGCGACAACAACGTCACGTACACCAAAACCTGCGAACCGAACCGCTCCGACGTGTCCGTCCAATCGATCGAACCGGTATACCTACCACAAGTCCGGCACAGGACCGACCTCGGTGAATACTCGTATCCGTACGAATATTTCGCAGCCGGGCCCTCACGTGTCACCAGTGAAGACGGCATCCACCGGTGCGTTCACTGTGACACCGCCGGGACGGACGCCACCTACACGTTTTGTGCGAACTGTGGGAGTATCAACTGCGACTCGCATATCAAATCCGAGCGGATGGAAGGAACACCAGTCTGTACCGGCTGTGCGGTGACCGACCGGTTCGCGCTCAAAACGAAGTACTTCTACGACGAGACGAATCGAGACGCGTTCCAAGACCAATACGACGCGATGCCGTTCTACGAGAAAGCCATGGAGAATACACTGCTCACCGGCGGCGTAGTCATGCTTGCCGCACTCGTACTGCTCGGACTACTCGTCAGTCTCGGTTGGCTCTGACTCGTGTTCTAACTGTTGAGTTGTGGTTGGTCCTGTTGATCGCTATGGAGCGTGCGTACTGAGGCTTCCGAGCGAGCCCGGTGTGCTGTGCGACACGCTGAAGATATTCCTCTGCGAATACGAACACATGCCGAAGGTCAGCGTCGAGATTCCCCAGGAATTGCTTGATGACCTCGACGAGCACGTTGGTGACGAGGGAAAGTTCGTCAACCGAAGCGATGCGGTTCGAGCATCGATCCGAAAAACACTCGATATGCTCGATGAGATTGATCAACGACACGGGCGGGTTGAGACGGACGACGGTGAATCTCATTAGCTATACCTGCGAGAGCATCTCAGCGTGCGCCTAGGCAGTCCCATGAGCGACGCTCCTCTAAGAAGTACAGATACGTCAGAGGTAGGGAGAGAGCATGCTACCAGTTGCTAGTTCGTGGTCGACGCCGGCCAGTCGGGTGTAATGCCGACCAGCTCGGCACTTATCTGCCAGAGTCGCCGTCGAACCGCTTGATTTGTGGCCTCGGGGGCGGGGTCTTCGGGACCATCGCTGCCGACGTATTGGCCGCTTACAGAACCATACGTCGGCCCGACCAGAAGTGTTTGGAGGCGTTCGGCGGCCACCTGTTTTGAGGTGGCGACACCCGGAACCAACCCGGCGATCCGAACCAGCAGCCGCGTTCGGAGCGACGCCTCGCGGAACAGGTCCGTCGACGGAATGAACCCCGGATGAACACAGTTGACTGTGACTGCGGCGTCGTCCGGGAGCCGAGCATCAAGTTCGACCGTGAACGCAATGTTCGCCAGCTTCGAGCGGGCGTACGCGTCGAGTGAATCGTACTCGTCCGTCAGTTGGAGGTCGTCGAAATCGAGTGTCGCTCGCCGATGGATGTCTGAGGCGGTAATGACAACACGGGGATCGGGTGCGTCGTAGAGATGGTCGAGCAATTCGTATGTCAGGAGGTAGGGAGCCAAGTGGTTCACCGCGAGCGTGAGTTCGATTCCATCCGGACTCTCACGCCGCGACCCGGCCGAGAGTCCGGCGTTGTGAGCGAGGACGTCGATCCGGTCGTACTCGCGTTTCACGGTTGCTGCGAGGGACCGAACGGTGGATTGAGACGCGATATCGGCCTGATGGAACGCGATTGTTCCGGCAAAGTCTATGGACCGTTCTACGAGAGTTGCCCCCTTCGACTCGTCGCGGCCGACGACTACGACGGTCGCACCTCGTTTTGCGAGGTCAACCGCTGCCACCCGTCCGAATCCGCTCGTTCCCCCAGTGAGAAGGATCGTGCGGTCGGAGAGATCATCGGTCATGTCCCGTTTCGACGCCGACGGTCCAAGAGCGCGAGGAGCACGTACACAGCGCCGATTACGCGGACACCGTCGGAGAGGTGTTCGTTCCACTCCACTGAATCAGAGTCTTCGTACACGAGCGGCCCCGCGATGTGCTCGTACAGTCGCGGGATGAAAAGCAAGCCTGCACCAAAGATTCCGGTGACATTCATTAGCCACGCGTAGAGGCGACCGCCACGGAGCGCGGCGAGCGTGATAACGACTCCTTCCGCCCGAATCAGGGGACCAAACCACGAGTGGACGGTAATTTCCTCAGGGTTCTCGACCGCAACCGTCTCGAATACGTCCACGATCCGGTCCGGGGCGAGCGTCGTGAGAACGCCGAGTACACAGAGGAACTGCCGTAGCATACGCCGCTCTTCAATCTGACGTAGCTTAAGAGTCGGTGCCAGCAGAATGGACTCCTCACGTCGGCGCGGTGCCCGATTGACCGTCTCTCTCGTTTCTGGTGTTGCCGTTACCACACAGGTCCTAATCCGGTGTCCGGAGAATCTAATAGCGAGTAGCGACGATTTTGACCAACTCACTCATGGAGGGAGAGCCACATTTTCGTGAAGTACAACGGTTTCGCCAGCCGTGGATCTGGGTACTTCTCGGAGGTGTCTCTCTGCTCATGATCGCATTCGGGCCCATCTCGTGGGGAGGGCTCGTCGTTGTCGGTGCAGTCGCTATGCTTCTCTACAGCCTTCGTCTTGAGACCGAAGTGAGAGCCGACGGGATCTATCTCAAAATGTGGCCTCTTCACCGATCAGTCCGTCGAATTCCGTGGTCAGAGATTGAACGATACGAATCCACACAGTACAGCCCTCTTCAGGAGTTCGGTGGCTGGGGGATCCGATGGACTCCCGGGAAGCTCGCATACAACGTTAGTGGTGACCGAGGGATTCGGATCGAACGAACAACCGGGCGGGTAGTGCTCGTTGGATCACAACGTCCCGAGGAACTCGTCAGGGCCATTGACGAGGCGGCACAGTAATCCATCTCTGTGCGCGCCCTTTCTCCCCCGCCTCAATGTACAGTTCAGAGCAGCGTTCTCACGTCACCCACCGTCACTCTCCCTCGACGACCTCTACCGCAACTTCATTTCGTCGCATAAACGGTGGTGTCCACGGGTCATTATACCGGAGAAGATAGGGATCGCCGTCCGGCTCGATATCTTCATCCTCAAGCGTAGCAAGCAGCTTCTCCGTCCGCCGTTCGACCCGCCACTCCGGCGCATACCACGAAAACTGGTCCACAGCGACCGTCTTCTGTGGTTCAGTGACGAGTGTAACAGCTGTGTCCGTCGGTTCCGGTGCCGTTTCAGGCGTGTACTCGGATGGCAGATAGAACGCCATCCGAATCGTCTCAGCGTCGGTCTCGGTTGCCTCTGATCGAACAGGAGCCGTCATCGCAATTGAGTCCCCAGATTGGGTTTCGACAGGGGCCGTCATCGAGATCGACTCATCCCCGTGGTTGGCTCCGGAGATGTACTCGAAGAGGCGTTGAAACGCGACCCGCTGCGTCGGTGCTGCCGTTTCAACAAGAACTGTCTGCGGATAGCGCCGAATCTCAGCGCCGTTAATGGTTCGTAGCTGCTCGTACGGGACTGACTCTGCCTTCTTAGTCGAGTAGAGTCCCCAACCAACCCAGCCGGCAAGTACCAAACCACCACCAACGAGTATCGTTTTCGTAATTGATCTCATACAGCACTATTGTCGTCTATCGTGATTAACGAACTGCCCAACAAGGTTGAGCTCTTTCGCTGTCCGACAAATATACTGCTCTATGCGTGATGACGGAGGATTGCTGTGATCTCTTCGGGATTCTGTGTGGGGTCAGTCCACTCATCAGTATCTGCGGATTCGATGTAGAGTTGGAGCATATGAGACCCTTCGAGGAGAAAGACGGATGCTCTCGTGTCCGGATCCGACTGATGTTCGAACGCCACCAAGAACCAGTCTTGCGTCCCGTCTTGTGCTATTTCGACGTCTGTCTCACCGACGTCCCATCCCGTCGGAATATCGACCTCGGAAAGAAGGGTATCACGCGTCTGCGCAGCCGCATCAGCGTCGGGATCCGTGAGACTCGATAGATGCTTCCGAAGTGCTGTCATACGATACCACTGAGTAGACTATTATGACGTGTATAGCTTGTGCATCAGGTCGGGATTCTGAGAGTTTGAGTCGTACGACTTCACCACATTGCTGGTGACGTGTTCGGTAGGAAGGTGACCTTATTTAGAACGCGCCAGACAGTCATCACTCAAGGACGTAGGCTTTCCGTCTAGGACTTCTTGTCCTCGTATGACGATTGCTACTGGCGATTCTGTGACGCTTGAGTACACGGGCCGACTCGACGACGAAACAGTGTTCGACACCTCCCGGCAGTCTGTCGCCGAGGAGACGGGCCTTGCCGAGGCCCAGCCCGAGCGAGAGTACACGCCGTTGACGGTCGAAATCGGTGCCGAGCAGGTCATCGAAGGGATGGAAGAGGGACTGATCGGCCTCGAAGCTGGGGAGACGGAAACGCTGACGATCCCGCCGGAGAAGGCGTACGGTGAGCCCACTGACGAGAATATTCAGGAGTTTGAAACCGAAGAACTCCGAGAGATGCTCGGCGGCCAGACGCCTGAAGAGGGTTCGTATCTCGAGGCCCAGAACGGGAGCCAAGGCGAAGTTATCCACGTCGACGAGGAGGTCGTCCGGGTGGACTTCAACCCACGCCTCGCCGGCGAAACGCTGACGTTCGACGTCGAAATCATCGACGTTAACTGAGATCGAACGGTGCCGGTGTCAGCGATCGGTGGTTTCGACAGGAACGGGGACTCAATTCCGCGTAACTTACCGGCGTGGCTCCCAATTGAAAGTATAGCTTGAGTATGGACAACGGAGACTCTCTCCAATCAGTGCCAGATTCCCTCCACAGGAATCAATTCATTCAGTGCGCTGCTTGCGAATCTGCCCTTCAATCACCAGGAAGAGAAAGTGTCTCGTTCCTCCTGCTCGACCAATTAACGATTCCTCTCCTTGGATGTGACAACCACCTCAAAGAATTCTGTTCTCTCTGTGGGCTGGCGACCGAGGGTCGCGCCCAACTTCTCAATCACCGCCCGGCCGGCGGGGTTAATTGTCCGAGTTGTCGTCACGCACCGCACAAGCCACAACAACCGGTCATCCCAGTTGGGAACGGTGGACTGGCGGTACTCGCATGCTCAACCCACCAGTCCGACATCTTCTCTCGATTCCGTACAGGCCTACAGGTACGACAGCATCTCACGTCCTCACTTGACGCGGCCTCTACTGACCCATGACGAACCACATACTGATCGTCGGTGATCGATTCGCGGAGGATGTCAAAGCCCTACTGCTAGGAGAACGATGAGCGATGATCACCAGGGTGTAGTGGTTGTCGGCGATACGACGATCGACCTCTATCCGGTGGACGGGACATCGATCACAACCGAAAGCCAGTTTGAGTGGCACATCGGCGGGACAGCGACGAACGTCGCACGGTGGGCGGCCTCCCTGGGCAGTGAGAGCAGCCTCGTGACGAACATCGGGACCGACGCTATGGGAGAGCTGGCTGCCCAGCATCTCACGGATAGCTTAGTGGACACGACACACGTGACGCGGGTTGATGCGACATCACCGCTCACGCTGTACGTTCCAACGGGAGACGACGAACAGTGGCACGCTTGGGTGGCCGGGAGTTGCTACGGCTTCACTCCCCCCACCGATCCGGCGACACTTGTGGCTCCATACGAGTGGGTCCATTTGGAAGGCGTCACGTTGCCGGTTGAGGTGAACCAGACTGCGGTTCGACAGCTCGCCGAGGCGGCCGCAGAAAGCGGGACCCACATCTCGTTCGATCTGAACGGACGTACGAACCAGTGGTCCACTCCTGACGCCTATCGACAGGCCCTCCGGGACGTGCTACAATACTGTGACCTGATCTTCGCCGGGACGGATGACCTCGCGGTGGCAGGCATCGATCGCACACCAGCGGGAGTACTCGAGCTGCTTCCGTCGAATCACTCCGCGATGGTGTTCATCACAGATGGGTCGGCAGCGACGACCGCATTGACAGTGGATGACGGCGAGATTACTGAGCAGGTGACCGCGACTCCGCCACCGACCACGGTCGCTACCACAGCCGGAGCTGGTGACGCGTTTGCTGGTGCAGTCCTCGCCGCACGGGACGACGGCATCTCGGATATCGAAGAGTTAGTGACGATCGGGAATACGGCTGGCGCGGCCGCAGTGGCAACAACCGGCCCGTTTGATGCTGATGACTCTGGTCCGGCAGATCATTTGCTTTAATTAGAGATTCGGATCGACACAGTCGTTCTTCAGAGAAATTGATCCGCCTGCTCTGAGCGTTCGAACCGATCCTCTACTGTCCCCGGAGCGCATCCGGCTTCTTGGAGATTGGTGAGAACCTGGTTGATATTTGTAAGCGTGGTAGACAGGTTCTCGGTCGTACGACCGCTATTGAGGAATCCATCGCTATCGGTATTTTCAACGAGGAGATTGGCGTGAGCGACGTCGTTCCGGAGGTCTGTGATCTCGTGAAGTCGAGAGTCGGCTTGCGCTGTCGTTGAGAACCCACAGGCTTGCCAACAGGCTTCGACGTTCGAGATGATGGTGTTTAGCGTAGAGAACTGTGCGTAGTGGATCTCCTCCAACTCAACGTTAGCAGCTTGTGCGTCTGTGTATCGGTCCTCGATGTCGTCGAGTTCATCAACGGAGACTGGCGTCTGTTTCCAATTGGGTGCGTGTTCGAGGATGAGTTCACGAAGGTGTTCTTCGAGGTAGGTGATGCGGTCGAACAGGTAGATGCGTACTGGGGCCGTGTTGAGATCGGCACGGGTCAGGATGCCAGTAATGCGACTGTGGCCGCCGAGGAAGTAAACCGGTTCCTCAATAAGCGCAGCAAGGACGTCCTCAAACGCGGTGTCTCCGCTCATCATGTAGTCAATTGTGAGCGGGGTGAGATGCTCCTCGAGTGTATCGCCGTCATCGTCAGCAGTGACGTCGTCTTCGTGGATGAACCCGACCGCGTCGCCCTGTCGTTCGATCGGCGCGGCGTCGTACCCGTTTGTTTCGAGCCACTCAGCAGCAGTACTTGGTGGTGTGTCGTATGAGAGGTGTTCGACAGAGCCTGTTGCGAGTTCAGCCGCTGTACAGTCGTAGAGGTCTCGGGACACATGGTCCGCTGTAGCGGGCGGGCTATTCAAACTGGGGAGCATGGCCCGTAGTGGGACAGATCACCATCTCATTCACCACAACGTTAATGTCCATAGAACATATATTTGTACATAGTTATGCTCAAAGGGCATTTTGAGTCAGCAGGGGCGAGTATCGAATTTGGGGCTGCTGACTACCTCTTTCCCGTGGATGAATTGAATGTGGCTGTCCACCAGTACCGGGATGCCCAACTCGCGCTCGACGATGTCGATGGAGAACGCGTGATTCTTGTCGCCCCGACGAACCTCGCATCGAGTTACCACCTTACCCAGCACGCGCTCACGGCGATTCCCATCGAGAGCCTGCCCTCTGCGATTCAGACGCGGCTCGCCGAGACGATCGACGCCTCGCTTGAGACGTTCGAGCTCATCCAAATCGGGAAGTGGAACAGTAGCAGTTCGAACCACTCACTGGCCGAGTTCACCGACGCCTGAACGTCGATTTGTCCGCGTATCGGAGCGACCCAATCCACCCCCAACACAACAACCATGACTGACACACTCGCCGCGGAGTATCCGGAGGCTGCCCCGTTCATCGAAGAAGCTGTCGACGAGCACGGCGAAGACTGGGTCTTGGAGAACTACTACAAGAAAATCTACCCGCTCAAGCAGGTGATGGCGGTCCCCGAGAAGGAGGAACTCCCGTTCTACGACGAAGCCGAACACGAGACGATCACGGAAGCGGAACGGACAGAGATGTACCAAGCATGGGGAGAGTATCGGGAGAACCTGCGGACTGGGACAAAGCCGGGAGAGTAACAGCAAGGACTGCTGGCTCGGGGAGCGTGACCCCATTTCCAATGATTCACTAAGGGCCTACAGACCCCTCAATCTATTTTTATAATTTTGCGGTTAGATAGACGGCACAGTAACAGAAGCGTAGCAATATCTCGGGGCAGACCTTTAAATTCGATCACAAATTTAGATTCAGTATGTGGAGCAATACGGAAAGAGAAGAGAACGGAGGAAACCAGAACGAGCAGCCGCAACTAACTGATTTTGTAGAGCGAACTTGCTCTGTCTGTGGCCGCAAGTACGGTGAGAACGAAACTCCTTGTCATTCCCCAGAAGTGGTCTCATTTGAGCGGCGGCTTACTGCGCAAAAATGGCTGCTCCCGAGACATCGATCTCCTGAGACACATATCACACCTCACGTTATGGGGAACGATGGCCTCTCATTCGAGCCTCTGTATCCGGCACTCAGATCATTAATTCAGACTGATTCGACAGGCTTCGGCGAATACTTTTCCAATACACCATACAACATTCGACCTCAAGAGTGGCTGGCGGAAGCGTTCCGCCAAGACCTACTGCTGAAACATGACGAATTGGTTCTCGGTCCCCTCGCAGGGATCAAAGCCAGCGAACAACGAATCAAACAAAAAAGAAAGGAGGTCACACCAGCGAGGGTGTTTGCCCACGTAGTGTTTCTCGATCAGTACGGGTTAATCCCGGGATACGGTGGACTTCGTCGCGGTTTCACAAAGGACCTGCGTGAGGTCTGTGCAAATCATTACGACGTACAACCGGACACTCTAGACTCGAAGTGGATAGTCAAGCGGCGTGTCGACCGCTCGAAAGTCTACAGTACGACGGCAGAGTTCAGGCAGATATGGGATGTCGAATTGGTCGATACGTATCCGGAGAACGCATCTCACCCGTACTCTGATTTCAAGCCATTCGATGGAAGGGCCATACTAGACGCCCATAGAGATCATAACCTCGTGGCCTGTCGGATGAAGACGCAATTACTCCGCTTGCCGAACGTTGACTGGGCGATCTCGCCACACCTCATCTACTCGCGCTCGGACTACGATTCCTCTAAAGAGACCTCGTCGAGTCTCCCCGTACTCGGATTTGATGTCGCAGGATTCGAATACACTACCGATGGTCAGCGACTCCGATACCTAGGAGTCGTCACAGAGTGGGAAGAGTCGCCATTCGAGACGTATCTACAGGCCGCTCAGATCGGGAAAACCGCAGCCACAGGTATCCTCGTTCTGCCGAACCGAGAGTCAATCTATGACTTTCTCCACTTCCTGAAGTGTAGCAAACTGACGGATTGCCCTGGGGTCTTCCCAGAGTCGAGAGAGAAATACCGGTCGCTTCCGAACGTACAGAAATTACACGAACAACTCATTCGACAGATTCCCCTCCTCGATGGGATGGCACTTCTCCCTCGACGGAGATTCCTCGATGAAGGAGTCGATACGCTAAACGACCTAGTCTCAGTCCCAACCTATGCTTGAGATACCAGACCGGCACCTCGACGTACAACGCGCAACTCTCCTCCCGTTAGACTGTACGCGAAGGCAGCTGCGGCAACTCTTCGCGTTATTTGATGATACTGGCGAGGGATTTGGAAAGCGCCTCGATGAGTATGGTGTGGAGGCGTTGAAAGCAAAGAATGGAATTAAGACACACCCCAATATCGACTCATTTCACGAAATCGCCACGTTCGCCGCGATAACCGCTCTTCGTGTCGAATTTGCGGATCCACTCCGCGGGACACATGAGTATGAGCAGTATCCTGAGCATAGTTCTGAACGCAGGATGATGACACGACCATTCCGGAATTCTCCTGGGCTGTCTTTCACGGTGGAACACGTTCGAGAACAATACGTGTATGATGTACTGTATGCGTTTCAAAATCTGATTCCGGGCCCATTACAACGTGAGATCGTAGCGATACTGCTGGTACCGGATTCAGAACAGGCCTCGTCGAGCCCAGTCCTCGCTGCCCGAACATACCAATCGAATCATATATCTGTGGGATCACAACAATCCCTGTACGAGGATCGCGTGATTCAATGTGATGATGGTTACAAAATCCCGTTGAGCCACGTGAGTGCGAGGAGTTTCATTGGACCACTTGATCATCCACTATTCTTCCCAAAGTCTAATTTTGACGACCTCCCACCACTCACCAGACAGCGTGACTATCTCTTCGTTCCTGACGATGTGGTCTTAATGCGTCTTGCTAATTATGCGTATTACGGGTGGTACCGACTAGCCAACCTTGCTTATGCAATCTTTTCTAAAAACGACATTCAGCAATATGTCGATATCACACCCCAAGTCCGATCATGGATTCGACGCGAGTTGAAATACAGAAAAACGCAAGCTTATGGCACCCATTACGGCTCGGATTCGGACAATCCATTAGTTGATCCGGATACCAAGGATCCGTTTCCTCGGCCAGACAAGCGCCTCGTCACAGTTGCCGACACCATTCGTGCGAGTTCAGCACTCAATTTCAACGAATCAATACCTCTCACAACCCTGTTTGATGAGATCTGTCAGTTCTTTCCTTCGCCTGATCGACCTGGTAACGACATCGAAAATAAACAAACACTCGAAAACGCATTAGACGCTGCGATTGACGATGGTTTCACGGCTTCTAACTCGGGAGACGCGTATGAAGTACCTGCCCCGAAATTTACTCCATTTTATCCGCGAATAAAGACACTTCCTTGGGAGCGATACAGACACGAACTCGTTATATTGAGAGAGATGGACGTTGGCCTTCCCTCGTCAGACGCAATTCGAGTGGGCCTTTCCGATTTGGATCGACCGTTCCAATCCGAAGAATATGCTAGTGCCATCCAAGACGCACATCGAGCCGCTGCGTGCGAAATGGGCTCCGAATTTAGGGAGGTGAAAGATGTTCAACCACTCACCGATTCATTCGAGATTGAGGACATATCGGCTGCCGAGGCACTCTTTCTCACACGTATCGGGTTAGCAATGGAGCGACGGATCGGTTTGTATTCACTAACGCAGAGCATGGCGTCATTCCGAGACCAACCTGACGGGTCGAAACTTGATGTTGATGTGGATCGGCTCAAAAGCCTCGGCTTGCTCTCTCAGCCGAATACTCCTCAAACATATTACTCGGTGCCGTGGAAAGTCCGTAAGCAGCTCGGAATTCCGAACGTCAGCAACGACGGCTGGGGCGAACGATCGCCTTCAGAAAATACGCTACATAGAGTCGGGATTGACCTCGTTGCGCTCTTTGTTGCTTCTCGGTCTGATGTTGACCGCGTTGTTCGATACTGTGATGTCTGGCGGCTACAGCCGACTACCTGTTGGGACAACGTATCACATCTATCGAAGAAACGTCTAGACGTCGTGGGATTCTCTCAGGGCGAACCAGTCGTCGTTGCCGAAGTCGAAACGGAATCCGGTGATACAGATGGAGCCCAGGGAACAGTCGAGAAACTCGCCGCGTTTCCCGATCGCATTGATCGGTACTTCGTCACACCGAACGGGAAACACCTCCCGGCGATTCTATCACGACTTTCTGCGATCGAACAGTTTGACATTGATGTCAGTAGGCGAAAGAAGGACGGATATCGACCGTCTGAAGTTCGGACTCAACTTGCTGAAAGCGGTGCTCTTGGTGATGCTTTCGATTTTCTTCTCACGTACCGCAACTTGCGGAGAAAGCTTCCGAATCCGCCCAGCAAAAGCATGGACATCAGCCTCATAGTTGGTGCGATTTGAACGAATACCTCAAATAATATATTGTTTTAGATGAGATTGCGGGCAGTATTAAACCAACTTAGAATCAGTCTTAGCTGATTTACTGCTCTTTCAGGCAGTTCTATTGATTATTGGTCGATAGGCTTTTTTTAGACTCTCTAAGTAGCGCTTAGCACATTTTTCCAAATTACGGCCGAATTTGGTGCGGTTGATAGCTGAGACGCACCCCAAAATCGCATGAGATGTGATTAAATCTGCTAAGAATATACCTCCATCCTCAGCTGAACCAGAATTATCCGAATATTCCCCGCTATAATGTCCCGGGGATAGGTAGTCTTGTGACCGGTTTCGGAAGCGGCTGAAGGTGGTATGGAGGTTGGCGCAGAGTTATTTGATTTTTTATGTTATGTGTGAAGCGCTTGATTCCCATACCGACGGTGGAAACTGAGTCCGAAACGAGCGGTACACGTCGGAACGTTGGGGGCGCTCAGTTTTGGAGTGATCCCTTGTTTTTGTTTTGTTCGAATCGATGAGATTCTACGACCCTCCGTCAGATGGTCTGCCAATATTAGTATTCAACAATATCAGTTACTGTTTGTGTGGCTCTGTTGAAATCCCATTCTTCAGATAGATTCTCACCTGAAACAGCCGGTCGCTGAAGAGTGCTTACTGTCCACTGTCGCCGGCGGTCCCGTTGAAGTCCGATGTCGTCTACTTCGTCGACTGAACTGGCTGGTTGACGGAGCGTGCGGGCCAGGAAACGTGGTAATAGCAGTTACTACGCGAAGTCCCATCTCAGAAGACCGGAAGAAATTCGTGTGTTCTAGCGGAATTATTACTCATGCCCTCCGAGATCGTCGATCATTCGGCTCGGACACTCGCAGTCCAAATTGGCTTCTGGATGTTCGTCGTTGCTGTGGTTGCGAGCGCTGTCGGATACGGGAACTCTGTCACTGTGGCCGGTATTGCCTTCGGTAGTGCGATCTTGGCTAGCGCGGTCGTCTTGGAAATCACCGAAGCATATCGAGCGACAGACTAACCGCGCAAATCGATGCGTGTATCAACTGTATTGACCGCAACGGGGCAGAATATATCAACTACTGAGGGTTTCAACAGAGCCGTTTGTGTTTAGTTCACAAAGATGTACTGCGGAAACCCACGACTTCTGTCCCAGGTCACTCACAGAAAGAATATTTAGCAAGGTAACAGACACTCGCCCATGCATCTTCTCTGCGTCGATGACGAGGCAGATTTCTTAGATCTCACAGCCACGTATTTACAACGGAACCTCCCTACAGCGACAATTCATACTGCGACTCGTGTCGCCGACGCGCGCGAAATCATCGAAACCGAGCCGATTGTGTGTGTGGTGAGTGATTATGAAATGCCGGAGCAGAATGGGCTTGAGTTCCTCCACACGGTTCGTGAAACCCACTCGGACCTACCGTTTATTCTCTTTACTGGGAAGGGCTCAGAAGAAATCGCCAGCGAAGCCATCTCTGCCGGTGTGACTGATTATCTACAGAAACGAGGCCCAGAACAGTACGATCGACTCGCCACACGCATCCGCCACGCAGTTGCTGAGTACCAAACGAAACGTGACCTGCGAGAACGCGTGAAGGAACTCACTGCGATTCAAACAATCAGCGATGTCCTTGTCGACAGTGACGGTCAGTCAGAAGGACAGCTCCAACAAGTTGTCACACATCTTCCACAGTCGCTACAGTTTCCTGAGGAAGCCGTAGCGTCGCTCACCATCGATGAAACTGAGTTCACCTCTCCGGAGTACGAACCACCGGTCGAACAGTTCACAGTCCACGATGTGACCACCGCCGGCAACGAAGTTACGCTGACAATTGGTTACACGACTAACGCTTTGACTGAGGCGGACAGCGATGTGTTTCTCCCGGAAGAAAAGGAATTGCTTACCACCATTCTACAGCTCGTCACAGCGTACCTTGATCGGCGACACGTACTCTCGGATCTACAAGAGGCAGACCGTCGTCTCAACCTCATCCTCAAAAATACGACCGCGGTGATGTATCTGAAAGATACAGAGGGGCGGTACGTGTTTGTGAATGCTGAATATGAGCGCTTGTTCGACGTCGATACGGAGGACCTCGTCGGTCAGTATGATGAGGACATCCACCCACCCGAAGTAGCAGAGACTGTCCAAGCGAACGATCTCCGTGTGCTTGAGACAGGCGAACCACTTGAAGTTGAAGAGCAGATTACGGTGGATGGTAACGACCGGACGTATCTCTCATTGAAAGTCCCGGTGTTGGATACTGCTGGCGAAGCCGAGGGTGTGTTCGGCGTGTCCACGGAGATTACTGAACGCAAAAAACGAGAACAACAACTCGAAGGGCTCAATCGGGCCATTCCGCGGCTATTGTCAGCAGAGACGGTCGAAGAAGTCGCTGAACGTGGCGTTATTGCCGCACGCGAGATTTTAGACCTCCAAGCAAACGCAATTCATCTGTACGATGCGGAAAGCGAAACATTGGCTCCGGTTGCGTACACTGATGGTGTTCTAGAGCTCATCGGCGAGCCGCCGACATTCAGCAAGGGGGAGAGCATCGCCTGGCGGGTCTTCGAAGACGGAACTGCGACAGCGGTTGATGATGTACAGAGTGATTCAGATATCTATAACCCAGAATCACCGATCCGCAGCGAGTTACATCTCCCACTGGGTGAGTACGGGATTTTGATGGCCGGATCACCGACCCCCTCAAATTTCGATACCCAAGATGTGACTGTCGGAGAGATACTGGCCAGTCACATTACCACTGCGCTCTCTCAGGTCACCACCGAACAGACGTTACGTGAGCGAGAATCTGAATTAGAAGCGCAAAACGAGCGACTCGAACAGTTCGCCAGTATGGTCTCACACGATCTCCGAAACCCGTTGTCTGTTGCGACCGGAAACCTCGAGTTATACCGAGAGACCGAGGATAAATCAAACCTTGAGACGGTCGAAACGTCTCTCACTCGAATCCAAGACCTTGTAACCGACCTTACTACACTCGCACGTCATGACACTCCTGCGGAAACACACGAGCCGGTGTCGGTACATGAGATAGCCCGCGATGCGTGGGAGTTGACCGAGACGCGGTCAGCAACGCTGTCGACGGAACCGTGTACAGTGACCGGCGACCCCAGTCAGTTCATGGCACTCTTCGAGAATTTGTTCCGGAATGCGGTCGGACACGGTGGTGAAGACGTCACCGTTCGCGTCGGTCCACTCGAACACGGCTTCTATGTCGAAGATACCGGTGAGGGAATTCCACCTGAAGAACGTGATTCCGTGTTTGATCATGGCTACACAACCGGGTACAGCGGAAGCGGGGTCGGACTCACGATTGTCTCACGTATCGCCCAAGCTCACAACTGGGATATCACCCTCACGGACAGTTCGGAAGGCGGTGCGCGATTTGAATTCCGATCAACAGATTCGAGCTAGTTCTGTTTCGTACAGCCGCACTTAGGTTCTGAACCAGCTGAATTCCACGAGATAGTTTTCCGGAGTGAACAGTTCGACAGACCTAATATCAGAATCTCGTTTCGGAGATCAGTAGTATTTCAAATCATGAATACGAAAGCTGGTGATATGTATGATCTCACTGGCTTTCAGCGCGACTTACTGTACGTAATCGCCGGCCTTGATGATCCGCACGGGCTCGCAATCAAGGACGAACTTGAGAACTACTACGAAAAGGAGATCCACCATGGTCGTCTCTATCCAAATCTCGACACGCTGGTTGAGAAGGGACTTGTCGAGAAAAGTCAACGCGATAGACGGACCAACGAGTACACTACCACACGACGGGGGGCTAGAGAGATTCAGGCGCGAGCTGAATGGGAAAGTGAGTACATCGACCACAGCGCCTGATCAAGTCGCCACAGTCGAGGACCTGAATCCGAACTGCCTCTTCTGAAACAGGAAGCTTTCTCTGAAGGCACAATAGCCTACTGAAAGACGATCTACTCCATCTCTTTTGATTGTAGCGGACTCACGAATCACTCAACACAGGGTACTCACTCATCGATCGGTACCGTAGATTATGCTTCGAGTTTGTCTGTTACCGTTTCGAAGAGACGGTCTGTCCACGCTGGGAAGACGAGAGCAGCGAGGGTTCCAACGATGACACCAGCAACAATTCCCTGTGTGATATCTTGGAGAACTGTCGTTCCGAGTGCCGCACCGAACGTCACTCCAACTAGTATTGCGAAAACGACCCGTCCTCCCCTAGTGTCGTCGGAATCCTCAGACATCTGTCTCGGAGAAATCTCCGAGAGGCAAAAATAACCCGGGGCAGCGTCGCATGGTCTAAATTGTATAATAGATCTTGGAAATACGAGCACAAGAAACTATTTCCGGGAAACATCGGTCCCTCGACCGGTGAGATGGGGACCTCGATGTTCTGGGCGGGCCAGAACAAACTCTTCAAAGAGACCTTCGGGAAGATCGAGGGCTGGCTCGCCGACCAGGGCTACGTCGGGAGCATCGACATCAACTGTATCGTCAACGAGAACGGGATCTACCCGCTGGAGTTCACGCCGCGGTTCGGGTACCCGACCATTGCGCTTCAAGAGGAGTCGATCGAATCCTCCACCGGCGAGTTCTTCTACGATCTCGCACACGGCAACGATCCGGAGGTCGACGTTCACAACGGCTACCAGATCGCCGTCCGAGTCGTCCTCCCCCCGTTCCCGTTCGACGACGAGAAGACGTACGACGAGAACTCCCGGAACGCGGCCGTGGTGTTCGAGACGGGGAGCCGTGAGGGGGTCCACCTCGAGGACGCGAAGAACGTCGACGGCCAGTGGCGCGTCGCCGGCGACAACGGCATGCCCGTCGTCGTGACCGGTAAGGGCGACACGATGGGGGCGGCGCGCGAGCAGGCGTACGATCGCATCGACGAGATCGTGATGCCCAACATGTACTACCGAGATGACATCGGCGAGCGCTGGATCGACGGCGACGGGGACCGGCTCCAGGCCTGGGGATATCTCGGGCCGTGATCGCCTCTCGTGGGCGATCGTCATCGACACGTCGAGTTCCGCGGATCGCCGGCAGTCGCCGGGCGACAGTTCACACCACCTGATTCACGAACGGCTCTCCGGCCACCGCCCGTCGGCGGTTCTCTCGGACGACGTCGGCGATCCGCCGGTAGTAGTCTCGGGTCGCCGCCGCGGCGTGCGGCGTGACGATCACGTCGTCCAGTTCCCAGAGGGGAGACTCCTCGGGCAGCGGCTCCGTCTCGAAGACGTCGAGGGCCGCGCCCGCGAGCCGGTCGTTCTCGAGTTCCTCGAGCAGCGCCGTCTCGTCGACGACGCCGCCGCGGGAGACGTTCAACAGGTAGCCGGACTCGGGCATCGCCGCCAGCACGTCGGCTCCGATCAGTCCCCGCGTCTCCTCGGTTAGCGGCGTGGCGACCGCGACGAACCGCGCGTCCTCGACGGCGCTCTCGATCTCGTTCGGCGTGTACACTTCTCTCACGTGATCGACGGGGGTCGGCGTCCGCCGCACGCCGACGACGTCCATCCCGCAGGCGTCGGCGCGGGCGGCGATCCCCCGGCCGAGCGTCCCGAGGCCGACGACGCAGAGCGACTCGCCGGAGAGCGTGAATGGCTCGTCCCACTCCGGATGCGCCCACTCGCGTTCGCGTCCGCGGTCCCGGTAGCGGTGGAGCCGGCGGGCGAACTGGATCATGTAGCCGAGAACGGTCTCGCCGACGGCGTCGCCGTGGATCCCGGTGCTGTTCGTGAGCCGGATCCCCCGCGACTCGAGTTCGTCGAAGGGGAACCGGTCGACGCCAGCCTGGATGGAGTGGATCCACGAGAGCCCCGAGGTGAGGAACGCGTCCTCGTACGCGAAGGTCACCAGCGCGTCGCAGGCCTCGAGCTCCGCCCCGGATCCGACGACTCGAACCTCGGAGCCGTCGATCGAGTCGGCGTCGCTCGACTCTACGTCACCCGAGTCGGCGTTCGGTTCGAGGGCGTCACGGAGGACGGTCGGCGGAAAGATCAGGTCCACGGACTCGTGAACTCCGAGAGTGAACGGCATGTAACCGGCTACCGACAGCGGGAACAAATAGGTTGCTCCGGCGGCGATGGACCGTTCAGCGTAGTTGACATCCTCTCCGCGCCGAAGCGCGAGGCGTGCTCCTCGATTCTCCGTGATCGAACTTCAACAGCGCCCCGTGCTCACTCGCCCGCGTCGAACGCCCCCTCGCCGTGTTCCTCGACCGCCGCGAGCAGCTCGTCGCGCTGCCGGCGGATCTCGGGCGGGAGGTCGGCGTACGCGTGATCGAACATCGCGGCCGGGTCGGGTTCGACCGCCTCCGCGGCGTCGATCGCCTCGGCGACGACGTCGTCGGCGCGGTCGCGGGCCGCCGCCACGCCCTCGTCGTCGATCCGGCCCGTCTCCCGGAGGAACGTCTCCATGCGATCGATCGGGTCGATCGCCCGCCAGGGGTCGACCGCGTCGTCGTCGCGGTAGGCGGTGGGGTCGTCGGCGGTGGTGTGCGCGCCGTAGCGGTACTCGACGAACTCGACGAGGACCGGGCGAGTCGGGGGAGCGCCGGAACTCGTCTCGCCGTCCGCACCCCGCCCGGATCCGCCGCCCGCGTCCCGCCCGGATCCGCCGCCGCGAGCGCGCTCGGCCGCCTCCCGCGTGACGGCGTAGCTCGCGAGCGGGTCCATCCCGTCGACGCGGACGCCCTCGAAGCCGTAGGCGGTCGCCTTCGCCGCGAGCGTCGCGCTCGCGGTCTGACGCTCGCGCGGAACCGAGATGGCCCAGCCGTTGTTGTGACAACAGAAGAGGGTCGGCGTGTCGAAGACGCCGGCGAAGTTCAGCGCCTCGTGGAAGTCGCCCTCGCTCGTCGCGCCGTCGCCGAAGTGACACGCCGCGACGCGGTCCTCCCCGCGGAGGTCGAACGCCCACGACGCCCCCACCGCGTGCGGGAGGTGCGCCGCGATCCCGATGTTGAGCGGGAACACGTTGCCCTCGGCGATCGCCTCCGTCCCGGACTCGTGACCCATCCAGTACGGGAGGTACTCGGCGAGCAGGTCACGGACGACGACCGCGCCGTGCTCGCGGTACTGGTAGCTGATCAGGTCGCGTTCCTCGAGCGCGTGAGTCGACCCGACCGCCGATCCCTCCTGTCCGGCACAGGGGGCGTACGTCCCCATCCGCCCCTGCCGCTGGAGGCTGACGGCGCGCTCGTCGAACCGCCGGGTGGTGACCATGTCGCGGTAGATCGCACGGAACCGGTCGTCCGAGAGGTCCGGTACGGTCGCGTCCGGGAGCGGTCGCCCGTCCGGGCCGAGCACGCGGTAGACGTCCTCGTCGGCGAGGGGATCCACGGAGGCGTCGGCGGCGGCATCGACGGAGGCGTCGTCGCTCTCGTCCATGTTCGTCCGGTGTGTTCCGTGATCACAAGGAGTTAGCGGTCGCGGCGGAGTCCGACCGCCTCCCGCTCCGCCGACGGACGTACGCGAACGGGAGGCCGACGAGGACTCCCGCGAGCGCCGTCATCCCGAGCACGAACCCGACGAGAAGCGGCACGGGACCGGCCGTGAGCATCTCGACGCCCCAGACGGACACGAACCGGACGGTCCACACCGCCCCGGTCGAGAGCGCCGTAAGGAGCCCGAACGCGGCCCCGGCCGGATACGTGTAGGCGCCGCGTCGCTCGACGAGCGCCCACCAGATCCCCGCGCCGGCGACGAGCGCGGGGCTCGCGAGGAGGAGCATGGAGAGCGTCGGCGGCAGCCCGATCACCTCGGCAAAGAGCCCGAGCACGTCGGAAAGGAGGACCGCCGTCAGCGCGGCACAGCCGAACGCGTAGACGCCGGCGAGAAGCGACCAGCGTTGCGACGGCGAGAGCCGAGAGACCAGCGGAACGACGACGTCCATACGCGAACGTCACGGACGCGACGTATAGCTCTGTTCGAGAGTGAAGTTCCGATTTGAGCCTTCCTCAGGGCGTTATCACGGCCCGGCCGTCGATCTCGCCGTGTTCGAGCTTCTCGGCGACGGCGTTGACCTCGTCCAGGTCGTACCGGCTGGTGTGGAGGTCGACATCGCCCTGCTCGACGAGCGCAACGAGCTCCTGGAGCTCCGCGTAGCGGCCGACGATGTTCCCGACGAAGGAGAACTCGCCGTTCACTAAGGCCTGCGCCGGCTCGTGGACGTGCCCGCCGTAGCCGATGATATGGTGGTCGCCGCCGGCGGCGGTGACGTCGGGCGCGTACGCCGTGGTCACGTCCTCGCCGACGAAGTCGAGGACCTGCGCCGCGCCCGTGCCGTCCGTGATCCCGTCTATCTCCGCGCGCACGTCCTCGTCGACCGGGTTGACGAGGTGATCCGCGCCGTACCGGTCCGCCAACTCGAGCGCGGACTCCTTCACGTCGACCGCGGTGACCCGGGCGGCGCTCATCGCGTCGAGGCACTGGAGGCCGATGTGGCCCAGCCCGCCGACGCCGATCACGACCGCGTGGTCGCCGGGGTTCAACTCGGCCACCGCCTTCTTCGCGGCGTGGTACGCCGTGATCCCCGCGTCGGCGTGCGGGGCGATGTCGATCGGGCTGACGCCGTCGGGCAGCGGGATCACGGAGCGCTCGCTCGTGTGGAGGTAGTCGGCGAATCCGCCGTCGGTGGTTAACCCGTTGAACGCGTCGTTCTCGCAGTACATCGTCTCGCCGAGCCGACAGGGTCGACAGGTGCCGCACGTCTGGACCGGGTGGCAGATCACGGGGTCGCCCGGCTCGACGAGGCCCACGTCTTCGCCCGTCTCGACGACCGTCCCGGCGTTCTCGTGGCCCAAGGTCATCGGGAGCTCCTGCGGGACGTACTCCGCCCACATTCCCTCGATGATGTGGTTGTCAGTCTGACACCACCCGGCGCCCTCGACCTCGACTATCACGTCGCTCGGACCGGTCGCCGTCGGACGGTCGACCTCGTCGATCGAGAGGCCCTCCGTCATGTCGTCGGTGTACTCGTGGAGTCTGGCTGCTTGTATGTGGTGTGAGATGACGTATCTATCATCATAAACGTTCGTTCGTGACGGATCGGTGAACGCGATGAACCGGCGTCTCGGCGGTCGCGTGGTCGTCTCAGCGTCCGGATCCGTACCCGCTCCGGCGGGCCTCCCGGCCGGAGCGGTCGGCCCGACCGGATCGATCGGTCGGTCCGGATCGGTCGGACCCGCTCGCTCCGCCGTCCGCGTGGTCACTGGCGGTCGCGTACGCCTCCTGGACCCGGCGGAACGCCTCCTCGTCGCCGCCGCGGTCCGGGTGTGTCTCCTTGACGCGCTCGCGGTAGGCGCGCTTCACCGCGTCGGCGTCGGCGTCGGTGGAGAGTCCGAGCTCCGCGTACGCGTCGGCGACGTGATCGTTCCGTCGAGGACGATCGGGGCCGGTATCCCAGTCGGGCTCGGTCACGTCGAACGGGAGTCGGCGGCCGAGCCCGCGGCCGGGCATCTCGTGTTCACACAACACGGCGCGCACGTTCTCCCCCTCGAGCCGGAAGTAGTCGTGCGCATCGAAGGTGACGACGACCCCGCGTGCCGGGAGATAGAAGGGGACGACCACCCCGGCGACCGTGTGCTCCTCGAGGAACCGCTCGCCGATCGCCGTCAGGTACGCGCGGATCTCCCCGCGACGGCGCGCGTCGCCGCTCGGCGTCTCGGTCCCAGCGGTCGACGCCTTCTCCGGGAACAGGCGGTGTCCGAGGTAGAAGACGATCGCGACGACGACGCTCGCGGCGATACCGAGGGCGACCCCCACGAGAACCCACTGCGGGACGACGCCGATGGCGGCCACGGTCACGGAGGTGGTAACGGCCGCGTGCGTATCAACCTCTCGCCGGCGGGGAGCCCCGGACTGCGGCCGCGATCGACTCAGATCAGGTCCTTCGACTCGAGCGCCTCGAGGACGTCGTCGACGAGTTCCTCGGCGGTGTCGTACGGGAAGTCCTGGTCGCTGCCGAGCTTGGCGGCGAGCTCCATCGCCGTGAAGCTCACGTCGCCCGCCTCGAACTTCGTCGCCGGGCCGTCCGGCAGCGCCGGAACGAGGTCCATCTGGTTCTGTACGGGGAAGTCGGCGCCGCCGAACGCGTCCATGAACTGTTCGCGGAGTTCCGCCTTGACGTCGGTCATGCCCCCACCTCTCCGGAGGGACCGCAAAAGCGTTGTGGAACAACGATAAAACGGTTCATCGTTCTCGACACGGGAGTCCACGAGAGCCGGACCCCACGGCGGACGACGACCGGATCCTACGGTACTTTGACCGTGGCGGCGCTGGAGTCACGCATGTCCGCCACGTCCGGCGACGACCCGTTCGACGGTGACGACTCGCTCGATTCCGACCTGCTGTACGAACTCACCGAGGCCCGCGGGGTTCCGGGGTACGAGGACCGCGTCCGCGAGATCGTTCGCCACGAGCTCGCCGACTCGGTCGACCGCGTCCGCACGGACGCGATGGGCAACGTCGTCGGCACGATCGAGGGCGCAGCGAACCCGGACTACTCGGTCGCGGTCGCGGCCCACATGGACGAGATCGGATTCATGGTCCGCCACGTCGACGACGAGGGATTCGTCCGAATCGACGCGCTCGGGGGGTTCGATCCGCGCGTGCTGCGGGCCCAGCGCGTGACCGTCCACGGCGAGCGGGACCTCACGGGCGTCATCGGCTCCGTGCCGCCGCACACTCTCACCGACGAGCAGCGCGAGGCGGACGAGGAGGTGTCGGACGTCTTCATCGACCTCGGCCGCGACGCCGACGCGGTCGCCGACCTGGTGAGCGTCGGCGACCTCGTCACGCTCGACCAGACGACGACGCGGATGGGCGACTGCGTGACCGGGAAGGCGCTCGACGACCGTGTCTGCCTGTTCGCTGCCCTCACGGCCGCGCGCCGGATCGACGACCCGGACGTCACGATCCACTTCGCCGCGACGGTTCAAGAGGAGGTCGGGCTCCGCGGCGCGCACGCGCTCGGCGTCGACGTCGACCCGGACCTGGCGATCGCGTTGGACGTAACCGTCGCCAACGACGTCCCGCAGATCGGCGAGGCGGCCGACGCGGTGACGAGCCTCGGAGACGGGGCGGCGATCAAGCTCAAGGACTCCTCCGTGATCACGAGCCCGAAGGTCCACCGGCGGCTGACCGAGGTCGCGGAGTCGAACGACATCGACCACCAACACGAGGTGCTGCCGGCGGGCGGCACCGACACCGCCGGCTTCCAGACGCCGGGCGGCGCGAAGCCGGTCGGCGCGATCTCGGTCCCCACGCGGTACCTCCATACGGTGACGGAGACGGCGAACGTCCGAGACGTCGCGGCGACGGTCGACCTGCTGACGGCGTTCCTGGAGTCGGAGACGGGCGAGCACGATTACACGCTATGAACTGATCGGACCGTCGAGGCCGGAGCCGACCTGCCTCCGTCTGCCGTCCACGCCAGACCAAACCCGTTTTAAGCGTCGGCGTCGAACCGGCTCCCAAGGTAGATATCCATGGAAATGCCACGCCGCTTCAATACGTACTGCCCTCACTGTGACTCCCATCAGGAGCACGAGGTCGAGAAGGTCCGATCGGGTCGTGCGACCGGCATGAAACGCGACGCGCGACAGCGACGCCGCGCGCTCGCGACGATCGGCAACGCCGGCGGGTACTCGAAGGTGCCCGGTGGAGACAAGCCCACCAAGAAGACGCACCTGAACTACCGCTGTAGCGACTGCGGGAAGGCCCACATGCGCGAGGGATGGCGCGCGGGCCGGCTCACGTTCCAGGAGTGATCATGGCGGGAAGCTTCCACCGCGTGCGCTGTGCGGACTGTGAGAACGAACAAGTCGTCTTCGGCAAGGCGTCCTCGGTCGTGTCGTGTGCCGTCTGCGGCACCACGCTCGCGACCCCGACCGGCGGGGAGGCCGAGCTTGCCGGCGACGTCGTCGAAACCGTTGAGGCGCGGTAACCGCCTCGCCCCCCATCATGAAGTACAGCGGCTGGCCCGAACCCGGTGAGCTCGTCGTCGGCGAGATCGACGAGATCGCCGACTTCGGCGTCTTCGTCGATCTCGACCAGTACGAGGAGAAACGCGGCCTGTGTCACATCAGCGAGGTCGCCTCCGGCTGGATCAAGAACGTCCGCGACCACGTCCGCGAGGGACAGACCGTCGTCGCGAAGGTGCTGGAGGTCGACCAGTCCTCCAACCAGATCGATCTCTCGATCAAGGACGTCAACGAACACCAGCGCAAGGAGACGATACAGGACTGGAAGAACGAGCGCAAGGCCGACAACTGGATGCTCATCGCGCTCGGCGAGGAGGTCGACGACGACCGGTACACCGCGGTCGCGAACGCGCTCCTCCGCGAGTACGACTCGCTGTACGACGCCTTCGAGTCGTCCGCCATTCGCGGGCTCGAGGCGCTCGAGGACGTGGACGTCGACGACGACGCGGCGGAGGCGATCGTCGACGCGGCCCGCGAGAACGTCTCGGTCCCGTACGTCGATGTCACCGGCTACGTCGACCTCGAGTCGGCCGCCGCCGACGGCGTCGACGACGTCAAGGCCGCCCTGGAGGCGGCCGAGGGGAACGGCGAGATCCCCGACGGCGTCGAGCTCGACGTGGGCTACGTCGGCTCGCCGGAGTACCGGATCAAGGTTCGTGCCCCCGACTACAAGACGGCCGAGGACGAACTCGAGGCCGCCGCGGGGCGCGCCCGCGAGGCGATCGAGTCCGCCGGCGGCGTCGGGTCGTTCCACCGCGATCGGCGCGAGGACGACGAGTAACTCGCGGCGTCGATTCCCCACTACACCTCACCCGTGCGCTCCGACATCCGCGTCTGTTCCGACTGGGAAGCCGCCCACGACCGCCCGGTGTACACGCTCGGCGACCGCTGCCCGGAGTGCGGCTCCCCCGCCGAGAACAGCGCGCCCGCCCCGTTCGACCCGACTGACCGGTACGGCGAGTACCGCCGTCGGGCGCGCTCGAACGGACCCGAGTGAGGCGGGTACGCGGGGGCCGAAACGTCCCGACTCGCTCCCGACTCGTGATCCCCGAATAGCCACCCTCTTGTGACCGCCGCCCGCACGTTCGCCGTATGGACGACATCGAGATCGACGAGGTGGCCACGCCGGAGCTCGACGACCCGGTACTGATCGAGGGGCTCCCGGGCGTCGGCCACGTGGGGAAGCTCGCGGCCGAACACCTCCTCGAGGAGTTCGACGGCGAACTCGTCCGGCGGGTGTACGCCACGGAGTTCCCGCCGCAGGTGAGCGTCGACGGCGAGGACGGGGTCGCGGAGCTCACCTGCGCGGAGTTTCACGCCGTCGAGACCGACGGTACCGACCTCCTCGTGTTGACCGGCGACCACCAGGCGGGGTCGAACGCGGGACACTACCGACTCACCTCGACGTTCCTCGACGTCGCGGAGTCGTTCGGCGCGAAACGCGCGTTCGCGCTCGGCGGCGTGCCGACGGGCGAACTCGTCGAGGAGTACACGGTACTCGGGGCGGTCTCCGAGGCGGCGCTCGCGGACGACCTCCGCGAGGCCGGCGTGGAGTTCCGTCCCGACGAGCCGGCGGGCGGGATCGTCGGCGTCTCCGGGCTCGTGCTCGGGCTCGGCGGCCGTCGCGGGTTCGAGGCGGCCTGCCTGATGGGCGAGACGAGCGGCTACCTCGTCGATCCGAAGAGCGCGCGAGCGGTCCTCGAGGTCCTCGAGGGTCGTCTCGGGTTCGAACTCGGCTACGACTCCCTCGAGGACCGAGCCGAGGAGATGGAGGAGGTCGTCGGCAAGATCCGCGAGATGCAGGACGGCCCGGCGGTCCCCGACGACGACCTGCGGTACATCGGGTAGCCCCGTTTTCCGTCCCCGCGGTCCCCGCTTCCGGCAGAGCTAAACGCGGTCACCGGTCATCGATCGTGTATGACCGAGGTACGCGTCGCAGGCGTCGGACTCACGCGGTTCGGGAGCCACCCCGAGCGGACCGGCCGGGACCTGTTCGCGGAGGCGGCCGACCGCGCGTTCGCGGACGCCGGCGTCGACCGAAACGCCGTCGAGGAACTGAACTACGGCAACTTCATGGGCGCGCTCGCGGAGCACCAGGGCCACCAGGCCCCGCTGATGGCGGAGGCGGCGGGCGTCCGCTGTCCGGCCACCCGCTACGAGTCGGCGTGCGCGTCCGCGGGCGTCGCGGTCCGCGAGGCGGTCCGGACGGTGGCGGCGGGCGACGCCGACGTCGTCGTCGCCGGCGGGATGGAGCGGATGACGAACCTCGACACCGAGGGGGCCACGGAGGGACTGGCGATAGCGGCGGACGACCTCTTCGAGGTGCGGGCCGGCGTCACGTTCCCCGGCGCGTACGCGCTGATGGCCCGCGCCTACTTCGAGGCGCACGGCGGGAGCCGCGAGGACCTCGCACACGTCGCCTCGAAGAACCACGAGAACGCGCTCCCGAACGAGTACGCGCAGTTCCGCACCGAGGTGTCGGTCGAGGAGGCGCTCGACTCCCCGCCGATCGCGGAGCCGCTCCACCTCTACGACGCCTGCCCGATCACCGACGGCGCGAGCGCGCTCGTGTTGGTCTCGGAGGAGTACGCCGCCGAGAACGACGTGGACGCGCCCGTCGCCGTGACCGGCACCGGCCAGGGAACGGACCGGATGGCGCTCGCCGACCGGACCGACCTCGCCGCGACGCCCGCGGCCGTCGACGCCGCGACCGCCGCCTACGACGACGCCGGTATCGGGCCGGCCGACGTCGACCTCGCGGAGGTCCACGACTGTTTCACGATCGCGGAGGTGCTCGCGATCGAGTCGCTCGGGCTCGCCGAACCGGGCGAGGGGATCGCCGCCGCCCGCGACGGCCACACGACCGCCGACGGCGACCTGCCGGTGAACCTCTCCGGCGGGCTGAAGGCGAAGGGTCATCCCGTCGGCGCGACCGGCGGGTCGCAGATCGCCGAGGTGACGCGGCTGCTTCGCGGCGATCACCCGAACAGCGAGCACGTCCCGGACGCCGAGGTAGGCGTCGCCCACAACGCGGGCGGGACGGTCGCGAGCGCCGTCGTCCACGTGCTGGAGGTGGCGGAATGACCGCCCGAGACGAGGGGTACGACGAGTGGATCGACGCGCTCTCGGAGGGCGCGGGCTACGCGCTCGTCTGTCCCGAGGGCCACGGCTCGCTGCCGCCGCGGCGCGTGTGTCCGGAGTGCGGGTCATCTCCGCTCTCGGAGGAGCCGCTTCCCGGCTCGGGGACGGTCGAGACGTTCACTGTCGTCCACGTTCCCTCGCCGCGCTTTTCCGACGACGCGCCGTACGTCACCGCCGTCGCCCGGTTCGGACCGGTTCGGCTGACGGGGATCGTTCGGGGGGTCGACGGCGACGGCGATGTCGATGCCGATGGCGACGGCGACGCGATCGAGGTCGGAGAGACGGTCGAGGTCGACGTGGGCGAGCGAGAGACCGACGGCGGGCGAATCGTCACGTTCCGGCCGGTCGAGTCCTAACGCGGGCAGTGGACATGACGGAGCGGATCGTCGATCGGCGCACCGAACGGGTCGGCTCAGTCTTCGACGACGAGTTCCGTTGAAATCGCTTCTTCGGATGCTGTTCGTGGGTGGAACACACCGTATCTTTGGTACCATCTGCCGAATTAATTGTACAGATCGGTTACTGAATCCAGGAATCAATCCACGGAGGCCCTGCCGAAATCATCGGCAGATGATGCGCTCGTGTTTTTTCCAAGATTAGAGAGGATTGACATCCTCCCGCGCCTGAAGACGCGGGAATCCCACGGCACCGCGCCGCTGAGTTGGGATATTAGGGTTCGCGGGTCACGACTTGTTCTCGTGGGGCGAAAACACCCTCACTACGGTCGAACAGGTGAACCGCTGGCTGTGCCAACCAGCCGTTATCCCTATCACCGTCCCCAGAACGCTTCGCGTTCTGGTGTGCGGACGAGACGCGATGCGTCTCGTCAACGCCATCTGTGGAGAGACTCGGGAGTACCTTTTGTCGAATGTTCTCCGCACCATTCACGTCCGCATTCGCAACCGTATCGCACTTCTCACACACGTACAGTCCGCGTTCGACGCGTTGGTCATCATCGGTGTAACCACACGCCGAACACGACTTCGACGTATCCCGTTCAGACACCAACTCCACCTCGACACCTTCGGCTTCCGCCTTGTAGTCGAGTAGCGTCGTGAAACGGTCGAACGCCCACCCGTGCAAGTCGAGATTGCCGTGGTCGCCCCAATTTCGAGACTTACCGTTCTCATTGTCCTCGCGGATGCCGCCAAGGTCGCCAACCACAACCGTTCCGACACCACGTTCAGCACACTCTTCGACGATTGCTTTCGAGAGGCCGTGTAAGAAGTGCGTCCGACGACCCCTCCGCTTGCGGTCGAGACGAGTTACTTCACGAGACGAGGAATCGTCGCACTTGGCTTTCTTTTTCGTGAAGTAGTATTCGTCCTCTTTGAGTGCGCCACCGGGATACAACACGGATTCACCGCCGAACGAGACAGCGGCGAAGTTACATATCCCGAGGTCAACACCTGCCACTTCATCGCCCGGCGGTTCCGGGTCGATAGCGGTGCGACAGACGAATTGGAGTCGCCACTCGTCGCGCTTGTAGACCGCACGAACCTGTTGAATGTCCCACTCGGTCAGGTCAATATCCGGGCGAGTCTGGTACTCGCACAGGATGAAGTCTGAGCGGTGTTCTTTGAGGTTTCGACCTTTTGAGAGGCGGACACGGGTGAACTGTGCGTCGTGCTTGAAGCCAGCCGCTTTGAACGACACAGTTGAACGCGGGTGGGCGTCTCCGTTTTTGCGGTAGCCGGGCGGTCGGGCACGGTCATCGCCGTTCCGACGCTTTCCGAACCAGCCGTTGAACGCTTCAGCGAGTTCTTCGAGAACGCGCTGACTGGACTGAGAATGTAAGTCCGTGTAGCGTTCATGACTTTTGAGTTCGGCTTTGAGTTCCCCGTCATCGGGAATCCCGCCCGTTTCGTCCCACTGTTCTTGTGCGTAGTAGCGACCGACGTTCCAGAGTTTTGAGGCGGCCCATCCGAGCTGGTCGAGGTTGTCACGAACCTGTTGCTGGTTCGTGATTGTGGCCTCAAAGGTTCGGACGGTTCGACTCATTTCTGACTTCATAACTGGTTATGCGTGCTGTTTTATTAATAGTGTCGATTGGCGTGGAATATCCGGCCCTGCTATCGACGGTGGATTGGGTAGGAGTTGTCGGATTCATCCTGCGCCTAAAGGCGCAGGTATTCTCCTCGAATCTCTATAATCAGTCCACGGTACGGTGGCGCGCCACCGGGTGGCCGGAGGGAACGAGGAGCCCGCGAGGAGACCAGGGAGGCGCGAGGTGCGGAAGCTGTGCGGCGTGGAGAGGGCCTTCAAAGGGACAGTCGGGAGCTCTCGCGGCAGGGCTTTGGTGGCGTTCACCGTGCCAGCAACGATCTCGAACCGGCCAGTCCAACGTCTTCCAAAACCAATCGTCGTATAAGCATCCTTCATCGATCGAATGTGTCATGCTGTATTGGATCTGGAAAGGAGTATATCAACAGAGCCTGCTCAGTAAACCGGGAGAACGGCGATCCGACTCGACAAAAACCTCTTCTATAGCTGAACGGTATAGGTGATAATGCCGATCTCCGTCTCTCAAGCGAAAGATAGGATGAGAGCGATGACTCCTTACGAGTTCGAGGAGTTCGTCGCTGAAGTATGGTCAGCACGGAGGTTTACCACGACCGTGCGACAGCGAAGCCGCGATCGAGGGATCGATCTCGAAGCACGGCGAGACGGGTCCTACACGGCCGTTCAGGTGAAACAAAACGGAGAAGAAACCACCATCGGAAGTCGGATGGTTCGGAATTATGCTACTCTTTATCAACAGGACGAATCGATCGATTCCGTCGTTATTGTAACGTCTGGCGGGTTTACCGCGCCAGGAGAGGACCTTGCCCGTGACTTGGATGTCGCGCTGATCGACGGTGTCCGTTTAGCCGAATTGGCACACGAACATGGCGTTCCCATCGTTAGTTTCACGCGAGTTTCGAAGTCGCCGATCGCGAATATCACGGAGCTATCGGGAGAGCTCGGTATCCGCTGTAACGAGTATTTCGTGAAGACATGGGCGGAAGACGTGGATCGCGCGTTTTCACGGTTGGCAAATCAGGACATTGATCTCGTTGAACGGATAACGAGCGTCGAATCGGAGACATACGAGAGTGACGTGGTATTGACTATCGATCCCTCGGACAGTGTGGACACGTTAATTCGAGACGGGTTTGACGAATTGGGGCTTGATGAGCCAGTAAAGCAATACTTCGACGATCGTCAGTTAGAGAGCACGAGCGAGTACGTTATCGAGTACGATCTTACGGTGGAACAGGTACTCGCAATACTGCTGGATAGCGGGAAGGCCAAGTCCGCTTTGAACCGACTGGACACAGAGAGCCGGCAGAGCGATCCATCCGCACCAGTTCTGTTAGGATACATACTACTGGTAGAGTCAGTTGAGTGGAGTTTGTTCCGATTATCTGAAACGTTACCGTACGAAGTTTGATGATGAATCGTTTCTCCAAGCGATGGTCACCCTCTCGGGCGGTAATACGATCTGTGTTTTCCGAAGATCGGCTCCATCACCGGAGATACGTACCCCCGTGACACGAAAGCCGAATCCCTCGAACGGCTCTACCACCTCCATGATCGACACGAACAGATTCGACTAGTCGTCAATAGGCACCTGCCGGCGAACGTGAATGCCGACGGGAGTCGAACTGATCCGGCTCAGTCCTCGGTGACCAGTTCGACCTCGTGGCCGTCCTGGTCCTTCGTGAACGCGTAGCGGTCGTCACACGACTCGGGGTCGCGGTAGTCGGCGGCTTCACGGACCATCAGCTGCTCCCACGCGTCGTCGAGGTCGTCGACCTCGAGCGCGAGGTGGCCCCACGCGTCGCCCATCTCGTAGGAGCGACCGTCGTAGTTGTAGGTGAGTTCGAGTTTCATCGCCTCCTTCGGGGCGTCCTCGGGCGCGACGAAGTAGTTCGCGAACGTGTCGGCCTCCCAGCGGTCTCGGGCCTCGCCGAACTCGAACTTTCGCGTCCAGTAGCCGAGCGCCTCGTCGGCGTCCTCGACGCGGATCATCGTGTGATCGAGGCTCCACTTCGCGCCGTAGTCCCGTTTGACGATCTCGACCTCGTGGCCGTCGGGGTCCTTCACGAACGCGTAGCGGTTCCCGCAGGACTCGGGGTCGCGATAGTCCTCGACACCGCCCTCCATCAGCTCGTCGTAGGACTCCTGGAGCGCGTCCTCGGGGACGCGAACCGCGATGTGGCCCCACGCGTCGCCGGTCTCGTAGGTACGGTCGTCGTGGTTGTACGTGAGTTCGAGCAGCGCGCCGGCTTCGTGGACGTCCTCGGGACCGAGGAACACGTTCGTGAACGTGTCCGCCTCCCAGCGGCCCTTCTCCTCGTAGTTCAGGTGGGTCTGATACCAGTCGAGGCTCTCCTCTAAGTCCTCGACGCGGATCATCACGTGGTCGAACGTGGACTCCATACGCGTTCGTTCGGCCGCTCGGCCCAAAAGCGTACTGAAGCGCTCCACCGCGCGTCGACGCTCTCCCCCGTCGACCGCGGGTCGGCAGACACTTATCGCCGCCGTCACATCCCCGGACATGGACACCACCTACCTCCCGTACGCGCTGCTCGCGATGGGGGCGTACACGTTCGTCTCGCCGCTCATGCGGATCGCGACCACCGGTCCCGACGCGATCCCGAGCGACGTCGCCGTCATCGTCTCGAACACCCTCCTCGTCTCGATGGCGGTCGGCATCGTCTGGTACACCGGACAGGGGTTCACCTCGCATCTCGGCTCTCCCAAGCTGCTCCACGTGCTCGCGGCCGGCGTCTTCCTCGGTATCGGGATACTGGCGCTGTACCGCGCGCTCTCTTTGGGCCCCGTCAGCGTCGTGACGCCGATCTTCGCGACCTTCCTCGTCTTCTCCTCGCTCATCGGAGTCGTCCTCCTCGGCGAGTCGTTCTCGGCGCGGAAGGCGCTCGGTATCGCCTTCGCGGTTGCCTCGGTGTACCTCGTCTCCGGGGCCTGACGAGGGGCGTCTCCGGGAGCGTCCCTCACCACCGACGATCCGGAAACGCACGCCGCGTGAGGAAACGCCTTTATTACTGCCGGGGAAAGGTCCGTACTTCCAGTGTTCTCCGTTCCGAACCCCTTCCGACTCGTCGTCCTCTACATCGGCTTCGGGCTCGCCCGCCTGGGGCTGATCGATCGCCACCGCGTGGTCCGGACGACGGACCTGGCGTGGCCGCGGATCGTCACGGGAGTCGCCCGGATGTCGAAGAACGCCGTCGACGTGGCGATGGTCGGCGTCGCCATCGGGACGAGCGCGGTCGCCGGCGTCGGCTTCGCCGGCCCGTTCTGGGGCGTCGCGTTCGCCATCGGCGGCGGGGTCGCCGGCGGGACCATCGCGCTGGTCTCACAGCGATACGGGGCCGAGTCGTTCCGGGAGCTCGGCGACGCGGTGCGCGCCAGTACCCTGTTGGTGGTCCTCATAAGCGCCCCCGTCACGGCCGTCTTCTGGACGTACCCCTCCGAACTCATCTCGCTCATCAGCAGCAACGAGACCGCGGTCGCGTACGGTGCCGACTACCTCCGGATCGTCGGGATCGGCGTCCCCTTTGCGGGCTTGAACCTCGTCGGGAGCCGGGTGCTCGTGGGCTGTGACGACGCCTACACCGCGATGCAGCTTCGCGCCGGCGGCGCGATCGTCAACGTCGTGTTGAACGTGTGGTTCATCTTCGGGCTCGGCTGGGGCGTCGAGGGGGCCGCGCTCGGGACCGTCCTCTCGAACGTCGTCGTCACCGCGGCGTTCGCGGCCGGGATCGCGTGGGGTCACCTCCCGATCTTGGGCGCCTTCCCGGTCGCGATCGACCCGTTCGGGTCGTACCTCAACCCGAAGATGCTGCGCGACCTCGTCGAGATCGGGCTCCCCGTCGGGGCCCGCAACCTCGTGTGGACCGCCGCGGAGTTCCCGATGCTGTTCGTCCTCGACATCTTCGGCGAGAACACCGTGGCGGCGTTCGTCATCGCCCGCCGGATCTGGGGGATCATGAACACGCCGGGGTGGGGCTTCGGCCTCGCGTCCTCGAGTCTCGTCGGCCAGGAGCTCGGCGGCGACGACCCCGGCGAGGCGGAGGCGTACGCCCGCGACATCATCCGCTTTTCCGTCGGGACGTACCTCGTGAGCGCCGCGCTCATCGCGGTCTTCGCGACCGACATCGTGGTGCTCTTCGCCGACAGCGCGGCGAGCCCCGAGGTCCCGATCGCCGTGAACCTCGTGTACGCCGCCTGTATCGCGGTGATCTTCCAGGGGATCTCCGGCGGCGCCGCGGGGCCGCTCGACGCCGCCGGCGACACGAAGGTGCCCTTCGCCAGCCAGTTCGTCGGGATGTTCCTCGTCTCGATCCCGCTGGCGTACCTCGGCGCGACCACCGGGCTCGGGCTGTGGGGGCTCTACCTGGCGTTTCTCGCCGAGACGACGATCCCCGCGGCGATCAACTACTGGCGGTTCCGCTCGGGCAAGTGGAAGGCGATAAGCCGGGCGTACCGCCCCGACGCGGCGGTCGCAGACGATTGATCGAGCGTCGCGACCGCCTCACCACGCCCCGCGGAGCACGCCCTCGATCCGTTCCGGGGAGGTGTCGATCCCGGCCGGCGCCCGCTCCATCGGCGGGTCCTCGGCGATGAACGCCGCGACCGCGGGGAGGTCCTCCTCCCGGACGGCGTCGACGTCGCGGAGGCGGCTCGGTACGGGGAGCGCGTCGCGGACGGCCGCGACCGCGTCGACGACTGCCTCCGCGACCGCGTCGTCGTCGCGTCCCTCGGCGTCGATGCCGAACCCGGCGGCGAGCGTCCGGCGGCCCGCGTCGGCCTCCTCGAAGAGGTACGCGAGGACGTGTGGGGCGACGACGGCGTGGATCGCGCCCTGTTGGACGTCGTACCGGCGGGCGAAACCGTGTCCGAACGCGTGGATGACGTTGATCTTCCGATCGATCTGGACGAGGAGCGCGCCCGCGACCGCCCGGTCCATCGCGGCGGCAGAGTCGCCGGCGCGATCGCCCGCAACGACCGGCAGCGAGCCGGAGAGGAGCCGGACCCCGTGGATCGCGGTGGCATCGCTGACGGGCGAGGCGTCGCGGGCGTACGCCGTCTCGATCCCCTTGTCGAAGCCGTTCATCGCGGAGCCGGCGAGGGCGGATCGCGGCGTCGTCTCGAAGAGATCCGGATCGAGCAGATCGACGATCGGCATCGCGGAGCCGCTCACAGAGACCGGCTGGCCCGTCGGCGACTCGGCCGCCGAGAGCACCTCGAGTGATCCCCCCGCCGAGAGGTCCGCGCCCGCGAACGTGGTCGGGACGGCGACCACGGGGAACGCCGGCTCCGCGGTTATCCGCTCGATCGACCCCTCGCCCGCCGCCGCCTCCAGGGCCGCGAGATCGCGTCCATCAGCCGCGAGGACGGACGCCTGTCGCGCGACGTCGAGGCTGCTTCCCCCGCCGACGGCGACGAGGGCGTCCGCCTTCGCCGATCTCGCCGCCTCGAGCAGGTCGAAGGCGGTCTCCGCCCGCTTGTCGGGGGTCGTCCCGTCGAAGGTCCCCGCGTGTCGGTCGCCGAGACCCGCCCGGATCGGCTCCATGAGGTCGTCGTTCGCGCCGACGTTCGAGCCGCAGACGACGAGCGCGTCGCCGATCCCTCGGTCGGCGAGCGACGCTCCGAGATCGGCGACCCGTCCGCGCCCGTACAGGACGTCACAGCCGGCGTACTCCGCCTCGAAACGGTCCGCGGTAGATAACATGTTCCGTCGTACTGCGGCGACCCGTTTGTAGCTATGGGAGGTTCGGGGGGATCTGTGGGGGACTCGGGGGGAGCTGTGGGGGACTCGGGGGGAGCTGTAGAACTCCCGAGACGGTTCACCGCCGTGAAAGGTAGGTGGTGACTACTGTACGGCTCGTGTTCCGATCGGTTCCGCCGAGATCGTTTCCAAAATTTGTCCCTACTAGCTGTAGGCATCGAATAATTTATGGATAGCTGTAAGGATCATTGGATGTCAGCATGAATCTCCCAAGCAGGATATTTGCGATCGGGGGTGCTGGGAAGGCTATTACGTACGAGTTGCTGAAGGCCGATTGGGTCCAGGAGGCGATCCTGCGGCCCCGCCCGAACCCCGAAACGTTGACCGTGACCGTGATCGACACGGCGGAGGAGGAGGAGAACCGTGACCTCGAACGGATCAAGGAGATCGAACAGCAGATCCAGGAGACTAAAGACCGACTCCGCTCGGAACACACCGGCCGGCCGGGGGAGATCACCATCGAGTACCTCCCGCTCACGCGGAACATCCAGCTCCACGACCAGAACGACCTCATCGGCGAGGAGGCGGTGCCGCGGATCGCCTCGGGGGTCGGCATGGAGGAGGAGAACTGGTGGCTCCAGCCGGAGTTCATCAATGAGAACCTCGACTTCGCCACCGGCGTCGTCCGGAAGCGCGGACTGGGGAAGGGACTCTACTACAAGGCGTACGCCGAGGACGACGACGTGCGGACGGCGATCGACCTGCCGGGCCGCGGAAAGGTCGCGGTCATCGCGGGGCTCGGCGGCGGCTCCGGCTCGGGGATCTTTATCGACCTCGTCAAACACCTCAAACGCACCCAGCGGACCGCGGAGATCACGCTGTTCGGCGTGTTGCCGAACGACGACGAGGGGGACGCGGAGAACGCGAACGCACACGCCGCGCTCTCCGAGCTGGAGTACCTCAGCCTCCAGGACGAGGATCTGTTCAAAGACCGGATCCTCATCCCGATCGACCCCACCGGGTTCGGCGGGAAGAAGGCCAACATCCTCCAGAGCTCCGACGCGCTCCTGGAATTCGACCGGGCCGCGATCTACCTGATCGCGACCTACTACAACATGATGGACATGGAGGACCCGTTCGCGGACACGCCCTCCTACGCCCCCTTTATCATCGGGATCCCGCAGGTCCTCCGGTACAACGTCGACGCGATCCAGGACGCCAAGACCGTCACGAAGGACATCCTGAACGCCAAACAGGACGCCCTCGAGGCGGAGGCGGACATCTACGCCGGCGTCGACCGGTTCCTCTCGCGCGAGTGGAGCCCCGACGGCATGAACGGCGAGCTTCACGACTCCGATCGGACGGACCTCGAGACGCGGCTCAACAACGTGAAGTCGCTTCTCGACCTCGATCTGTTCACCGAACTCGACTACGAGTCGGTCTCGATCTACCGCGAGATCGTCTCGGAGGCGGAGATGGAGGCCGAGGACATCGTCGAGCTCATCGAGGTGATCGGCGGCTCGATCCGCGCCGGCACCGCCGAGGTGAGCAGCGACGGCGAGCAGTTCGTCGACAGCATCGACAAACAGCTCGGCGACGTGATCCGCGACGAGCTGAACCGGCTCGCCCACCGGAAGGACCTGCTCGTGCGGCTCCGCGCCGTCGACGACAACCGCGTCGAGAGCACGATCAGCTACCTCCTCGCGTTGGAGGACGAGGGGATCAACGCGGGCGTCCGACTCAACCAGCTCGAGGCGAAACTGGAGGAGGCCACGGAGCGGCGAGACCGGCTCCAGTCCGACCTCGAGGACGCCGACGAGGAGTTAGAGGAGCGACGACGCTCGCAACAGGACGAGGTGGATCGCCGCGTCGACGAGTGGGAACGGTCGGTTCAGCCGATCTACGAGGAGTACGAGGACTGTCGGTCGATCGACGCCGAACGGCTGGGTGACGAGCTCGAGATGGCGCTCGAGACGTACGGCCGCGAGGTGAAAAACGCCGAGACCGAAGACCAGCTCGAGGCGGTGAGCGACGGGCAGGTCCGGAGCACGCTCAACGAGCTCTCCGAGGAGTTCGACCGCGTCGGGATCAACGTCTCCGACACCGAACGACGGATCAACGCCTCTCTGGCCGACCTGTCGGACGCCAAACAGGCGTTCCTCCAGATGAACCAGGACGAGGGGACTCTGGAGTCCATCCTCCCGTGGGACACGTCCGGCGAGGAGGAGCGCAAACAGGCCCAGAAGAACTACCGGATGAAGCGCAACCAGCTCGACGACAACGAGGTGTTCACGATCTCCCGCGCCGGGGACTCGTTGTCGATCGAGCTGGAGTACTCCGTCGGCAGCCTCCAGCGGACGATAGAGGAGGAGCTCGAGGACCGCCGCCGCGACATCGTCACCGAGACGCGCGCCGAACTCGAGACGGACAGTCCGCGCGCGCTCGAGGAGATCGAACGCCAGCTCGACTCGGGCGCGAGCTTCTCCGAGATCGCGCGCGAGTTCGAGGAGCTGATCAAAGACGAGGTCGTCGAGACCGACGACATCGAACGCCGGCGTGACGAGCTACGGTCGGAGCTCGACGACGCGGAACACAAAGCCGAGCTGTACGAGGGGACGGTCAGCCTCTTCGAGGAACTCAACGGCCCGCGAGACGCGTTCATTAACTCGCAGAACCGCTACCGGAACCTGCGGGAGAACTACAACGAGAGCCGAGAGACCTCCGTCTCGACGGAGGACGAGCAGTACCACTACGTCAAGACCGTCAAGCCGCACGACATCCTCCAGCTCAGGGACGACGCCGACATCGCGGAGAGCAAGCTGTTCGACGACGAGACGGAGAAACAGCGGCTCCGCGGCTCTCTCGAGGAGCTCGCGAAGAACGCGCACAACCCGAAGTACACCGGGATCCGGAAACGCCGGATCAGCGGCGACCGCTCCCGGTACAACGACATGAACATCGTCGTCGGAGTGATGAGCCGAGCGATAAACCAGATCGGCGACGTGGCCGACCTCAAACCCGTCTTCCAGGGCGCGTACAACCTGGGTGCCGGAAGCGAGAACTTCGCGTCGTTCCCGGTCGAAGCCGGGGGTAGCTGGGACATCGGACTGGGGATCTTCATCGACGGGATCTTCCTGGACAACCTCCGCGCGGAGGTCGAAGCCGACGGCTACCAGACCGGGTATCAGGCCAAGGAGGCGTCCGACGACACCGACATCCTCGTCCACCACACCCACGGCCTCGACGAGGGGTACTACGTCCGCCGGAACGACGTGTTGAACCTCGAGAACCCCAACGACACGCAGTTCTTCCTCCGAGACGAGGGAGAGATCAAACGCGATCTCTTGGAGAAACACATCGACGACGTCTCGTTCACCGACGCGGCGGAGGAGACCGATGCTCCCTCCGAAACGCTCGACGGGGGGGAGTGATCGATAGATGACGGCGATCGGTGAGTTCCTCGAGGAGAACGGCGAGAAGGTCTTTCTCGTCGTGTACTTCGCGGTGATGGTGATCGTCGCCGGGCCGCTCTTCCTCTCGCTCGGGGAGGCGTGGCAGGCGTCGGACATCGTCAGACCGGCGATCCTCGCGTTGAATCCGCTCGTGGGCGTCACCCTCGAGCAGTTCTCGGCGCTGATGTTCGGGCTCTACCTCGGGTTGTTGGTCCTCGTGACCCTCGACCCGAAGAAACGGGTCCAGGGGATCCTGTTGTGTCTCGGTACCGTCTCAGCGCTCGTCGCGCTGTTGTCGATCGGGCTGTTCATCCCGAACATCGACTTCGGAGCCAACATCGTGTGGGTCCTCGCAGGGTTCGTCGGCGGCGGGCTCGTCGGCGGCGGCCCCAAACTCCTCGAGGTTCGGACGGCGACGGCCCTCGAATTCCGCCGGTCGGCGACGATCCTGTTCTACCTGATCAGCGCAATCGTCGTCGGCGGGCTGATCGAGTTCCACGTCAACTTCCCGCAGTTCCTCCAGGTCTCGGCGGAGACCGTTCAGATCGTGCCGCCGAGTCCGAACCTGAGCGTCGAGTGGTCCAGTATCGGCGTGAACACGCTCATGGCGGCGGTGTTCGTGGTCACGCTGCGTCGATTCGTGACCTACGACGCCTCCGAGAACTTCTTCGTGTTGGGCCCGCAGGGGTCGGGGAAGTCGCTCTTCCTCGTCGGGAAGTACCTGGCCGCGCTCGACGACGCGGTCGGTCGGGAGGCCGACACGCCGTTGAACCCGAGCAGCGACCTCATGGAGTTGGTCGGGTCGCTCGACGCGGCGTCGAAGGACACCGGCTGGAAGCTCGACGCGACCGGCCAGACCGACGTCGAGGACCTGAAGTTCAACTTCGTCGACGGCCGGGTGTTCCCGAAGAACATCGAGCTGTCGAGCCTCGATTACGCGGGCGAGTACCTCGAACGCCTGCCGAACGCGCTGATGAGCCCGGACGACGAGATCGACAACTCGACGCTTCGGCTGCTCGCCCAGCGGGTTCGAGACGCCAACACGCTGATCCTGATAATCGACGTCGAGCGGTACCACAACAACGAGCCGCTGGAGATCGAGCCGTACTTCGACATTCTGGACGTCGCCTCGAACAAGGACGTGCTGTTGGTCGCGACGAAGTGTGACATCCTCGCCGAGGAGTTCCGCGACAAGCAGGCGCTCGAGGCACACCAGTACTTCGACGAGTTCCAGGAGTTCGTCAGCGAGACGCTGATCGAGAACAACCAGACGGTTCGGACGCTCGTACAGGACACCTCCGGGTCGAAGATCCACCCGGTGTACTACCAGACGACGACCGACGAGAACGGCGAACGCGTCCCGATGCGGGATCGCAACGGGAACGTCATGACCGTCGGGTTCGACGAACTCCTCGATAAGATGGGGTGATCACGGATGCCATCACTACGCGTATACGACACGAAAGGGAACGAACACTCGCCGACGGGCGGCGGCGGCCGGTCGAACGAACGGGTGAAAGACCTGTTTTACGACGGGGTCAGACTCACGATCGAGTCCGGCCGCGAGCGTAAGTTCACGATGTTCTTCCGGGCGCGTGAGACCCGGAACGCCCGAACCGAGCAGTTCTACGCCGTGTACACGACGCGGGACGGGGCGATGCGCGAATTCATCGACGCGCTGAGAGACCGGATCGAGACCGAGTGGGGGTACACGATAGACGACTCCGCAGACGACATGAGCGTCTTCCGGGCGATCGACGCCGGAAACACCTCGATGCCGGGATCCGACCAGGACCGCGCGATACTCGAGGAGCTGATCGGCTCGCGGCAGGGCGGGACCGTCAGCGTGCGCGACGCCGAGAGCGCGCTCGGGCTCGTCAACGAGTTCATGGGCACGTACAACCGCGCCGCCGTCGCGGACTCGCCGGAGTCGAACGCGCTGTCGGACTTCGACCTGGTGGTCGCCCCGAACGGCTCGAGCGGCGTCGTTCCGATCGGCGACACCGAGTCTCGGTGGGAGTCGACGAAGGAGTCGATGCGCAGCCGGCTCATCGACGAGGAGATCGCCTCGATCAACGAGTCGGTCCAGACGCTCTCGCGGGAGCACGGCCTCTCGAGTTCGGAGATCCGGCGGCGGGTCAGCCAGCGCGTCCCGGCGTTGAGTGCCCCGAGCTCGGGCGGCTCCACGGCCGATCGGCTCTCGAGTTCGGGCTCCTCGCGGGACCTCGACATGGCGGAGATCGGCAAGTACGTCGCCATCGGCGCGATCGTGTTGATCGTGTTGATCGGCGGGTTCTTCGGCGCGACCTACTTCGGCCTGATCGGCGGCGGGGGCGGCGACGCCGGCCCGGCAAACGGGACGGACGCGGCCCTCGCATCGATCAACGGGACCGTCGTCGACGCCAGCGGGGAGCCGATCGGGTCGTCCGTCGAGGTGACCGCCGAACGGATCGCCGACGCGGAGGGGAACGAGACCGACGGACCGACGAACACGACGACGGCGGAGGGCGGAACGTTCACCCTCGAGAACGTCTCGACCGGAACGTACGAGATCACCGCCGGGTCGACCGACGTCTTCGAGTACGGCAGCGAGGAGGTCGAAGTCACCGAGAACGGAACCGACGAGGTCGAACTCGCGCCGACCAGCGCGACCGTGAGCGGAACCGTCGTCGACGCGAACGGCGAGGAGCTCGACGCGACGGTCGAACTCCTCGACGGGAACAACGAGACCGTCAACAGCGCGACCGGCGGAAGCTACGAGTTCTCCGTCGCGGAACCCAGCGGAAGCTACAGCCTGACCGCCGAAGCCGACGGCCACGAGTCGGTCAGCCGACCCGTCGAGTCGTTCGGCGACCAGGGCTCGATCACGCTTGAGGAGAGCACGTTCACGCTCTCCGGAACCGTGACCGATTCGAACGACAACGAACTCGACGCCGCGTCCGTCACGGTGACGACCGCGGACGGATTCTCCGATACGACGCCCGCGGGCGGCGCCTACGAGATCGAGGGGATCCCCGCCGGCGAACACCAGATCGAGGTCACCCGTGACGGCTACACGACGGTCACGGAGACGGTCACCGGCGACGACGACGTCACGCGGGACTTCGACCTCGAGGAGAACGGAGCGATCGACGGGACGACCAATGCGAGCGGGAGTCCCGCTCGCTACGAACTCGAACTGCTTCAGGACGGGGAGACCCTCCGGGAGACGAGTTCCGATCAGGACACCGGAGAGTACCTGATCGAAGGGCTCGATCCCGGCGAGTACACGCTAATCGCTACGCGAAGCGGTGAAAGTCGAGAGGTAACGGTTCAAGTCAACTCGGGAGAGACCACGACGCAGGACATCAACATCGACTTCTAACTCTCACTCTCCCGAGTCTCCCGATCCTCCTCGATGCTCTCCGATCGAACCCTCACCGGCACCGATCTGACGATCACCGTCGGTGAGCGGGTCGGAGCGGGAACACACTGGGAGACGTTCGACGGACGAACCGCCGACGGCGACGCGGTCGCCGTGAGGTCGCTTCACGGAGAGCTTCCGGAGGACGAGTACGACCGGTTCGACTCCCTCGCGGCACAGTGGCGGAACGTCTCCGGTCGCGAGACCGTCAGAACGCTCGCCGACTGGGGCACCGATCCCGAGCCGTGGGTCGCCGTCGAGTACGCCCCCGGCGAACTCGAGACGCTCGCGAGCGGCGACAGCGTCGAGATCGCGCTCGAGTGTGACCTCGCGACGCGTGCCGACCTCCTTGGAGACGTCTGTGAGGCGATTCGGAACTACGGCCGGTACGGATCGACGCCGTACCACCTCCGGATCGGTCCCGAAGCGGTCGTGTTCCGCGACGGACCGGACGGTCCGACCGCGGTCGTGGGCGACTGGGGTATCAGCGGCCTCGTGTCCGATCCGCCGGTCACGCCGTATACGGCCCCCGAACAGCTCGACGACGGGAACCACGCCGGGCAACAAACCGACGTGTACCGGCTCGGCGCGCTCGGCTACCACCTTCTCTCCGGATCGCCGCCGTTCGTCGACGCGGATCGATCCCTCGCGGAGGCGATCCGAAACGGGGTCGGAGACGACCCGCCGGAGGTCTCGGAGGACTTCCGGCGGGTCCTGTCTGATGCGATGGCACTCGATCCGGACGATCGGCAGGGTGGCGCCTATCAGTTCCGCCGTGATCTGATCGACGCGCGGCCGAGAGTTTCCCCGGAGGAGCGTGTCGTTTCCGGGCTCCCGCCGCTGGATGTCGAGGATATTGAAAAGGGCGGAGACGAGGAGAATGTCGACGATGTAGAGGGATCCTCAGAAGAAGGATCGGACGACGAGAGTGAACCGAGATCGGTCGACGATGACGATTCCGATGGTGAGGAGTCAATCGACGCCGAGGAGACTTCGGATCCGACCGAGACGAGCGAGGACGTAGCCAGAGATACCAGTAGTACCACGTCCTGGAGAACGGCTGGCAAGTACGTCGCTATCGGAGTGGTCGTATTGGTCGTGTTGATCGGCGGGTTCTTCGGCACGTCCGCACTCGGGCTGATCGGCGGCGGGGGCGTCGACCCCGGAGCGGCCACGAGCGGAACTCTCGCCACCGTCTCAATCAGCGGGAGCGTGGTCGACGCGAACGGAGAGCCGATCGGTTCGTCCGTCGAGGTGACCGCGGAACGGATCGCCGACGCGGACGGGAACACGGCCGACGGGCCGACGCATACGACGACGACCGACGGCGGGACGTTCACTCTCGAGAACGTCCCGACAGGGACTTACGAGGTCACTGCCGCCGAGACCGACGTCTTCGCGTACGGCATGGAGGAGGTCGAAGTCGGCGAGGACGAGACCGGCGAGGTCGAGATCAGCCCGACGAGCGCGACCGTGAGCGGCATCGTCGTCGACACGAACGGTGACGAACCCGACGCGACGATCAGACTGCTCGACGAGAACGACGAGACCGTTGCCGCCACGACCGGCGGGAGATACGAGTTCACCGTCGACGACCTCGAGGAAAGCTACACCGTGACGGCGGAAGACGATTACGAGTCGGTCAACCGCTTAATCGAGTCGTTCGGCGAGCAGACCACCATCGAACTCGAGGAAGCTTCGTTCACGTTCTCAGGGAGCGTTACCAACTCGGACGGTGATCCCATCGATGGCGCGACGGTCACGCTGACGAACGGAGAGGTGCTGAGTGCCCCGACGGCCGCGGACGGCGGCTACGAGATCGAAAACATGCCCGGGGGCGACTATGATCTCGAAGTCAGTGCCGACGGCTACATGACCGTCACGGACTCGATGACGGTTGACTCCGACGTCACGTGGGATTTCGAACTTGAAGAAATCGGAACGATTGACGGGACGACCAATGCGAGCGGGACTCCCGCTCGCTACGAACTCGAACTGCTTCAGAACGGAGAGTTCGTCCGGGAAACGAGCTCTGATCCGGACACTGGAGAGTACCAGATCGAGAACATCGCTCCCGGCGAGTACACGCTGATCGCTACGCGAAGCGACCAAAGCCGAGAGGTGACGGTTCAGGTCGATTCGGGAGAAACCACGACGCAGGACATCAACATCGACTTCTAACTCTCACTCCTCTCACTCTCCCGACTCTTCGACCTCCAGCGACTCGAACAGCCGCTCGATCCGCTCGCGTTCCCCCTCGACCTCGGCGGGGTACGCGCCGGCGACGAGGACCACGTCCTCGCCGCGCTCGACGATCGTGAGGTGGATGTATCCCCGCTCCTCGGTGCCGTCGGGGAGGATCACTGTCGCTTCGTAGACGCTCACCTCGGTGGTCTCGCCGAACACCTCCTGTTCGATCGTCTCGTCGAGTTCGGGGTCGCGGATCTCGCCCTCGTACTCGGCGCTGATCTCGTCGCGCGCCTCGTCGATCAGCTCCTCCTCGTCCATGTTCGCGAGCGGGCTGAGCTGTTGGCCGGCCGCGGAGACGCCGGGCGTGCTCACGACGGCGAACACCGACTGCTCCTGGCCGGTCAGGTCGGATCGTATCTCCCGGAGATACGCACGGACCTCGGTGCGCGCGGTGAACTCGCGACGCTGGCCGAACTCCTCGAACTCCTCCTCGACGACGATCGTCTCGTTTCGAACCTCCTCGAAGCCGGTCTCCTCGACGCTCGATTCGGCCGGCTCGGCTGGCTCCGCGGACCGCTCGATCTCTTCTTGGGTCGCGATCTCGACAGCATCGGTACACCCGCTGAGGGCGATCGTCCCCGCCGTGGCCCCCGCAACCAGAAATCGACGACGTGATGGCATACGGAGACACCTTTTCCGCCGCCAGATATATCATTTTTCCATCTATTCTCGATATCGATACCGATATCAAATCGAACCCGCCGGAGACCGTGCCGTCGACGTACGGCGGTCGTTCAGTCGAAGACCGCCAGCCTGAGGACTCGCGCGAACTCGCCGATCGAGTCGTACCGCTCGTCGGGGTCCGGGTCGATGGCGCGAGTTATCGGGCGGTCGATCGACGACGGGACGCCGGCGTGTTCGCTCGGCTTCGTGGGACGGTGGTCCGCGGGCGGGCTCCCCGTCGCGGCGTGGTACGCGAGCGCGCCGAGCGCGTACGTGTCGGGTTTCCCCCGCCAGAGCGGCTCCTCGGAGTCGGGGAGCTGTTCGGGCGCGGTGTACGGCGAGGCCGCACGCGTGCCGTGTTCGGGCGTGTCCGGCACCGAACCGATCCCCCAGTCGTCGACGATCCCGGTCGGCTCCGCACCCGATCCGACGACGCGGACCGTCTCCGGCGAGAGGTAGTAGTGTCTGACCGTGTACCGGCTGGCCTGCGACATCGCCTCGGCGGCGTCGACGACCGGCGACAGCCGGGCCGCGGGGTCGGTCGGCGGGTCGTCGAGGTGCTCGCCGAGCGTTGGGGCGTCCTCGATCGGGTCGGTGAGCACCCACGGGTACGGCTCGGTTCCCAACCCGTACACCGTGGCGATCCCGTCGTAGTGGCTGACGCTGCCCCAGTCGGTGGCGACGGAACTGAACCGACCCGCGAGGTCCTCCTCCCCCGCGGCGTCCGGAAGCGCCAGAACCCGTCCGTCGCCGCCGTCGATCCGTTCGTCGGTGACGGCGTACGCGGCGAGCGGCCCGACCGACCCGATCGGTTCGATCGACGAGAGTTCGTTCACCCCCGCGAGCAACGCGCTCCCGTCCGCACCGTCGGTATCGACGCCACCCACGGATTCGCTCACGTCCTCGGCTCCGTCCCGGCCTCCGGACTCGACGTCCTCGCCGGATTCCGTGTCGGCTTTCGACTCGGTCGAACCGCTCGCGGACGCGGTCGAGGAGGAACCCGTTGACGCGGACGACGCCGGTTCGGCATCGGTGTCTGCGCCCTCCGTCCTGTCGCTTTCGGGAGTTCGATCCTCCGGTTCGACGGTGTCCGTGGCACCTGCCGAGTTCGCCGAATCGGTTGCCGACGATCGTCTCGACTGGGATCCCGGATCCGATCCCGAAGCCGTCCCGTCCGAACTCCCCCCGAGGAATCGATACGCTGCGAGCGCACCGACCGTGATCCCGCCGGCCGCGCCGAGGAGTCCGACCGTGGGAACGTGGCCGGTCAGCCCCGACGAGCCAGAACCGTCCGTCGACGGCGGTGGGGTCTGTCCGGAACCACCGTCTCCGCTTCCGTCCGTTGACCCGTCGGTGCTCGTGGAGTCGTCCGATCCCGTCGACCCGGACGAATCCGTTGAGTCGGTCGAGTCGGCCGATCCGCCCGAGGAGTCGCTATCTCCTTCGAACTCGACGCCCGCCGCCGCGTGGTGGTGTCCGAGCGTCCCGAGCGAGGTCCGCGATCCGACGCCGTGGCCGTCGCCGGCGAGGTCGACGACGGTCGGCGAGGAGAAGACCGCGTCTCCGGGCTCGTCGAAGAGCCACTGCCGTTCGCCGTCGTCGACTCCGAACCCGTACACTGCGCCGGCGGCGTTCCCGACGAAGACCGTCTTCTCCCGGACCGTCGGCGAGGAGTTGATCTGATCGCCGGTGTTCCGTGACCACGCCTGCTCGCCGCTCTCGGCGTCGTGCGCGTACAGCGATCCGTCGACGGAGCCGACGTAGACGGTTCCGTCGACGACCGTCGGTGAGGAGACCACGCCGGCGACTTCGTCGGTCGTCCACCGCGTGTCGCCCGTCGCGGCCTCGATCGCGTGGAGGCCGACGCCGACGCCGACGCTGCCGATGTAGACGGTCCCATCGACGACCGTCGGCGAGGAGAACACGACGTTTTCGAGGTCCGTACTCCAGGTCGTCTCGCCGGCCTCGACGTCGACCGCGTACAGCCGGTTGTCGAACGAGCCGACGTAGAGCGTCCCGTCGACGACCGCCGGCGACGAGGAGATCCCGTCCTCCGGAGCCGAGATCCGCCACCGCTCCGTCCCGTCGGAGGTTGCGAGCGCGAGGATCTCTCCCGTCTCCGTGCCAACGTAGAGCGTCTCTCCGTCGACCGCCGGCGAGGAGACGACGGCCGGCGAGGAGACGCGCCACGCCTCCGTTCCCTCGCTCCGATCGATCGCGACGACCGCGCCGGAGCTGGCGCCGACGAACACCCGGTCGTTGATCACGGTCGGTGAGGAGACGATTCCCCCGTTCTCACCGTCATCAACCTCGAAGGACCACACGGCCGATCCGTCGGCCGCGTCGACCGCGTACAGCGACCCGTCAGCGGATCCCACGTAGGCCACACCGTCGACGACGGTCGGCGAGGAGGAGACCGCGTCTCCGGGCTCCGTGAACCGCCAGACGGAGTCTCCGGTCGCGGCGTCGATCGCGTATATCGACCCGTCGTCGGAGCCGACACAGACGATCCGGTCCGGTACGTGATTCGTCGCCGAGGCGGTCGACGTCGATCCGCCGATGCCGGTGAGAGTGACTCCGGCGGCCGAGAGCGTCCCAGCTACGCCCCGGAGGAGGGTTCGCCGGCGGAAGCGGTCCCGATTCATCGTGAAGCGAGGATTCCCTCGTCTTCGATTTGAACGATCCGAGATCCACGCGAAGAGCGTTCTCGCCCGACCGTCCATCGTCGTTCGCCTTTGGGATCGTCGAGGGCGATGGTGATCGGAAACAACCCATCGGCAGTCATCATGTGTAGTAGTAGTTAGACGGATGCCATGAGTGTTTCTCCCTCAAGTCCGCCGTATTTCGGGACTGAAGACGCGGACATGGAATGGTACCGAGGTGGATTACGGGAAACGTTTCAAGAAGCCCCTCGATCGAAGAGCCAGACGTGTTGGAATTTCCGTGTGTGATGCCGTCACACTACATGTCCGGATAAATTACGGAATTCAATCGGATGGGCCCGTGTGATCTACAACGAGCTTCGACCGTCGTTCAGATGTGTTGAACGCGGAGTTGGAAGCGTAATTACCTTTTAGTAGTCAGAAGAGACCGTGTCAGCCGCACATCGAGATCTGCTGCTTATTTACGGGAGGTCATCTCTGTTGTGAACGATGTCAGAGACGGATCGTTCTCTTGTATCTGTGATAATCCCCGTTTATAACGATCCATGTGGATTGAGCGAGACGGTCGAATCCATACTACAACAAGATCTGTTAGAGAGTGTAGAGATCATCATCGTCGACAACGACTCCACGGATGATACCCGTAACGTGGCCCATGAATACGCGGATGAACACGGTCGCGTCTTCGTCGCCGTTGAAGACGACATACAGAGTTCGTATGCGGCCCGGAATACTGGAATAGCGCGGGCACGAGGAGACGTTCTCGTCTTCATTGACGCCGACATCACGGCAGACTCCGATTGGCTCGAAACCATTGTTAGTGAGATACATGGCACGGAGTATCTCACGTATGACGTAGAAGTGTATGTTCCTGAGGGTCGAGACACGCTCGTCGCACGATACAACGCACATACCAGTTTTCCGATCGAAGTGTATGCAAAGGAACGCGATTTCGGTGGTGGAGGCTGTATCGCCGTCCGCCGAGATGTGTTCGAGGACGTCGGTCTCTTCGATCATCGATTGATCTCCGGTGGCGACGCGGAGTTCGGAAATCGTGTCGTCGCTTCCGGCCGCGAGATCAAATTTACACCCGACACTCGAGTATATCATCCGGCGCGAACGTCGCTCCGAAGCCAGATCAAAAAGGAGATCCGCGTTGGACGTGGGTTTTGTCAGCTTCAACGGTACTATCCGAACCGATACGGACGACCGGGGATACCCCCGCGTCCTTCGGGTTCGGGCCAGCAGACGGGTGCTTCTGAGCTCAATACACGAGAGCGACTGGTCTTTGTCTTGCTTGGATATCTCTTTCTCGGATGTCGCGGGCTCGGCTACGTCCTGGAACTCGTCGCCGGTGAGGGCCGTGGACGAAATGGCGACAGTACACCACCCCACAACGTCGACTAAATCGGGATGTTATTCGGATCAGAGATGATGGACGTGCGTAGCGTCATGACCGTTCGTAGCGTTTCGTGTATCGAACACTAGGGGGGCATGATCTACGATCGAATCCAGATCGAGCACGTCGTGATCGGTCACAATTAGTGTACAATCGGCGCGTCTGAGTATCTGTTCCGTTAATTCGATGGATTCGTACGTCTCACCTTCGACCTCGAATTCCGGAACGTACGGGTCGTGATAGGAGATCTTCGCGCCGCGTTCCTCTAACAAGCCCATCACGTCGTACGCCGGCGACTCTCGGACGTCAGATACGTCCGGTTTGTACGCGACCCCGACGATCAAGATCGACGACTGTGACACCGCCAATCCCTTCTCGTTGAGCAGTCCGTTCACTCGGCGGACGACGTGGACTGGCATTTCTCGGTTCACCTGATCCGCCAGATCGATAAAGCGCGTCTGGATGCCCTGCTGGCCCGCCTTCCACGACAGGTACAGGGGATCGATCGGGATACAGTGGCCCCCTAGTCCCGGTCCCGGATAGAACGGCATGAAGCCGTAGGGCTTCGTCGAAGCGGCCTCCACGACTTGCCAGATGTCGACATCGAGGTCGTTCGCGATCATCGCGATCTCGTTTATCAGACCGATGTTGACCGCGCGGAACGTGTTCTCCAAGAGCTTCACCAGTTCGGCCTCGGTCGAGGATTCGACTCGGACGACTTCATCGAACACGCCCTCGTACAGCGCCATCGCGTGATCGCCACAGGAGGGTGTCACTCCACCCAGTACCTTCGGTATCTCCGTGAGTGTGTAGTCCTCTCGGCCCGGATCGATACGTTCGGGAGAGAACGCGACGTATACGTCTTCACCGATCGTCTTCCCGTTCTCGGACAACGTCGGCACGACCAGGTCCTCCATTGCGCCGGGGTAGACCGTGCTTTCGAGGATCACGGTACATCCGTCCGGGAGAACCTTAGCGAGTCGTTCCGTCGCATCCGCGACGTACGAGAGGTTCGGCTGTCCTGTCTTTCGGAGAGGCGTCGGTACACAGATGGACACGCCGTCGACGTCGCTCAGTGCTTCGTACTCGGTCGTCACCTGAAGTCCCCCGTCGAGCGCAGCCGCCACGTCTTCATCCGAGACGTCGGTCACGTACGAGCGACCGTCTCGAATCGCGTCGATCCGTTCCGTGTCGATGTCGACGCCAACGACTTCGTATCCCGCCCGCGTGAACGCGAGCGCCAGAGGGAGACCGACGTAGCCGAGTCCGACGACGCCGACCCGCGGCGTGTCGTCATCAGTAGACATTGCCACGACGTAGCCCGAATCGAGTGATAAGTCTTGTTGAGTACGTATCAGAGAGATGTCCAAATCCGAGGATTTTTTGAGATCAGATATTCCCGTTACCATGAAAAAATCTACCTCACGGTTTTTTGTATTTGTATTGGTGGTTTACAGGTATATTCGAGGTTGACGATAACAGAGAACGCGAAGACAAGAAATTCGGAGTTTAATTCAGATTTTCTGTACGACTTCCGACAGGCAGAAACGTCAATAAGTACACGAGTGATTCAGTTGATCAAATATTTTTCAAATCTACGATGCTATCCGTAGTAATCGACTATTGATTCGCCTTCTCGACGAGGTTCGGTGTCGCGATTGCGTACAGATATCCCAACCCGACCGCTCCGGTAAACGCGCCGATCGCGGCCAGTTGCGTTATTGCGCCCCACGACGGCGACCGAATCAACCCCTCCAGCCGTCGCGGAATCCTATCCGCTAGCAACCACTTCAGGTAGTCTCCCTTGTCGTCGGGTGCGTCCGGGTACAGTAGGTCCATCACGCGCTTGGAGTAGCCCTGCCAGAAGGACCGAAACACTAACCACCGAAACTCGCCGCGGTACTCAAACAGCTTGTGGTGGACGATCGCGCTCTCCGTGAACACCATCCCCTTCCCAAACTTCTCCAATAGCCGGATTCCTACCGGTGCTTCATGCGCCTGTAAGTGTTTATCCCCCTTTCGTCCGGTGTTCGGATCGTATCCGCCGACGTTGAGGAACTGCTCGCGCCGGTACGAGATGTTCGATCCGTACGTGTTCCGGACTTCCTCGCCGTCCTCGGCGAAATCGGGTTCGACGCAGCCGACGAGCCAGTAGAACTCCTCGGGGAAGAAGTCCGGACGGTCACCCTGCCAGTTCGGTCGCACGTCACCGCCGACCGCGATCGCGTCGGTCGTCTCGTACACCTCGACGAGCGACTCGATCCAGTCCTCTTCCGCGACGCCGTCGTCGTCGATGAACGCGACGATCTCGCCGGAGGCCAACTCCGCGCCTTTCGTCCGGCTGTAGGAGATTCCACGGTTCTCCTCGTTGTCGTGGATCACGACGTTCTCGCGGTCGCTGAAGTTCGCGACCGTCCGCTCGTACACCTCGGGGTTCCCGTCGATCACCAACACGACCTCGATCGGGTCGTACGTCTGAGAGAGCGCACTCTCGACGGCCTCCGTGAACACGTCGTAGCGGTCCATCGTGTACGTACAGACGACGACGGAGACCTTCATCGGTCAATGGTTTCGGAGGTGGATGAATAAACATTCTGACCTCCCTTCGCCGTCGACCAGTTATAACAAGGCTTATGGACGTTTTCGGAGTGTTCCCGTGTAATGAGCGAACGAACGGATACCGCCGAGGAGGACGAGAAGTCCCCGCTCGACCTCCTCGAACGCTGGTACCACGTCCCAGTCATCGCGGGCGTTTTCGCGTTTATGTTGTGGACTCGACTCCGATCGTACGGGAACTTCGTCCGTGACGGCGAGGTCTACTTCCGCGGGAACGACCCGTGGTACCACCTCCGCGAGACGAGTTATCTCCTCGAGAACTGGCCGAGTACCCTCGAGTTCGACCCGTGGACGGGATTCCCGTTCGGCGTCCAAGCCGGCCAGTTCGGTACTCTATGGGACCACATCATGGCGGTCAGCATCTGGATCGCCGGTCCGATCATGGGCGGCACCGAGGAAGTCATGCTGGTCATGGCCCCCATCGCGGGGGCGCTCGTCGCGGTGCCGACGTTCTTCATCGCGCGCCGGTTCGTCGACCGACCGGCCGCCCTCGTGGCGTCCGGCGTGCTCGCGCTCCTCCCGGGCACGTTCTTCAGCTACTCGCTGGTCGGCTTCCCAGACCACAGCGCGGCCGAGGTGTTCTTCCAGTCGGTCGCCGTCCTCGCGTTCCTCGTCGCCTTCGCGGTCGCGGAGCGCGAGGCACCGGTCTGGGAACTCCTCGTCGACCGCGACTGGGACGCCCTCCGCCGACCCGCCGCGTACGCCGCGGCCGCGGGCGTGGCACTCGGCCTCTACATCTGGACGTGGCAGCCCGGCATTCTGATGGTCGGCTTTACCGGCGTCTACCTCGCCATCAAGATCACGAGCGACACCTACCACGGAAGGAGTCCGGAGCCGATCGCCTTCGCCGGCGCGGTCGCGATGGGCGTCACCGGGCTGATGCAGCTCGTTCCTCTTGACACGTTCTCGTTCGCAGTAACGGACTACTCGCTCCTCCAGGTGATTCTCCCCCTTGGCGTCGCCGTGGGAGCGATCTTCCTCGCGTGGCTCGCCCGCCAGTGGGAGGCGCGCGACGATCTGACTCCCGACACCTACCCGCCAGCAGTCGGCGGCCTGATCGTCGCCTCTGCCGGCTTCCTGTGGCTCGCGCTCCCGTCGCTGTGGTCGACGCTCTCGCGTAACCTCCTGAACTTCGTCGGCTTCAGCGCCCGAGCCACGTTCCGCACCATCGGCGAGGGGCAGCCGCCGCTCCAGAACGCCTCCTTCGCCGACTTCGTCCTCGGTCAGTACGGCCTCGCCTTCTTCCTCGCGCTCGCGGCGGTCCTCTACGTCGTCGCGCGTCCGCTGTACCGCTCCGACGACCCGAACCACACGCTCTACATCCCGGCCGCGCTCGCGGTCGTCGGCTCCGTCTACGCGGTGCCCCAGCTGTACGACGCGCTCGGCGGGGTCGTCGGCGTGAGCTGGCAGGTGGTCGGGCTCGTCATCGCCGCGGCGTTCCTCGTCGGCGCGACGTTCCTCGTCGAGTACGACGCGGAGGAGCTGTACTTCGTCGTGTGGGCCGCGTTCATCGGGAGCGCCGCATTCACCCAGGCCCGCTTCAACTACTACCTCGCGGTGGTCGTCGCGGTCGGCGCGGCGTACTTCCTTCAAGTCACGTTCGACGCGATCGACCTCTCCTCGCTCGATGCGCTTCGCGAGATCGAGGGGTGGCAGGTCCTGACCGCACTCGCGGTGCTCGCCGTCCTCCTCGTGCCGCTCGTGGGGGTCGCCACGCCGGTGTGGACCGCGGGTAACTCGACCGGTCCGGGCAGCGTGGTCGAGTGGGACGAGAGCCTCCAGTGGATGAACGACGAGACGCCGCACCCGGGCGAGCTCGAGGGCGCCGACAACCCAATGGAGTACTACGGCACCTACGAGCGTCCCGCCGACGGCGACTTCGAGTACCCGGAGGGCGCCTACGGCGTCCAGTCGTGGTGGGACTACGGCCACTGGATCACCACCCGTGCGGAACGGATCCCGAACGCGAACCCGTTCCAGCAGAACGCCGTCGAGGCCGCGAACTACCTGCTCGCGCCGAGCGAGGAGGCCGGACGGGAGGTGCTCGCGAGCCAGAGCACGGAGGGTGAACACACCCGGTACGTGATGGTCGACCGGCAGATGGCCTCGCCGAACTCGAAGTTCGGCGCGCCGGTGACGTTCTACGACGCGGGCAACGTGACGCGGCGGGACTTCAACCGCGTCCTCTACCAGCAGACCCAGCAGGGTGGGTTCGGCACGGTGATGCAAGTGAACACCCAGCGGTACCACGAGAGCCAGATGATCCGGCTGTACGAACACCACGGGAGCGCGGTGGAGCCCGAACCGGTCGTCGTCGACTGGGACACGCAGGCGGCGGAAACCGCGAGCGGCGAGCAGGTCGAACTCGCCGTGCTTCCGGAGGACCCGAGGACGATGGTCCGCCAGTTCGAGAACGTCTCCGCGGCCCGTGAGTACGTCGAGGAGGACGGAAGCGCCCAGGTCGGCGGGATCGGCGGGCTTCCCTCGGAGCGCGTCGAGGCGCTCGAGCACCACCGGCTCGTTCACGCCACCGAATCGCAGGGACGCTCCGCCTCCGCGGGACAGGTCGGGGTGCTCCAGCAGCTCGGCGTGAGCTTCCAGGACGTCCTCGGCGAATCGGTGCTCGCCGCATATCAGGACGACTGGGTGAAGACGTTCGAGCGCGTCCCCGGCGCGACGATCGAGGGGAGCGGCGCGGAGCCGGGCGAGGAAGTCCGGGCGACGGTGGAGATGGAGAAGCCCTCGGGCGCGACCTTCGAGTACACGCAGTACGCGACCGCGGACTCGAACGGTGAATTCGAGTTCACCGTTCCGTACTCGACGACCGGCTACGACGAGTTCGGTCCCGAGGAGGGGTACACGAACACGAGCGTGCGGGCGACCGGCCCTTACGAGGTCACGACGGGGACGACGACGGACGAGGACCTCTACACGACCCGGAACGTCGGACAGGTCGAGGTCACCGAGGGACAGGTGATCGGCGAGAACGACGCCGCCACGACCGTCGAACTCGAGGAGGAGATCGTCGACTGTCCCTCCGGCGATCCCGAATGCCCGGTCGGTGACGAGTCGGGCGGCTCCGGGGACGGCGGCTCCGACGGAGGAAACGAGACGAACGAGTCGAGCGCCGCACTCACCGCGCCCGAGTACGTCTCCGTGGAACCCTGATCCGCGATGGCGGACGCTCGGGACTGGCTCGCGATATATCTGAAGGGGTTGGCGATGGGGACCGCCGACGCGGTCCCGGGCGTCTCGGGCGGCACCATCGCGCTGGTCGTCGGTATCTACGAGCGGCTGATCGCGGCGGTGACCGCGATCGGTCCCGACCGGATCGCGCGGGTGCTGGGCGGGGTCCACCCGAGCGCTCGCGCGGACGCGCGGGCCGCGTTTCGCGAGGTCGACGGCGGCTTCCTCGCCGTCCTCGGCGCGGGGATCGGGACCGCGGTCGTCCTCGTGTTGAGCCTCGTCGACGAACTCCTTTCGGCGTTTCCCGTCGCGACCTACGGGTTCTTCTTCGGGCTGATCGCCGCCTCCGCGCTCGTACTCTACGGTGCGGTCGATCTGGAGACGACGGGCAGGAAGGCGGCGGCGGTCTGCGGCTTCCTCGCGGCGTTTCTCGCGTCGGGGTACGGCGCGACCGCGCTCGATCACGCGCTTCCGGTCGTCTTTCTCTCGGGGGCGATCGCGGTCAGCGCGATGGTCCTGCCCGGGCTCTCGGGATCGCTGCTGCTCGTCGTCCTCGGCCAGTACGAGTTCATGTCGGGGACGCTCGGCGCGTTCATCGACGGGATCGCGGCGGCCGCCGCGGGCGAAGGAACCGCCGCGATCGCCGGAACCATCCCGCCGATCGCGACGTTTCTCGCCGGCGGAGTCGTCGGGCTGTTCACGATCGCACACGCGGTTCGACGCGCGCTCGAGGCCGCCCGCGCCGCGACGCTCGCGTTCCTCGTGAGCCTGATCGTCGGCGCGCTCCGCGCCCCGGTGATCGAAGTCTCGATGCGGCTCGCCGAGTCCGGCGGGACGTGGACGAGCGCTCTCCCGCTGTTCGCGGCCGCGGCCGTCGGCGGCGCGGCCGCCGTGATCGCGGTCGATCGGTACGCGGGCGTGCTGGAGTACTGAACGCGGGCGAGGTCGGGCGCGGTCGCCGCGTGAGTCGGGGGCGCTCGCCGCGTCCCGGGTCAACCGTTAAGTCGTGCTCGGACGACGGTGTAGGTAATGTACGACCCCGAGGAGCTGGCCGAGATCCGGGAGGCGAAGGAGTCCTGGGAGGAGGGAACCTACGGCGACACCGTCGACCGGTTCGGGGAGCGCGAGGCGGAGTTCACGACCGACACCGGCGGCCAGTCGGTCGACCCGCTGTACACCCCCGCCGACGTCGCCGATCACGACTACCGCGAGGACGTCGGCTTCCCCGGCGAGGAGCCGTACACCCGCGGCGTCTACTCGACGATGCACCGCGGCCGGCTCTGGACGATGCGACAGTACGCCGGGATGGGCACGGCCGCCGAGACCAACGAGCGGTTCCGCTACCTCATCGACGAGGGCTCCTCGGGGCTCTCGATGGCGTTCGACCTCCCGACGCAGATGGGGTACGACTCCGACGCCGCGATGGCCGAGGGGGAGGTCGGCCGGTCGGGGGTCGCCATCGACACGCTCGACGACTTCGAGACCGTCTTCTCCGGCATCCCACTCGATTCGGTCTCCACGTCGATGACGATCAACGCGCCCGCCGCGGTCCTGCTCGCGATGTACGTCGCGATGGGCGATCAGCAGGGTGTCCCGAGATCGGAACTGCGTGGGACGATCCAGAACGACATCATGAAGGAGTACGTCGCGCGGAACCTCTACATCTACCCGCCGGGGCCCTCGATGCGGCTCATAACCGATATCTTCGCGTTCTGCGCCGAGGAGGTGCCGGGATTCAACACCATCTCCATCTCGGGGTACCACATCCGCGAGGCTGGATCGACGGCCGCCCAGGAGGTGGCGTTCACGCTCGCGAACGGGATCGAGTACGTCGAGGCCGCCCTCGACGCCGGCCTCGACGTCGACGAGTTCGCCCCCCAGCTCTCCTTCTTCTTTAACGCCCACAACAACGTCTTCGAGGAGGCGGCAAAGTTCCGCGCGGCCCGCCGGATGTGGGCCGAGATCATGGACGAGCGGTTCGACGCGACGAACCCCAAGTCGAAACAGCTGAAGTTCCACACCCAGACCGGCGGCTCCACCCTGACCGCCCAGCAGATCGAGAACAACGTCGTCAGAGTGGCCTACCAGGCGCTCGCGGCGGTGTTGGGGGGGACCCAGAGCCTCCACACGAACGGGAAGGACGAGGCGCTCGCGCTCCCCACGGAGCAGTCGGTGCGGACCGCCCTGCGCACCCAGCAGATCCTCGCACACGAGTCGGGCGCGGCCGACACGATCGACCCGCTCGCCGGGAGCTACTACGTCGAGAGCCTCACCGACGGGATCGAGGAGGAGGCGTTCGAGATCATCGAGGAGATCGACCGCCGCGGCGGCGCGCTCGAGGCGGTCGAGAGCCAGTGGGTCCAACGACAGATCCAGGACGTCGCCTTCGAGCGCCAGCGCGAGATCGAGGAGGGCGAGCGCGTGATCGTCGGCGTCAACGAGTTCCGGGTGGACGAGGAGCCCGAGATGGACTTAGAGGAGGTCGATCCCGAACAGGAGGCCGAACAGCGCGAGCGGCTCGAGGAGGTCAAGGCTAACCGCGACGACGAGGCGGTCGAGGCCGCGCTCGACGCCGTCAGGGAGGCGGCTCGCGGCGAGGCGAACGTGATGCCCCCGATCGTCGACGCGGTGAAGGCGTACGCGACCGTCCAGGAGGTCTCCGACGTGTTCCGCGAGGAGTTCGGCGAGTACAGCCCCGATCGGTGAGCGTCGACTGGGCGGCGGCGAGTCCCGCGATCGGACGGGACGCCGAACCCCCTCAGTTCGCGCCGCGGACGACGTGTCCGTACTTCAACAGCGCGACGAAGACCGCGCCGCCGAAGGCGTTTCCGACCGTCGCCAGCACGAGGAACCCGACGTAGTCGATCGGGGTGATCGCGGGCGACATGAACAGCCCGAACAACACCTCCACGTTGCCCGCGATCGAGTGGGGTAAATGGAGGAGACCGATGGTCCCGGTGACGATCAACACGAGGATCAGCCGGCTCGTCGTCTCCTGTGCGGCCGTGATCAGCCACGCCAGGAGGCCCATCAGCCAGCCGGCGAAGACGCCGCCGACGAACAGCCACGGCAGGTCGTGGGTGACGAGTTTCAACGCGATCGTCTCGAACGCCGCCGGCGTCACGACGCCGAGTTCCGGCATCAACAGGATCACGAGCAGGGTGAAACAGAGCCCGCCGACGAGGTTGCCGACGTACACCAGCCCCCACAGCCGGCCCAGGTCGCGGAGCGACGCCTGGCCGTCGAGGACCGGGATCACCGCCAGCGTGGTGTGTTCGGTGAACAGCTCCGACCGGCCCAAGATGACGAACATGAACCCGATCGAGTAGACGCTCGCCAACAGCAGCTCGGTCGTGAGATCGCCGAACCCGGCGGGCGAGAGCGTCAACACTACGGCCATCATCAGCGGGCCGAACCCGATGTCGAGGCCCGCCGACAGCCCCGAGAGCAGCAGTCCCGACCGCTCACGGTTCATCTCGTGGAGCGCGCCGTCGAGGATCGTATCGAGGATGCTCCTCGAAGTCTTCTGTTCGGTCGGCTGGTCGGCGTTCTGATCGGACACGACTCGCGTGCCCCTTCGTTCGCCGGCACCCAAAGCCTTCCGTCCGGCCGATCTCCGTCGCGGCGGTCCGCTCGATCACGGCGGTCGCGGCGGTCGGCTATAAGTCGCTGACGCCCCACGGTCCGGCATGCGATTCGATCACGTCGGCGTCGCCACGCGTGACGCCGCCGGACTCGCCGACTCGTTTTCGGGGCTCCTCGACGCGCCGGTCGCCCACGAGGAGACGTTCGAGGGAATGCGCGTCGTTTTCCTCGAACTCGACGGCGGCGGCCACTTCGAGCTGCTGGAACCGGTCGCCGACGGGACGATACGCGACTACCTCGAGCGCGAGGGACCGGGGATCCACCACGTCGCGCTCGCGACCGAGGACCTCCCCGCGGCGCTCGACCGCGCGCGCGAGTTCGGCGTCGACCTCGTCGACGAGGAGCCGCGCCTCGGCGCGTGGGGTCACGAAGTCGCGTTCCTTCACCCCCGGTCGACCGGCGGGGTGCTCGTGGAGTTCGTCGAGAAGTAGTACCCCCGGAACGCCGTCGGCCTACTCGTCGTCGACGGCGACCCCGTCCGCGAGCTCGGCGGCGATCCCGGTGTAACCCGCGGGGGTCAGCTCCCGTAGCTCCTCGCGGACGGCCGGGTCGACGTCGAGGTCGTCGAACAGCGCGCGGAAGTCCTCGAGAGTGACCCGCGAGCCGCGAGTGAGTTCCTTGACGCGCTCATAGGCGTCGGTGTCGCCCTCGCGCCGGAGGATCGTCTGGACCGCCTCGCCGATCACCTCTGGAGTCGCCTCCAGCTCCTCGCGCATGACCGTCTCGTTCGGGACCACCTTCGAGAGCCCGTCGGCCGTCTTCGAGTAGCCGATCAGGCAGTGGGCGAAGGCGGCCCCCACGTTGCGTTTCACCGTCGAGTCCGAGAGGTCGCGTTGGAGCCGCGAGGTCGTGACGTAGTCGGCGAGGAACGTCAGGTCCGAGTTCGCCTTCGAGAGGTTCCCCTCGGCGTTCTCGAAGTCGATCGGGTTCACCTTGTGCGGCATCGTCGACGAGCCGGTCTCGCCCTCGACGGCGCGCTGCCCGAGGTAGCGATCCGAGACGTACAGCCACGCGTCGAGGTCGAGATCGAGGAGGACGTCGTTCACCCCTCGAAACGCGTCGAAGAGCGCCGCGAGGTCGTCACACGGATTCACCTGCGTCGCGAGCGGCGTGTGGTCCAGTCCGAGCCCCCGGACGACGGAGCGGGAGACGCCCGGCCAGTCGACGTCGGGGTAGGCGGCGACGTGGGCGGCGTAGGTACCGGACGCCCCGGCGAGCTTGCCGGAGAGGTCGTCGACCGCGTCCTCGACGCGGCCGAGCGTCCGACCGAGCCGCGCGGCGTACACGGCCATCTCCTTGCCGAAGGTCGTCGGCGTCGCGGGCTGGCCGTGCGTCCGCGCGAGCATCGGCGTGTCGCGGTGCTCGTGGGCCAGTTCCACGAGCGCGTCGCGCACCTCGCGGATCGCGGGCACGAGCACCTCGCGGGCCGCCGGCCCGACGAGCAGCCGGTGTGCGAGGTTGTTGACGTCCTCGCTCGTGAGCCCGAAGTGGATCCACGGGAACAGCCGCTCCGGATCCTCCAGCGTCCCGCCTTCGGCCAGTTCCTCCAGTCGCACCCGCAGGAAGTACTCGATCGCCTTCACGTCGTGGTTGGTCGCGGCGTATCCGGCCGCGCCCTCGACCTCCAGGTCCTTGATCAGCCTGGCGTCCTCCGCCGAGAAGGACTCGTGGAGGTCGCGCAGGGCCGCCGCCTCCGCGCCGTCGACCGCGATCGGCGTCGCCCCGAGGTCGGCCAGCTCGATCAGGTACTCCACCTCGACGCGGGTCCGCGCCCGCATGAGCGCCGCCTCGCTCGCGTACGGCGAGAGGGGAGCGGTTCGTCCGGCGTACCGACCGTCGAGCGGGGAGACGGCCGCGAGGGGGTCCGAGCGTGAGAGTCCGGGGATCGGGTCGTCGGTCATGTCCGCGAGTGTCCATGGCGCGCGCAAAAGCGTGTCGATGACGGTACCCACAGAAGTGTATACACTCGTGCCGCTGATGGCGACAACGTCGTTAACCTATCCTCGATCGTGTATATTCATCCGAAGACGACCGTAACGGATAAACGCGATCGGTCGGAGAGATCGGACATGAAGATCGCCGGACTCGCCAGCAATCGGGGACGGAACCTGCGACACATCGCCGACGCCGCGCCGGGCGGCGCGGATCTGTCCGTCGTGTTAACAAATCGCGAGGGCGCACCGGTCATCGAGGCCGCCGCCGAGCGCCGGATCCCGACCGAGGTCGTCGCCCGCGAGGAGGGCGAGTCACGAGAGAGCCACGAGCGCCGGATCCTCGATCGACTCTCGGATTACGACTTCGACGTCGTCTGTCTGGACGGGTACATGCGCGTGCTCACGGAGGAGTTCCTCGCTACTGCCCCGACGACCCTGAACGTCCACCCGTCGTTGCTGCCGGCGTTCCCCGGCACCGACGCCCACGAGCAGGTGCTCGAGGCGGGCGTCAAGACGACGGGCTGTACCGTCCACGTCGTCACCGAGGCCGTCGACGACGGCCCGATACTCACCCAGGAGCCGGTCCCGGTCTACGGTGATGACGACGCCGCGTCGCTGAAGGAACGAGTGCTCCACGAGGCGGAGTTCACCGCGTACCCGCGGGCGATCCGGTGGTTCGCGGAGGGGAACGTCGACATCGAGACCGACGAGCAGGGAGTCCCCCGATCGGTCCGGATCGACGGCGACACCGGCGGCTCCTTCCCGGCCCGGCGGTTCGTCTCGGAGGACCGCGCCGACGCGCTGCGCTACGGGGAGAACCCCCACCAGGACGCCGCGCTGTACGCGGACCCCGCCTGCGAGGAGGCCAGCGTCGTCGGCGCGACCGGGCTGAACCCCGGCTCGAAAGGGATGGGGTACAACAACTACAACGACGCCGACGCCGCGCTCGGGCTGATAAAGGAGTTCGACGAGCCGGCCGCCGCCGTGATCAAACACACCAACCCCGCCGGCTGCGCGACGAGCGACACCCTCGCCGACGCGTACGACCGGGCGCTCCGAACCGACGCCAAGTCGGCGTTCGGCGGGATCGTGGCCTTGAACCGCCGCTGTGACGCCGACACCGCCGAGGCGATCGCGGAGTCGTTCAAGGAGGTCGTCGTCGCGCCCGGCTACACCGACAGCGCGCTCGACGTGCTCACGGAGAAGAAGAACCTCCGCGTGCTCGACGTCGGCCCGCTGGGGGAGGGCGAGGAACGCTTCTCCGAGCGGTTCGTCGAGAAGCCGATCGTGGGCGGGCGGCTCGTCCAGGAGCGCGACCGCCAGTCACCGACCGCAGACGACCTCGAGTTCGTCACCGAGCGTGAACCATCCGAGGAACAGGTCGAGACGATGCTGTTCGCCTGGCGGACGCTCAAACACGTCAAGTCGAACGGGATCCTGTTCGCGACCGGCACGGAGACGGTCGGCGTCGGCATGGGGCAGGTCTCCCGCGTCGACGCCGTCACGCTCGCGGCGATGAAAGCCGAGAAGGACGCCGACGGGAAGTCGGCCGAGGGCGCGGTGATGGCCTCCGACGCGTTCTTCCCGTTCCCGGACGCGATCGAGGAGGCGGCCGACGCCGGCATCGAGGCCGTGATCCAGCCCGGCGGCTCCGTCAACGACGAGGACGTGGTCGCCGCCGCCGACGAACACGGCATGGCGATGGCCTTTACGGGATCGCGCTGTTTCCGGCACGACTGAGTCGCCTACGACTCGGTCCCCTCCTCCAGTAACCCGTCGACCAACCCGCGGAGCGTCGCGAGCGGGTACTGTCCGGGCGCGGTCGCGTCCGCCGCATCGACCGGAGCGTACCCGATCCGCGAGCCGTACACCGGGGCCACCGCGCGGGTGTGGCGACCCGGCTCGCCCATACACATCGTCGCGACGCGGCGGCCCGCAGCGGTCGCCTCGTGGGTCGCGCGCAGCATCGCGAGCGCGTCCTCCCGGCCGTTCGCGGTGGTCGCCAGCTTCCCCACGTCGCCCTCGCTCGCCGCGTCCGCGAGCAGGTCGACGAGCGCCCCGACTCCCGGCGTCGACTCGAAGTCGTGGACGGAGGCGATCACCGACACCCCCTCCTCGCGGGCGCTCGATCGCAGGGCGGTCGCGTGCGAGTGCTCGCCGGGCGGCGCGTTCCCCCGGAACGCGGCGAGTTCGACGTCGACCGCGACGACCGAGTCGTGCGCGATCGCCTCCGCGAGCGCGTCGTACCGGCCGAGGTCGTCGGCCTCGCCGCCCTCCCAGTCCGCGCGGTTCGTGACGACGAGCGGGAGCGCCCCGTCGTAGGCCGCGAGCTGGTCCAGCGGGTCCTCGGCGAGGTCCATGCGGAACTCCACGGCGTCTGCCGCATCGCGGGCGCGCGGCTCCGCGGACAGGTCGGCGGTGCTCGCCGCGAGAACGAACTCCTCGAACATGTCCGGCACTTCGACGGTGGGGGAGTTAACTCTCCCCGTCCGACCGAGGCTCCTCGTTGTCGGCCTCGACGCGCCCGACGCGACGCAGTCGAAGCCAGCCGGCGGCGATCGCGAGGAGACCGCCGAGGATCAGGACGACGGAGAGCGCGTCGGGGCCGTCGGCGACGCCGTCGAGTCCGAGCGCGAGGATCGAGCCCGCGAGCGCGAGGGTCGCGACCGCGCGGAAGCGGTCGGGCGTGAGATCGCGGTCGGCGACGGCGGGATCGACGTCCGCCGCGGCGAGCAGGTACGCGACGCCCGCGACGCCGCAGCCGATGCTGGCGACGACGAGCGTCGCTCGGCCGCCGCCGGCACCCGTGATGACGAGAAACCAGCCGGCGACGAGGACGAGCGAGACGCCGGAGAGGAGGTCGCGTGAGCGAGTCATGAGGTAGACGCGGTCGGGACGTGGCGTTTCGGGTCGCGCGTTTACGCGACGAGGCCGTCCTCGGCCTCGAGCAGCTCGTGGTAGCGGTTGCGGATGGTGACCTCGGAGATGTCCGCGACCTCCGAGACTGCGGCCTGCGTCGTCTTTTCGTTGGTGAGGAGGGCGGCGGCGTAGACGGCGGCGGCCGCGAGGCCGACCGGCGACTTCCCGCTGTGGACGCCCTTCTCCTTGGCATTCTTCAGGAGGCCCTTCGCGCGCATCTCCGACTCCTCGGAGAGCTCCAGGTCGGAGGCGAACCGCGGCACGTACTGTTCGGGGTCGGCGGGCTTGACCTCCAGTTTGAGCTCGCGGACGACGTAGCGGTACGTCCGGGCGATCTCGGCCTTCTCCACGCGTGAGACGTCGGCGATCTCGTCGAGGCTGCGCGGGACGCCGGCCATCCGGGCGGCGGCGTACACGCACGACGTGGAGACTCCCTCGATGGATCGGCCGGGGAGGAGGTCCTCGTCGAGCGCGCGGCGGTAGATGACGGAGGCGGTCTCGCGGACGTTGTCGGGAAGCCCGAGTGCGCTCGCCATCCGGTCGATCTCGCCGAGCGCCTGCTTCAGGTTGCGCTCCTTCGAGTCGCGCGTGCGGAACCGCTCGTTCCACTTGCGGAGCCGCTGCATCTTCTGGCGCTGGCGCGCGCCGAGCGAGCGGCCGTACGCGTCCTTGTCGCGCCAGTCGATGTTGGTCGACAGGCCCTTGTCGTGCATCGTGTTCGTCGTGGGCGCGCCCACGCGGGACTTCTCGTCCTTCTCGCGTGAGTCGAACGCGCGCCACTCCGGCCCGCGGTCGACCGAGTCGGCCTCGACGACGAGCCCGCAGTCCGCACACACCGTCTCGCCGTGCTCCTCGTCGTTGATGACCTGGCCGTCACACTCCGGACAGCTCAGCGTCTCGTCGGTGCTCTCCGATTCCTCCTCCGTCTCCCCACGGGTGCGACTCCCCCTGGTATGTAGTCGTTCGGTCATAGCTCTCTGTCTCCCGGGTAATCGAGAACGCCCGGGAGCAGTCTTGTCCGATAGACGGGCGAACGTAACTTAAAAGACCCGGAACGTGTCGCCGCGACGACGACGAATGAACACGATCGATCACGACGGACCGCGAGGGGATCCGGCGCCCCCACGCGATCCGAACGTTTTCGAGCGACGGGAGCGAACCCGTCACCGATGACCGCTCCCCGCGTCGTCTCGCTCGCCCCGAGCGCGACCGCGACCCTCTCCGCGCTCGGGGCGGCCGAGTGCCTAGTGGGCGTCACCCACCACTGTGCTCCCCCGTCGAACGCGGGATCCGCACACGGAACCGACCCCGTCCCCGTCGGGGGCTGGCTCACCCCCTCTCTCGACCGTGTCGCGGCGCTGGATCCGGACGTCGTGTTCACGAGCGACGAACTTCAGGCCGACCTCGCCGAGGACTGCCGGGAGCGCGGACTCGCCGTCGACCACCGCGAGCCAGCCACGCTCGAGGACGTGATCGAGGGCTTCCGGGAGACGGGCGCGGCGGTCGATCGGCCGGACGCGGGCGCGGAACTGGCGGCCGCCGCGCGCGAGCGGCTCGAGGCGATCGGGGACGCGACCGGCGACGCGACCGCGGACCGTCCCGTGGTCTACTGCGAGGAGTGGTCGGATCCGCCGATGGCCGCGGGCAACTGGGTCCCCGACGCGGTTCGGGCCGCCGGCGGCCGCTACCCGTTTCTCGAGGCGGGCGAGCGCTCCCGCGAGGTCGATCCCGAAACCGTCTCGGCCGCCGATCCCGACCGCGTCGTCGTCCACGTCTGCGGGCGCGGCGACCGGGTCGACCCCGCGACCGTCGCCGACAGGGAGTGGATCGACGCGCCGGTCCACGTGATCGACGACTCGCTCCTGAACCAGCCGAGCCCCGCGCTGATCGACGGGATCGAGCGGCTCGCGGGGCTGTTCGGCGTCGAAGGGTATTCGTGAGTCCGCGACGGAGTCGCCGTATGCGAGTCGGCGTCGGCAGCGGCAATCCGGTGAAACGACGCGCGGTCGAACGCGCGCTCGAGACGAACGAAACCGTCGAATCGATCGAGTCCGTCTCGGTCCCCTCCCGCGTGAGCGAGCAGCCGACCGGCCACGCCGAGACCGTCGCCGGCGCGGAGAACCGCGCCGCGGCGGTCCTCGAGGCGGACGAGTACGACCTCGGCGTCGGTCTCGAGGGCGGCGTGGCCCGGTTCGAGGGCGCCGACGGGCTCTTTCTCGTGATGTGGGCGGCCGTCGACGACGGCGACCGCGTCGGTCGCGGCGCCGGTCCGAGCCTCCGGCTCCCCGACGACGTCGCGGCCCGCGTCGAGGCGGGCGCGGAGCTGGGACCGGTGATGGACGACTTGCTCGACACCACGGGCGTCGCGCGACGCGGCGGGGCCGCCGGCGCGCTGACCGACGGGAGCCTCGACCGCGCCGACGCGCTCGCCGCCGCGGTCGCCGGCGCGCTCGGACCGTTCGTATCCGATCTGTACTGACGACGGACTCTCCCGGAACGGGGTCCTCCCCGATTCGGACTTCGTACCGGAACGCCCCGTCGGCGAGGGGTGGACGACCCGATATCGCGTCGAAACCGCACGACGTGGCGGTGTTAACTCGGTCTACCAACCGGCTTTTGAGGGTACCCTTCATGCGTAGTGACATGAGCACGGCACGCGCGGAACCGATCGCGGTCGAACCGGCCGGCCTCTCGGAGAAACAGGCCCGTATCCTCGAGTACCTCCGGACCAACGCGGACGACCGAACCTACTTCAAATCGCGGCTGATCGCCGAGGAGCTCGGCCTCTCCGCGAAGGAGGTCGGCGCCAACATGGGTGCCGTCGCCGACGCGGCCGCCGAGCTCGACGTCGAGAAGTGGGGCTACTCGTCGGGCACGACGTGGATGGTGACGGCCTGATCGCGCCGCGACCGACCGGAGACGTCGGCGACTGCGTCGTCGTCGCGGTCTACGGGTCGTACTTGACGAGCGCGGCCGCCTCGTCGGCGAACGCGACCGCGTCGCCGTCGAAGGAATCGGCGTACCGCACGACGAGCGTCAACAGTCGCTCCGGCTCGGTCAGTTCGTAGCCCTCGCTTCGGTCGAGGAGGCCGGCCGCGGCCAACTCGCCCGCCGCGGCGCTTATCGTCGGTCGGGAGACGCCGAGGTCGTCGGCGAGCTCCGCGCCGGTCGCGTCGGGGTCCGAGAGCAGCGCGAGGATCATCCCGCGCGGCGTCTCCCGTCGGAGGTAGCCGAGCGCCCGCTTGTCGAGGCCGTCGAACCGCCCCGCGGGGAAGTACCGGCGGTAGTCGGCGTCCTTGGCCGACTCGATCTCGCCGTCCTCCTCGAGCCTCCGGAGGTGGTGCTGGGCCTCGCCCGTTCCGAGTCGAAGGTCGTCCCGGAGCTTCGAGAAGTGCGCGCCCGGCGTAGACGGGACGTACCCGCGGATCGCCTCCCGGGTCTCGTTGGTGTCGTCCGCGGCGCTCGCGCTCCCGACGAACGGGGCGGCCGCTCCGACGGCGGCGAACCGCCGCAGCGTCCGACGTTTCCGTTCGTCGACCTCTTCAGTCACGCTCCGTGGTACGCGATCGCCCGGCAAAAGCGCTTCGTTCGGGTCGAAAACGGTCGGATCGGCGGTTCAGCTCTCCTCGGGCGGCTCGACCTCGCCGTCGGGGACCTCCTCGTCCATCTCCTGGATGACCTCGTCCGCCGACTTGATGTTCGAGCCCGCGTCGCCGGACTTGACCGCCTCGGCCTCCTTCTCGAGCTCCTCGACGTCCATCTGGGCCGCCTCGTCGATCTGGCCGAGGATCTCGTCGATGTCGTCGAGCCCGAGCATCTTGCGGGTGTCCTCGTCGAACTCGAGGCCCTCGAGGCCGTCCATCTGCTGGACGTCCGAGCCGGAGAGGGCCTTGCCGTAGCGGCCGACGAGGCTCGTGAGCTCCTGCGGGAGCACGAACGTCGTCGACTCGCCCTTGCCGATCTCCTCGAGCGTCTCCATGCCGCGCTCGATGATGGCGCGCTCGCCCATCGACTCGGCGGACCGCGCCCGCAACACGGTCGAGATCGAGTCTCCCTGCGCCTCGAGGATCTGACTCTGTTTTTCCCCTTGCGCGCGGATGATGTTCGACTGCTTGTCACCCTCGGCCTGCTCGACCGCCGAGCGCCGTTCCCCCTGCGCCTCGAGGATCATCGCGCGCCGCCGCCGCTCCGCGGAGGTCTGTTGCTCCATCGCCTGCTGGACGTCCTTCGAGGGGTTGACCTCGCGCACCTCGACGCTCTCGACGCGGATCCCCCACTCGTCGGTCGGCTCGTCGAGCTCGCGGCGGATCTTCGCGTTGATCTCCTGACGTTTGTTCAGCGTGTCGTCGAGCTCCATGTCGCCGAGGACGGCACGGAGCGTGGTCTGTGCCAGGTTCGAGACGGCGTTCTTGTAGTCGTCGACCTCGAGGAACGCCTTCTTCGCGTCCATCACCTTGATGTAGACGACCGCGTCCGCGGTCACCGGCGAGTTGTCACGCGTGATCGCCTCCTGGCGGGGCACGTCCAGCGTCTGCGTCCGCATGTCGAACGCGTACGTCCGCGAGACGAACGGCGGGATGAAGTTGATGCCCGGCTCGAGCAGCTTCCGGAACTCGCCGAACACCGTCAGCGCCTCTTTGTCGTAGGCGTCGACGATCTCGATGGACTGCCAGAGCGTGACGACCACCAACATGAGAAACAGGAGGCCGACGCTCACCAGTCCGAAACCGGTTTGGAGGGGAAGTGGGTCCATACCACAGGTTAGGTCATCGGACGCTTAATAGTTCGCCCGCGGACCGACCTCGGGAAGTCCGAGCGTCGACCGACGCCGAGCGGATAACAAACCCTAAAAGCGGGGTCGTCGACCGATCCGGTATGTCTCTGCGGGTCGGTCGGTTGGGTCTCGCCGACGCGGTCACCGTGGCCAACGCCGCGGTCGGCTTCCTCGCGGTCGTCGCCGCCACCGTCGACGCCGCCCTGGCGGCCCGGCTGATCCTGTTGGCCGCCATCGCCGACGGGCTCGACGGGGTGGTCGCCAGACACCGGGGATCGACGCCGGCGGGACCGTACCTCGACTCGCTCGCGGACGTCGCCTCCTTCGGCGTCGCCCCCGCGGCCCTCGTCTCCGTCGTCGTCCTCGGCGACGACCCGGCCGCCGCGGGAGCGGTCCTCGTCGCCGGCGGGCTCGGAGCCGCCGCGCTCTTCGTCGCGATGGCGGTCGCCCGCCTCGGGCTGTACACGGCCTACGACAGCGGGAGCCGCGAGACCGTCGGCGTCCCGACGACGCTCGCGGCGACGGTCCTCGCCGCCGCGGTGTTAGCGGGCTACACCGCGCCGATCCCGCTCGTCGTCGCGACCGCCGTCTTCGCGGTGCTCATGGGGTCGACGGTGACGTACCCCGACCTCCACGCGCAGGACGCGCTCGTGATGGGGTTCGTCCAGGCGGCGGTGGTGGTGACGCCGGTCGCGCACGCGCTCACGACCGCGCTCCCCCCGTGGATCGGCGAGGGGTTCGCGTTCGCGCTGCTGTTCCTCTCCGGCGGCTACCTCCTCCTCGGCCCGCACTTCTACTGGGGCGACGGGATCCGGCCGCCCGAGGAGGACGTCGAGCGGGCCTGAAAGGAACGTGAAGGCGGAGACGTTGGAGGCGCTACGCAATAGTGAGAAGGGGAGGAGACGGGATCGGCGTCTACAGCAGGCCGTCGAAGTCCTTGTGGCGGGTGATGTCGACGCCCTCGTCGGTGACGACGGCGACGTTGATCCCGTTGCCCGAGGCGAGGTCGCGCTCGACGGCGGACTGGATCGCCTTCGCGGCGATGGTCTTCGCCTCGTCGACGGTGACGTCGTCGTGGTACTCCTGTTCTAAGACACCCAGGGCGTACTGCGAGCCGGAGCCGGTGACGGTGTACTCCTCCTCGGTGGTACCGCCGAGCGCGTCGATGGAGTAGATGTGGGCTCCCTCGTCGTCGACGCCGCCCAGGATCGGCTGGACGATGAAGAACGCGCCCGTGCGGAGGAGGTTGCCGGTGAGCGTCGAGAGCGCCTCCATCGACATGTCCTTGCCACGGCGGGCCTCGTAGAGGTTGGTCTCGGCCTTGAGCGTCGAGATGAGGTTCTGTGCGGCGGAGACGGAGCCGGCGATGGTGAGCGCGCCGCGGGGGTGGATCTGCTCGACCTTCTGGACGTCCTTCGAGGAGACCATCCCGCCGAGGGAGGCGCGCATGTCCGTGGCCATCACGACGCCGCCGGCGGTGCGGATGCCGACCGTCGTCGTTCCGGTCTTCATCTCGCCCTCGCCGTCGGCCTGTGCGGCGCGGCGCTCGCTGTGTTCGAACTCGCCGAGCTCCGGCCCGAAGACCGGCTGGTCGCGGCCGAGTTCGAGGGACGCCCCGTCGGAGAGATCGTCGGTCGGTGTTCGCATTACCGCCCAGTTGGCCCCTCGCGCTGATAAAGGCAACCCTTCGGGGACCGGCCGCCGGTTCCGACGGTCATTTCCGGGGTGGAAACGCGGGGGACGATCGGAGCGAAGGCTCGCGGGAGTCGGGTCGGACGAACCTCGGAAAAGCGTGCGCTCTGATTACTCCTCGGCGGCCTCGATGGCCTCGGTGGTGGTCTCGACGAGCCGGTGGACCGGGATGTTGACGCCGAGTTGCTTGCGGGCGAAGACGGCCACGGGGAACGCGGAGATCCCGATGGCAACGGTCGCCTGGTGGAGGCCGAAGAGGGCCGCCGTGCGGATGCGGTCGAACATGGGTCTTCGATGGTCCGCAGTCGAGGGGCGTATATATACTTTGTGACCGGTGCGGAGAGTTCACCCCGGCGCAGTCTAGCGATTCGATCGAACGTTTCGGATCCGTTGAACGTTCGTCGCCGGATCGCTATCGCGGCGTATCCCAAGCCGGTCGAACCAGACTCGTTTCCATAACTTATGAGAATCCCTCGGTACGCATGCGCCTACCTGCGGCGGCTCTCGAGGGGGTTCTCGGTCGGGATCAGTTGGCCTCGGCATCGACGCCGCGGCGCAGTCGCCCGCCGGCGCGGTCCGGTATCGAACGGGCTATTACGGGTCGCGTTCCTACCGGATTCCGTGAAGAACGTCACCGACCGCACGCGCAACCCGTTCGGAATGCGGCCGGACTGTCCAACGTTCGTTCCGGGATACGGCGACGCCAACGCCGACTTCCACGTGATCGGCGACCACCCCGGCGTCCACGGCGGTGTCGACGAGCGGATCCCCTTCACCGGCGAGCCGTGGTCCGCGGCGTTTCTCGAGGCACTGACCGACGCCGGCCTCCTCACGGAAGTCGTCGAGGACGACGGCCCGCACGACGCCGACGGCGACGGTTCGTCGGGACCCGGGAGCGATGACGACGATCCCGGTCGGGTGTCGACGGATCGAACGTTCCTCTCGTACCTCCACATGTGTCTGCCCGACGGGGAGCCGACCGCGGCCTCCTACGACGACATGGAGCGGTACTTCGACGCGGAGCTCAGGGCGATCGCGGCACACGTCCTCCTCCCGGTCGGCGCGAAGGCGACCGACCACGTCCTCCGGCAGTACACCGCCCGCGCGTGGAAGACCGAGGTCGACATGGACGCGCTCCACGGCGAGGAGCTGCTCGGGTCGGGCTGGCTCGTCCTCCCGATCAAGGAGCCGGCCGAGTGGGACGACGGCGACGCCGACGAGCTGGTCGAGGCGCTCCGTCGGCTCCGCTCGACCGACTTCCGACGCGAGACCGACCTCGGCCGGTTCATCGCCGGCAGCGATCCGTACCTGGTCAGGTAACTCGAGGACGGGAGCGGTCGGTTCCGGAGGACGCCACGCGTCGCTGAAGCGTCGAATTTCGATCCGGATCCGGAGGCGGTATCTGACGTTCGTCCCGAAACGATCGCATGTCTCTGGAGGATCTCTGAATCCCACTCCTTTCGGGTGGTCATATTTGTCACCACTGCGCGTATTTTATACGATACCGGACTTTCGTTTTCACGACGCCCGATCGATCGGGCGTCGGCCGCAGGACTGGTACTCCGACGCGCGGCTTGGTCAGGACCGGCCCGCACGGGCCGGTTTTTCGGCGAGGTTCGGACTCAGACGTCGCCCTCGAGCAGCGAGGCGACGTACTGACCGACGTGGTTCTCCATCCGTCGCTTGAACCCGTTCCGCCGCGCCAGCCGGTCGATCTCCCGCGAGACGTACGTGCCGTACTGAACCGCCTTCTTGTCCGCCGTGTACACCGCCTCCGGCAGGCGTCCGGTCGCGGCGCGCCGGAGCGCCACCTTCCGATCCTCGGCCGTAGCGAGCAGCTCGCCCGGCAGCCGGAGCGCGGCGTCGACGACGCGGTCGTCGAGCAGCGGCGCGACCGGTTCGACCCCGGCGGCCCGCAGCGCTAGCACGTCGCGTTCGAGCTGTTCGGGGAGGGTCCGAACCGTCTCGGTCCGTGCGCCCCGGACGGTGTCGGCCTCGACTCGGTCGTCGTCAGCGGGTTCGACGACCTTGCTGTAGCCCCCGAACAGCTCGTCGGCGCCCTGGCCGACCGCCAGTCGGTCGATCCCGTCGGCCGCGGCCGCCTCGGCGGTCAGGTACAGCGGGACGGCGATGTTGAGGTCCATGGGGTTCTCTCGACCGGTCGCGGACGCGACCTCGGGGATCGCCCGCCGGAGGTCGTCGTGCGAGAGCTTTACCACCCGCAGGTCCAGACCCATCGCGGTCGCGGCCGCGCGCGCGGCAGCGACGTCGTGACACCCCTCGAAGCCCGCGACGTAACACGGCGCGTCCGGGACCGCGCTCGCGACGAGCGCCGAGTCGACCCCGCCGGAGAACGCCACGGCGAGCCGGTCGGTCGAGAGCGCTGCGTCCTCGGCGGCGAGGTCGGCGAGCGTCCCCTCGATCGCGGCGTCGACGGCCGCCTGAGCGGGTTCGGGGTCCGAGGCGGCGGGCGTCGGGAGCGACCAGCGGAGATCGCGTTCCGTCGCCGACACGACCGACCCGGCCGGGATCGGTGCCGGGTGCCGGAGATCGGCTCGGTCGAAGCTCCACGACTCGGGGCAGGTCGGGTCGGCCGCGTCGGCCTCGACGAACAGCGGTTGGCGGCCGAGGACGTCGCGGACGAGGACTCGTCCCCCGCCGTCGGGCCCTCCGCTCTCGACGACGGACGGCGGCGAACTCGACAGCACCCCGGCGAACCCGCGAGTTCCCGGAAGCGGGTCCCGATCGCGGATCGCCTCGGCGACGAGTTCCGGTGACGCGCCCCGGAGGCGACCATCGACGCGTCCGCCCTCGCGATCGGCGGTCATCGGGTCGACCTCACGACCGTCGCAGCCCGCCGATCGTCCGGAGCGCCCGGCGCTTCGCCCCGCCGGCGAACTGGCGGAGCGAGACGCGCCACGGCGTGCGTTTCCCGACGACGCTGGTCCGCCCGTCTGCGACGGCCTCGAGGATCGCGTCGGCCGAGCGCTCGTCCGCGCCGACCTCGGTGACCGCCTGACCGACCATCTCGGAGATGTGCGCGTCGCTGCCGGCGGTCATCGGGAGGTTCCGACGGACGGCGAACGTCTCGGCCTGGCGGTTCGCACGGCCCGTGAAGAGTCGGGAGTTGTACACCTCGATCGCGTCGGCGCTCGCGAGCTGGTCCTCGGAGACGTGCGCGGCGACCCCGTGACGGGTCTTCTGGAAGGGGTGGGGGACGACCGCGATCCCGCCGGCCTCGCGGATCCGGTCGAGCGTCTCGTCGAACGGCAGTCCGCTGGGAACGAGTTCGTCGATCCCGAACGCGAGCACGTGGCCGGCCGCGGAGGTGACCTCCATCCCGACGATCCCGACGATCCCGTACTCGGGGGCCTTCTCGGCCGCCTCGATGCTCGCGTCGATCTCGTCGTGGTCCGTGACGGCGAGCGCGTCGAGACCGACCGCGGCCGCCTGCTCCAAGAGGAGGTCGACCGGGTCACGCCCGTCGTGGGACAGCGCCGAGTGGGAGTGCAACTCGACCGATAGCACGGCTCTCCCTTCGGGAGTCGTCTTAAAAAGCAACCCGGTCCGACGCGGCGGCGGAGGCGCCGGAGGTGACGGAGTCGACGGAGGCGGTGGCAGAGACGGCGGCCGACGCGGGAGACCCCCGCGAGGGAACTCAGAAGGCGCTCCCGCCGACCGTCTCCCGGTACGTCCCGGTTCCGCGGTGGGTCGACCCGTCCCACGTCTCGACCGCGACCAGCACGCGGGTGTCCACCGCGTCGTCCGGCGCGCCCTCGATCCGGAGTATCGAGTCGCCGATACGGGCGGTCGCCTCGCCGCCCTTCTCGCCGGTGACCATCACCTCGATGGTGTCGCCCGGTTCGTAGTCGGGCGTCGAACTCCTGAACGACCAGCCGGCGAGGAACTTGTCGAGCGCGCTCATGCGCGCGACACCTCCCCGGAGGTCCGATCGGGAACGTACTCCCTCCCGAACCCGGTGACTGCCGCCACCAGGAAGACGATCACGAGGAACCAACCGTGGAACACGTACGGCACGACTTCGATCGGGTTGACGACCATCTCCGGACCGTACTCCGCGCCGAGTCCGTTCGGCCCGACCATGACCTGGTAGCCGACGAGGACGCCGCCGGCCCACGGGAAGATGTAGCCGAGCGCCGACGTGTTGGCGTCCAGGATGTTCGCCCGTCGGTAGCCGTTGATGTTGAACTTCTCGCCGATCCGCGCGATGTACGGCGCGATCGCGATCTCGGCTGCGGTGTTGATCGTGATCATCCCGTTGATCGCGGCGGTGCCGAGCACCATCGTCACCTCGGCCCGGCGGACGGTGGTCGCGACGGAGTTCAAGAGGAACTCCTGGATCGCCGCGAAGCCGCCGCCGCGGATCATGATCTGCGCCATCGACACGATGAGGAGCGTCAACACGATGAGCGGGAAGAACCCGATCGCACCGGCGTAGAGGCTCCCGCCGACGCCCGCCGTGTCGCCGACCGCGACGAACGGCAGCGCGGTGAACGTCCCGGCCTCGGTCACGGTGAACACGAGAATATCGCTCACGGACGAGAGCCCGAGCGCGAGGTTGAAGCCGACCGCGACGACGAGACCCCAGGAGATCGCCTCGACGATGTGTCGCCCCGCGACGGCGGTGGCGATCACGACACCCATCGAGATCAGGTGGACCAAACCGGGCGCGGTCGCCGTGTCACGGAGGGCCGCGGCGCCCTCCAGGCTCGCGCCCGACAGCACCGAACCCATGATCAGGTAGGCGATGAAGGCGGGCACCGCGGCGACGATCGCGTACTTGAACCGCGAGGCGACGACGCCGCCGATGTCCGCGTCCTGCGTCACTGCGCTCACGATCGTCGTGTCGCTGACGGGCGCGAGGTTGTCGCCGAAGACGGCGCCGGAGAGGATCGCCGCGAAGAGCAACACCGGGTTCGCGCCGATGAGGACGCCCGCCGGGAAAAAGAGCGTCACGAACGCGACGGTGGCCCCGTACCCCGTCCCGATCCCGGTCGCGAGCAGGCCACAGAGGACGAACGCGGCGGCCGGGAACGTCGCCGCGCCGACGTTGAGCGCGTCGGCGGCGAAGATTAGCCCCTCGACGAAGCCGCCGACCTGGAGCGTCTCGGCGAACATGCCCGCCCACAGCCACGCGACGATCGCCGTCGCGGCTACGCGTTGGGTCATCCCCTCGAAGATGGTGTCCGCGTACGTCTTCCAGTCGCCGCGCACGAAGAACAACCCGAGGATCGTTCCGATCAACGCCCCGATCACCAGCCCGTTCGTGTCGCCGATGCCGAGGACGCCGCTCTGGAAGACGGCCCAGAGGATGAAGAAGCCGAGCGGAACCGTGCTCGCCCACTTCCCGCCGTAGAAGCTGATCCGCGGTTCGGTCTTCGAACCGCCGGCGGCGCCCATCGACGCGGACGGATCCTCACCGTCTGGTCGGTCTGTCATGAGGTACTCTCACCTACGAACCGATCTCACAGCGAGAATTTAAGGGCTGCTTTCCGTCGACGGGACCCCACCGCCGCCGACTCCGGGCGAGACCGCGTGAACTCGACAAGAACACGCTTAAGAGTCCGGCCGTCGACCGGTCGAACGGGAACAGCACAGCTGCGGATCCGACGCGCCGGGGCCTATTCACCCACGGCTTGGGAACGTAGCGGTGCACCGTCGCTCCGACGACGCGGCCGAGACGTCCGGTTTCGGGCGCTCACCGGAACCGCTCGCGCTTGCGAGCGCTCCGAGAGCCGCGTCGCGCGGGGTGCGGTCACGTACTCGCGGTTGTGCCGTTCCAACTCAACCAATGGCACGAATGCACACGCGCCGTCGCGGTTCGTCCGGTTCGGACAAGCCGGCGACGGACGAGAACCCGGAGTGGAGCGACGTCGACGCCGAGGACATCGAGTCCCGCGTCGTCGAACTGGCGGAGCAGGGCGAGGACCCGAGCGTCATCGGGATCAAGCTGCGCGACGAGGGCGTCAAGGGCGTCCCGGTCCCCGACGTCAAACTCGCCACCGGTAAGAAGATCACCGAGATCCTCGAGGAACACGACGCCGACCCCGACCTGCCCGAGGACCTGCGGAACCTGCTGGCCCGCGCGGTCCGCCTGCGCGAGCACATGGCCGAGAACGGCCAGGACCACCAGAACAAGCGCGCGCTCCAGAACACGGAATCGAAGATCCGCCGGCTGGCGGACTACTACCGCGGCGACGAGATCGACGAGGACTTCGTCTACACCTACGAGAACGCCGCCGAACTCCTCGAGGAGTAACGCCGCGCCGACCCGAATCCGGTAACGACCACAGAGGCCCGATCCCACCGACTCACCCGTGACCGAGACGATCACCGACTCCGCACCCGCGCCCGACGCGCTCGCCAGCGTCCTCGCCGACGCGCCGTTCGTCCGGCTCGTCGCGACCGACGACGGCGACGCGCTCGCGGCCGCCGGGACGCTCGCTCGCGCCCTTCGCGAGCGCGGAGTGCCGTTTCAGGTCCGGATCGCGCGTGACCCCGTCCCCGACGCCGCCGGCGACGACGTCGCGGTGGTCCTCGGGGCCGACCGAGGTCCACACGCGGTGCCCTGCGCGGGACGGCCCGCGAGCACGACCGCCTTCGCGGTCGCCCGGGAGTTGGGCGTCGAGCCCGATCCGGCGATCGCGCTGGCCGGCGTCGTCGCCGCGGGCTCCGTGCCCGGCACCGACGGCTCGGGCGACGCGCTCGAGGCCGCGGAACGCGCCGAGCTCGTCTCGCGACGACCCGGCGTCGCGATTCCGACCGCGGACCTCGCGGACGGGATCGCGGCCTCGACGCTGCTCCGGACGCCGTACTCCGGCGACGTCGAGGCGACGCGGGCCGCCCTCGCGGCGCTCGGGCTCCCGGCGGAGCTCGACGCGGACGCACACCGGCGACTGGCCTCGCTCGTCGCCGTGGACGTCGCCACCGCCGAGGACGCGAGCACGCGGAGCGCGTCGGCGGTCGAGCGCGCGCTCCGGCCGTACGCGCTCGACGCGGGTGCGACCGCTCCGTTCGAGACGATCGGCGGCTACGCCGACGTCCTCGAGGCCCTCGCACGCGAGGAGCCGGGGACCGGCGTCGCGCTCGCGCTCGCGGCCGATCCGGGAGACGATCTCCGGACGGCCGCCGTCGACGCTTGGCGCTCCCACGGGACCGCCGCCCACCGCGCGGTCGACGCCGCGACGACCGGTCGGTACGACGGCTGTATCGTCGCCCGCGTCGACGCGTCGGCGAGCGTGCTCCCGACGGTCGCCCGAATACTCCGGGACTTCCGGTCGCCGGAGCCCGTCGCGATCGCCCTCGACGAGTCGTCGGGGACGCTCGCGACGGCCGCGACCGGGGATCACGGGATCGGCGACGCCTGCCGGTCGGCCGCCCGCGAGGCGGGCGGCGCCGGCTGGGGGAACGGAACCCGCGGCGGGATCGCCGTCGACGGGGATCCGACGGACGCGCTGGCCGCGCTCCGGGGGGCGCTATGACGGGCGACGACGCGGTCGCGGACGACGAGGGGGTCCCGGCCGTCTCGACGGACGGGACCCGGACCGCGGCGGTCCGGACGACCCACGCCGACGCCGAACTCGTCGCAGCCGCGCTCGCGCCCGACGACACCGACTCGATGGCGGTCAGCGTCGACGGCGACACGATCGACTGCCGGATCGAGCGACCGACGACGGGTGGGCTGCGCTCGACCGTCGACGACTACGTGGTGAACCTGCGGGTCGCGGAGCGGGTCATCGAGCGGGCAAACGAACACCGGACCGCGGGCGAGAGGACCGCCGACGGGGCGGTCGGTAACGAATCGACCGCCGACGGGGCGGAGACACGAGACACCGACACGGACACACGACACACGGACACCAACACATGAGCGAACGATCAGTTTCCAAGAGCAGAGAACAGAAACGCTGGTACGACGTACTGGCACCCGAACAGTTCGACCGCGCGGAACTCGGCGAGACGCTCGCCGAGGAGCCCGATCAGGTGATCGGCCGCACGATCACGACCACGCTCGGCGAACTCACGGGCGACTCCAGCGCGAACAACACGAAGCTCACGTTCAAGATCACGGACGTGGGCAGTGACACGGCCTACACCGAGTTCATCAAGTACGAGCTGACGCGCGATTACCTGCGCTCTCTCGTCCGCCGCGGCGCCTCGAAGGTCGAGGCGTCGATCACGGTCGTGACGACCGACGACTACCGGATCCGCGTCCAGCCGGTCGCGCTGACGACGAAGAAGGCCGACCGGTCCCAGGAGAAGGCGATCCGCCGCGTCATGATCGACAAGGTCCACGCCGCCGCCGAGGAGCGGACCTTCGAGTCGTTCGTCGACGCGATCGTCGACGGCAACCTCTCGTCGGCGGTCTACGCCGACGCGAAGACGATCTACCCGCTGCGCCGCGTCGAGGTCCAGAAGCTGACCCTCGAGGCGCGTCCCGAGGAGATCGCCGCCGAGGAGGAGGCCGCGGTCGACGTCGACGCCGACGACGTCGCGGTCGACGAGTAGTCGCGACCGACGACGACCGATCCCTTCCGTTATTTCACTTTTCGAGCGTCAGCGCCGATCTGACGGTTCGATAATCATCAAATCTCAATATATTAAATATAGCTTATTAGTCTATAGCTGAATAAAATGAGCTGTGATCCTATTACGTTTTCATCGACTATTCGTTCGAATTTCTTCTATTATATAGATAGAAATCCGATATGAACGAGAAAAGTATCGAATAGTGGTTTCCCACAGCGATCAGAGAAATATCGATAATACGTGTGTTCTAAAGAAGTAAAATCTTTCTTATATTATTGATCGCGACGTGTCCACAGTATCGACGGTCGTTCGATTCGCTCTCGGACCGAGTCGGGAACGGGCGGGTCGGTCGTTGAGGGCGATCGGGTCTTCGGATCGCGGAACCTCACACGACGGGGATCGCCGGTAACCATTATTGGGTAGGCCCGAAAACGGGGGGTATGTACGAGATCCTGGCGGCCATAGACGAGGATGCGGACGGAGTCGGCGCGCAGATCGACGCGATCGGGGAGATCGCGGACGCCTCCGACGAGGTCGTCGTCCACCTCCTTCACGTGTTCACCGACAACCCGACCGGCGCGTCGGTCACGCAGGTCGAGTCGGCCCGCGAGGCGATCAAACGACTGGAGGAGCGCGGCATCACGGTGCACGCCGAGGAGACCAGCGGCGACCCGGCGACGCAGATCTTCGAACACGCCGAACGGGAGGACGTCGACCAGATCTGCGTCGGCGGACGGAAGCGCTCGCCGACGGGAAAGGCGCTCTTCGGCAGCGTCACCCAGGACGTGATCCTCGGGACCGAGCGGCCGGTCTTAGTCTGTGGACGCGGGTCGGGGTCGTAGAACGTATCACGCGGGGATGTTTTTGCGTTTCTGTGGGTGAATCAACCGATATGTTTCGACTGCTTGTTGGACGGTTGTTTCGTGAGAGATCGGGCTGATGAGAACGAGTGCGTTGCTGGTGGAGCGAACATCACCAAAGCCCCAGTCGCGAGGACTCGCGTGACTCGCTGTGGTCCTCGTCGCTCACTATGTTCGCTCCTGCGGTCCTTGCGTCGTCAGGCTTCGTCCTCGCGACTGCCCCTTTGAATCCCACCCCGCACAGCCCCGCACCTCACGCCTCCCCAGCCTCGCGGCTCGTTCCACTCGCCGCGTCCCTCGCGGGCGGTTCGCGGTCGCCGGCGACGCCACCGCAATCGATCGCCCACTCCTTCGCCTATCTCGATCACTGAGACCGACATGGTACACCCGCCGGAACCGCTACAGATATTGGGATGCCCCGAATCGATGGGCGCAAATGTCGACCAACCGAGTCCACTTCGTGGACGTGTTCGCACAGGGGAAGTACACGGGGAATCAACTGGCGGTCGTCCGTGACGCATCGAACCTCTCCACCGACGAGATGCTCGCGTTCACCCGCGAGACGAACTTCTCCGAAGCGACGTTCATCGAATCGTCCGACACGACGGAGAACGGATACGACGTCCGGATCTTCGACCCCGCCGAGGAGATCCCCTTCGCCGGCCACCCGACGCTCGGAACGGCGTTCGTCATCCGCGAACACCTCCGGGACGACCTCCCGGAGGAAGTCGTCTTGAACCTCGGCGTCGGCGAGATCCCCGTTTGGGTCGAGGACCACGACGGCGACGAGACCTACTGGATGCGTCAGATCCAGCCGACCTTCGAGGACGAGTTCCCCCCGGAGCTGTTCGCGGAGATCCTCGGTCTCGACGTATCGGAGGTCGACGATTCCCATCCGATCGAGCTCGTCTCGACCGGTCTTCCCACCGTCGTCGTCCCCTTGAACTCCCTCGATGCCGTCCGACGAGCCGAGACGCAACTGGAACCGTACTACGACCGGCTCATCGATTCCCACGGCAACGTGAACGTGCTCGTGTTCTCCACCGAGACGTCCGAGGACAACGACCTACACGTCCGCGTCTTCGCCGACTGCTCCGGCGTCCCGGAGGACCCCGCGACGGGCTCCTCGAACGGGTGTCTCGCCGCCTATCTCGTCGAACACGACTACTTCGACACGGACGATATCGAGGTCACCGTCGAACAGGGCTACGAGATGGGACGCCCCTCGCTCCTCCGGCTTCGAGCGTCGAAGGGACCGGAGGGTATCGACGTCGAAGTCGGCGGACGCGTGAGTTCAGTTCTGGAGGGACGGCTCCACTGATCAACGACCACTACAGGGATCGCTCCTCTGCCCGCTTCGACGTTCACCTCACTTCGTCGCGTGCTCACCGTTCGTGGACTTCCCGACTCGATACGCTAATGTACGTGGTTACTCACGATGTGAACGATGCGTGTAAGCGTACTTGGAGCCGGGACCATGGGCCACGGTATCGCACAGGTCGCCGCGATGGCGGGATACGAGGTGACGATCCGTGACATCGAGGAATCCATCCTCGAGTCGGGCGTCGACGCGATCGAGTCGAACCTCCAAGGCGGCGTCGACCGGGACAAGCTGACCGCCGAGGAGAAGGCAGCGACCTTGGAGCGGATCCAGACGACCACCTCGCTTCCCGACGCCGTCGGCGACGCGTCGTTCGTCGTCGAGGCGGTCCCCGAGCGGATGGATCTGAAACGCGAGACGTTCGAGGAGGTGGCTGCCAACGCGCCGGAGGAGGCGGTGATCGCGACCAACACCTCCTCGCTTTCGATCACCGAGATCGCGAGCGTCCTCGACCGGCCCGGCCGGGCGATCGGCCTCCACTTCTTCAACCCCGTCCACATCATGGGGCTCGTGGAGATCGTCGTCGCCGAGCAGACCGACGACGCGACGCTGGAAGCGGCGACGGAGTTCGTCGAGGCGATCGACAAGGAGCCGGTGACCGTCACCGATTCGGCCGGGTTCGCTTCCTCGCGGCTCGGCGTCGCGGTCGGCGTCGAAGCGATCCGGATGCTCGAGGAGGGCGTCGCGGGGCCGGAGGACATCGACGCCGCGATGGAGCTCGGCTACAACCATCCGATGGGTCCGATCGAGCTGTGTGACGTGGTCGGACTCGACGTGCGGCTGGACATCCTCGAGTACCTCCGCGAGGAGCTCGGCGAGCGCTTCCGCCCGCCGCAACTGCTCAAGCGCAAGGTCCGGGCCGGCAAGCTCGGGCGGAAGTCCGGTGAGGGGTTCTACGTCTGGGAGGACGGTGAGGTCGTCGGCGTGAGCGGCGACTGGGGTGAGCAGTGATGGCGGGAACGTCGACGGCGACCGAGTCGGCGGCGGCAGAAAGCGAGACCCTGTCCGTGTCGGTGGGCGACCGCGTCGAGGGGGTCGCGACGGTGACGCTCTCGCGGCCCGAGGCGCGAAACGCGCTCAACGCGGAGCTTCGGGAGGACCTCATCGCGGTCCTCGACGCGGTCGCGGACGACGACGCGGTCCGGGTCGTCGTGTTGACCGGCGACGTCGAGAGCGGCGCGTTCGTCGCCGGCGCGGACGTGACCGAGCTCCGCGAACGTGACGCGCTCGAACAGCGCGAGGCGAGCGAACGACCGAGGGTCTTCGAACACGTCGCGGACTGTCCGAAGCCGGTCATCGCCCGCGTGAACGGACACGCGCTCGGCGGCGGGCTCGAGCTCGCGTTGGCGTGTGACGTCCGGATCGCGGCCGAAGGGGGAAAGATCGGCCAGCCGGAGATCAACCTCGGGATCATCCCCGGCGGCGGCGGCACCCAGCGGCTTCCCCGGCTCGTGGGGACGGGACAGGCGATGAAGCTGATCCTCTCGGGCGAGCTCCTCGACGCGGCGGAGGCCGCCGACGTCGGGATCGTCGAGGAGGCGTATCCGCCGGACGAACTCGACGACCGCGTCTACGACCTCGCCGGGTCGATGGCCGAGAAGAGCCCGGTCGCCCTCGAGTTCGCGAAGACCGCGGTCCAGGCGAGCGAACGCATGGACCTCGAGACCGGGATCGACTACGAGGCCGAGCTGTTCGCCCAACTGTTCGCGACCGCGGACAAGGACGAGGGCATAGACGCGTTCCTCGAGGACCGCGAGCCGGAGTGGAAGGGGCGCTGACTCGTTCGGTCGCACGAATTCGCACGACACCGCCGACTACGCCGGTTCTCCCGTCTCGTCCGCGCGCTCGCGCCGTTCGATCAGTTCGTGGTTCTCCAGAGTCAACACCGTCTCACCGGCGTCGTTCGTGACCGTGATCGACTCGTGGATTATCCCGGTCTCCGGGTCGCTCTCCGAGGGTCGGGTGTCGAGTATCTCGTCGACGACGCCGATCTCGTCGCCCGGGCGGACCGGCGCGTGCCACCGCACGTCGTCGATCCCGAGCCCCGCGATCACCGCGCGGTCCCGCCGGACCGCCTCGACGAGCAGTCGGACCGAGAGCGAGAGCGTGTGGTAGCCGCTGGCGACGAGCCCGCCGAACCGACCCTCGGCGGCCGCGTCCGGATCGGTGTGCATCGGAAGGGGATCGAACTCCTCGGCGAACTCGACCACGTCGCGTTCGGTGACGGCCGTGCTCCCGCAGTCGATGACGGTCCCCGGCTCCACGTCCTCGAAATAGACGGCGTCCGCGTCCTCGCTCATGGGATCCGGATCGCCGCGGGCTCGCTTGCGTCTTTCCATTTATCGCGGTGAAAGGGGACGGTCCGGTCCCGTCACTCCCCGGAGAAGTCCGGGTCGCGGTCCGCACGGAAGGCGTCGACGCCCTCTTCGTGGTCGGCCGTCCGCAGGAGCGTGCTCTGTGCGAGCGACTCGAGCACCCCCGCGGTTCGCAGGTCGCTGTCGCGAGCCTCGTTTATCACGCGTTTCGTCAGGCCGATGGCCTGCGTCGGGCCGTCGGCCAGGTCCGCGGCGTACTCGCTCGCGGCCGCCTCGGGATCCGCCTCGACGCGCTCGACGAGCCCGATCTCGCGGGCGCGCTCGCCGTCGATCAGCTCGCCGCTGAAGATCAGGTCCTTCGCCCGGCCGGGGCCGACGAGCTGGACGAACCGCGAGCAGCCGCCGAGCCCGGGGATGAGCCCGATGTTGTGCTCGGGAAACCCGAGCGTGGCGTCCGGGGCCGCGATCCGGACGTCACACGCCAACGCGAGCTCGAGCCCGCCGCCCACGCACGTTCCCTCGATCGCGGCGAGCACGGGCGTCTCGGTCGTCTCGATCCGCTCGAACGCACGGCCGAGCACGCGGGAGTTCGTCCGGAACTCGGCGGTGGTCCACTCGCGGGCCGTCTCGAAGAGCCCGACGTCGGCCCCGACCGAGAACACGTCCGCGTCGCCGGCGACGACCCCGGCGTCGACCTCGGGCTCGTCGAGGACGGCGACCGCCTCGGAGAGGTCCGCACGCATCGACTGGCTGATCGCGTTCACGGGCGGATTCGCGAGCCGGATCGTGGCGACGCCGTCCTCGACGGCGACGTCGACCGTCTCGAAGTCATAGTCGTCGGTCGACACGTCACTTCACCCCGAGGTAGGTCTCCATCGCCTCGCGGTCGTTCAACAGCTCCGTCGCGGGCGACTCGTGGACCACCTCGCCCGTCTCGATGACGTACGCGCGGTCGGCCAGCCCGAGCGCCATCTCGGCGTTCTGCTCGACGAGGAGGACCGTGACCCCCTCGTCGTTGAGTTCCCGGATGATGTCCGCCACGTCCTCGACGATCTGGGGTGCGAGCCCCTCGCTCGGCTCGTCGAGGAGCAGCAGGTCGGTCTCGGGGCCGACGAGCGCGCGGGCGATCGCGAGCATCTGCTGTTCGCCGCCGCTCATCGTGCCCGCGTGCTGGTCGCGACGCTCGTCGAGTCGGGGGAACCGCTCGTAGACCCGCTCGATCTGCGTCGTGCGGTCCTCCTCGCCGCCACGGGCGGCCAGCCGCAGGTTCTCCGCGACCGTCAGGCCGCCGAACACCCGGCGCTCCTCGGGGACCCACGAGATCCCGCGTTGGCGCACGTCGTGCGGGTCGAGGTCCTGTATCTCCTCGCCGTCCATCTCGATCGTCCCCTCGGCCGCGGGGGTGAGACACATCACGCTCCGGAGCGTGGTGGTCTTGCCGGCCCCGTTGCGGCCGACGAGCGCGACGACCTCCCCGGCGTCGACCGAGAGCGACACGTCGAACAGGACGTGACTCTCGCCGTAGTAGGTGTCTATCCCGTCGACGGAGAGCAACTCTGACATCTCACTCACCCCCCAGATAGGCGCGCTGGACCGCCTCGTTCTCACTGATCTCCGCCGGCGTTCCGCGGGCTATCAGTTCGCCTTTGTTCATCACGGCGATCCGTTCTGAGACGTTCATGACGATGTCCATGTCGTGTTCGATGAGGACGACCGTCGCGTCCTCGGCGATGTCCTCGATGAGCGAGACGGTCGCGTTCGTCTGCTCCGGGCCCATCCCGGCGGTCGGCTCGTCCATCAACAGGAGGTCCGGGTCGGTCGCGAGCGCGATCCCGATCTCGAGGTGTCGACGCTGCCCGTACGCGAGGTTCGCCGCCGTCTGGTCGGCGACGTCGAGCAGACCGACCCGCTCTAACACCGCCTCCGCCTCGTCGGCCGCGTCCGAGAGCGAGGCGTGGTGCCGCAGGAAGTCGTCGGGACCGAACCCGGTCCGGTCCGCCTGGGTCGCCAGCCGGACGTTCTCGAGCGCCGAGAGCTCCGAGAAGAAGTTCGTGATCTGGTAGGACCTGACGATCCCCCGGGAGACGATCTCGTGAGGGGAGAGCCCGCCGATCTCCTCGCCGCGGAACTCGATCGAGCCCTCGGTCGGCGCGTGCTTGCCGGTGAAGAGGTTGAAAAGCGTGGTCTTGCCGGCCCCGTTCGGACCGATGATCGAGCTGATTCCCCCCTCCGGGATCGACAGCGACACGTCGCTGACGGCGGTTAGTTTGCCGAAGCGTTTCGTCACGGAGTCGGTGCGGAGCAGCGGGTCGCTCATTTCATCACCTTCTCACGGTAGTTCGCCAACGCGTCCCGAACGTTTCCGATCGCGTCCTCGGGGTCCTCCCACAGGGAGACCAGCGCGCCCGCGATCCCCCGGGGCGCGAAGATCACGACGACGACGAAGACGGACCCGAGGATCACTTCCCAAGCCGCGAAGCCGCTGAGCTGTTCTTCGAGCAGCACCACGACGCCAGCTCCGAGCATTGGGCCCCACAGGGTTCCGAGCCCGCCGAGAAGCAACATCACGACGAGCTCGCCGCTCAAGGTCCAGTTGAGCAGTTGCGGCTGAGCCAGGCTCTGGAACGGGACGTATAGGCCGCCGGCGAGTCCGGCGAACCCGCCGCTTATCGCGAACCCGATCACCTTGTATCGGCGGACGTCGTATCCGATGAACGCCATCCGGTCCTCGTTCTCGCGGACGCCCTGAAGCACGCGGCCGAACGGTGAGTTCGCGAGCCGAACGATGGCCAGAAGCGACAGGGCGACCAGCCCGAGCGTGAGGAAGTAGTAGTTCATCCGGTTGGAGAGGTCGAGCAGCCCGAACGTCTCGAGCGTCGCGAGCCCGACGATCCCGTTGTCGCCGCCGGTGACGGTCTCCACGCCGAGCAGGGTCGACGGCAGGTCCGCGAAGGCGATGACGTAGAAGATCTGCGCGAACGCCAGCGTCAGCATCGCGAAGTAGATCCCGCGGGCGCGGACGCTGAACCAGCCGATGAAGGCGGCGACGACGACGCCGGTGAGGACCGCCGCCGGCAACACGACGAGCGCGTTGGCGGTGACGTGCGTGATCAACAGCGCGGCGGCGTACCCGCCCGTCCCGAACATCGCCGCGTGGCCGAACGACAGCAGACCGGCGTACCCGAAGACGAAGTCGAGGCTGAGCGCCAACAGCGCGAACACGAGGATCTGGATCAGCAGGTACAGCCAGAACGGCCGAACCGCCGACGCGACCGGCCCCAGAACCGCGAGCGCGGCGATCAACGCGAGTATCCCGAAGCGACCCCGGTTCGAGAGGATCCCGTCGGTGCTCGACCCGGTCTCACGCGGATCGAAGGCGTCGAGGAGGCTCATCTACGCGGCCTCCGTGGCGCCGAACAGGCCGTTCGGTCTGATCATCAGCACGACCGCCATCATGGCGAACAGGAAGATGTCCGTGACGGACGGCGCGATGAGCGCCCCGTAGGCGGTGACGAGTCCGACCGCGAGCGCGGCGTAGACCGCGCCCTTGAAGCTCCCGAGCCCGCCGATGACGACGATCACGAACGTCTCGATGATGACGCCGAACCCCATGCCGGGGTTGACGGAGCGGGAGGCACCCAACAGGACGCCCGCGACCCCCGCGAGCACCGCGCCGAAGACGAAGACGCCGGTGAACACCTTCGAGACGTCGATGCCGAGCGCGTCGACCATTTCGGTGTCGTGCGCGCTCGCGCGCATCAGGATGCCGAGGTCGCTCCGGTCGATCATGAGCCAGACCGCGGCGATGAGCAGGGTGCTGATCGCGAGCACGAACAGCCAGTACACCGGGTACTCCACCGGCCCGAGCTGGACCGTGCCCGCGAGCGACGCTGGCGCCTCTATCCGGAGCGACTGCCCGCCCCAGATCTCGACGACCAGTCCTTGGATCATCACCGCGAGACCGAACGTCAACAGGATGTGATACAGCGGGTTCCGGCCGTAGAGCGCGCGAAGCCCGAATACCTCGATGACCGCGCCGATCACGCCCACGGCGAGGGGCGCGATCAGGAGCGCCAGCCAGAAGCTCCCGAACTGGGCGGAGACGGTGACGCCGAGGTACGCGCCCATCATGTACAGCGAGCCGTGCGCGAAGTTGATCACGTCGAGCATGCCGAAGATGAGCGTCAGTCCGGCGGCGACGAGCGCGAGCGTCATCCCGAGCTGGACGCCGAGCATGGTCGCTCTGAGGACGCTCGAGAACTCGACGAACATCAGGGATCGCCCCCGTGTGCGGACGCGGTCGGGTCGCCGTACCGGTCCCATGGCCCCACCATCGACTTAGAGCGAGCAGCCCCAATCGGGGAGTTCGATGTCGTCGATGGTCGCGACGACCTCGTTTTCCACGCCGTCGTCGCCCTGAACGACCTCCCGGACGTCCATGCTCTGGAGCGGCTCGTTCGTGTCGGGGTCGAAGCTGAACTCCCCGCGCGGGCTGTCGAGCTCCGCGCCCGAGAGCGCCGACGCGAGGTCGGACGCGTCCGTCGAGTCCGCGTTGGACGCCGCGATGTCGAGCGCCTGTGCGGAGTCGTACCCCTGACAGGCGTACACGTTCGGCTGGCGGTCGTGCTCCTCGCTGTAGTTCGAGACGAACGTCTGGTTCCGGTCCGTCTCCTTCGTCGCGGTGTAGTGAAGCAGCGAGTACTTGCCGAGAGCGGCCTCGCCCTGTGCGGGCAGGGTGTCCTCGGAGAGCAGGAAGCCGCTGCCGGTCTGTGTGAGCTCGTCGTCGAGGCCGAAGTCGCTGAGCTGCGAGATGTAGTTGACCGCGTCGCTGCCGGCGAAAAAGGAGAAGGCGGCGTCGGCGCCGCTGCTCTCGATGTCGCCGAGGAACGGCGAGTAGTCGTCGGTGCCGAGCGGGGCGGCCACCTCGCCGACGACCTCGCCGCCGGCCTCCTCGAACGCCTCCTGGAAGAAGTTCTTGGAGTTCTGCCCGAAGGCGTAGTCCGCGTACGACAACACGACGTTGTCGGCGACGTTCTCGTACACCCACTGGGCCAGCGGGGCCGACGTCTGCCAGTCGTTGAAGGAAGTCCGGAAGTGGAGATCCATACAGCCGTCCTGCGTGACGCGGTAGTCGCCCGCGTTGGCGTTGAGCCAGATCGCGCTCGATTCCTGTTGAACCGTCTGCATCATCGCGATCGCGACCGCGCTCGAGACGGGACCGACCAGCGCGTCGACGCCCTCCTGTACGAGGAACTCGTTGGTGATCGTAACGCCCGTGTCGGTCTCTCCGGCGGTGTCACGCTGGACGGTCTCGACCTCGTAGCCGCCCAGCTGTCCGTCGTTCTGCTGGAGGTAGAGGTCGAAGCCGTTCATGATGCTCTCGCCGAGCAGCGCGTACGTCCCCGAGGTCGGCAACACGTGGCCGACGGTGAGAGTGTCGCTGCCGCCGCCGCCGGCACAGCCGGCCAGCGCCGTCGCCCCCGCCGCGGCACCGCTGACGAGGAACCGGCGGCGCGACGTCGTCGACACCGAACGGTTCGTGGATCCTCGACTGCCCGTACTGGTCCCTGGGTCGTGAGACATATCCACACTCTCGTCGAAGCTCCGTATATATTTTTCGTTACAGATAATCGGCGGGACCGCCGGCGCCGTCGGGATTTATATAACATGATCGAAGACGTGAGAGCACATGTCAGCAGAATCCTCGGAGTCACTCTCCGATGCGGTGTCGCGGATCCCGCCGGGGAGCTCCGTCGCGACTGGCCTCGCGCTCGAACACGCCATCCCGTTCGCGGCGGGACACGAACTCGCCCGGCAGGGGGTAGACGACCTCACGCTGATCGGCCCGATAAGCGACCTCCTCTTCGACCAGCTGATCGGCTGCGGGGCGGTCTCGCGGGTCCGGGCAGCGTGGGTCGGGAACGTCAGCGCGGGCACCGGCTATCGATTCCGAGAGGCCGTCGAGAACGACGAGATCGACGTCGAGAACCACTCGAACTTCAGCATCGCGCTCGCGTTACGGGCGGGGGCGCTCGGCGTTCCGTTCCTCCCCACCCGGTCGCTTCTCGGGAGCGATGTCTTCGCCGAGAGCGACTGCTTCGAGGCCGGCACCGACCCCTTCGGCGGGGAGGAGGTGGCGTACGTCCCGGCGATCGAGCCGGACTGGGCGATCGTCCACGCCCAGCGGGCCAGCCCGGAAGGAGACGTCCACCTGTGGGGGAACACGGGGATCGTCGGCCCGGCGGTCGGCGCGGCCGAGAACGTGCTCGTGACCGCGGAGGAAGTCGTCGACCCGGAGACCATCCACAGCGACCCGAGCCGGACCGCGATCACCAGAGAGCAGGTGTCAGCGGTGGTCGAGTGTCCGTGGGGCGCACACCCATCGCCCGTGGCGGGCCACTACAACCGCGACAACGAGTACTACCTGCGCTATCACGGCGCGACGGACACGCAGGCGGCCTTCGATGAGTGGGCCGACGAGTGGGTCTACGGGGTCGACGACCGCGAGGAGTACATGCGAGGCGTCGACGCGGACCTGTCGATCACCGAGCCCACGGTCGCCGCGGAGGTGCGCTATGGCCAGTGAGGCGTACGCGCCGCGGGAGCTGATGGTGAGCGCGGCCGCCGCCGAGATCGAGGACGGCGACACCGCGTTCGTGGGGATGCGGCTCCCGCTCATCGCCTTCCAGGTCGCCGTCAGCACCCACGCGCCCGACTCGATGGCGGTCTACGAGAGCGGCGTGGTTCGGGACGGCCCCGCGGACGGCTTCATCCACACGATGTGTGACCTCCCGAACCTGAATCGGGCGGTCTCGACGACCGGGATGTTGGACATCATGAGCCGGCTCCAGCGCGGGGACGTCGACGTGGGCTTTCTCGGCGGGGCGGAGGTCGACCGATACGGCAACCTGAACACGACCCGGGTGCGCGCCGGCGACCGCGAGATCCGGCTCCCCGGCAGCGGCGGGGCCTGCGACATCGCCTGTATGGCCGGGCGAACGGTGTTGTTGATGCCACACGAGTCCCGCCGGTTCGTCGAGGAGGTGAACTACGTCACGAGCCCGGGACACGCCGACGACGGCTCGGGACGGGAGAATCATCCGGCACCGGGCGGCGGCCCCGACGCGCTCGTCACCTCGAAGGCAACCTTCGGGTTCGCCGATGGCGAGCTGTTCCTCCGGAGCGTCCACCCCGGCGTCGACCGCGAGGCGATGCTCGCGGACTTCCCGTGGGAGGTACGGACCGCGCCGGAGGTCGGGGAGGGACCGGTGACGACGACGCCGGAACCGACGGCGGAGGAACTCGATCTGATCCGGACGTTCGACCCCGACGGATTCTGGACCTGAACGCGCCACGGGGACGGCACAGACCGTCTCGGCTCTCGCGACGACGCGATCGGCTCTCCCGAAGAAATGACCGGATAGCAACCGTTAAGTATTCCATTTAAGATCGTGAGGATAGACACACAGATGCAGTCCAACGTCCCGACGGAGTACCTGCCAGACGAATCGGACTCGCCGGATTACGTATACCCGATCCCAGAGGCACACTACCCTCGGGAGATCAACACCGCGGACCAGCTCGTCGATCGCCACGTCCGCGAGGGCCGGGGAGATAACGTCGCCGTCTACTTCGAGGACGAGACGATCACCTACGAGGAGCTTCAAGAGCGGGTCAACCGGATGGGCAACGCGCTCCGGGAGCTCGGCGTCGAGTCCGGCGACCGGGTCCTGGTGCGGTTCCCGAACCGCCCCGAGCCGGTGATCACGTGTCTCGCCGTCCAGAAGATCGGGGCCGTCGCCATGCCCTCGATGAAGCTGCTCCGCGCCAAGGAGCTTCGGTACATCGTCAACAACGCCGAGGCGACCACGATCGTCGTCTACGACGACCTACTCGACGAGGTGGACGAGGCGCTGCCCGACCTCGACACCGTCGAGGACGTCGTCGTGGCGGAGCGGAACGGGATCGAACACGACCACCACAGCTACGACGAGCTGATGGACGCCGCGAGCCCCGAGCTCGAGGCCGCGGACACCGAGCGCGACGACCTCGCATTGATGCTGTACACGAGCGGCACCACCGGGCGGCCGAAGGGGGCGATCCACACCCACCGGCAGATGCTCGCGACGGCGGACACGTACGCGCGGTACTGCCTCGAGCCGACCGAGGACGACGTGTTCGGCGGCAACCCGCCGCTGCCGTTCGCGTACGGGTTCGGCGACCTCGTCACGTTCCCGCTCCGGTTCGGCGCGAGCACGAGCCTGACGCAGGACGCGAGCCCGGGCGACCTGCTCGAATCGGTCGAGAACCACGGGATCTCGGTGCTGTGTTCGATCCCGACAGCGTTCAACCAGATGCTCGCGAAGTTCCCCGACGGGCCCGACGAGTACGACGTCTCCTCGCTGCGGGTCGGGATGAGCGCCGGCGAGCCGCTGACGCCGACGACGTTCGAGCAGTTCCGCGAGGAATACGGGATCAAGCTGCTCGACGGGATCGGAACCACCGAGATGCTCCACATCTTCGTGAGCCACCATCACGAGGGCGAGGTCGACCCGACGGCGACCGGGTTCCCGGTTCCCGGCTACGAGTGTAAGATCGTCGACCCGGACACCGGCGAGGAGTGCGAGCGCGGCGAGCCGGGGATGCTCGCGGTCCGCGGGCCGACCGGCATCGAGTACTGGAACCGTCCGGAGAAGCAGGACGAGGCGGTCGAGGACGGCTGGTCGTTCCCCGGCGACATCTTCGTCCAGCGGGAGGACGGCCGGCTGGAGTACAAGTCGCGTGCGGACGACCTCATCGTCTCCAGCGGCTACAACATCCCCGGCCCGGAGGTCGAAGCCGTCGTGGAGGAACACGAGGCCGTCGCCGAGGTCGCCGTCGTGGGCGCGCCCCACGAGCAGCGCGGCGAGATCGTGAAGGCGTTCGTCGTCACGACCGAGGGGACGACCGGCGACGACGAGCTCGTCGAGGAGATCCAGAACCACGTGAAGAACACGCTGGCTCCGTACAAGTATCCGCGTGCGGTCGAGTTCGTCACGGAACTGCCCCGGACCGAGACGGGCAAGATCCGCCGGAAGGAACTGCGCGAGTAGTCGGCTCTCGTTCCGCCGTTTTCTCGTTTCGCCCGCCAGGTGCGCGTATACGATCTCGTATACTCCGATCTCGAGCGACGAGTCGGCGATCGCACACGATCGTCGCGGAACGCTCGATCGGGCGATGGAATCCACGTTCTCGAGCCACGTATCTTCGAGAGAATGCCGCCTAAAACGGCCTAAAGCCACGGATATGGCCGTATACGTAATCGTATACGAATTTATGAGAGATGCGAGATCTGTGAACGATCGTCCTTCGAGGACGGATATCGGACGGGATCTGGGCGGAACGGGATCCGACACGCAAGTGTAACACGAACTAAGTCCGTGTCACGACGATCTCGCGCGGATCCCAGTTATAACACACACTTAGCCCGTGTTACAATTGCCCCGATGGCGTATTCGAATTCTGTATACAATATCGTATACACACATCGAACGAGCCTCACGGTCCGGGACCTCCATGGAAGCGCCACGCATACACGACGTGAGACGTTGACGACACGGAGAGGGGAAGATCCCGGAGTACGACGTGCCCCGCATCGCACGGGATCGATCGACGGGATACCCCGCCTGCCGGAGTTCGATGGGTAGAGAAGAACCGAAGGCTGTCGGGAGGCGGAGTCGAAACGGGAGAAGACGATCCGGAAACGGTCGGAGACTTCAGGGACTCTCGTCCGTCTGTAGCTTCAGATCCGAGAGGGGACGACCGATACAGGTCAACACGTACCCCTCCTCCTTCTCGCCGTCGGAGAGGAACATCCCCTCGGTCTGATCGACCTCGCCGTCGCCCTCACACTTCGCCGAGCAGACGCCGCAGACGCCCATTCGACACTGGTAGGGGAGGTCGATGCCGATCTCTTCGGCCGCCTCCAGAATGGACTTGTCGGCCGGCACCTCGATCGTCTTCCCGCGGTCGACGAGCTCGACCGTGTACGTCTCTACCATGGCGCTCTACCGGTTCCCCGCAGACGTCTCGTAGACGTGTTCGACCGGCTCGAAGCCGAGCTCCTCGTACAGTTCGGCGGCCTCGTCGTCGCCCTCGAGCACGTCGATGCGGAAGAACTCCACCTCGTGGGGCGGCCCGGAGAACCACTCGTCGGCCGTCTCCAGGAGCGCCTTCCCGACGCCCTGGCCGCGGTGGTCGGGGTCGACGTAGTGGCCGTTGATGTAGCCGTGGTCCTGGAGCCGGAAGATCGGGTGATCGCCCATCACGCGGGCCTCGAGGACGCCGATCAGCTCCCCCGACGACGACTCCTCCGCGACGACGACGGTGCCGTACTTGGAGTCGACGAGCTGGTTCTCGAAGTAGCGGATCCAGCGCTCGTCCGCGTTCTCCTTGTGGCGGTACCGGTCGTCGTACTCGGAGAGGTGATCGGTGAACCCGTGCCAGAGTTCGATCAGGTCCTCCGCATCCTCGCTCGTCGCGTGTCGCACCTCGTATGCCATGTGCGCCCCGTCGTCCCCGACTGATAAAAAAGATCGTGTCGACGGGTTCTCACGGAGCCGAACGGAGTACCGACGGATCGGCGTCCAGAGGCGTCATCGATACGCGAATCGTATACAGAAAACAATTATAATGCTGGCCTCCGAACGGTCAATCAGTCGATCCGACAATGCCTACAGAGAAACAGTTGAAAAAGCAGCTTCAGAACGGCAAGATGATCGAATCCGAGGAGGAGATGACGGAGGGCTACAAGAAGGCCCTCAAGCGGATCCTGCTCGTCTCGGGGGACACCGAGTTGATGAGCGCGCCCGCCTACTACGACCAGTCACTGAACGCGCCCTCGATCGACGCCCGCGCGTCGTGTATCAGCGTCGTCCAGGACGAGCTCGGCCACGGCCACATCGCCTACCGCCTGCTCGAGGACCTCGGCGAGGACCGCCAAGAATTGATCTACGAGCGCGAACCCCACGAGTTCCGGAACACGTACGGGTTCGACCAGCACCTCGAGAACTTCGCGGAGCTCGTGACCGCCCACGGCATCTTCGACCGCGCCGGGATGGTCCTGCTCGGCGACATCTACGAGAACACGTCGTACGCGCCCTGGAAGCGCGCGCTGACGAAAGTCGAGAAGGAGGAGCAGTTCCACCTCCGGCACGGGGAGACCTGGATGCGCCGGCTGTCCAACAAGAGCGACAAGACCCACGAGCGGCTCCAGGACGCCGTCGACTGGATGTTCCCCATGGGCGTCGAGTGGTTCGGCATGTCCGACGACCAGAAGCGCAACACCGAGCAGCTCGACTACCGCATCAAGGGCAAGTCGAACGACGAGCTCAGACAGGACTGGCTCTCGCGGACCCTCCCGCTGATGGAGGAGCTCGACCTCGACGTGCCGGCCCACTACGACGAGGAGGCCGACGAGTACGTCCTCGAGTACGACATGCCGGTCGCGTTCGACCAGGAGAACAAGGAGTGGCGCTTCGACGAGCCGATCTCCTGGGACGACGTCATCGACCGCTGGCGGAACCGCGGACCGGCCAACGAGAAGTACGTGAACATGATCCAGTCCGGCGAAGTGAGCGTGCAGGTGTAACGATGTCGACGAAACAACGAACCGGCGGAACCTCGGGACCGGCCCGGAAAAGCGAGTTCGTCGAGCGGCGTCGGTCCGATGCCTCGACCTTCGAGGACCGGTTGTGGGCGGAACTCGACGAGATACCGGACCCGCACATCCCGGTGAGCCTCGTCGAGATGGCGATGGTCTACGACGTGTCGGCCGACGACGGCCACGTCGACGTGGAGATGTCCTTCCCGTGTATGGGCTGTCCGGCCTACGACATGATCAAGAACGACGTCCGGAGCTGTCTGCGCGTCGTCGACGGCGTCGACTCCGTCGACGTCGACGTGGTCTGGGACCCGGTGTGGTCGAAGGACATGCTCACGGAATCGGTGCGTGAGAAGATGCGCAACTCGGGGATCAGCCTATGACGGGAATGACGAAGTACGCGGTGTTCGGTCGGCGAAACGAGGGAGACGACACTCTTCACCTCGGCACCGTCAGCGCCCACAGCGACCGGCTGGCGAAGACGTACGCGTACAACACCTACGACGAGGAGGACTGGAACTACCTCGCGGTCGTACGCGAGGAGGACCTGCTCGAGGTCGAACACGGCAACGTCCGCCGGGAGGTGCCACAATGAGCGAGTGGCCCGCGGCGGCCGTCGACTACGTTCAGGCGATCACGGACACGAAGCTCGTGTTGGGCCACCGCTACGCGCAGTGGAGCCTCGCCGGCCCCTCGCTCGAGGACGACATCGGCGGCTCGAGCGCGGCCCAGGAGGAGGTCGGCCACGTCCGACAGCTCTTCCGCAAGCTGGAGTCGCAGGGCCGCGACGGCGACTGGCTCCGGGGCGATCGCGACCCGGAGGAGTTCGCCAACGCCTCGTGTCTCGACGCGATCGACGGCGACTGGACGGCGTACATGGCCACCATCGCCCCGATCGACCGCGCGGCGTGGTACATGCTCGACGCGATCGACCGCGAGGACATGGAGGGGATGATCACGAAGATGGGTGAGGACGAGTACTTCCACCTGGAGTACCACGACGCCCGCTTGGAGACGCTGGCGGCCGAGAATCCGGAGACGCTCCAGTCCACGCTGGAGGAGACGATCCCCTCAGCGCTCGCGCTCGTCGGTCCCGAGGGACTCGACGACGACTCCCTCGTGGACGCCGGGTTCACGAACCAGTCGGTCGCGGACGTCAGGGAACGGTTCATCGACCACTACCGCGACCTCTTCGCCGAGACGGACGTCTCGCTGGAGGGTGTCGACTGGGACGCGCCGGACGCGGACGCGTGGGACGAGACCAGACGCCGCGTCGGGGAGGGCGGGGTCAGAGCGGAGGACCTCGTCCAGATCCGCGGGGAACGCAACGCCGAGTTCGCGATCGAGTGATGAGCGACTCCGAGGACCCGACCGTCGAGTGTCCGCACTGCGGGTCGGCCGACGTCGACAAGGAGTCGGCGTTCGGCAGCGAGATCTCGAAGACGCAGTACTACTGCAACGGCTGTCACACCGTCTTCGAGCGGATCAAGTACGACGGGAAACAGCCCGGCGAGTGAGGACGGCCGCGGCGATCGTCGCGGCGGCGGCCAGCCCTTCTTCCACCGTTAGCGGCGTGTGAGCGCCGTTTCGACCGTCACGAACGAGCGTAATGAGAACATACATATACGACGGATTCGATCGGTGGATCGTATGAAATCGTTCAGCGAGCTGGATCTAGAGTATTTCCAGACTGACCTGGAGGACCACGTCGGAACCATTCGCCTCGACCGCCCGCCGGCGAACGCGCACAACATCGACGTGTTGCTCGAGTTACAGCGCGTGGTCGAGACGGTCCGGTTCGACGAGAGCGTCCGCGCGGCGCTGTTCGGCAGCGCGAGCGAGAAGTTCTTCTCGACCGGCTTCGACATCAAGGAGCTCCAGAGCGAGTCCGGCAAGCAGGTCGGCTACGCGAGCCAGACGAGCAAGGAGATCATCATGAAGATGCGGACGACGGACACCATCTTCATCGCGATGGTGAACGGTCACTGCATGGGCGGCGGCCTGGAGCTCGCGCTCGCGTGTGACTTCCGGTTCGTCGGCGACGACGACGGCTACAACGTCGGCATGCCCGAGATCCACCTCGGCCTCATCGCCGGCGAGGCGGGCACCCAGCTGCTCCCGCGCTACATCGACCGGTCGACCGCGCTGAAGATGATGATCACCGGCGAGACGCTCACGCCGGCGGAGGCGACCGAGCGGGACATCTTCGACGAGATCCACCCGCCCGACGAGGTCGAGGACGCCGCCCGCGAGTTCGCCGAGCAGATCGTCGAGAAGTCCCACATGGCCGTCGGCCACAACAAGCTGGCCGTCAACGAGGGGCTCGAACTGCCGCTCTGGGACGCGCTCGCACACGAGCGGGAGCTCCAGAACCGGCTTCTCGGCTCCGACGTGGCGAAGGAGGGCGTCGACGCCTTCCTCGGCGACCACGACCCCGATTTCCTCGGCGTCGAACTCGGCGACAAGGAGCCGGGCGCGCCCGACGAGGAGTAGCGCCCCGATTCAGAGACCGAGCGCCTCGCCCGCGACCGTCGTCTTCTGTATTTCCGTCGTGCCGCCGATGATGCTCAGGATCTTCGCGTCCCGGTAGTACCGCTCCAAGGGGAGGTCCGTGCGGTATCCCTTCCCGCCGTGGACCTGGATCGCGTTTCGCGTGACGAACTCGGCGGCCTCGCTGGCGACGTACTTCGCCTTGCTCGAGGTCCGGGTGTCGCCCTCGCAGTCGGCGATCGCCTTCGCGGAGTCGTACACCAGGTGGCGCGCGCCGTCGAGCTCGGCGTCCATGTCCGCGACGAGCACCTGGACCGCCTGGTAGTTCCCGACCGGCTGGCCGCCCTGTTCGCGGTCGCCCGCGTACGCGATGGCCTGATCGAAGGCCGCGCGCGCGATGCCGGTCCCGATCGCCCCGAGGCCGGTCCGGGCCATGTCGATGGTGCCCATGGCGATCCGAAAGCCCTGGCCGACCTCGCCGAGCAGCGCATCGTCGGCGACGCGCACGTCCGAGAGGGTGGAGTCGCCGGTGACGTGGCCGCGCATCCCCATGAACTCGACGCGGTCGAACGCGAACCCGTCCCGGTCGTCGGTGCCGGGCACGAGGAAGACGCTGACGCCGTGTCCGTCCTCGGGGGCGGGCTTCTTCCGGGCGACGACGAGGTGGAGGTCGGCGACGCCCGCGTTCGTCCCGAACGACTTCTCGCCGGAGAGCAGGTACCCCTCGTCGTCGGCGACCGCGACGGTCGACAGCTCGCTCGGCGAACTGCCGGCGTCGGGCTCGGTGAGCAGCATCGATCCGACCGTCTCGCCGCGCGCCATGGGTTCGAGGTACCGTTCCTTCTGGTCGTCCGTGCCGAACTCGGCGACGGGGAGCGCGGCGAAGGTGTGGCCCTGGATCGTCTCGGCGACCGCGCCCGACGCCTCGGCGATCCGCTCGACCGCGAGACAGTACGAGAGGAAGTCGGACCCCTCGCCGCCGTACTCCTCCGGGAGGAGGATCCCGAGCAGCCCCCGGTCGCCCGCCTCCTCGATCACCTCCCGCGGGAACTCGTCGGTGCGTTCGATGCGGTCGGCCGCCGGTTCCACGACCTCGGTCGCGAACGCCGCGGCCCGGTCCCGTATCTCGCGATGCTCGTCGGTGAGCGCGCTCTCGATGAGGCTCATACGGCCCTACACGCGCGGGCAGTCCGGATAAAGGTTCAAGAATGAGGCGAGGAACGTCTCGACCCCCCGTCGGAGCCGGCCTACTCCAGGTTGACGTTGACGTTCTTCGTCTGGGTGTACTCGCGGAGCGCCTCCGTCCCCTGCTCGCGGCCGAGCCCGCTCTCCTTGAAGCCGCCGAACGGCGTCTGCGGCTGCGTGACGGGGTACTCGTTGACGCTCACCATGCCGTACTCGAGCGCGTCGGCGACGCTGTGAGCCGTCTCGAGGTCGCTCGTCCAGATCCCGGCCATGAGCCCGTACGGCGAGTCGTTCGCGATCTCGATCGCCTCCTCGCGGTCGGCGAACTCGATCACGGACAACACCGGCCCGAAGATCTCTTCACGGGCGATCGTCATGTCGTTCGTCACGTCGGTGAAGACGGTCGGCTCGACGAAGTGGCCGGTCTCCCTGTCGTCGGGGACGCCCCCGCCGCAGGCGACCGTCGCGCCCTCCTCCTTGCCGCTCTCGATGTACTCGAGCACCTCCGCCTGCTGGCTCTCGCTGACGGTCGGTCCCATCCGCCCGTCGTCGTCGATGCCGCTTCCGAGCGGGGTCGACTCGGCGCGCTCGACGACGCGGTCGACGACCTCGTCGTGGACCGACTCGTGAACGAGGAGCCGCGAGCCGGCCCAACACATCTGGCCGGCGTTCATGAAGATCCCGTAGTGACAGCCCGCTGCCGCGGCGTCGAGATCGGCGTCGGGGAAGATGACGTTCGGGCCCTTCCCGCCAAGTTCGAGCGTAACGCCGGTCACGTTCGCGGCGGCGCGCTCCATCACGCCCTTGCCGACGCCGGTGCTGCCCGTGAACGCGACGTGTGCCACGTCCGGGTGTCCGGCGAGGCGGTTCCCCGCGACGCTCCCGCGGCCGGGAACGACGTTCAGGACGCCGTCCGGGAGCCCCGCCTCCTCCGCGGCGACCGCGTAGTAGAGCGCGGAGAGCGGCGTGGTGCTGGACGGTTTGAGCACCGCGCTGTTGCCGCAGGCCAGCGCGGGCGCGAGGCTCCGGCCGGCGAGCTGGAACGGGTAGTTCCACGGGATCACGTGTCCGGTGACGCCGACGGGCTCGCGGACGGTGTAGTTCAGCCGGTCGCCGGGGACGGGGACCTGGTCGCCCTGGATCTTGTCGGTCCAGCCGGCGTAGTAGCGGAACGTCTCGATCACCATCTCGACGTCGAGGGAGGCCTCGAACGGGGTCTTCCCGTTGTCGTGGGACTCGACCGCGACGATCTCGTCTTCCCGCTCCTCGATGGCGTCGGCCATCGCGTGGAGGCGTGCGCCGCGCTCGCGCGGGTCGAGCGACCGCCACTCGCCGTCGCGAGCCATCGCGTCGTCCGCGGCGGCGACGGCGCGATCCACGTCCGCCTCGCCTGCCTCCACGATCTCGGCGTACGGCTCCTCCGTCGCGGGGTCCTCGGTCTCGAACGTCGCGCCGTCCTCGGCCGCGGTCCACTCGCCGTCGATATACAGCTCTCTCGGGCCGGTGTAGCTCATGCGGTTCGGGCTCTATCCTTGACGGATAAAACGCTGTGGACGCCGGAACCGGACGGGGCCGAGGCGATCGTTGGGAGCCATCCACGGGATCGATGGCGAACGTGAACCGAACGCGAACCGGACGAATGCTTATGTGCAACTACACACATGGTACGTGTGGACATGGAAATCGATGCCGCGGTCGTACGGGAGGAGTCCGGGCCGTTCGAGATCGAGACGCTGGAGCTGGACGAGCCGCAGGCGGGGGAGGTGCTGGTCCGCGTCGTCGGCGCGGGGCTGTGTCACACGGACATCGCCGTCAGGGACCAGTACTACCCGACCCCGCTGCCCGCGGTGTTGGGCCACGAGGGTTCGGGCGTCGTCGAGGCGGTCGGGGAAGGGGTCACGAAGGTCGAGCCCGGCGACGGGGTCGTGCTCACCTTCGATCACGACGGGACCTGCCGGAACTGCCGGGAGGGCGACGTGGCGTACTGCGACGACTTCTTCGCACACAACTTCGCGGGACGGCGCGTCTCGGACGGGTCCTCGCCGATCCACGACGACGGCGAGGCGGTCAGCGGGATGTTCTTCGGCCAGTCGTCCTTCGCGACCCACGCGCTGGCCACGGAGCGGAACGTCGTCCCCGTCGACGACGACGTTCCCCTCGAGCTCCTGGGCCCGCTCGGCTGTGGCGTCCAGACGGGCGCGGGCGCGGTCATCAACACGCTCGACCCGCAGGCGGCCTCCTCCATCGTCGTGTTCGGGACCGGGTCCGTCGGGCTGAGCGCGGTCATGGCGGCGGACCTGAAGGGCTGTACCGACGTCGTCGCCGTCGACCTCATGGAGTCCAGACGCGAGAAGGCGCTCGAGCTCGGCGCGACCCACGCGATCGATCCGACGAGCGTCGACGACACGGTCGACGCGGTCCACGAGCACCTCGGCGGCGGGGCGGACTACAGCGTCGAGACGACCGCGAACACGGACGTCTTCCGGCAGGCAGTCGACTGCCTGCGCCAGAACGCCGACTGCGCGGTCGTCGGCGCGCCGCCGCTCGGGACCGAGGTCGAACTCGACGTGAACAACGTCCTGTTCGGACGGAACGTCAAGGGGGTCATCGAGGGGAACTCCAATCCGGACCTCTTCATCCCCGACCTGATCGAACTCTACCGCGCCGGGAAGTTCCCGTTCGACGAGCTCGTCACCTACTACGACTTCGAGGACATCGAGAAGGCGATCGAAGAACAGGAGGCCGGCGAGGTCATCAAGCCGGTCCTCCGCATGAGCGAGCCCTGACGAGTCCGAGCGGCGTCGTCGGCGGCGGACCGGATCCCTATGGATTTTTACTGTCGGACCGAAACGGGGACCCATGCGAGACGCGTATGTGCTCGGAGCCGGGCAGTCGTCGTTCGGCTCGTTTCCGGAGGAGACGTACCTCTCCCTGTTCGACGACGCCTTCGACGCGGCGCTCGACAGCGTCGACGGCGAGTTCGACCCGGGAGCGATAGATGAGGCGTACCTCGGCACCCTCGGCGTCGGCGGCCGCCAGATCGGGTTGAGCGGCCCCGCAGTGACCGAACACCTCGGGCTCCACGGCGTGCCGACGACGCGCGTGGAGAACGCGTGTGCCGCGAGCGGCTTCGCCTTCCGGCAGGCGGTCACCGCCGTCAAGTCGGGGGTCGTCGACGTCGCGCTCGCCGGCGGCTACGAGGTAATGACCGACGCCAGCTCCGATCACACCAGGTGGTGGCTCGGCGTCAGCGGCGAGACCGAGTGGGAGCGCACGAGCGGCACGACGTTCGCCGGGGTGTACGCCCAGATGGCGAGCGCGCACATGGACGAGTACGGGACGACCGCCGAGGACCTGAGCCGCGTCGCCGTGAAGAACCACGGGAACGGGGCGAAGAACCCGAAGGCGCACCTCGGGTTCGAGTGTTCGCTCGAGGACGCGGTCTCTGCGCCGAGCGTCGCCGACCCGCTGAACCTCTATCACTGCTGTCCGACGACCGACGGCGCGAGCGCGGTGCTCGTCGCGAGCGAGGAGGTCGCCCGCGAGGCGAGCGACGCGCCGGTCCGGGTCGCCGGCGCGGGCGCGGCCAGCGGGCGGGTCGGGCTGTTCCAGCGCGAGTCGCTGACGAGCATTCCGGCGAGCGTCAGCGCGGGCGAGGCGGCCTACGAGCAGGCGGGGATCGGCCCCGACGACCTCGACTTCGCAGAGGTACACGACTGTTTCGCCATCGCCGAGCTGCTCGCCTACGAGGACCTGGGGTTCTGTGAGCGCGGCGAGGCCGGACGGCTCCTCCGGGAGGGCGTCACCGACCCCGACGGCGAACTGCCGACGAACACGAGCGGCGGACTCAAATCGAAAGGTCACCCGATCGGCGCAACCGGAACCGGCCAGATCGTCGAGGCGTTCAAACAGCTCCGCGGGGAGGCGTACGTCCAGGTCGACGACCCGCAGTACGGGCTGACGCACAACGTGGGTGGAAGCGGGGGCGGCGTCACCGTCCACGTGCTCGAACGGGGTGAGTCGGCGTGAGGGGGATCGCCGCCGCCGGGGCGTACGTGCCCCGATTCCGGCTCCCGGGCGACGAGATCGCGGAGGCGTGGGGGACGAGCCACGCGAGCGGGATCGAGCGGAAGGCCGTGCCCGCCGCCGACGAGGACGCCCTGACGATGGCCGTCGAGGCGGCCGAGCGCGCGCTCTCGAGCGACGCGGTCGACCGGGACGAGCTGACGCTCGCGACCGTGGCGACGACGACGCCCCCGACCGAGGAGGGCGAGTTGCTCCCGCGGCTCGCGCGGGCGCTCGACCTCCCCCGATCGGTGGCGACGGCGACGGTCGGCGGCCACACGGCGGCCGGGGCCGAGGCGCTCTCGCGGGCGCTCGACGCCGAGGGGCCGGCCCTCGTAGTCGCCGCCGACGCTCCGGAGGGCGAGCCGGCCGAGGGGGACCACCCGCTCGGCGCCGGCGCGGCGGCGTTCGTCGTCGCCGACGACGCGTCCGCGCCGGTAACGGAGACCGCCTGGCACACCGAGGAGACGCCCGGCGTCCGGTTCCGCGAGCGGGGCGGGCACGACGTGGAGTCGCTCGACGTCACGACCTACCAGCGGAACGCGATCCGCGAGGCCGTCACGAGCGCGGCGTCGTCGCTGGCACTCGATCCGGCCGACGTCGACGCCGCGGCGGTCCACCAGCCGGACGGGCGGTTCCCGTATCGGGCGACCGCGGACCTCCCAGTGTCGAACGAGGCGGTCGCGGCGGGGACCGTCGTCGACCGGATCGGCGACGCCGGTGCCGCCACGGTCCCGCTCGGGCTGCTCGCCGCCCTCGACGCCGAAAGCGGTGACGGTGGAGACGCCGACGCGGAGGCCGGCGGCCGCTCGCTCGCGGCCTTCTTCGGCGGCGGCACCGCGGTCGCGGTCGCGGTCGAGGGTGGTCTCGACGTCGAGGGGATCGACGATCTCGAGGGGGGGACTGAGATCGACTACGCGTCGTACCTCCGCGAGCGGGGGTACGTCGTGAACGGCGAGGTCGCCGGCGGCGGCGCGCACGTCAGCCTCCCGAACTGGCGGCACTCGCTGGACCAGCGCTACCGCCTCGTCGCCGGCGTCTGTCCCGACTGCGGCGGCGTCTCGTTCCCGCCGGAGGGGGCCTGTCAGTCGTGTCACTCGCGGGTCGAGTTCGAGGAGTTCGAGGCCCCGCGGACCGGGACGGTTCGCGCGCTGACGGTCATCGGCCAGGGCGGCGCGCCGCCGGAGTTCGCGGAGCTCCAGCAGCGCGACGGCGCGTACGCCGTGGCGATCGTCGAGCTCGACGCCGAGGCGGGACGCGTCCGCCTCCCCGCGCAGGTCACGGACGCGGACCCGGCGGACGTCGCCGTCGGCGACGAGGTGCGGGCGACGGTCCGCCGGATCTACGAGCAGGAGGGCGTTCCCCGCTACGGCGTCAAGTTCGAGCCGACGGCGTGATCGCCGGGACGGGTCCGGTACTCGACCGGGTCGTCCCCACAGCGTTCGACCGCGCCGATCGCCTCGAGCCGTCTGAGATGTGCGGACGCCTCGCCCGCGCCGAACTTCGCGTGTATCCCTGCCATCTCGCCGAACAGTTGCTTCGCGACCGTCCACGGCGTGGCCGCGCCCGCCGCGGGAAGCGCGTCGACGACCCGTCGAGCGCGCTCGCGGTGGTGTTCGCGGACCGACGCCGCCTCGCGCGTCACGTCGACCGTCGTCCCGTGGCCGGGCTCGCCACGGTCGAAGGCGTCGTCGACGCGGTCGACGGAGCGGAGGTACGCCGCGAGCGGGTCGTCGGTCCGCGTGTCGCTCCCGCCGACGTTCGGCGTGTACGTCGGCAACAGTAGGTCGCCGAGGAAGGGCGTGTCCCGGTACGCGAAGGCGGCGTGGCCCGCGGTGTGGCCGGGCGTGGCGAGCGTCTCGACGCCCGCGACGACGTCCCCGTCTGACAGCTCGCGGACGTCGTACGCGTCGGGAAGCGGCGAGGGGCGGTCCGCCTCGACGAGCGCGGTCCGCACCGTCTCCGGCACGCCCCACCGGCGGAGCGCGTCGGCGTCGCGCTCGAGCCTGCGGGCGCGTTCGTCCGCGTACGACGCGACGAGCGGGGCGTCGGCCGCGTGCATGGCGATCCGGGCGTCCGCGGCCTCGGCGAGCCGGGTCGACAGCCCGGCGTGGTCGGCGTGCCAGTGGGTCACGAGCACGTGGTCGACGTCCGCCAGCGTGAGGCCGGCGTCGTCGATCCCCGCGCACAACGCCGCCCACGGCTCGTCTCCCGGCGGTCCGGGATCGATGACGACCCCCGCATCGGGGAGGACGTACGCGCCGTTGACGCCCTCGGGCGAGCCCGTTCCGACGGCGACGCGCACCGCGTCCGTCACGCGCCGTCACCCCCGGACGCGAGGTCGTCGCTCCCCGACGACGACGGCCCGCCCTCGGGTTCATCGTCCGCCGTGAGCGACTCCCACCGCTCGAGCGCGGACTCGCGGACGCCATCCGGGAAGGAGGACTCGAAGGTGACCCGCGGCGCGATGTAGTCCTCGTCCCACCGGGGGTCCCAGATGGCGCTGATGTACAGCCGCGACCCGGTCGCCCCGTCACGGCGGTAGACCGGCGCGGTCGCCGCCGGGGCGTTGGGGTCGCTGAACACCCAGTCGTTGCCCGGGTGCGCCTTCACCCACATGTCGTCGAGCGCGCGGGCGAGGTCGGTCGGCCGCGCGTACTCGTCCAACACGAGCACCTTGTCGAAGTAGTCGGAAAACGAGAACAGCGCGTTCGCGAGCTGCCAGTCGAAGCCGGCGTACAGGATCTCACTCGAGACGAGACAGAGGCCGAGCCGGCTCTCGACGGGGAGCTGTACCCACGACACCGGCGAAACCCCCCAGTAGCCGTTGACGCGGCGGTACAGCGTCGCCGCCTCGACGAGGCTCATCAGGTGGACGTCGTCCGCGAGCGGCGCGCCGAGCGGGACGAACGGTACCGTCGGGTCCTCCCGGAGCCGGATCCCCTCGGCCTCGAACGAGAGCGTGGCGGTCTCGGTCGCCCGCTCCCAGGTCGCCTCCGGGCCGGACACCGGCTCGTCGGTCGGGGCGGCGACGCCGTCGATCCGCACCTCCGCGCTCGCCGGCACGATCCGCCCGTCGACCCGTGCGAGCGGGACGTCCGCGAGCCCGGCGGCACGCTCGGGCACGGCGGGGACGGTCCGGTCCTGCGTCCACCCCTGAAGCGCGGCGACGAGCGTCGCGGCCTCGACGCCGAGGGACACGCTCGCGGCCTGCCCGCCCTCGAACCACTCGCCGACGGCGCGGGGAACGACCACTCTGAGCGTCGAGCCGCGGTGAACGGTGCCCCGGACCGGAGCCCACGTCGTGGTGTCGTCGCGCTCGACCGCGACGATGCCCTGGGTGACCCCCTGTCTCCCGTCGTCGTCGACGCCGGGGAGGCCGAGCGCGTAGAGGTCGTCCCCGGCGTCACGGTCGGCGGCCGGGTCGAGAGAGACCGCGTCCGCGAGCGGGGTCGTCTCCCATCGCGAGAGCACGTCGAGTAGGTCGACGCAGCCGACGTCGTGGCCGAGCCCGAGGCCGGCGGCGATCCGTCGCCACGGACGGTTCTCCCGTCCGGAGATCTGATCGGGACCGGCGTAGACGCCGCTCGCGTACGCGACTCGACCCGCGGTCTCGTCGAACCGGAGCGCGGCGCAGTTGTGTGCGAGCGCCTCCGTCGCGACGACCGCCGCCTCGGTGTCCCAGTGGACCCGCAACCCGATCTCGAGGAGGTCGTCCCGCTCCCGGAGGTCGGCGAGGTGCTCGGAGAGGGTCGTCACGGCTCGACCTCCGCCGGATCGATCCCCGGCAGTCCCTCGGGGCTCGCGCCGGCCTCGACGAGCAGGGTCCGCGCCCAGTACCGCGTCTCCTCGTCGGCCACCTCCGCGGCCGCCTCCGCGTCGTCGTCGCGGTCGCGGGTGGCGTCGATGTACGCCTTGGCGGTCTTCGCCTTCGAGGTGCCCGTCTGGGCGTTCCCCTTCTCGTCGGGCGTCTGGTAGATGTTGAGCGGCACCTTCGGCATCGACGCGACGCCGAACTGGTGGAAGTCCTCGTCGGGGTCCGCGTGTAGTGCGAGCGCCTCCAGCACGGCGCGCTGGTCGAGCGGGTCGACGTCGCCGTCGACGAACACGAAGAAGTCGACGTGGAGCATGCCCCAGGTGGTGAAGATGAAGTTCGCCAGGTCGTGGAGCTCGCCGGGGTCCGTCGCGTCGGTCGAGATGACGTAGACGGTCCGCGGCGTCGACTGCCAGGGGACACAGCGGTCCACGTCGAACCCGCCGGCGCGCAGCCCGAGCGTCGCGTCCGGCCCGACACAGCCGATCTCCATCGAGCTGGTGGAGTTCTCCGTGTGCCCCACGCCCGTTCCCTCGACACAGAACGGGATGATCGGGTCCGCCCGGCGGGTGATCGCCGTCACCTCGAGAGCGGGCATCGACCGCCGCGGCCCGTGCATGTAGCCGAAGTAGTCCCCGAATGGCCCCTCGTCGCGGCGAACGCCGGGAACGATCTCGCCCTCGATGACGAGCTCCGCGTCGGCCGGGACGAGGAGGTCGTTCGTCTCGCAGGGCACCACGTCGATCGGAGTGCCCTTCAGACCGCCGGCGAAGGAGACCTCGCTTCTGCCCGTCGGGATCCACATCACCGAGCTGTACTGTACCGCCGGGTCGGCCCCGACGACGATGGCGACCGGCATCGGCTCGTCGCGCCGCTCGTACTTGTAGTAGAAGAGGTTCGGCGTCTGCTCGCCGGCGAGCAGGAGCACGCTCGCGGTCCGACTGTCGTGGACCATCACGCGGTGATACGAGTAGTCTATCCACTCCGAATCGGGGTCCGGTGCCACGAGCGTGTGGAGGTTCGAGTACCGCCCGCCGTCGCCCGCGTGGACGTACGGCCACGGGTAATCGAGCAGGTCCACCTCCTCGCCCGTCTCGATCACCTCCTTACATGGCGCGTCGGTCCGATCGACCGTCTCCGGCGGCCGCTGCTCTTTGAGCCGCCGGATCGTCTCGTCGTAGAACTCCCGGCTCGAGGCGTCCGGAGGGATGTCCATCCCGAGGGCGATCCGGTCCCACGGGCGGCGCTGTGAGCCGCGGTAGGGATCCCCCACGAGCCGCGCGCCGTCCGCCGCCTCGAAGAAGGGGATGGGGCCGTCGTTCTCGTTCGCGAGCATCGTGAGCGCGCTCGCCTCCAGGTTCCACGACACGGGTTCGTCGACGCGTACGAGTTCGTCCCGCGCCTCGATCCGTCGGAGGTACCCGCGGAAGCCGTCGACCGTCATCCGCCGTCGCTCCCGCCCGTCAACTCGCGTTGCTCGCGCTGTACCTTCAGGTCGACGTACTCGTTGACGAGTTCCGGGTAGCGCTCGGAGAGGTGTTCGTACATCACCTTGCGGCTGGCCTCCGAAATGGAGGAGTAGACTCCCGCTTCGACGAGATACGCCAGGAGCGTCTTCACCTCGTCGGAGCGCGTGTTGATCACGTTCGCGCCCTCGGCGGTCTCCTCCATCACCCGTTCGAGCGTCTCCCTGTCGACCCCCTCCGCGTCGATGTCGGTCTCCAACACCTCGATGTACCACTGCTCCTCGGTGTTCTCGTGGGGGCCGCTGACGACCGTCAGCGGGACCGGGTCGGACAGCTCCGCGGCGTCCCGACTCACGTACGCTCGCGTGCTGAAGATCTCCTTCGTCTCGGCGTCGGTCACCTGAATGCTGACCTCCCCCTGTTCGGGATCGGGCGGGAGGTTGGTCTCGGACGTGACGTATTCGTCGCGCATGCTGAGATATGTCCCTACTCGAATCCCGCGCGTAAAGTATTACCCTGTCCGGCGGACGTAGTGTTCAGATAAGCTGATTCCATGCGAAAGCGAACGATCTGAGCCACTCATCAGCAGTTTCTGCGTCGGCGTTGCTGAAACAGTTTGAGAA
>NZ_FXTD01000006.1 GCF_900182635.1 Halorubrum cibi | reverse complement strand
ATCTCGTCTAAACAGCCGCCGAGGCGGGCGTTTTCGGGCATAGATCACTTTGAAAACGCACCGCCTCACCTTTCAATCCTTATCTGAACACCGCCGATACGCCTTGGCGAGTGTAATAACGTGAGAAAACGCTCAGGTACTATCCACTTACTTCCTTCTCGATATCCTCAACGACACGATCAGTGAGTGTTCGATGGTCGACGAGTTCCGTCTGAGCGAGGAGTTTCACGATATCTCCACCGGAGAACAGCCGGTTCGGATACGCGGAGAGATTCTCCTCTTGAGCCTGTTTCGTGTAGTGTGACGTCGTGAAGAACAGGCCGATCTCCCCGTCTTCGACACGCGAGGCGAGCCGGCTCAGTTCTTTGCCTGAGACGCTCGATCCTTTGTTCTTGACTTGCGCTTTGAATTCGATCCCGGTGTCGGTCGAACCCAGTGGGGCATCCGGGAGGAGGTCGATTCGCCCCTCGAGATCTACGCCACGATCGCCACTCGCCGGAGTCTGTTTTACCTGGCTGAAGTTCGGGAGGGTCTCGAGGAGGTACTGAACGAGATATTCCATCTTTTCGCCCTTCTTGGGGTCATCGAGCCGGCTTCGGATGTCGTCGAGGAGGGGCTGATAGTCGGAATCGGGGAGCTGTGCGTCCTTTGAACGGATCCGATCTTTGTAGATCGAGTATCGCTGAACGCGTCCACTGTCCACCCATTCGTCCCACGCGCCGGGACCACCGACGTCGACGCCGGTCCGTGACTTTCGATGGATCCATTCGAGGTCGACGGTGTCGGCATCGAGGATCGCGAGGTCGAAGAGGTAGTTCACGACGGTGTCGTCGCCGTCCTTGTAGCGCTCGATGCTGATCTCCGTCAGAATACAGACGCCCTGGAAGGTGACTTCCCCCGAGCGCGGTTTCTCGAAGAGGAGGACGGGCGGAGCGTCTTTACGATCGTCCTGTGCGTAGGTCTCACAGAAATCGGTCTTCACCCACCTGTTTCCGTTCGCGCTCTCCGGATCGGGGTTGTGCCGGGCTTTCGCGTCTCCCCAGTAGCGGACGATCCCCTCCTCGCGGTTGATCACGTCCTCCCACGGATTCTGCGGGCCTCCTCGCTCTTGACTGGAGACGAAGACGAGGAACTCGCGCTCTCCAGTCCTCGAGTTCACGATCGCGCGGATGCCGCCACTGTTCCGGATCCCGTTGTCGATCGGTCCATTCAGCCACGCCTGAAATTCGTCTTTTTGCGGATCCGAGGAGCTACGATACGTTTCGCCGACGACGTACTGTCCTCCATAACCCGGCATGTTTTCGCTATCGTGTCTCTTTCAGCCGACCTTGTGAAACTGAGTGATGTGACAAGTCGACTCTCTATCAGGGTGGGAGATGGCGGTCGTAGATGTTCCGACGATGACCCACCGCTTCGACACGGAGGAGGTCCTTCGATCGGTCCCACGTGATGATCGCACGGTAGTCGCCGGCGCGGAGCTTATAGTACGGGTAGTTCGTGAGCGGCTCGAGTCGGTGATCCGTCCACTCGGTCGCTTCGTCGACCTTGTTCATCACCCGATCGGCGACCTGCGGATCGAGCCCTTCGAGATGCTCGACCGCCTGCTCGGTGTACTCGACCTCTGTCATTCGTCGCCGTCGAGTCCGAGACGTTCCCGCACTTCATCCGCATCGTAGGTCTCACCGCGTTCCGCCTGTTCGCGGCTCTTCTCCAAGTCCTCGAGCGTCTCCTCCGAAAGCGTTGCCGGGGGATTCACCCAGTTTCGAAGTGCGTCACGGATCGCCTCGGATTTGCTCGAATACCCGCGGCGCTCCCACTCCTCTTCGATCTGGGTGAGGAGCTTCTCGGGAACTCGAACGTTGATCTTCTCCATCCGATCGTCACCGGAGTCCGTGTCGACGCTCATGTTCTGTGATACAGCGGTGATACACAAAAGGATTCGGGGCAGTTTGAACCCATCCGGAACCGTTCGGAACACTGGGGGTTCCGCTTATGTCCCATCGCCGTCTCGGGGTCAGACATGCTCCGTGATGGGGAGGTGTTCAGGGATGATCACCTGCCCGACCCGATCGTCGGCCGGAATCGACACATGAACGAGGTGACGGACGCGCTCGCACCGATCGAGGACGGCTTCCGCGCCGAAAACGTCTTCCTGTTCGGTCCCTCCGGCGTCGGGAAGACGACCGTCGCGAAGGCGGCCGTTCGCGAACTCCGGCGGGAGGTCCTCGAGGTCCCCTACGCCTACGTGAACTGCTGGCAAGATCATACCAGAAACAGGGTCCTCGACCAGATCGCACGCGGCTTGGTCGGCGCAACGCTCCCCAGATCCTCGTCGACGAGCCGGCTTATCGACCTGATTAAGAGCAACCTCCATGGGCCGGGCGTCGTCATCCTCGACGAGGCCGACCAGCTCCGTGGGACCGAGGTGCTCTACGACCTCCACGAGATCCGCGGGCTCTCGTGGATCGGCATCGCGAACCGCGAGATCGACCTCTTCGCCGACCTCGACGATCGGATCACCTCGCGGATCAGCGTCGCCTACCGCGTGCGGTTCGATACCTACGGCGAGGACACGATCACGGAGATCCTCTCCAGGCGGGCTCGCGACGGACTCGGTCCAGGGGCCGTCAACGATGACGTGCTCGCGCGGATCGCGCGTCTCTCCGAAGGAGACGCGCGCCAGGCGATCACGGCGCTCCGGGTCGCCGTGCGCATGGCCAGCCAGGAGGGACTCGCCGCGATCCCCGAGCGTCTCGTCGAGGATGCGGTCCGGAACGCCGAGCAAGAGGTGCGACAGAAGACGATCTCGAAGCTGAACACACACCAGCGCGCGCTCCACGAGGTCCTCGTCGAGGCGGAGGGCGGGCTCATTCAGAAGGAGTTGTACGCCCGGTACGAGGAGCGCCACGACGACCCGGTGACGCTTCGGTACCTCCGGGAGAACCACCTGCCGAAGCTGGAGCACTACAACCTGATCGAGGTCGAGTGGGACAGGGGGACGAAGCGGTACTCCCTCGTCGGCGTCGATCACTCCGAATCGACTCCCGAGCTCTGATTCGGAGACTCAGACGCAGACGGCCTGCTGAACGCGGAACACGAGGCCACGATACCGAAACGTAGCGTGGAGGTACACTACACTTATCGGCAGAGGCGCTATATTCCCGCGTATGAGCAGCGAGAGAGTTGATTCCGAGAGCAAGGTCTCGGGGAACCAAGCGAACATTCCCGCCCACATCCGTCGAGAGCTGGAGATCGACGATGGCGACAAACTCCGCTGGCAGATCGAAGACGGCAGGACCCTCCGTGTGCGGGTCGTCCAACAGCGCAGCGGGACGTTCAGCGACTTCGACGGGTACGACGGGGACCGAGAGACGAACGTCAAGAGCGACCCGTACCAACCGGAGTGACCGAGAGGCGGTCCGCATTCGGCGAGCCGAACGGGTGACTCAGCGTAGGAGTACGCCGACGTCGTCGACCATCCGGAACACCGTCCGGAACTCGGCTAACTCGGGGACGGCACGTACTTATCACCCGTCCGGAACCGATCGGAACCCTGCGGGTCAGGCTAAACCGGCACCGACGACCAGCGCTCGGTATGGCTTCGAAGCAATCGGCACACGGCAGCAGCGCTCGGACGAAGGAGTTCGACATCGACCTCGCCGCGGAGGGGAACGGCCGCCACCGAGGGCCTAATTACGTGCTCGCGGAGGTCAGCGTCGACGCGAACTCCACGCTCCGCATCGAGATCGAGGCGGCGAACCAGTACGACTGGCAGCTCGACGTGTGGTTCGTCGACGGCTCGCTGGAGGTCGGCGACGTCTTCTGTGAGGGCGACAGCGTGCCCGACGACATGGTCCCGAACTGGGTCGAGCGCGTCGCCGGCGTGGTCGGGAGACGGCTCGATGGGGGTCGGTGATGCCCGACGCCGTCTTCCCCTACCCCGGCGGGAAGAGTCGCTTCGCGTCGTGGATCCTCGAGCAGGTTCCGGCGCACGTCTGCTTCGTGGAAGTCTTCGGGGGTGCGGCCGGCGTCCTCGCGAACAAGGACCCGGACACGAGCGACGTCGAGGTGTACAACGACCGCGACGGCGACCTGGTCCAGTTCTTCGAGGTCCTCCGCGACCGCTCCGAGGAGCTGATCGAGTGGCTCGACCGGACGCCGTACTCCAGGAAGCTCCACGACGAGTGGGCGCACAAGTTCTTCCACGGCTACCGGCCGAGCGACGCGATCGAGCGCGCCGGGCAGTTCTTCTACCTGCGGTACACGCAGTGGGGCGCGAAGTACGACGGGCCGGCCGGGTTCGGGACCTCGAAGGTGTCGAGTCGGGCGCTGTCGTACGCGAACAAGGTCGACCGGCTCGACGAGTTCGCGGAGCGGTTCTCGGACGTGGTCGTCGAGAACCTCGACTGGGCCGACGTCTTCGAGAAGTACGACGGGGCGGACACGGTGTTCTACTGTGACCCGCCCTACGTCGGCTACGAGGACTACTACCTCGTGAACACGATCGACCACGGGGCGCTCGTCGACGGGCTCGCGGCGTTGGAGGGCGACTGGATCTGCTCGTACGAGGACCTGCCGGAGTGCTTCGAGGACGTGTACGTGCTCGACCGCGACGAGAAGCGATTCATCAACAGCGGGAAGCGCGGGTCGGCGAAGGACGTGAAAGAGCGGTTGGTGATGAACTTCGAGCCAAAAAGGATGTGACCCGGTTTTAGAATTTCACGGAGATTTACACAGTCACATTCATTTAATCCATCCGACCATTTGATATGAGTGAGTCAAATAGATCTGTTCGGTCGTTATTCGAAACGTGTTCAGAAATACGAGAGTAATATCGTTCCCATAACATTGATTCGGCTTCGAAAATTTGGGATTCCCAATATTCGCTACGAATGTCGCTTGGGCATTCGTATTGATCAGCAACCAACTGTAGGACGAGTATTGGATCCATCGGCGGATGGGGCAACCGTGGCTTGTCTAATGGTGTGGAACAGTAATGTATGGCGTCAGAATCGATTTCTTTCGGGAGGTTCTCTTTTTTGAAGTTCCCACCAGATTGGAGGTGTGCGATTGGTTTATCTTCCGTATCGTCATCTCCAACGTCAATGTCAAAGTGATATCGTTTGGCCACTCGAAACTTCCACTCATCACTTCCGTGGTTCCAACAGCATGGCGCGCCCGCGTGATGACCGCGGACCTCAGAATTTCGATGTGCTATGAGAGTAAGATGTAGAGAATATTCTTTGAATTGGTTTTCCTCTGCCTTGATAATACCGCCCACAACTGCGAGCCCGTCTTGAATTGCAAAGTCGCGTTTTGAGTCGTTTCTCGATAGGTAATCGGGTGTTTCTATTTGAACAATCCAATTGGGATTAATGTCTAAAGTCCAATCTTCAGGGTCTTCTTCCTCAAGTGTGGATAATGTTTTACGGAAATTTCTTTTATTGCGGGATATTTTTCCACCTCGATTTTGGAGGAAACTAAGCTGATCCACTAGATGTTCATAAAGCTCGTCGGGGTCCGGAAGGAGTTCATCGGGAGAAGGCATGTTAGGCATTATTTCAGTCGATCAGCGATACGATAGTCCTCGAATGTACCTTCGCGGGTATGGTGTATGTGACTACATCCTAGGTGAACGGGTGCATCAGCATCTTCCCCATCTCTGCCGGCAGCCAATATGTCCGGGTAGTCCTCACCACATACTTCACAGACTGATATTTTTTCTGACTCCCCCAGAACCACTTCTCCAACTGTCGTCAGTTCTCCGAGTCGAACATCTCTGTTCTTAGCAAGAGCAACAACAGCATCAATAACTTGGGTTGACCACCATCGTCTGCTCTTACGGTGTGAAAATATACCGGAATACGTTGCGTCACCGTGCTTCGTACCGTTAAGTTCGTCTGTGTATCCACTGAGAGCGTCTGGTTGGAGTCCGATCTTAGTCGCAGTCCAGTCGTCATCCCACAACGGCCCCGGTGTTTCTAAGAAACGATTACGGACCCATTCTCCAAATTCTATTATACTTCCTCCATTAATTTTTGGATCAGATTTCAGACCATCTGTATATTCCCGAGGAATAATACTCTTCAAATCCTCAATAGCAGCTTCAGGCGGATCAAGCAGTTTGATAAGTTCTTGTAATCCTTCTCCTCTTACATTTTTGATTTCAGTATATGAATCTAAATCAAGTTTGATGTTGAGGGCGCCTTCTTTTGACTGAAGCTCACTCACATCGTAGGTTTCCTCAAATTGCTCTCGTGTTGCGGTAGCTCTCAACTCTGAAACTTCACTACTAAATCCATAGAGGGGCGTTTCTGGGAGCTCTTCGCTAACCTTCCCAGCCATTGTGAGCCCTTTCCCCAGAAAGTCACCATGCTCATTTAGTTTCCAATCAATAAGTACGAGATCAACTTCTGATAAATTATCTGCCTCGTCTAACCGATCTACTGCTTCGCTGGGCCCGCTAAATTGGACAGATAGCTCAGGAGCAAAATCGCTCAATCTATCCGCATCCTTTGCTCGGTCCTCTGAATCGTCAATCCACCAAATTGTATATTCACTCATTGAGGGTCACCTCTACACAAGTGGACCAGTCATCTGAATCGACAAAACGGGCCTGACCACCATATTTTTCAGCGATGTTTCGTACAATACTTAATCCCAACCCAGTTCCTCTCCCGAGCTGTTCAGACAACTCCTCTGGCATCTCTTTGGATAGATCTTCGTATATATTGTTGACCGGATCAGAGACCAATGGTTGGAATGCTTCTTCGCGGGCGCTGTCGGGAATCCCGACTCCGTTATCGTAAACCCGAATCTGAATCCCGTCATCAGTATTCTTGCCTTCTATGTGGATCTGGTTATTTTCTCCCCCAGATGTACCGACAGCTTTGATACCATTCGTAACCAGATTAATCACGATCGAATACAGCTCTGATTTATACATTGGTGGCGTATAAAGTAGTCTTGGAATATCTGTTGAAAAATCGACATTATAGTACTCCGCAATATATTCTGTTGCTTCCAGAACGTCCTCAACGATCGTTGAGATGGCCTGCTCTTCTACATCTTTTCGATTCCCGGTTTCCATGAAGATACCAAATAGTTCCATCTGGCTTTTGAATCGATCTTCCATCTTGCGCAGATTACCGATGATATCTTCGAACTGAGCGTGTTGATCTTCGGGGACATTATTCATAACTGCCTCAATTTCGGCAGCAGTACTTCCAAGGTTATTAACCATCGAACGAAGTTCGTGTGAGAAAGAGAAGACAACCTGGTTTACGGAGAACGCAGATCGGAAGAAATCGATTTCTTGCTCTTTTTGCTCAAGTGTACTGCGGACGACTTTTGTTGCAGTTTCTACGGCTTCGTCCGATACTTGTCGGTCGTCTTCCGGAACGGTGTCAGTTGCCGTATCTGCGACACCTTCTAATAAATCTAGTGCGCTATCTACTGGCTCTTTGTCTTGTTCTTCGCTCGTTTTGTTAACCTCTGACTCATCGTCCTTGCCAGCAGAATCTTTTTGATTTTTGTCGATAGTTGTATCTCCGGCTTCGCTGGTCGATCTGCGTCCACTGTCATCGGCTGAATCGCCACCACCTTCACCGGTAGAATCACTCTCATCGTCTTGGGTTTCGTCAAGGAATTTTTCTGTCTCTTCCTCCAACTGCTTTCGTGATTTTACTGCTTTGTAATGACTCCACTGTAGAGTCATCCACTGAAGGCTCAAACGGATGATTTCTCGAAGTTCCTCGAAAACCTCATTCTCTTGGAAGTCTTCCCGATTTGAGGCCATCGTCAGGTCTGCATCCGAGCTAATCATCACTCGTCCTACCAAATTCCGATTATTTGGGCCAGCTAACAGAGCTTTGTTGAAATCTGTGTGTAAATCTAAGTTGTTACGAAGTCCCTCGAACGTTTCATCTGGGCTGCGGCCTTTATGCGTCGTTCTGTCTTGATCGATCCCAAGCCAGTCGTCATTCGGCCCACCGTATGTGAAAACACGAAATCCGCCTTTGTAAACGCGAACACCACTATGGTTATCTGAGATATCTCTTGCCCGTTTCAAACTCAGCGTCTGAGGATCCCGGTAGTGCTCTTTAGTATCAAGAGGGATATACGAGATCTCAAACTTCGTTCCAGCCAGTCCAGGTGAATTGTGAGAAAATGAATAAGATTGACTTCCAATAATATTCGCATCTAATTCTAATAACACTTTTCCATTTTTACCGATTTCCCCCTCCAAGAAACCCCAACTTGCGTTGTGAATCTGCTCAGTAAGAGTTCCTTCCCCCATGTCAAATTCTGGAGCGCGAAACGTAATCTCAAACCCAGGATCGTACTCGTAATCGGGACCACGATCCTGCTCTTCTACAACTGCCAGGGTAACCATGTTTCGACGGAGTGTATCGAAATCTCTCTTTGTCCAAGACTCTTGTAGATCTCTGAGACGAAGTGTTGTTCCGGTGGAGATGTCTGGTTCTTCTTGGCTAGTAACTTCCTCTACTGTTACCGGAAAACTAACCTCCTCAATTTGCTGATCTGCTTTATAATCCCTCCAGTCTATATTTAGTGTTGTTCGCTGGTAGACTTCGTCTTCGATTTTGGCGGTCGTTTCAATATTAAGAACATTTGCGAGACGACGGCACGCAAAACGGCCAATCCCTTTGTCTCCGGCTTTCTCACGCCCGTATTTATCTGAAACTGGATCACGTAGCTTACTGGTCGTCGCGATCCGCATAAAGTCATCTCGTACCTCCTCAAGTGTCATCCCATTCCCGTCATCAATAACTGCGATTTCACTATTCGAAGTATCTTTGGCTGTTACCTCCTCAAATTCTAGGATCACTTCTGTCGCATCTGCATCATATGAGTTTTTGACCAACTCCCCTACAGCAACATGGTTTCGCGTAACTAGATTTTCACCTAGTTCTTCGAGGAGTCGACTGTCGATAGTAAAGGTGACAGTTTCCCCATCTGAGTCAGCCATTGGCTATATCCAATATTGGTAAGGTTAAAAATACGAGGGAATTTAAGTATGCCACTGTGAGTACCGAACCCCAGTCGGTGACGCTATCAACTGGCGATACGATTCCTTATTCTATCGATCAGCGTGATGTTTTGTATCCACGGCTAACGCTCAATCCAGATGGAACACTCGCTGTCATCGTACCCCCAGAAATACCTGGACATACTGTTGTTACAAACGAACAAGAATGGATTGCCTCAAAGTATGAATCACAGCAGGACGAACTCCAATCTATTTTAGATAAATATGGGAAGATCACGGAGAATTTCACACTATGGGGAAAATCCTACGCGATACATGAGCAAACAGGTAATCATGAGGTCAAAATTGATTCTAATCGACTTGTTCTGACAGCTCCTTCTGATAATTCTACGATAGCATATTTCAAAAAGAAGGTTAAACAAGCGCTTGCTACCGCTATAAGGACCATTGCGGACCACTTCTGCCAACAACTTAATCAGAATTATGAACAGATAACAATCAGGTCACAACGGACGAAGTGGGCAAGTTGTTCGGGCCAAGACACTCTCAATTTTAATCTTAGGTGTGCGTTCCTCCCTATTACTCATCTTCGATACCTCGTAGCACACGAAGTCACACATCTTGAGGAGCCAACCCATAGTGAGAATTTCTGGGAAGCTCTTAGGCTGCTTCTATCAGAATATAAATCTATTAAGAATGAGTTACAGGGTTTCTGGTATGCAGTTCACCATAATTCTCAATGGGTGAGTTTTCTCGATACATCTCACCCCTAAGGTTCGTCCCCCCAGAGAAGGATCGGTTCTAGCACTTGATGGATTTCATCAAGTATTTGTTCATCATCTAGTTTCCGTCGACGGACTTGGCGTAGTCGCTTATACCATTTACTTAATGTCTGAATAGTATCATCGTCAAGATCTAACGGGTTTATTACGGGGACATCATTAAGCTGGTTGATTTCAACCTTTTGGAGTCCCTGATAGTCCATACTGTACTTGCTGAGGTGTTTATTCACAACGCGGCTGTTAAGATAAGCTAGGAGCGCTTGTATCTGGGTCTCTGTGTAATCGTTCTTTGGTGTAATCGTGTGAAGGTTGTTGAGGCACCGAAGTTCGGCATGGTTTCGGATGAATAGGAATCCCGTTCGGTTCATGTACTTCGCTAGGATTGGCGCTGGGGTCTGCTTCTCAACCCGATACCATGGATTTCGTTTTGAAACGAGATACCCGTCAGTCGTCTCTCCCTCTTCACCTCGATTTAGATACTTGACTATATTCTCGTCTTCAATCTCATCTTTTTCAACGATATCTCGGTCTGAATAACAATATAGTAACCAGACAGGCCGATCATTATCCAGCCACTGTTTCCAGTCGTTATATTTAAGATCAAGAAGTCGGAGCCCATGCGCTGACCGTATAATCGGCACCAAATATTCTGTAGATAGTCCAAGCTCAGATACTTCTGAGGCAGTGAGGCAGAAGTAATCATTATTTCCTGTAGCGATCCCTCTATTAATATCTGCAATCTCTTCAAATGCGGTCATCGCTTCCTGATCTAGGGTGTCACTTTCTTCGAGATAGTGTGTCCACCGCTCAGTCGGTGATAGAAGATGCTGGGAAAGCGTTGTTGACTCCTCTACCTCCGGAATCTTATCAGAATCTGTTTCAAGTAGCTCTGTCGCATCGATTTTACTTGGCCACTGTTTCAGGCTCAGAATACTCGTTGTAGTCTCTTCACCAGGATTCCCCTTTTCGAGGAGCAATAGTGCCGGACGGATTTTGATACCATTGAAAACGTCGATCTCGTCCTCTAGTTGGATAACTCCACGAATACGGAACTCTTGAAGAAGGAACCGTTTCAGGTCACGTCCGAACTCCGTATCTAGGAATTTGGATGGCACAATAGCGGCTAGCCGGCCACCCTGATCTAGGAATTGTGTGGCGTGGGCGAGAAAATAGCCATATAGCGGTGTTCGAGAGGATAACTCATAGCCAGATTCCGCTGCAATAATACTATTGAATCGTTCTTTTTGCTCGTCTTCAACAGCCTGATGCCGGGAATATGGTGGATTCGCGATGACACCGTCAACTGTTGTTGTCTGGTAGCTATCATTTGCGAACGATCGAGGAGTATATTCGATGAAATCCGTATGGCTGAGTTCTGCACTTCCTTCTCCGTCTACCAGTTTTAATGTTACCGCAGCCATCGAGACTGCAGTTTCATCAATATCCACACCAGTGATATCCGCGATCGGTTCTGTTGCCCCCATCCTTATTTTCTGTTTCAAAACCTGCGAAGCAAGTTGCCCAGCACCTATTCCTGGATCGAGGACCGTGTCTTCGGGGCTTTTGACGACCCAAGAAGCTAGGAACTGACCAATATATTTCGGTGTCGCAAACTGGCCAAGATCACGTCGAGCATTTTGTGATACGAGTGATTCATAGATCTCTGCTAGGCCAGTTGCTGGGTCATTATACGATTTGATTGGTCGGTGTAGAGCAAAGAGTACGCGGTCAACCCACGTTGGAACAGGTGAGATGATCTCATCAACTGCAGTCGTTTCAAAGCCGGAATCACTAGTGGCTTGCAGTGCCTCAGCAAACTGTGTTCGCCATGCGCTGTCCAGTGTGAGCGGAGAGAGATAACCCTTATACTCAGGTCGATGAAGTTGGTACAGAAGACTTCGAAGCAAACGCCGATATACCGCAATTCGGTACGCGTATTCTGGCCTTGATACCTCCTCGGGAAGACTGCGATCTTCTAGCCAGCCAACGACATCATCTGAAAAGACAGGTGTGTCACACTCTGACTCAACACGAGCGGCAAGTTCAGCCACAACCTCTGTAATCACCTCAACAAACTCTTCCTCATCCGGAGGGCCCTCTGCGATCGTGTCTCCACTGTTGCTGAGCTCCCAAATGTGATTTCTTCCTTCTTTTTGCCTTGTTACCATTCCCAATTCAGCTAGGCGGAGAAGACGTCGCCGCGTTGTCGAGTAACTACACGACAAGTGGGTATTGAGTTCCTTTGTCGAAAGCTTCCCTTCATGACCGAGGAGAACCAGGGCGCGTGCAGACGTGTGCGTAGTTACGCACATGTCATTCTGGAACCCCTCGGATTTTGCCATACGGCACTCCAATACACGGTAGGTCTTGGGGTTTATGGAAGACAATAATTCCGAGTATAGTATTGTGCATTGTAATCTGAGATCTCCACCGACGTGAGGTGGAACTTCTTTCGAGAATTTCTGGAATGCGACCGTCAGCTAGCATCTGTATCTACGCTGCGTGCTTTTCCATCAGTCCTCATTCGCTTCAATCTCGCTGGCGTCAATCTCGCCCGCAAGGTACTCCCGACCAAGATCGGTGATCTCGTAATAGCCACGTTTTGGCTTCTCTACGAGCCCGTAGTCAGTAAGATCGGAAAGTCGTCGGCTGACGTGGGTCCGAGATTTGTCGATGTTCTCGGCGATCACTGCCGGCGTGAATCGAAATCCACTTTCAAGGACTTCGAGGATGCGGTCGTCAGTTGGCATTTGCATCCAGTCCGCCGGCTTTCGCATGACCGGCAGTGCTCAGAACAGTTCCATAGTCGTGTTGGTACGATATTCTGTAGCCACTTATACGTAGCATAGATGTAACTGATTAGTAGAAGATTTTAATACCCCCGAACCCACAGGCTACGCTCACGGACCCACTCGGTCGTCGTCGACGTCGACGACGCGCCGTGCCTGAGAAGGACGCGGGCCGCGCTGCGCCAACAGCCGGCCCGTGTGGGGTTCCGTGCCGCAACACGAAACCCATGCAAGTCGATACGACGCGGGGGCTTGAAACTCCCGTCCGAGACGCGGCATCGATCCTGACTGACGAATACCCGGCGGCGCTCGCGACGCTGGTGCGGGCCGACCGCGCGAGCCACGACGTCGCCCAGACGACGCTCCGCGAGTTCCGCGGCGAGGTCGATCTCTACCCCGACGACCGATGATCGACCCGACCGACCACCCATCCGGAACACCGTTCGGAACAGCCGAAACCCCGGCACTGCGCCGGGGTCGAGACCGACCGGAACCGTTCGGAACCGGGCGAGTCAGGCTAAACCGCGCGTCGGGGCGACCCCGACGTATGCCCACGACCCACGGCGCGACCGGCATCGCGCGCGACAACCGACCGATGACTGCTGACGACACTCCCATGAGCGACGCACACACCCAGCCGACGACCGAGACGAACCGCGACGAGACCGCCCGCGACGGGACCACCCGCGACGGCCCCACCTGGTACGACCTGCTCGGCTTCCAGCGCGACCTCCTCCTGGTCGCCGCCGAGGTCGAGGGCGACGAACTCCCGAAGGGCCTGACGCTGAAACGCCGGCTCGACGACCGGTACTCCGGCGAGATCAACCACGGCCGGCTCTACACCAACCTGAACGACCTCGAGGACGAGGGCCTGATCGAGAGTGAGCGGTTCGACGGCCGCACCAACGCCTACCGCGTCACCGACCGCGGCCGCGAGCTGCTCGCGACGGCCCGCGACGCGCTTGACACCGCCCTCGAAACGGGAGGTGAGGACGCGTGAGCCCCACCGTCGAGGTCGAAGTGCGCCGGAACCGCCACGGCTCGGTGCTCGCGTACGCCGACCGGGACCGCGCCGCCCGGCTCCTCGAGGACCACCGCGCCGTGATCCAGTCGCTCTACGACCTGGTCGACCGCCGGCACGGGTCGGACGGCGAGATCGTGGCCCGGCTCGCGATCCGCGAGGACGAGCGCGTCGTCGACGAACTCGAGCTCTGCGACCGATTCCGGCGCGATCTGGATCCGAACCGCGCGATCGCGCTCGTCGAGGACCTCCGCTACCACGCCGGCGAACGCGAACTCGTGACCGACGGCGGCGAAGACATCCCGAACGCGGAGCGAGTGCTGTTCGACGCGATCGAGGAGTACTACGACGACTCCCGGTGCGGCGCTCCGGTAAGCGATGTGGTTCAGGAGATGCTGACCGAACCCTACATCGACGTGGCTGAAGTCGGTCGCGTGCTACAGGATCGCTACTTCGACGGGACCATTTACCAGCCGTCGGAGACGACGGTGGCTCGCGTGGCGGCCGACGGCGGAGAGCCCACGAGCGACACACTCCATCTCTCGTCCGAGAACGGCCTCTGGATCCCGATGGAACTTCGGTCTTTCACCGGACAGGTCGTGTTTCGGACTCCTCGGGCGACGATCCAGCACTTCCAGTCGGGCGGTGGGTCGCTCGATGCCTATTACCCGATGATCGATTCGTCGCACTTCGGGAACGCCGACGAACTCTCGTCACCACAAAATCCGAAACTCGCACCGAACCAGGTCTCGATCAAGCCGCAAGGAGAGAACGCTCGCGTCTTCGAGGTGGACCAATGAGCCACCGAGCGACGTGCCCCGAGTGCTCGTGGCACGGCGACGCGAAGACGCTGAACGGGGCCGCCCGTGACGCCGGTGATCACCGTGGCGAGACCGGCCACCAAGCGAAGGTCGAGCACGTTCTCATCCCCGACGGCGGCGAGGAAGTCGAAAGCGAACCCGATCACGGTCTGTTTTGGGCGGGTGCGCCGCTCACCGTGAACTCCGAGCTGTTCCACATCTATCGCGAGGAAACGGGACGATCACTTTGCGGGAAGTACCGGCACGGGAAGATGAACGAAACGACGCCCGTCGAGGAAGGCGACACGTGGAAAGACGGGCGCGACTGTAAGGCCTGTTCGCGGAAGGCCGACCCCGTGGAGGTCGACGATGGCGAGTGATCGATCCGGAAACGAGATCGATCGCCCGACTCTGTCCGGGGCAGCGGTCGATTCGGCGGCCTACACCGCGCGCGTCGTTACGACATCTCTCGTTCTCAACCAGGTCCATCCCGATGGAGTCGTGAACGACGATTATCCGTACGTCGGGTTCTGGGCGCATCTGACCTCCTCTTTGGAGGCTCGATGGAGGATCTCCAAGAAGGAACACCGAGAGAGTCCCGAGCCCTACGATCAGGAGGACGCCACAGGTCAGACCCGACTGGTCACTGACGGCGGTCGCGACCGCGACGACGATCTCGCCCGCATCGCGGACGCCCTCGAGCTACAGAACGCGCTCCTCCTCCAGCTGATCCAGGACCGAGAGCGCGACCGAACTCGGAACCATCCCGATCCGGACCACACGGGACGGTCGGACCACGCGACGGCGACCGACGTCGTCGACGCCTACGGCGACCTCTACGGCGGGAGCATCGGCTGGGAGTTCGATCCGGTGAGCGACCAGGTGGAGAACATGGGGGACTCGCGGTGAGCAGCACCGCATCCCCGTCGGACCCGTCCGACCTCTCCCCGCGGCAGGCCCGCGACCGGTTCCTCGAGAAGCGGTCGATGGAGAACTCCGCGAAGACGATCCGGAGCTACGACAACCGTCTCACGCGCTGGGTCAACTGGTGTGAGGAACGGGGCGTCGAACGCGTCGGCGACCTCTCCGGCTGGCTCTTCGACGAGTACGAGCGCCACCTCCGCGCCGAGGGGAACGCCCCGGCGACCGTGAAGGGGAAGATGACCGCCGTCTCGCAGGTGATCCAGTACCTCGCGACGATCGAGGCCGTCGACGAGGACCTCCCGGACAAGGTCCACGTCCCGAAGCTCACCCGGTCACAGGAGACGAGCGACACCATGCTCGACACCGAGGACGCGAAGAAGCTCCTCGAGTTCTACCGAAACAGCCCCGCACACTTCGGCACCCCGCCGCACGCGGTCCTCGAGGTGTTCTGGAACACGGGCTGCCGGCTCGGCGCTGTCGTCGGCCTCGACCTCAGCGATTACGACCCCGAGAACGGCTACCTCGATTTCAACCACCGGCCAGAGTCGGGAACCCCGCTCAAGAACAACGAGCAGGGCGAGCGCGTCGTGCGCATCTCGGATCCGGTCGTCGACGCCCTCGACACGTACGTCGCTCGCGAGCGGTCGGACAAGCGCGACGACTACGGTCGCGAGCCGCTGTTCTCGGGCCGGCAGGGCCGCGTCACGGACACGACGATCCGTTCGTGGACGTATCAGGGGACACAGCCGTGTCTCTACATGGAATGCCCACACGGGCGACGTCGGCCGCGCTGTACGTTCACGCAGCGAACCCACGCCTCGAAGTGCCCCTCCTCGCGAGCGCCCCACCACATCCGGACGGGGTCGCTCACGTGGCACTGCGACCGCGGGCTCCCGATCGAGGTGATCAGCGAGCGCGTCGACGCGGACCCGGACACGATCAAGCGCTACTACGACAAGGCGGACCGTCACCGGAAAATGGCAGAACGGCGAGAGGAGTACACCGCGGACCTGGATATTGCCGGGATCGGCGAGGACGAGGACGATTCATGACAACGCCACCGAACGCGGCCGTCTCAGCGTACCGACATAGGGCTAATCGCGAGTTTGGTTCGTCCCTCCGGCCCCATTCCTTGCCGCCGCGAGCGGCAGTTCCGTCGACCCGAGAACGCGCGTCTCGAGATACGAGCCTACAAGTCGGTCCGGCCGGGAAACCATCCATGGCACGCGTCACGGTCTGGAACGAGTTCCGCCACGAGCGCGAGAGCGACGACGTCGCCGAGGTTTATCCTGACGGGATCCACGCAGTGCTCGCCGAGGTGTTCGAGGCGGCCGGCCACGAGGTCCAAACCGCCACCCTCGACGAGGAACCGGATCACGGGCTCACGGAGGACGTCCTCGACGACACCGACGTGCTCACGTGGTGGGGTCACGCCGCCCACGACGAGGTCCGCGACGAGGTGGTCGACCGCGTTCACGAGCGCGTCCTCGACGGAATGGGGCTGCTCGTGCTTCACTCCGCGCACTACTCGAAGATCTTCAAGCGGCTGATGGGAACCAGTTGCTCGCTCAAGTGGCGCGAGGCGGCCGAGACGGAGCGGCTGTGGACGGTCGAGCCCGGCCACCCGATCGCCGACGGGATCGGCGAGTACGTCGAACTGGAGGAGACGGAGATGTACGGCGAGCGGTTCGACGTCCCGCAGCCCGATTCGCTCGTGTTCACCTCCTGGTTCGCGGGCGGTGAGGTGTTCCGCTCCGGCTGCTGTTACCGGCGCGGGAACGGCCGGGTGTTCTACTTCCGGCCGGGCCACGAGACGTACCCGATCTACTACGACGACGACGTCCGGCGGGTGCTCCGGAATGCGGTCGAGTGGGCGGCTCCGGACGACGGGCCGACGCCCGAGTTCGGGAACGCCGACCCGATCGAGGAGATCGACACGAGCGACGACCGGACGGTCCACTGACGACGCCGGACCGACGGGCCCCGTCGATCGAGCACTCACGACACCTCGCGCAACTCCATGAACGCGGCCATCACCGCCGACTCGGCCTTCCGCAGGTGTTCGGAGGCAGTGCTCGGCGCGGCGTCGATCCGCTCGGCCACCTCCTCCACGGTGGCCTCCCGGGGCGACTCGTAGTACCCGCTCTCGACGGCGGCCGCGAGCGCGTCGAACTGCCGGTCGGTCAGATCGGGATCGAAGACCGCCTGTCGCCAGTCGTACTCCCCCACTCGGAGCACCGTCGTCTCGATCGGGTCGGGAAGGTCCGCGAGCGCCTTCCGAAGCGGACCGCCGTTGCCGACCATCGTCAGGCGGGCGACGCCGTCCGGGCGAAAGTCGATGGGCGGGACGACCACGACGCCGGTCCGCTGGAGCGGATCGAAGGTCGCGTCGTCGACCTCGTCGCGTCGCTGTGTCAGAAGGACGTAGGAGCCCGTCTCGTCGATTCGCGTGACCTGGAACTCCCGGATCCGGTCGACCCCCCGGAGCGCCTCGGTGTACACGTCGATGTCTCCCTCGACGTAGAACAGGAAAGTGTCCTCGGGCTCGTCGAACACCGTTCCGTGAACGAGAACGTCGCGCTCGACGGCGTCGGACTCATCGACGAGCCGATGCATCGGGTGCATGAGTTCTCGAGGATACCGAAGCTCGACCCGGAGGTACTTCACGCCGAGCAGTGTCGACCGAATGTATATAAATGCCCGTTCTCATCCGGCAGAAGCTCCGGGTACACCGGACGCGTCGTTCCACGCATGTCGATCGACGCGGCGAGCGAGGCGGTCGGAGCCGACCCGGAGCCGGACCCGTTCTCGACGATCGAGGAGCTGATCGTCGGACGCGAGACGCATCTGAACGCACCCGCGGTCCGAATTCGACCGGACGCGGTTCAGGAGACCCTCTCGACGCTCAAAGAGCGGGCCGGCTACGACCACTTGGCCTGCGTGACCGCCCAGGAGTACGAGAACCGGTACGAGACGATCTACCACCTCCGTTCGTTCGACGACCCGACGCGAGAGGTCAGCGTCGTCGTACCGGCCGATAAAGCGGATCCGACCTCGGAGTCGGGCGAGGCGGTCTTCCGCACGGCGGACTGGCACGAGCGGGAGGCGTACGACCTGATCGGGATCGAGTACGACGACCACCCCGACCTGCGGCGGATCCTCCTCCCCGAGACGTGGCAGGGTCATCCCCTCTCGATGGACTACGACGAGGATCGTCCGCAGATCGTCACGCTCTCCGAGAACGAGCCCGTCGAGCCGGGGTCGTCGACGGCGACCGGGAGCGACACCATGCTCCTCAACGTCGGGCCGCACCACCCGGCGACCCACGGCGTCCTCCACCTCCAGGTCACACTCGACGGGGAGGACGTACTCGACGTGGAGCCGGACATTGGCTACATCCATCGCTGTGAGGAGCAGATGGCCCAGTCGGGCACGTACCGCCACCAGATCATGCCGTACCCCGACCGCTGGGACTGGGGCGGCGGCGGACTGCTCAACGAGTGGGCGTACGCGCGTGCCGCAGAGGACCTCGCGGACATCGAGGTTCCCGAGTACGCGCAGGTGGTCCGGACGATGAGCGCGGAGTTCAGCCGGATCCTCTCGCACATGCTGGCGATGGGGGCGTACGCGCTCGACGTGATCGGCGACTTCACCGCGACGTTCATGTACGCCATCCAGGAGCGCGAGCGCGTCCAGGAGATCCTCGAGGACCTGACGGGCCAGCGGCTGATGTTCAACTACTTCCGACTCGGCGGCGTCGTCTGGGACCTGCCGGAGCCCCGCGAGGCGTTCTTCTCGGAGATCCGCGAGTACCTCGACGGGCTTCCGCGGCGACTGGAGGAGTACCACGACCTGCTCACCCGCAACGAGATCCTCCAGTTGCGGACGATCGACACGGGAGTCCTCCCGCCGGAGGTCGCGAAGAACTACGGCTGTACCGGGCCGGTCCTTCGAGGGTCGGGCGTCGACTACGACCTGCGTCGCGACGACCCGTACGGCTACTACGACGAACTCGACTGGGACGTGGTGACCGAGGACGGCTGTGACAACTACTCGCGACTGTTGGTCCGAATGGGCGAAGTCGAGGAGTCCGCGAGGATCATCGAGCAGTGTATCGACTTACTCGAAGAGTGGCCCGAGGAGGAGCGCGACATCCAGGCCAACGTCCCGCGGACGCTGCGGCCCGACGACGACACCGAGATCTACCGCGCGGTCGAGGCCGCCAAGGGCGAGCTCGGCATCTACATCCGATCTGACGGGACCGACGAACCGGCCCGATTCAAGATCCGCGGCCCCTCCTTCTCGAACCTTCAGGCGCTCCCCGAGATGGCCAACGGCGAGGCGATACCGGACCTGATCGCCTCGCTGGGAAGCCTGGACACGATCATGGGCGAGGTCGATCGGTGAGGTGACGGGCCGCCCTCGGCGAGCCGTCGGCTGGCGGTTGTAGGGCGACCGCCGCTACGGTGTGGACGTTGAAAGGTGACCGCCCCGCGCGAACGCGAGACGACCAGCGGTGTCACACACCGGCGGCCGGTCACTTGCCTCTCGTCCGTGCCCACTGATAAACCCTCGTTCACGTGTCAAGGAGAGAGAGGAAACGCATACCTCATCGGCGATTCCACGGTCACCATGTCCGTCATCGAGACCTGTTACCGCTGTGGAACGCGGTACGACGACGAGTTTCGCGTCCGGTGTGACTGCGGGGAGCCGCTCTGGATCGACGCGGAGCCGACGACCGCCGCGTGGGACGAACGCCGCGACCGACTCGGGATGTGGCGGTACGAGTCGCTGTTACCGATCGATCGGCCGGCCGGCGTCGCGCGGGCCGCGGGGGGCACGCCGCTCGTCAGAACCTCCGGCCTCGACGACGTCGCCGGCGGTCGGGTCTTCGTCAAGGACGAGGGGGAGAATCCGACCGGATCGTACAAGGACCGCGGGAGCGCCGTGGCGGTCCCCCACGCGATCGATGCCGGCGACGACGTCGTCGGCACGGTCTCGTACGGGAACATGGCGATAAGCACCGCCGCCCACGCGACGAGCCTCGACCGGGAGTGTATCGTGTTCGTCCCCGAGGACATCTCGCGGGTACGACTGGAGCTCATCGCCCAGTACGAGCCGACCATCATCCGGGTCGGTGGCGAGTACGGCGCACTGTACGAGGACGCGCTCGAACTGTCCGACTGGCTCCCGATCGCCGCGCTCGTGAGCGACGATCCGGCCCGCATCAGCGGGTACAAGACGGCGCTGTTCGAGATCTGCGAGGAGTTCGCCCCCGAAACGCCCGACGTGATCGCGCTGCCGGCGAGCTCCGGCGGCTTCGCTTCGGGGATCTGGCTCGGGATTTGCGACCTCGAGCGCGCGGGCGTGATCGACGAGCCGCCGCGCCTGTATCTCGTCCAGACCGCCGCTTCCGACCCGATAACGCGAGCGTTCGAGGACGGATCGACGGACCCGACGCCCCTCTCGCCCGACGAGACCGGCGAGACGATCGCCCACTCGATCGGCAACCCGGACCCGCCGAGCGGCGCTCGCGCGCTCGCCGCGGTCCGCGACACGGGCGGCGCGGTCGTCTCGGTCAGCGACGACGAGATACGCGCCGCGCAGCGTCAGTTCGCCGTCGAGGGCGGCTTCTGCGTCGAACCGGCGTCCGCGACGACGCTGGCGGGCGTCTCGCGTCTCGCGGATCGGGGAGAAGTCTCCGCCGAGGAGTCGGTCGTTCTCGTCCCGACCGGCACGGGCTTCAAGGAGCTGGGGACCGGCGGAACCGACGTCGAGACCGAGACGGTCCACAGGACCGGCCTCGCGGACCGGCTCGAGTCGCTGCTTCCGCGGCGCGCCGACTGATCGCGATCTACTCCGGCCGGTGGACCTTCCCCTCGCGGCCGTCGGCGTCCTTCCGGCGGAGCGCGGCGGCCGCGTTGTTGGCGTCGTAGCCGAAGAACACGTCCTTCGCGTACGTCTCCGCCACTTCGGCGGCGTGGATCAGCTCGTCGACGTCGACGTCGACGGCGTAGAGTTCGGCCGAGACGGGCGTCTCCGGCGGCGCGCCGTGGAGGTCGTAGTCGCCGCCGAGCCGCGAGCGAAACCCGCGGAGGATCGACTCCAGCCAGTAGGTGGTCGCGTACTCGGTGTCGTACAGCGGGACGACGAACTCGTCGACGTGCGCCGTCAGGGCGTCGACGTCGAGCCCGGAGCGCGCGCGGAGATGTCCCGGATACGGGTCGGGGTACAGCGTGAGCAGGGTCCGACCGGGGATCCGGTCGGCGGCCTCGGCGACGAACTCCGTGATGACGTCGGCGCGCCAGTCGGCCCGCTCCTCGCGGTCGCTCTCGGCGAACAGCCGCTCACAGCGGTCACACCGGCAGAACCCCTCCCGCGGGAACCCCACGTCGTCGAGGCGGACGTCGTCGCTCTCGGCGGCGCAGTCCTCGATTATCTCGAGCAGCCCCTCGCGGTACTCCGGGTGGGTCGGGCAGACGTACGCCCAGTCGAAGTACTCGCGGTCGCGGGTTGCCGGCTCGCCGCGGTCGTCGACCGGAACGAGCTCCGGGTTCTCGCTCGCGGCCGCGTTGTCGCCGAAACACGACACCATGTTCACGGCGTTCGGGAGGGGCGCGGCCGCCCGCCCCGTGACGTCCTTTACCTCGTAGAACCCGAGGTCGAACGGCTCCATCTCGACCTCGTCGGCGTTCCGCGTGACGACCCCGTACATGCGCGTCGCTACGCGGGTGACGGGTAAAAGCGGCGGGCTTGCGCCCGAGCGATCGCGCGTTCGCGGCGATGCCCCTGTGGAGGCCGCGGCGACGCCTCCGTGAGTCCCTTACTCCACTTCGACCGGCTGTTTATCGCCGGAGAGGAGGACGTACGCGAGGACTACGAGTGACAGTACGACGACGAGTTTCGCTTTCGTTCCCATGCCCGTACGGTCGACCGGCGGGCGTTAAAAACTACCGACGATCGGCCGCGCGTGGACGAGCGATCAGCGGACCATCGGACGTGAACTACACGTCGATGTGGTCGGCGATGTCCGACCGCAGGACCGTCGAGCAGTAGTCACAGCGGACGCCGTCGGCGACGACCTCGAACCGGGTCTCGACCGGCTCGTCGGCGTTGGTGATACAGTTCCGATTCGGACACGAGAGCACGCCCGCGACGCGGTCGGGACGAGTCACGCGGTTCTTCTCGACGACCTCGAACTCCCGGACGATGTTTATCGTCGCCTCCGGCGCGATGAGCGAGAGGACGTCGACCTCCGACTGGGAGAGCTCGCGACCCTCCACCTTGACGAGGTCCTTCCGACCGAGCCGGTCGGAGGGGACGTTCATTCCGACGGAGACGCCGAGCCCCTCGGAGCCGTCGATGCCGAGGATCGCGAGGACGTTGAGCGCCTGACCCCCCTCGACGTGGTCGATCACGGTGCCGTCGCGGATCTTCGAGACGCGCAGCTCGTGGTCGCTCATCGGTCCACCTCCATCCCCTCGTCCGCCTCCGCGTTCTCCAGTAAGGTGTCGAGAAGCGCCATCCGGACCGGGATCCCGTTGTGCGCCTGTTCGAAGTAGCGGGCGTGGTCGGTGTCGTCGACGTCGGGGGCGATCTCGTCGACGCGGGGCAGCGGGTGCATGACGGTGAGGTCGTCGGGGGCGGCCTCGAGCGTGTCGGCGTCGATCCGGTACTCGCCGGCGACGCGGTGGTACTCGTTCTCGTCGGGGAACCGCTCCTTCTGGATTCGGGTGACGTACAGCACGTCGAGTTCGGGGAGGACCGCCTCCAGGTCGTCGTGTTCGCGCACCTGTGCGCCGGTCTCGTGGAGGTCGAACCGGACCGACCGGGGCAGCCGAAGCGACTCTGGACTGATGAAGTGCTGACGGGCGTCGAAGTTGGTCAGCGCGGTCGCGAGCGAGTGGACCGTCCGTCCGTACTTCAGATCGCCCATGATACCGACGGTGAGGTCGTCGAGACCGTGATTCTCCCGGATCGTGTGGAGGTCGAGTAGGGTCTGGGAGGGGTGTTGGCCCGCGCCGTCGCCGGCGTTGATCACGGGGACGTCGACGAACTCCGCGGCCAGCGTCGCCGCGCCCTCGCTCGGGTGTCGCAACACGATGGAGTCGGCGTACCCCTCGATGACGCGGACGGTGTCCGCGAGCGACTCCCCTTTCGAGACCGACGAGGAGTCGACGTCGCCCATGTCGATCGTGTCGATCCCGAGCCGCTTCGCGGCGGAGTCGAAGCTCATCCGCGTGCGGGTGCTCGGTTCGAAGAAACAGAGCGCGAGCATCGTCCCCGCGTGCCGGTCCGCGTACGCTTCGGGGTCGGCGGCGACCTCGCGAGCCCGATCGAGCACCGCCTCGATGTCATCCCGCGAGAGCTGGGTCGCGGTGATGAGGTGGTCCTGACGCATCGTCGGAGAAGGCGTTCGGCAGTATCTTGAATCCCTCGGGTCACGGAGACGGATGGGTACCCACGGTCGTGGATCGGTAACGGGCAGAGCGTTTCGAGATCCGCAACGCCCCCGCCACAACCGCCTTACCGACGCGGCCCCTACTCCCGCTCATGAGCGACACGGACGCGACGTCGATCGACGCGGACGACCTCGAGAGCCTGACCGACGAGGAGTGGCGCGATCGGCTCTCCGAGGAGGAGTACCGCGTGCTCCGGGAGAGTGGAACCGAGGCGCGCTTCTCGGGCGAGTACGTCGATCACCTCCCCGAGGACGGCGAGTACCGCTGTGCGGCCTGCGGCGAGGTCCTCTTCGATGCCGAGACGAAGTACGAGTCCGGCTGCGGCTGGCCCGCCTTCTACGCCGCCGAGGCGGACTCGGTGACGACGACGCTCGACACGAGTCACGGGATGCGTCGAACCGAGGTTCGGTGTGCCTCGTGTGACTCACACCTCGGACACGTCTTCGACGACGGGCCGGAGCCGACCGGCAAGCGGTTCTGTATCAACTCCGTCGCGATGGAGTACGACGAGGAGTGACAGACGCGGTCGGACCCGCGATCGACGGATCCACGCCGGTCACGTCGCGATCCGGAGTCCGACGACGAAGACCGCCCCCTTCGGCTCGTTGTCCTCGACCCGAACCGTCCCGCCGTAGCTCTCGACGAGCGACCGGACGAGGTACAGCCCGATCCCCGCGCCCGGACTGTCGAGCCCCTTCTCGCCCTTCCCGAATATCTCCTCGCGCTGGTTCTCCGAGATCCCCGGCCCGTTGTCGGCGATGCGCACCTCGACGACGTCGTCGCCGCCGGCGGCGTTGCCGTCGCCGTCGCGCGCGACGATGGCGGATACCTCCACCTTCGGCGGCGTCTCGTCGTTGTGTTGGACCGCGTTCCGCAGGAGGTTGCGGAAGACGGAGCTCAACATCTCGTCCGCGACGACCTCCGCGTTCGGGAACGATCCCTCGACGGTGAACACCGCGGACGAGTACGCCGAGCGGACCTCCTCGATCTGTTGAGAGAGGATCCGGTCGAGGGGGACGCCGTCGGTCTCCACCTCGTCTCGAAGCATGACCTGTGCGAGGTCCCGTACCGTGGTGGTCAGATCGACCGCGCTCTGCGTGTTCTCCCTGATGATCTCGAGGTACTCCGCTCCGTCCTCGTCGACGTGCCCCTCGAGGAGCTCCGCGTACGCACCGATCAGCTGGAGATCGTTGCGGATGTCGTGACGCATTACCTGGTTCAACAGCCTGAGGTCGTCCCACTGCCGTTTGAGCCGTCCCTCGGCGTCCGTGTCGCCGTCCGCGTCATCGCCCATGGTAACGCCGTAGGTCGGCCGGTAGTTCTGTACGTCGATCCGAGCCCAACGAGCCGGAAGCGGCGTCCGACGACCCGCCTCACGTCTCGCCGTCGCGATCCGTCGTTTATCCGTCCGACCCGAACTGTTCGGTCACCCGCACCACGCCACGGGAATCTCCGCGGAGGGTATCTTTCAACGGTCGCTACGTCAAGCCGTATGAGCCGAGACACACTCGACCGGCGGACGTTCATCGGAACCACCGCGACGATCGGCGTCTCGACGCTCCTCGCCGGCTGTTCCGGCGGGGGAGCCACCAGCGGCTCCGACGGAGGCGACGGGGGTGGCGGAGACGGCGGGGGCGACGACGGGGACGGATCGGGTGGAAGCGACGGCTCCGGGGGAGACGGTGGCGGCGGGGACGCAGACTACCTCTCGGAGGAGCCGAACTACGACGGCTGGTTCGAGGGCGTGGGAAACTACGAGGCCACCGTGGACCGGACCGACGCGGACGAAGTGACGGTCGAGGTCGGCGCCGCGGACGGACTCTCGTTCGGCCCGGCCGCGGTGGCTGTCACGCCCGGCACGACGGTCGTCTGGGAGTGGACCGGCGAGGGCGGCGACCACAACGTCTCCGAAGTCGACGGCGCGTTCGAGAGCGAGACGGTCGGCGAGGCGGGCCACACGTTCGAGCACGCCTTCGAGGAATCGGGCGTCCACACGTACGTCTGTACGCCCCACGAGGCGGTGGGGATGAAGGGCGCCGTCTACGTCCAGGAGTAGCGACGTCGGCGCGATTTCCCGAGTCGCCGTGATTTCCCGAATCGCCGCGATTTCCCGAGTCGCCGCTACCCCGCACCGTCACGATCCCTCGCACCGTCGCGTTTAATCCGACCGCCGCGAACCGTGAGCCATGCCTCGCGATCCGGCGATCCCGATCGCGGGGGGCTCGCTGTCGCTCGGGGCGTTCGCGGACCCGCTGCTCGTCGACCCGGGGCCGTCGCTGCTGTCGGCAGTCGTCGAGACGTACCGCGAGGCGGCCCCGGACCTCGTCGATCCCGATCTCCACGCGCTTCGATCCGCCGCCAGTGACGGTCCGGAGCCGATCGCGGCGCGGGCGGGACTTCCCTCGCTCACCGTGCTCGCGAGTTCCGCCGCGTTCGATTCGGTCACGAAGGGATTCCGCGACGCGAGTCGACTCGCCGCGCTCGCGACTGCGGACGTAATCGATCTCCTGACCCTCGCGGATCCTCAGCCGAACGCCCTCCTCGCCGGCGACGAGACCGGCTGCGTCCTCGTGGGCGTCGCCGGCGAGGAGGACGCACGGTGGCGTCGCGTCGGCGACGATCCGACGCTTCGAGATCGGTACGAGAGAACCGTCTCGGATGCCGATCCGTACCGGATCGACACGCCGAGCCGGTGTCGCGTGTACGCCGCCTTCGAGGAGCGGTGCGGTCGGGCGGTCGCCACCGATGCCGTCCGCCTGCTCGATCCGGGTCCCGATCTCTCCGCCACCGACCCCGTCGGCCCGCGAACCCGCGCGTACGTCGTCGGCGCGCGCCACCGCACGCACGACCGGACCCTCCGACGCGCCTGCGAGGACGCTGGGCTGGGGAGTCCCTCGACGTTCACCCGGATCAAGCGCCGGCTGATCGACGCCGGTCTCGTCGAGACGGAGCGCGTGGCTCGGCCGGTCGGTCGCCCCCGCGAACGAGTCGTCGCCGCCGATCCGTTGAGCGGTCCGCCGATCGAGCGCGTCGCGGACGTGCTACGTGAGTCGCTCGGGGAGTGATCGTCGGAGGATCCCTCGAGGAGCGATCGCCGGGAGTCGACGCCATCGCCGACTACGTCGAGCGCCCGGCCTCCGAGGTGGTCTCCGGCTCCGCGCTGGCGCGCTTTTCTATCTCGCCTTTGAGCTCGGCGGCGTCGAAGTCGTGGTCCGGCCGGATCGCGACGAAGTCCAGGAACTGCCGGGCCGCGAGCAGCTCCGCGACGTCGTAGCTCGCGAGCGCCGCATCGATCGCCGCCGTCGCGCCGATGAGCGGTTCCAACGCGGCGAGCGCGCTCGCGAGGTCGTACGAGCGGGCGTCCGTCCGGCCGTCCTCGCTCACGTTCGTCGCGTCGATCACGTACACCTCCCCGTCGAGCACGAGGACGTTCTCCGCGCGCACGTCGCCGTGGGCGAGCCCGGCGTCGTGGATCCGCCGTAGGGTGGAGAACAGTTCCGGCGCGAGCTCGCGCTCCCGCTCGTGGTCGACCTCGTCGAGCGTGCGGAACTCGGGGAGGTACTCCAACACGAGGACCCCGAACCCGTCCACCTCGAACGCCTCGATCGGCTCCGGCGCGTTCACGCCTATCTCGCGGACCCTCCGAGTGGCCTCGAGCTCGTGACGGGCCATCTCGTAGGGCGTCTCGTGGCGCTCGAAGAACCCCTCGGTGCCGGCCGAGAAGGCCCCGAGGTTGCGTCCGGTGGTGAAGAGCGTGTGGACGAGCGTGTTCTGTTTCGTGATCACCTTCACGAAGAGGTCGTCGTCGAGTACGAACGGGATCGACAGCCAGTTGTCGGCGTCGAGGAACTCGACGCGCACGCCCTCGCGGTCGTAGCGGTCCGCCAACTCGCGAACGACCCGCTCCAGCTCGGGCCAGCTCACCGTCCCGCGGACGAGTCGGCGGAACTCCATAGTCCGGCTCACGCGCCCGCAACTGATAAAGGATCGCGAGCGATCCGAATCGAGGCGATCTGATCGAGGCGATCTGATCGAGGCGATCTGATCGAGGCGATCTATCCAAGGCGATCGATCGTGATCGTCGTGTCGTTTATGCTCGCGGCCGGAGAATCTGCCGTCATGGAGTTCGAGCCGTCCGCGGAACATCGGATGATCAGGGACACCGTCAGGGAGTTCTGTGACTCCGAGATCCGCCCGATCGCCCAGGAGATCGAGGACGAGCACCGGTTTCCCGAGGAGGTGTTCGCGTCGCTCGCCGACCTCGACGTGATGGGGGTCCCGGTGAGCGAGGCGTACGGCGGACTCGGCGGCGACCAGCTCACGTACGCGCTGGTGACCGAGGAGCTGGGCCGCGTCTCCGGTGGGATCGGGCTCTCCTACGCGGCCCACACCTCCCTCGGCGCGAAGCCGATCGAGGCGTTCGGCACCGAGGCCCAGAAGGAGGAGTGGCTCCGTCCACTCGCGACGGGCGACGGGATCGGCGCGTGGGCGCTGACGGAGCCGGAAAGCGGCTCGGACGCCTCGAACATGGAGACGACCGCCGAGTACGACGCCGACGCCGACGAGTACGTCCTGAACGGGACCAAACAGTTCATCACGAACGCGAGCGTCGCGAACTCGGTGTTAGTGAAGGCGGTCACCGACCCCGACGCCGGCTACGACGGCATCTCGACGTTCATCGTCGACCCCGACGACGACGGCTTCGAGGTGACGACCGTCTGGGAGAAGATGGGGCTGAACTGCTCGCCCACCTGCGAGATCCGGTTCGACGACCTCCGGCTCCCGGCCGACCGCCTGCTCGGCGAGGAGGGCGAGGGGTGGGAACAGACGATGGCGACCTTAGATGGCGGCCGGATATCCATCGCGGCGCTCTCCGTGGGGCTCGCACAGGGGGCCTACGAGGCCGCCAAGGAGTACGCGGGCGAGCGCGAGCAGTTCGGCAAACCGATCGCGGAGTTCGACGCGATCCGGGACAAGATCGTCCACATGTACCGCCAGATCGAGCGCGCACGACTGTTGACGCACAAGGCGGCGACGCGATACGACGCCGGCGAACCCGTCACGAAGGCGTCCGCGCTCGCGAAGCTCGACGCCAGCGAGGCCGCCCGCGAGGTGGCGGAGGAGGCGGTCCAGACGCTCGGTGGCTATGGCTACACCACCGACTTCGCGCCCCAGCGGTTCTACCGCGACGCGAAGCTGATGGAGATCGGTGAGGGGACGAGCGAGATCCAACACGTCGTGCTCGGCCGGGAGCTCGGTCTCTAACCTCGGACCGACGCCCTGCCGGCGGCGTCAGTCGTCGGTGCTCCGTTCGTCCCCGAAGGCCACGAGGTCGTCGTCGACTCGTTCGAGGCTCTCCGCGAGCCGCGATCCCCCGGGAACCGACGCGAAGAACGCGGGCGAACCGAACGACGCCTCGCCGTTGACCGAGAGATATCCCAGGTCGGCCGGGTCGCCGTCGAGGCCGGTGAGAAAGCCGACGGTCCGCGCGATCGGCACGTCGCCGACGCTTCCGGTCGGTTCGACGGAGCCGTACAGGGTGCGGTGGGTCGCGACGTGATGAACGCAGGTCGGCGTCGGCGCGAAAAACAGGAGATAGCGCGCTCCCGGACCCGACCGCCCCAGCTTCGGGCGGAGCTGGTGGGTCTCGTCGGCGTGGAAGTACCGCTCCATCCGACGATACTGTCTGAGGACCTCGTTCGCGCCGGTGGCACGGCGCACGGCGGCGTCGGACTTGAGCTCGATGGCGTGGTCGACCGTCTCGGGGGTCCGGAGCCGGACGTGGACGTCGACGACCCCGCGACGCCCCTCCGCGTCGTACGGCTCCTCGAGTCTAATCTCCGGCTCGTCGTGGACGGCCTCGTAGTGCTCGACGACCCGCGTCGCCAGTTCGTCCTCCCGCATGGATCGGCTCAGACGGCGACGGCGCTTAAGTACCCGCTTCGGTTCACGGCGACCGCGACCGCGGGAAGGTCGTCGGATCTCAAGGGCAGAATGTGTGTTGTATTTATGTGATAGCTCGGTGGAAACGCGTTCCCACGAAATGGGAGGTACCAAGGGGTTTGTATGTCCTCGACCCCTACGATCGGTCGATGACACGACAGCTGTCCAGACGGCGGTACGTCGTCGGAACCGGCGCGGCTCTGACCACCGGTGCGCTCGCGGGCTGTTCGGGCGGTGGCGGCGGTGACGGCGGGAGCGGCGGGGACGGCTCCGCGGGCGAGCCCGCCGACGACGTGCCGAGCGAGATCGACGACTACCTCTCCGAGAACGAGGCGCGTCTGTACGAGGGGACGATCGCCGACTACACCGGCGAGGACGAGGTCGTCGTCGACGTGGGCGCCGGCGAGGTCGGATTCGCGTTCGACCCCGCCGCGATCCGGATCGACGCCGGCACGACGGTCGTCTGGGAGTGGACCGGCCAGGGCGGCGCACACAACGTCGCCTCCGCGGAGGGCTCCGACGCCTCCTTCGACAGCGGCGACGCGATCGGCGAGGAGGGGACGACCTTCGAGCGGACGTTCGAGGAGGCCGGGATCCAACTGTACTACTGTACGCCACACCAGGCCAACGGGATGCACGGCGCGATCGAGATCGTCGAGTAGTCGAGAACCGCCGACCGACGGCCGCTCGAATCGTCCGGGTAACACCGGTGTCAGCCGGTTTCGCTCCCGTCCGCGCGTGTACAAGTACTACCGGAACGTAGTGTCGGGCATGAACCAACGGCAGCCCCTCGAGACGCCCGGCATCCACCACGTGACCGCGATCGCCGGCGATCCGAACGCCAACCACGCCTTCTACACCGAGACGCTCGGACTTCGGCTCGTCAAGCGGAGCGTCAACCAGGACGACGTGGGCGTCTACCACCTGTTCTACGCCGACGACGCCGGCTCGCCGGGGACGAGCATGACGTTCTTCCCGTACGTCGGGGCCCGGTCCGGCCGCGTCGGCACCGGACAGGCCTCGACGGTGTCGTTCACGGTGCCGGCCGAGTCGGTCGACTACTGGGCCGAGCGGCTCGCGGAGCGCGGCGTGGACGTCGAGAGGCGAGAGCGGTTCGGCGACTCGGTCGTCTCCTTCGCCGACCCAGACGGGCTCCCGCTCGAGGTCGTCGGCCGCGAGGACGCTCCGGCGGGAGAGCCACCGGCAGGCCCGGTTCCCGCCGAGCACGCGATCCGCGGGTTCTTCTCGGTCGAACTCTCGCTCGCCGACGCCGACGCCACCATCGACCTCCTGGAGACGATGGGGTACGAGGAGACCGACGGCGACGAGGCGGGCCACCGCCGCCGGTTCGAGGCCGCCGGCGATCGCGGCTTCGTCGTCGACGTGGTGACTGACCCCGCGACCCCGCAGGGGACCCCCGGCGCGGGGACCGTCCACCACGTCGCGTACCGCGTCACGGACGAGGAACAGGAGGCGTGGCGGGGGCTGCTTCAGGAACACGGCCTTCGCCCGAGCGAGGTGATCGACCGCAAGTGGTTCCGGTCGGTGTACGCCCGCACCCGCGGCGGCGTGCTCTTCGAGTTCGCGACGGCCGAGCCGGGCTACGACGTCGACGAGCCGCGATCGTCGCTCGGCGAGCGGCTCGTCTTGCCCGACTGGTTGGAGGACCGCCGCGAGGAGATCGAGGCCGGGCTTCCAGAGCTCGAGACGGGTGCGCCGACTCCGGAGTAGGCGGCGTTTTTCCCCGGAAACCTACCGCAGACACGCCCACCGCACGTCGACGAGCCGGTCGTGCTCCCCGCTTATCGTCGGCCGCGCGAGGTGGTCGTTGGCGTCGACCCCGCGGTCGGCGAGTCCCCGGAGGGCCTCCTCGAGCGAGCGGTCCGACCGCTCGACGCTGGCGTCGCGGACGTACGGCACGTCCCGCGGCTCCTCGAGCGAGTTGGCGGTCTCGATCCGGTCGGTGAGGTCGCTCCCGAACGCGTGGGGCGGCTGGTGAAACTCCCAGCCGTTCACGGTGACGAGCAGCCAGACGTCGCCGTGGACCGCGTGGTACTCCCCGGTCACGGCCGCGGGGTCACCGGCGACGATCCGGTTCAACACTTCCGTCTTCGTCCGGTACAGCGCGTCCTTCCGCGCGGAGGCGACGTTGCTCTCGGTGACGTCGCCGCGGTCGTAGGCGGCGGTCGCCTCGTCGGCGAGTCGCTTCGCGACCTTGTTCACCACGTAGAGCGATTCGAGCAGGTCGTCGTCTGGTTCGAGCGGGTCCACGGTCTCCCTCGATGGATCGACGACAGTTCCGCGCGTCGCGGGCATAGGCGTTTCGGGCCGCCGGCGTCGCGGCCTCCCGGTCACCGGATACCACCGCGTCGAGGTCGATGTCGGTCCCCTGGATGGATACTTCTTTAAGCACGCGGACGAAGGTCACGCTAAGAAATGTCGTCCGACTCCGTCAAACTGTACTCGGCGATATACTTCGCGCTCCTGTTCGCGGCGATCCTGAACTTCGTTCTCTTCGAAGTCGAGTTCTTCGGCTTCTCGTACTGGGAGGCGTTCGCCGGGACGATGATCATCTCCGTGGTCAAGACCGTCCTCATCGTCGCGTACTTCCAGCACCTGCGCTGGGAGAACCGCTCTCTGACGTACCTGATGGGGCTCGCGCTCGCGTTGACCATGCTCCTCATGGCCGCGGCCGCGTACTCCATCTCGTGAGAACGCCGCGAGAGAACGGGAAGCGATACGAGGCGATGCGACGGGTCATCCCGTCGCGGAACTTTTTGTAGTCTCGGTGACGTGGTTCGGTATGGAACTTCGAGCCGCGACCGCCGACGACGTCGGATCGATCCGCGAGGTAGCGCTAGCGTCGCTTTCCGCATCCTACGGCCACGCCGTAGACGAGGCGCTGCTGGCTGAGGCCGTCGAGAACTGGTACGGTGCCGACGACGTGGGAGAGAAGGTCGTCGACCCGGACACCGTCTGTCCGGTCGCGGTCGTCGACGGCGAGGTCGTCGCGTTCGCGGAGAGCTACGTCGTCGACCGCCGCGAGCGCGTCGGCGAGATCGACTGGCTCCACGTCCATCCCGACCATCGGGAGTCGGGGATCGGATCGGCGCTGCTCGAGCGCGTCGAGACCGAACTGCGCGAGCGCGACGTCGACAGCATCGAGGGGAAGGTCCTCGTCGACAACGAGGCCGGCACCGCCTTCTACGAGCGCGAGGGGTACGAGCTCTCGGGCGAGCGCGTCGTCGACATCGGCGGCGAGGCGTTCGAGGAGCGGCTCTACCGCAAGCGGATCGGCCGCGAGGGGGGCCTTCGAGAGGGGATCTACGAGACGGCCGACGGCGAGACGGTGTACGTCGCCTTCGACGAGGGCGAGCGCGGCTCGAAGGCACCCTTCTACGTCGCGTACGCCGACGCCGACCACGAGAGCCGGTACGGCTACTTCTGCGGGAACTGCGAGGGAACGAACGTCGCGATCGACACGATGGACGCCGTGGAGTGTCTCGACTGCGAGAACCGCCGAAAAGCGGCGCGGTGGGACGCGGCGTACTGACGCCTCCGCTCTGTCTCCCCACCTCCGCTCTGTCTCCCCACCTCCGCCCTATTTCCTCGCCCCCTCGTCCGCCTCGTTTCAGCCCGGTTCAGTTCAGCTCCCGTTCGCGTACTCCGCGGCCGACGCGACGAGCCGGTCGAACGCCCCGCTCGCGGGGTGGCGGTGCGCGTAGGTCCCGACGGTTCGGTGGGCGACGAGCCCGTCGCGGTCGCCGTCGATCCCCTCGCCGCGTTCGACTTCAAAGGCGAAGCGGGCGTCCGCGTCGGGCGAGACGATCGCGTCGCCACCCTCGCCGAACGCGTGACTCGAGTAGTGGAACTCGTGGCCGCGGTGGCGCTCGCCCGCGGCCGCGGTGACGCCGTCGCCCGTCGCGCGGAGTTCGACGTGGTCGAGCGCGCGGTACCGGTCGTGCATCCGGACGCCGCCTGGGAGGATCCCGGCCATCGAGTGGGTCTCGCCGTCGGTCGTCGTCAGCGACGCCGACAGCGCCATCAGCCCGCCGCACTCGCCGAGCACCGGGAGGCCGTCCGCAGCCCGGTCGGCGAGCGTCGACAGCGCCGGCGACGACGAGAGCGCGGCGGCGTGGTTCTCGGGATAGCCGCCGGGGAGGTAGACCGCGTCGCAGTCGGGGAGGTCGTCTCCGGCGACCGGCGCGAACGTCTCGACGGTCGCCAGCTCGCGGAGCCGCTCGCGGGTGGCGGGGTAGACGAACCGGAACGCGTCGTCCGCGGCGACCGCGACGATCGGGCGGTCGTCGCCGGTTTCGCGATCCGAGCGAGCGGCTTCCTCCGCCGATTTCGGCGGCGCGACCGCCTCGGCGACCCGCGCCACCGCCCCCGCGTCGATCGTCTCCGCCGCCTCCGCGATCGCGGCCTCGGGGATCGGCGTCTCGTCGCCCATCTCCAACCCGAGGTGTCGGTCGGGGATCTCCAGATCGTCCGTCGGCGGGACGTGTCCCAACCAGTCGATCCCGTCCGGAAGCGCCTCGCGGATCCCGTCGGCGTGACGGCCCGTGTGCGCCTTCTGAGCGATGACGCCGACCACGTCGATCCGGGGGTCGTCGACGTGCTCCCGAACGTGGCCGGGGAGGTCGGCATGGGCCGCGTACTCGCGGAACCCGAGCGCGGTCGCGCCGACGCTTTGCATCCCCGTGCCCGCGTCGACGACGAGGACGATCGGGACGTCGAGAGCCGTCGCGGTCGCCGCCGTCGACGTCGCGGAGCCGTCGTACAGCCCCATCATTCCCTCGACGACGGCGACGGCGTCGGGATCGGCGGGCGCGCTCCGTTCCATGCCCGCCCTCGCCCGGCGGAGGTTGCGCCGGACGCCCTCGACGCCCTGCATCCACGTGTCGAGCGTCCGGGAGGGGCGGCCGAGCGCGGCGGCGTGGTGGCTCGGGTCGATGTAGTCCGGGCCGGCCTTCGCCGGGACCGGGTCGTAGCCGGCGTCGGCGAGCGCGCGGGAGACGGCGAGCGACGCGACCGTCTTCCCGACGCCCGAGGCGGTCCCGCCGAGGACGAGTCCGTACATGCGATCCGATAGCGACCCCCCGGAAAAAAGCGGTTCGTCGTCCCCGTGGCGACGACTCGGTGGCGGCTCGGTGACGACTCGGTGGCGGCTTGGTGACGACTCGACGCGACCCGGAACGGCTTTCCGGAGCCGACCGCACTTCGGCGACATGGACACGCGTCGCGCGCTCCTCTCCGCGCTCGAGTCGGGACCGGTCTCGGGGCCGGCACTCGCCGACGAACTCGGCGTCTCCCGCGCGGCCGTCTGGAAGGCGGTGGAGGCGCTTCGCGAGGAGGGGTTCGCGGTCGAATCGACCGGAGACGGCTACGTCGCGCCGGCGGACCCCACCTACTGCGCGGCGGGCATCGAGTTCGGGCTCGACGCCCCGTACGCCATCGAGTACCACGACAGCCTCCCCTCGACGAACGACCGTGCGCGGTCTCTGGCGGCCGAGGGCGGGGTCGACGTGGCCGTCGTCGCGGACGCACAGTCCGGCGGTCGCGGGCGGCTGGAGCGCGAGTGGGTCGCGCCGAGCGGCGGCGTGTGGGTCTCGCTTCTGACCCGGCCCGACGTGACCCCCGCTCGCGCGCCGCTTTTCACTCTTGCGGCCGCGGTCGCGGTCGCCGACGCCACCCGGGAGGTCGGCGTGGACGCGACGATCAAGTGGCCGAACGACGTGCTCGTGGTCGACGCGGGCGGGAGCGACGGGGAGAGTCGCGCCGACTCCGTCGGCCGCGGCGGCCGCAAGCTCGCCGGGATCCTCACCGAGATGGAGGGCGAGGCGGACCGCGTCTCCTGGCTCGTCGTCGGTATCGGCGTCAACGCGAACCTCGACCCGGAGACGCTGCCGGCGGGTGCGACCTCGCTGCGAGCCGAACGCGGCGAGGACGTCGACCGCGGCCGGTTCCTCGCCCGGCTGCTGGAGCGGTACGCCGAGTTGGCAGCCGATCCCGACGCGATCCTCCCGGCGTGGCGCGAGCGAGCGAGCACGCTCGGGCGGCGGGTCCGGGTCGAGACGGTGGGCGAAGCGATCACCGGGCGGGCGGTCGACGTCGAGCCGCCCGGCGCGCTCGTCGTCGAGACCGACGACGGCCGGGCACGGGTCCACGCCGGCGACTGCGAGCACCTGCGGGACGCGGCCCGGTAGTCAGGACTCCGTCGTCCCGGCGTCCTCGGCCGCCCCGGTCGCTTGCGCCTCCTCGCCCAGCCGAACCGTCAACACCGGAACCGGCGAGCGGCGCACGACGCGCTCGGCGACGCTTCCGAGCAGCAGGCGGTCGATCCCGCCGCGGCCGTGGGTTCCCATCACGATCAGGTCGCAGCCGGCGTCGGCCGCGTAGCGGACGATCTCTCGGCCCGGCGACCCCTCGACGACGCTCGTCTCGACGGCGACTCCGGTCCCCTCCGCGAGCGCCTCGACCCGTGCGACCGCCTCGTCGGCGTCCTCGCGGAGCAGGTCGTCGATCCCCGTCCAGGTGGCCTCCATGCCGGTCCCGGCGTAGCTCGCCGTGTCGACCACGTACAGCGCGTGAACGTCCGCGTCGTGGACGGCCGCGAGCGCGAGCGCGTGCTCGACGGCGCGGTTCCCCTTCGGAGAGCCGTCGGTCGGAACCAGGATCCGGTCGTACAAAGCCATGTTATCATGACTCACTCGCTCGGAGGATATATATCTCCCCGTGGTCCCGACGACGGGATCGGCTCGGGGTCGCGGCCGGAGTTCACGCCTCGCGCGGCAGCGTCACGACGACCTCGTTGCCGCCGCCCTCGCGGATCTGGAAGTCGATCGCCCCGTCGGCGTTCTCGACGATCCACCTCGCCATCCACAGCCCGAGCCCGGAGCTGTGGTTGAGCTGGTCGATCGGTCTCGTCCCCGTGAGGATCTCCCGCTCGTCGATCGGGATCGGCGGACAGCGGTCGAGAACGCGTAAGACCGCCTCTTCCCCGCCGTTCCCGCCGTTCTCCAGGATCACCTCGACGCGCGGGTCCGCCCGCTCCGCGTGGACGACTGCGTTCTCGACCAGTTCGACGAGGGCCCGCCCCACGTCGTCGGTCGCGGCCGCGGACACGCCGTCTGCGACGTCGGCGCGGATCGTCGCCGCGCCGTGCTCCTCGGCGAGGGCGTCCACCTCCCGGCGAACGATCCACGAGAGGTCGCGCGGTTCCGCCTCGCTCGGCGCGGTGAGCACGTCGACGACCGCCTGCTGTTTGTCGATCTTGCCGCACAGGTCGTCGGCGATCCGCTGGACGCGATCGAGGATCGCCTCGCGTTCGGTCGACACTCCGTCGATGGGGCTTCCATCCGCGGAGCCGTCGTCCGCCTCCCGCAGCATCTCGATCCACCCCGAGATGGCGTTGAGGTCGTTTCGCATCGTGTGTCGGACGAGGTGATTGACCGTCTCGAGTTGGCGCTCGCGGTGCTTCTGAGCGGTTATCTCCTGGGCGACTCCGACCAGACCGATCACTCGTCCGTCGTCATCACGCAGGGGGACCTTGGAGGTGAGATACCACCGGTCGCTGGTGGGGTAGTGCTCCTCCTTCTCGAGGATCGGATCGCCCGTTCGCAGCACCGAGAGGTCGTCGAGGTACGGCTCCCTGGCCTCGTCGATGGGGACGACGCCGTCGACGTCGCGTTTACCGAGGTACTCGTCGCTGAGCCGATGGATCCGCCTGCCGACGATCGCCTCGCTCACCATCACGTTCCGCGCCCGCCGATCTTTCACGAACATGTGAAGCGGGATCTCGGTGAACAGTTGGTCGAGGACCCGAGTCTTCCATTCGTCGCGACCGAGGTCGGTGGCGGATCCGGACGCGGCGGCGGACTCCATATCGGCAGCAGGATCGGCGTCGGATTCGCCGCCGGCGTCGTCGCCGAGCCGCCGGGCGAAGGTCGGATCGATCCGCGGGGATCGCGGCGGGAGCGCCCGGCGGACGGCCCGGTCGACACGGTCCGCGGCGTCGGCGGAGTCCGCCTCGAGCCGTATCGGCACGACCGCGTCGAAGGGAGACTCGACCGCCTCGACGGGGACCGACCCGTCCTCGACCGGGACGACGAGCACGACCGGCGGCGGGTCGGCGCGCACGGAGAGGGCGTCGAGGAGGTCCACGGCGGTCCCGTCGGACAGTCGGAAAGCCGAGACCAGGCAGTCGACCCCCGAGATACCGCGCTCCTCGAGCGCCGCGATCGACGGGAGCGTCTCGACGTTCCCGACGGAGAGTTCGCCGGCCGGCGGCGGCGCGGCGTCGGACCCGTTCGCGGTGCCCGGGAAGTACACGACCTCGACGGGGGAGTCGGCCAACGGATCCGTGGGGGGTTCGTTCATACGGTCTGCTCGTGTAATGATCGGCATAGACCGGGATAAAACGCCCGCATACGCCGATCGGGCTCCGATCTCTCCACTATCTTTAATTGATCTCGGAGTGACATTCTGATCGTTCATGAAGAAACTCATCAACGATCCGGACGACGTCGTCGACGAGATGCTCGACGGGATGACCGCCGCACACCCCGACAGGCTCCGCAGACTCCCGGACACGCAGGCGCTCGTGCGCGAGGACGCGCCAGTCGACGGGAAGGTCGCGGTCGTCACCGGCGGCGGGAGCGGCCACGAGCCGACTCACGCGGGGTACATCGGCGACGGCATGCTCGACGGAGCGGCCGCGGGCGGCGTCTTCTCCTCGCCGACGGCCGACGAGTTCGAGGAACTGATCGCCGCCTGCGACGGCGACGCGGGCGTCCTCTGTGTCATCAAGAACTACGAGGGCGACGTGATGAACTTCGAGACGGCCATCGAACTCGCGGAGATGGAGGGCGCGACCGTCGACAGCGTCGTCGTCGACGACGACGTGGCCGTCGAGGACTCGCTTTACACCTCCGGTCGCCGCGGCGTCTGCGGGACGATCCTCGTCCACAAGGCCGCGGGCGCGAAGGCCGCGGCGGGGGGCGACCTCTCCGAGGTCAAGCGCGTCGCCGAGAAGGTCGTCGACAACGTCGCCACGATGGGAATGGCGCTCACCTCGTGTGTCACCCCCGAGAAGGGGGAACCGACCTTCGACCTGGGCGACGACGAGATCGAACTCGGGATCGGGATCCACGGCGAGCCGGGAACCGAGCGGACCGGCGTGATGTCGGCGGACGAGGTGACCGAAAAGCTGACCGAATCGGTCCTCGCGGACCTCGACCTCGACGCGGGTCAGGAGGTCGTCACGATCGTCAACGGGATGGGCGGGACGCCTCAGATGGAACTGTTCGTCGTCAACCGCCGACTCCAGGAACTGCTCGGCGAGAACGACCTCGAGGTCCACGACGCGTGGGTCGGCGACTACATGACTTCACTCGACATGGCGGGCGCCTCCGTCACGGTGTGTGCCGTCGACGACGAACTGAAGGAGCTGTTCGACGCGGCGACCGACACTCCCGCACTCACCGTCTCATGAGCGGGGATAAGGCGGAAGACGAAGAGAGCGCGGTTGGCGAGGAGGGCGAGGCGGTCGTCGCGGCCGTCGAGGCCGTCGCCGAACGGATCGAGACGGAACGCGACCGCCTGACCGACCTCGACTCCGCCATCGGCGACGCCGACCACGGCGGGAACATGGCTCGCGGGTGGGCGGAGGCCGCGGGCGCCGCGCGCGACCTCGGGGATCCGGACCCGGAGACGGTCGCGAAGACCGTCGGCAAGACGCTCATGTCCGAGGTCGGCGGCGCGTCGGGGCCGCTTTTCGGCGGCTCGCTCGTCTTCTCGGCCGCCGAGCTTGACGGCGGGCTCACGAAGGAATCCGCCGTCGCGTTCGCGGAGACGTACCTCGAGAAGGTCGAAGAGCGCGGCGACGCCCGGATCGGCGACGCGACGATGGTCGACGCGCTGACGCCCGCGGTCCACACGTTCAAGAAGTCGATCGAGGTCGACGACCTCCCGCCGCTGGACGCGCTCGCGAAGGCGGTCGACGCGGCCGAGCGCGGCGTCGCCTTCACGGTCCCCATCCGGGCGCGCAAGGGGCGCGCGTCGTACCTCGGGTGGCGGTCGGTCGGCCACCAGGATCCCGGTGCGACGAGCACGCTGTTCATCCTCGAGGAACTGCTCGCGGTCGCGGCCGATCGGCTCGACCGCGAGGTTCCGGACGTCGACGCGACCTCGCCGACGATCCCGGACGACGCGGAGGCGGAAGATGAGTCCCCGGAGGGTTCGAAGTGAGCGTCGGACTCGTCGTGGTCTCCCACAGCGAGCGGGCCGCGGAGGGGATAGTCGAGATCGCCGCGGAGATGGCGGGCGAAACGCGGATCGAGGCGGTCGGCGGCGACGGTCAGGGAGGGATCGGGACCGTTCCCGCCGACATCGAGGACGCCCTCGCAGCCGCCGCCGGCGAGGCGGCTGGTGACGCCGACGGAGACGGAGACGAAACCAACGGCGTCGACGGCGTCGTCGTCCTCGTCGACCTCGGAAGCGCGGTGATGAACGCCGAGGTCGCCATCGAACTCTCCGACGTCGACGCGGTCGTCGCGGACGCGCCCGTGCTCGAGGGCGCGGTCAACGCCGCCGTCGCCGCCACCGACCCGAGCGCCACGCTCGAGTCGGTCCGCGAGCAGGCCGAGGCGGCGGCCGATATCTCGAAGGTCTGACCGGTCGGATCGGACGGATCGAACGCCTCAGCCGTCGAGGCCCACTACCTCGCGGACCTCCCCGCGCGTCTCACAGGCCAGCGCCTCCTCGGCCAGGTCGCGTGCGGCCGCCGAGTCGACCTCCCGAACGCGGGTTTTGACCGCCGGGACGGTCACCGCGCTCATGCTCAGTTCCTCGAGCCCGAGCCCGACCAACAGCTCGGTCAGGGCGGGGTCGCCGGCCATCTCGCCACACATCCCGACCCAGGCGTGGGTTCCCTCGGCCCCTCTCGTCGTCCGGTCTATCGCCCGCAACACCGCGGGGTGGAGCGGGTCGTGGTAGTCGGCGACCCCGTCGTTCTCGCGGTCGGCGACCATCACGTAGCCGGCGAGGTCGTTCGTCCCGACGCTGAGGAAGTCGAGCCGGTTGGCGAGCGCGTCCGCGAGGAACGCGGCGGCGGGCGTCTCGACCATCGCGCCGAGTTCCGGGACCGCGTGCTCCACGCCCTCGTCCGCGAGGTCGGCCGCCACCGACTCGACCGCGTCGAGCGCGGCCTCGACCTCCTCGATCCGCGAGACCATCGGGAACATGACCGCGAGGTCGCCCGCGGCAGCCTCGTTGCCTCCGTGAGCCGCCGCCCGCAACAGCGCGCGTAACTGCCTCTCGAAGAGGTCCGCGTGTTCCTCGAGCGACAGCCGGATTCCCCGTCGTCCCAGGAACGGGTTCGGCTCCTCCGGGAGATCGAGGTACGGGACCCGCTTGTCGCCCCCGACGTCGAGGGTTCGCACGACGACCCGGTCATTCGGGAACGCCTCGAGCGCGGCGACGACCGCCTCGTACTGCTCCTCCTCGTCCGGCGGCGACTCGCGGTCGAGAAAGAGGAACTCCGTCCGGAACAGCCCGATCCCGTCAGCGCCGCGGTCACGCGCGGGCGACAGCTCCGCCGCGCTCCCGACGTTGGCGGCGACCTCGATCGGTCGGCCGTCGGCGGTCGAGACGGGTTCGGGAACGACGGACGCGTCGTCGTTGAGAGCCGCCGCTCGCTGGCTCTCGTCGGGATCGACGACTATCTCCCCGGCCTCGCCGTCGACGAGGACCTCCGTACCGTCCGCTATCTCCGCGAGCGCCTCGCCGACGCCGACGACCGCCGGGATCGACAGCGAGCGTGCGATGATGGCGGCGTGGGAGGTCCGGCCGCCCGCGACGGTGGCGATCCCCGCGACCGTCTCCGGGTCCAAATCGGCCGTCTCACTCGGTGTGAGCCGCTCGGCGAGCAGGACGGTGCCCGCCGGGAGCGACGCGAGATCGGTCGCCGTCGGAGCGTCGAGCAGCGCGCGCAACAGTCGGTCGCACACGTCTCGGAGGTCGTCCGCGCGCTCGGCCATCCGGCCGTCCATCCTCTCGAACCGCTCGACGGCCTCATCGAAGCGGTCTCGGACCGCGTGTTCGGCGAGGGTTCCGTCGTCGATGGCGCTCTCGACGTCGTCGACGAGTCCCGGGTCGTCGAGGAACGCCTCGTGGGCGTCGAAGACGGCCGCCTCCTCCTCGCCGGCACGCTCGGCCGCCCGGTCGCGCGCCCGTCGGATCCCCTCGCGGGCCGCCTCTCGGGCGGACGCGAACCGCTCGCGCTGGACCTCGGGATCGACCGCGGAGGGGTCCGGCCGGTTCGGCAGCGTCAGGTTCGCTTCCGGACGGTACCAGCGCGCGACGCCGACCCCGGAACGGGGCGTACTCCCGATCCCGGCCAGCGTTGTCACTCCGGTCACTCCGGGCCTCCGTGCGGGTCCTCGCCGTCTTCGTCTTTCCCGCCGTCGCCCTCGACCGGACTCATCAGCAGGTCCTCGATCGCATCGAGCGCCGCCTCGGCGTCCGGCCCCTCGGCGACGAGGCGGACCGACTCGCCGTGTTCGACGTTCAGCCCGGTGACCGCGAGCATGCTGTCGGCGCGGACGAGGTCGTCCTCGTCGTCTTCTGCGCGGCCGACCGACACGTCCGCGTCGAAGCCGTTGACCGTCTTGACGAGTTTCGAGGCCGGCCTCGCGTGTAACCCCGCCTCCGGAACCACCTCGACGATCCGTTCCATACCTCCGTTCCGGCGTGAAGGGTAATATACTCTCGTCCGCGTCGCTCGGCGTTCGCCGTTCGTTTCCGGATGGAACCGCCGGATCTCGGGGGACTTTCCACCTCCTCCGCCTGTCGGAACCATGAGCCGGACACGAAGCGGGAACGACCGGTACGACGCGATCGTCGTCGGCGTGGGCGGCGTCGGCAGCGCAACGACCTACGAACTGGCGCGCCGCGGCCTCGACGTGCTCGGGATCGAGCGGTACGACGTGCCCCACGCGATGGGGTCCTCACACGGGAGCACCCGGATCATCCGGAAGGCTCAACAGGAGGGGCCGGAGTACGTGCCGCTCGTCGAGCGCGCCTACGAGCGCTGGCGCGAACTGGAGGAGCGGACCGGCCGCGACCTCCTCACGACCACCGGGTCGATCCACGCGGGCGCGCCGGGCACGGACGTGGTCGCGAACGCCCGCGAGGCGTGTGACGCCCACGACCTCGACTACGAGGAGCTCTCGGCGGCCGAGGTCAACGAGCGATTTCCCGGCTACGACCTGCCGCCCGACTTCGAGGCGGTCTTCCAGCCCGAGGGCGGCTACCTCGACTGCGAGCGCTGCGTGACCGCCCACGTCGAAGCGGCCCACGCCGAGGGGGCAACGGTCCGCGCCCGCGAGCGGGTCATCGACTGGTCGGAGACGACGGACGGGGTCCGGGTCCGAACGGACAAGGGTCGCTACGAGGCGGACGAGCTCGTCGTGACCGCCGGGGCGTGGACCGCCGAACTGCTCCCCTCGGTCGCGGACGACGCGGTTCCCGTCCGCGCGCTCATGGCGTGGCTCCAGCCAGAGGAGCCCGAGCTGTTCTCGCCCGATCGCTTCCCGGTGTTCGTGCTCCGCGGCGAGGACGGCGGCGGGTACGGCTTCCCGGTCCACGACGTCCCCGGGTTCAAGTTCGGGTACTCCGGCGACCACCGCGAGGTCGTCGAACCCGATCGGATGGACCGCGAGCCGACCGCCGCGGAGGAGGAGCTCCACCGGCGTTTCGCGGAGGAGTTCTTCCCGGCCGGCGCGGGCCCCACCGTGGCGTTGCGGACCTGTATCCAGTCGTACTCCTCGGACGAGGACTTCGTGCTCGGACGGGTGCCGGACTACGACTCCGTCACCGTCGGCACCGGATTCACCGGCCACGGGTTCAAGTTCGCGAGCGCCACCGGCGAGGTCCTCGCCGACTTCGTGACCGAGGGCGAAACCGACGTCGACGTCTCGGCGCACTCGATCGACCGTCTCTGACGTCTCGCTCTCGCCGCCGGAAGTGGGAAGTGAACACGGGACATACGATCGCTATCGCATGGAGGTCCGCCAGTGACCGGTCCCGCGCCGATCCCCCTCGACGAGTTCGAGACCGCCCTCGACGCCCTCGATCCGGACGACCTCGCGGCGTTCGTCGCCGAACTGCGGGAAGCGACGACGGACGAGGACGCCGTCGACCTCTCGATCGTGACGGTTCACGACGCCGACTCGGAAGCGATCGACGCCGACCCGGAAGCGATCGACGCCCATCCGCCGTCCGACGACGTCGTCACCGCGGCGGACCTCCGCCGCCGCCTCCTCTACGGGCTTTCGCCGGCCGACGCCGACTCGGTGAGCGAGCGGTTCCTCGAGGTGGCCGCCCGATCCGAGTCGTATCCGCGCGATCCGGCGGCCGGTACCCCGTCGATGGCCGACACTTCGGGCGAGTCCGCCTCTCCGGAGAGCGATCCGAAGGGGAACGGTCCGATCGAGGCCGACTCGAGCGGGAACGTCCCGAGTGAGGGCTCCGCGCTCGCGGCCGGCTCGTCGCCGTCGTCGGACTCCCGGCTCCGCGTCCCGCCCGATCGGACGACGCCGGAGGTCACGACGAGCCGAAGCGAGCCGACCGCCGCGGGCGACGCCTCCGGATCCGGCGCCGACGCGGGCGCCGGCTCGGCTCGGGGACTCAAGCGCGACGCGTCCCGAAACCGAGTCGCGGTCGCGGTCGTCGTCGTGGTCCTGATCGCGACGATCGCGGGCGCCGCGTCGCTGACCGGCCCGTCGCTCACGGACGGCGTCGGCGATCGCCTCGATCCGAGCGACGACTCGCCGACGGGGGGAGAAGGCGTCGTCGACGGAGGTGAGGAGCCGGTCGATTCGAGCGATTCGTCCGCGATCGCGTCATCCGGGGACGGAGAGACCGAATCGGTCGACTTGGGCGATTCTGGGACGTACACGGGCGTGATCGACACCGGCGGGTCGATCGAGGTCACGGGGGGAGGTGACGGGAGCGGGAGCGACCCCAACGGATCCGCGGCCGCGCGGGCGACGTCACTCGAGCCGACCTGCGAGCGCGCGCCGCTCCACGTCGTCCAGATCCAGCTGAACGCGCTGCGGTACAACGACCCGGCGACGAACGACGGGATCCGAACGACGAGGCGGTTCGCGTCGCCCCGGAACCGGCGGGCGGTGAGCACCTTCCCGCAGTTCGTCGACCTCTTCGAGGGGCCGAACTACGCGCCGATGCTGTCCCACGACGCCGTGTCGTACTCCCTGACGGGAATCGACGGCGACCGCGCCACCGTGGGAGTCGTCACGTACGAGAACGGCTCCGCGACCGGTCGCTACGAGTTCCGGATGCGGAAGGTGAACGCGACGGACGCGTCGCTCACCGGATACGGGGGCGGGTACGACGGCTGCTGGATGACCGACGCGGTCGGCGTGTTGCCGATTGACGAGAGGGAGGGGACCGGCGACACGTCCGGCGACTCCGGGACGGGCGGCGACTCCGGGACCGGCGACGACACCGTGGTCCACGGACCGCCGGGAACCTGAGTACTCCGCGGTCCACCGACTACTCCACGATCGCGACGACCGCCGGCTCCCGCATCCGCGCGAGGACGACGCGCGGCACGTCGGCGCGCTCGTGGATCGCCGCGGCGACCTCTCGAGCGACCGCCTCGTCCGCGTCGTCGTCGACCATGTTCAAGAGCGGAACCGCGGTCGCGTCGGCGGGGACCCCCTTCAGCCCGCCGTCCTCGTGTGCCACGACGCGCCCGACCAGCTCCGGCGTGATCTCGTCGCCGGTCTCGACCCCGTCGACGAGGTTGGCCACGCGTTCGGGTCGGTGGACGACCGCCTCCGAGAGCGGCTCGCCGACCGCGTGGACGCTCGCCACCGGCACGACGGTGTCGGCTCCGGCGGGCACCTGCGGCTCGCGGTCGTTCGGGGCCTTGAGCAGCCGCGTGCGCGCGCCGTCGGCTTTCACCAGCACGGGGCCGTCGTGGGCGGCCGAGAGCCGGTCGACCGTTTCGGGGTCGTATCCGCGATACCGGTCGTCGCGCTCCCGCTCCGGGACGAGTCCGAGCGGGAACGTCGCGCTCCCATCGTCGCGCTCGGGACTCGCCTCGCGCAGCGCGTCGAGTTCGGCCACGGGGTCCTTCGCCGTCCGGACCGTCGCGACCTGGCGGTCGAAGATCGGTATCCGGACCGTCGCGGTGAGGACCGCCCGGTCGAGCCGCGCGGCGAGCGCGTACAGCGTCGTCTTCTTCCCGCCGGCTCCGACGAGACAGGTCGTGCCCTCCGCCGCGTCGAGCGCGTCGACGACGTTCATGGTGGGTCCGATCCACGATCGGGGTCCGGCGTCGAAAGCGCGTCGGTTCCGGCAGGAACGACCCGGCCCGGAGCCCCACGCCCTTCGACCGCTCGCCGACACCGTGGGGTTTAATCCCGTTTCGGCGGCTAACGGGGACGATGGACCCACCGGACCGGATCCTCCGCATCGACCTCTCGACCCGCCGAGTCGACAGCGAACCGGTCCCCGAGGAGTGGCTCGCGAGGTACGTCGGCGGGAAGGGCCTCGGCGCGCGCTACCTCTACGCGGCCGGCGGCGGGATCGATCCGGAGTCGCCCGCGAACCCCCTCGCGTTCATGACCGGACCGCTGACCGGCTACACCCCCGGTGAACAGCGGTACGCGGCGATCACGAAGTCGCCGCTCACGGGCGCGTTCCTCGACTCCTACGGCGGCGGGACGTTCCCCGGCCGGCTCGCAGCCTCGCTCGGCCCGCACCTCGGCGTGATCGTCACCGGCGCGGCCGACGACCCGGTCGTCCTCTCGCTTTCGGGCGGCGAGGCGAGCGTCGAACCCGCGGGCGATCTGTGGGGTCTCGACACCGCGGCGACCGACGACCGATTCCCCGACGCGGCCGTCGCCTGTATCGGCCCCGCGGGCGAGAACACGGTGCGGTACGCGACGATCTCCTCCGACGGCGGCGACCACCACGCCGGCCGGGGCGGCGCGGGCGCGGTGATGGGCACGAAACGCCTGAAGGCGGTCGTCGCCCGTGATCCGCCGCCCGAGCCGCCCGGGCGGCTCGCGGCCCTCAAAGAGCGCGACGAGGCGGCGTTCGCCGACAGCGACGCGGGGCGCTGGCTGGCCGCGGGCGACACCCTTGAGACGGTCGATTTCGCGAACGAGGCCGGCGTGCTCCCGACCCGCGGCTGGCAGGACCGGCGCTTCGAGGGCGCGGAGGGGATCGGGATCGAACGCGCCGCCGAGCGCGCGACGGGCCGCGAGCGCGAGGGCGATCCGGTTCCCGGCGGGTTCCGGATCCCGGAGGGAGAGAGAGTGGAAAGCGGCGCGCCGGTCGCCGACAGCGTCCCGCGCGGCGCGACGCCGATCGTCCTCGGGGCCGGCCTCGGAATCGACGACTTCGACGCAGTGGCGGCGCTGGGCGGCGTCTGCGACCGTCTCGGGATGGACGTCATCTCCGCGGGTAACGCGGTCGCCTGGGCGGTCCGAGCCGGCGACGAAGGGCTGATCGACCGGGAGGTCGCCTTCGGCGACGAGGCGGCCGCGCGGTCGACGATCGAGGAGATCGCGGGCCGGGAGACCCAGCTCGACGACGCCCTCGCCGACGGCGTCGCGGCCGCCGCGACGCGGTTCGGGGGCGAGGACCTGATCCCGACGGTGAAGGGGATGGAGCTCTCCTCGTACGATCCCCGCGGGGCGACGTCGATGGCGCTGGCGTACGCCACGAGCGACCGCGGCGCGTGTCACCGACGGGCCCGGCCGGTCGAGGCCGACGCGATGGCTCCCTCGTCGCGCGACCCCGACGACGTCGCCGCCGCGGTCGCGGCCGAGCAGGACCGGCGGGCCGCGCTGTGGTGTCTCGTCGGCGACGACTTCCTCGAGGGCGTGTTCGACCCCGCGATCGCCGCCGAGTGGCTCGCCGCCCGCGGGTACGACCACGACCCCGTGGACTTGGCGGCCCTGGGCGAGCGGGTGTGGACGCTCACGCGGCTGTACAACGTCCGGGAAGGGTTCGGCCGCGAGGACGACGCGCTGCCGCCGGCGATAGCGGGGGACCGCGGGAACGACGGTGAGGGCGACGAGGGCACCTCGAGTCACCCGGACGAACTCGATCCCGACGCGTTCGACGACCTCCTCGACCGCTACTACGCGGTCCGTGAGTGGGACGAGAACGGCCGGCCGACCGCTTCCCTCCTCGATCGGCTCGGGATCGCCGACCTCGCGGACGGGGCGGTCCCGATCGGCGAGGTCGACGGTCGCTGAGAAGGTTCGTGGCGGTCCGAGGACCTACGGCGCGGCCTGTTTGGTCGAGATCAACTCGATCACGTCGCGGTGGGAGAGGTCGTGGTCGGTGCCGACCTGTCGGCCGCTCCGGCAGTCCGTGCCGTGGAGCAGTCCCTCGCCGATGTCGGAGTGGATGTGGTACGCGAAGTCCTCCGTCGTTGCGCCCTCGGGGAGAAGGAAGCAGTCGCGGAAGACGCCCTTCTCGTCTTTCGACCCGTTCGCGGAGCCGGGGAACACCGCGATACAGCCGAGCACGTCGAAGACGGCGGCCTCGAGCGCCGCCTGGACGCCGGTCCCGCCGTACTCGGTCACGTGGTCGCGGATCGCGTCGAGGCCCGCCGCCTGCTCGTCGGAGACGTCGCCGACGATCGCGAAGTCGTCGTCGCCGGCGGTGTAGTCGACGACGCCCGCCTCGTCCGCGTTCTTGAGCGCCTTCTCGGCGTGGGCGCTCGCGGGGACGAACGAGAGGTGGTCGTAGTCGGGGTCCGACGTGATCTCGGCCCAGTTCTCCCTGGCTTCCGGCGTGTCGGTCTTGTTGGCCGCGACGACCATCGGCTTGGTGCGTTTCCTGATCTCGCGGGCGAGCTCCTCGCGGTCCTCACCGTCCCACGTCTCAGGCTCGAGTTCGAGCCCCTCGGCGAGGATGACCTGCTTCATCTCGTCCTTCGTGATCCCGAACGCGGACATCTGCTCGGCCAGTTCCTCCTCGATGGCGGCCTCGGAGCCCTGATAACGCGTCTCGTACTTCTCGAGACCCTTCGAGAGCACGTCGAGGTACCAGGCGTCGAGTTCCTCCTCGAGGAAGTCGATGTCCTCGCGGGGGTCGTGTCCCTCGGTCCGCTCGCCCTCGATGTCCGTCGTCCCCGAGAAGTCGACGACGTGGACCAACGCGTCCGTCTCGTTGAGGTCGGTCAGGAACTGGTTGCCGAGCCCGCGCCCCTCGTGTGCGCCCGGGACCAGCCCGGCCACGTCGACGAGTTCGATCGGGACGAACCGCGTGCCATCGCGACAGACGCCGACGCTCGGGGTACACGTCTCGTCGAACTCCGGGGCCGCACACTCCACGCGGACGTACGCCTCGCCCACGCTGGGATCGATCGTCGTGAAGGGATAGGCTCCCTCGGGCACGTCGTTCATCGTCGCCGCGTTGAAGAACGTCGATTTACCCACCGAGGGCTTACCGACGAGACCGATCCGGTAACTCATTACCCGGAGTGGGCAGTCCGGCGTGAAAAGCGATGCGAGAGGGCCGAGCGCGTGTGAGATCATCGTTCGCATGCGAACCGGTCCCCCTCGAGGCGCGGTGGAGAAGCGGCGTCCTGAACCGTTTATATATCGAGCCGCCGAAGCCGGCCGCATGTACGCGCTGGTCGGCGGAACCGTCCACACGGCAACGGAGCGAGGAACGATCGATGGAACCGTCGTCATCGACCACGGGGAGATCGTCGCCGTCGGCGACGTCGACCCGCCCGAGGAGGCGACCGTCCTCGACGTCGAGGGCCATCACGTCACGCCGGGGCTCGTCGACGCCCACAGCCACGCCGGGGTGGCCGAGTGGGGCGAACCCGAGGACCGCGACTACAACGAGGGGACCGCCGCGGTCACCCCGCACGTCACCGCGCTCGACGGGTTTCATCCCCGCGACGAGGAGCTGAAACACGCGTTCCAGAACGGCGTGACCTCGGTCTCGGCGCGGATGGGCTCCGGGAACGTGATCGGCGGGATCATCTGCTCGATGAAGACCCACGGACTGACCGCCGACGACATGCTGATCCGCGAGGACGGGATGAAGGCCGCGATGGGCGAGAACCCCAAGCGCTTCCACGGCGAGGAGCAGAACCGCCAGCCGTCGACGCGCCCCGGCGTGGCGGCCACGCTGCGCTCGGCGCTGATGGAGGCGGAGGACTACGTCGACCGGCGCGAACACGCCCGAGCCGAGGACGAACCGTTCGAGCGCGACCTCGGCATGGAGAACCTCTCGCGCGTGCTCACCGAGGGGCTCCCGCTCCGGGTCCACGCGCACCGGGCCGACGACATCATGACCGTTTTCCGGATCACGGCGGAATTCGGGATCGACGAGATCTCGATCGAGCACGCGACCGAGGGGCACCTGATAGCGGAGGAGTTCGCGAAGCGGGACGTGCCGGCGGTTGTCGGGCCGTCGCTGTATTCGGGCGCGAAGTACGAACTGCGGAACATCACCTTCGAGACGCCGGCGATCCTCCACGAAGCCGGCGTGAAGGTCGCGATCCAGACCGACGCGCCCGTGTTGCCCCAACAGCACCTCGACGTCTGCGTCGGGCTCGCGGTCCGCGAGGGCTTCCCCGAGGAGGAAGCGCTCGAGGCGGTGACGCGGTACCCCGCCGAGATCCTCGGTATCGACGACCGCGTCGGCACCATAGCGGTCGGCACCGACGCCGACGTGGCGGTCTGGGACGGCGTCTTCCACGAGAACGACAGTCGAACGCGACACGTCTTCGTCGACGGCGAGCACGTCTTCGACCGCGAGCGCGACGCGGTCGACCCCCGCGAGGAGTACGACTGGTAGCGCGGAGTCTCGAGGTCGTCGAGGGTGGAGCGAGCGGTCGATCGAGGGACGCGAACGCCCGATTCGGCCGAAGCGTGGTCCCTTATTACCCGCCGGACCGATACGGCGATCATGGACGCAGACGCCATCGTCGTCGGTGGCGGGCTCGCCGGGCTCGTCTCGGCGGCCCGGCTCGCGGAGGCGGGCGCGGACGTGACGCTTCTCGAACGGCGGCCGCGCGTCGGCGGCCGGGTCCGCTCCCGCGACGTCGACGGGTTCACGCTCGACCGGGGCTTTCAGGTGCTTTTCACGAGCTACCCGGCCGTGGCGCGAGAACTCGACACGGGGGCGCTCGACCTCCGGACGTTCTCGCCCGGTGCGACGATCTGCCGACCGGGCTCGCGGGCCGTCCTCTCGGACCCGCTCCGCGAGCCGACCGCCGTGATCGAGTCCGCGCTCAACCACGAGGTCCCCTTCTCCGATAAGCTCCGGACGCTCGCGCTCCGATACGACCTCTCGAAGCGCGCGGAAGACGAGTTCTTCGCTGGCTCCGGCTCCGACGCGACGATCCGCGAGTACCTCTCCGACTGGGGGTTCTCGAGCGACTACGTCGAGAACTTCGTCGAGCCCTTCTACGGCGGGATCACGCTCGACCGATCGCTTTCGACCGCCGAGACCGTCTTCGAGTACACCTTCCGCGCGATGAGCCGCGGGTCGATCGCGGTCCCCGCCGAGGGAATGGCGGCGATACCCGAACAGTTGGCCGAGCGCGCCGCGGACGCCGGCGTCGAGGTTCACACCGGCGAGGACGTCGAGGCGGTCGACGTCGGCTCGGGCGGCCGGTTCCGGCTCGGATCGGGCGGCCCGGCGGACGGCGCGCGCGTCGAGCTCGCGGACGGGAAGACCCTCGACGCGCGGTGCGTCGTCGTCGCGACCACGCCGCCGGAGGCGCGGAAGCTGACCGGCGTCGGGTCGATCCCCGAGTCGGGAGTCCCCAACGTCACCGCGTGGTTCTCACTCCCCGAGCGCTCGTCGTTTTCGACCGGCAAGCGGATCCTGCTCAACGCGGCGGGCGAGTCGCCGAACGCGGTGGTGCCGATCTCGGAGGTCGCGACCGAGTACGCGCCGCGGAATCGCCCGCTTCTCGCGGCGACGTTCCTCGGCGAGGCGGCACTCGAGCGCGACGCCGACGACCTCCGCGAGGACGCCCGAGAGGCGCTCTCCGGGTGGTACCCCGAGCGCGGGTTCGAGAGCCTCGAGACCGTCGCCGTCGATCGGATCCCCTTCGCGCAGTTCGCCCAACCGCCGGGCGTCCACGCGACGCTTCCCGATCCGGACGATCCCGAGGGACCGGTGGTCCTCGCGGGCGAGTACACTGAGTGGTCCTCGATCCAGGGCGCGTTGGAGAGCGGGCGGAAGGCGGCGGCGGCAGCGCGCGAACACCTCTGATCGCGTCGTCGCTACGCCCGACCGTTCCCGTCGTCCTCGTCGCCGTCGCCGCCGTCCCCTTCCTCCGGCAGCGTGAGAACGTTCTCGCGGCCCAGTCGGAACCCCTCCAGGTCACCCTCGTCGCGGAGTCCGGTCACAACCTGACTCGTCTTAGCGGCAGTCCAGTCGAGCTCGTCGGCGACCCGCTTCTGTTTCATTCGACCACCCTCGCGATCGAGGAGCCGGAGCACCTGCTCTTCGTTGCTCAGAAGCTCCGCGTCGACCGGCGGTACGTCCGCCTCGTCATCGATCGCGCCGTCGTCAGTCGTGCCGTCGTCGGCTTCGTCGGGAGCGTCCGGCTCGTCGGGGGCGTCGGCCGCGACCGACTCCGTCGCGGGGTCGTCGTCCGCGGCGGCGGTGCCGGCGGTCGTCCCCGATTCGACCGGCGTCGGTCCCGTCGCCGGCGAGGACGACGACTCCCGATCGCGTCGGAAGTACGCCGCAACTCCGCCGAGGACGGCGAGGAGGCCGACCACGGCGAGGGCCGGCAGTCCGCTCGGGATCGAGTCCACGACGGAGTCGGGGGCCATCGAGATCCGCGGCTCGTCCCCGGCGAAATCGACCGGTCCGACCCAGACGACCGACCCGTCGCGCGTCTCCGCCGGTGCGGGCGAGGCCGACTCCAAGTCGTGGGAGTCCGGCCACGAGACGATGAGCGAGCTCTCCTCGTCGAGGAACATGCCGTCGATCGCGTCGCCGGCCGCGATCCGTCCGTCCTCGACGGTCGCGAACCCGTCCCAGCGGAACCGGTAGGTGACGACTCCGTACTCCTGGGGGATCTCCCGCCGCTCCGCGGCCACCGACACGTTCGAAACGCTCATGTCTCGGCCCGTGGCCGACGAGGACTCGTTGACCGTCGTCTCCATCCGGCCGCGGAACCGATCGGTGTACGCCTCGGAGTTCGCCTCGAGGTCCGTCCGGAACTCCTCGAAGGCCCGTTCCTCATCGCTCGTCGAGAGTCGGACCCGGTACTCGATCGTCCAGACCGCGTCGCCGTCGGCGTCGACGTCGACGGTGATCAGGACGTCGTCGGGGTCGATCTCCTCCTGTTGGGCGAAGGGGTCCCCCGCGACGCCCGCGACGCCACCGGACGCGCCGGCGAGGAGGCCACCGACGAGGAGACCGACGGCGAGGAGACGCCAGGCGAGCGTCGCGGAAATCGTCGTTCGCTGCACGGGGAACACGACACGGGGGCGTGCTAAATCGCTTCTCATGTCTGCCGTCGACTCCGGCCGTCCGTCGCCGACGCGAGTGCGCTACGGGCCACCGCGGCGGTCACTACCGCTCACCCCGTCACCACCGCTCGCCCCGTCTCCAGTATCCGATTCCGGGTCGGTCCCGGACTCCGAACCGGAACCGCCTCCGGCGTCGCCGTCGTCGGTTTCGGCACCCTCGCCGTCGTCGGTTCCGGCGTCGGCGTCTTCGTCAGTCCCGGCGTCGGCGTCTTCGTCAGTCCCGGCGTCGTCGTCCTCGTCAGACCCGGCGTCGGCGCCGCCGTTACCGCCGGCACCGTCCGCCTCGGCCTCGTCGGTATCCGCGCCTCCGTCGTCCGCCCCGTCGACGTCGGATCCATCGCCGTTCGACTCGTCACCGGCGTTCTCGGCGTCGTCGCTTTCGGCGGTCGCGTTCTCGGCCCCTCCTGGATCGGCGATCGACCCGTTTCGCGGTCCGGTCGCGTTTTCTCCGCCCTCCGGGGCGTCGGCTTCCGACGGACCGCTCCCAGGGAGACCGTCGGGCGGACCGCGGTCGGCCGAGCCGTCCGGAGCACCGATCCCGGATCCGGGCGGACCGCGACGGTCGGGACCCATCGGCGCGCCGGTGCGGTTGCCGCCGATCTCCCTGGTGATCGCCGCGACCTCGGGACCGCTCAGCTCGCTCGCGCTCTCACGGAGGGTTCGGATACGGTCGGCGTCGACGTCCCGCTCGGCGAGCGCCTCCTCGGGCAGGTCCGCGGCGACCTCGGCGCTCCGGTTCGTCGTTCGATTCACGGTCGCCACGCGCGTCCCGATCGCCGCCTGCCGCGCGGCATACGCGCCGGAACTCACGTTCCCGGCCTCCCGGCGTTCCCGGAGCTCCCGCTGCCGCTCCCGCAGCTCCGCCAGCCGCTCCCCATTCCGCTCGAGCTGCGCCGCGATCACCGCCGCGCGCTCCTCGTCGGTCTCGGCGTCCGCGAGCCGGATCTCGAAGGAGCGCGAGGACACCTCGCCGTCGACTTCGGCCCCCTGGACGCCGATGACGCCGGAGAGCCGTTCGCCGGGACTGAGGTCGTCCGCAGTGGCTCCGTCGGAGGCGTTCGTACCGCCCTCCGATCCGGCCTGTGCGAACTCGTCGATACCCCCGTCGGTACCCGCGCCGTCGCCGGTCGCGGGAGAGACTCCGGGCCCGCCGGTCACCGCGGCTCCGAGCGGGACCATCGCGATCAGCCCCGCGACCGCCAGCGCGGCGACGAGCAACGTGATCCGTCGGTTCATACCTCCCGATCGGCGACCGACGCCTAAATACACCCACACCCTTCGTTCCGGATCAAGCCCGATCAAACCCGATTAAATCGGCCGACTGCGTCGAGCCGGGTGAACCGCCGGCCCGCGCGGAGATCGAGTGAAAGCCGAGGGCGGCTCGCTCAGTACGACTTCGCGAAGTACGCCGTCCGCTCGGCCGGGTCGCCGCAGATCGCGCACGTCTCCCCGTGGCTCGCGTCGTCGTCGCTCCCGGCGGCGTCGCCCTCCCCGTCGCCGCGTTCCCCGACGAGGGGGTCGTCGTCCTCGAAGGGGACCATGACGATCTCCGCGGCCATCGGCTCCTTGATCGGCTCCTCGCAGGCCTCGTCGCCGCACCAGGGCGTCTTCACGTAGCCGCCGTGCTGGCCGAGGGTGCCGAGGATCCCGGCGCGGTCGTCCGCCTCCCGAACCTCCCCGTCGAGGGTGTCCTCGGCGGCCGCGTACAGCTTCGCGTACACCGTATCGAGGTGGTCGCGGACGGTCTCGGCGACGCCCTCGCGGGCCTCGACGTGCTCCTCGCCGTCGGGCCGGTGGTTCAAGGTCAGCTCGTCGTCCTCGACCTCGTAGGGACCGATCTCGATCCGCAGCGGGATCCCGTTCAGCTCGTGTTCGTTGAACTTGAATCCGGGGTTGCGCTCGTCGCGATCGTCGAGTTCGACGCGGATCCCGGCGTCATCGAGGTCGTCGGCGACGCCCTCGGCGTACGCGAGCACGTCGTCTTTGGTGTCCTCCTGCCAGATCGGGACGACGACGACCTGAGTCGGCGCGACCGTCGGCGGGAGCACGAGTCCCTGTTCGTCCGAGTGAGTCATTATCAACGCGCCGAGCGCGCGCCAGGAGAGGCCCCACGAGGTCGTGTGGGCCGTCCGCTCGTCCTCCTCGGCGTCGGAGAAGGTGATGTCGAACGCCTCGGCGAACGACCGTCCGAGGTGATGGGACGTCGCGCCCTGGACGGACTTGCCGTCGGGCATCAGCGCCTCGACGGTCGTCGTCGTGTCCGCGCCGGGGAACTTGTCGTGGGCGGGCTTCTGCCCTTTGAGAACCGGGATCGCGAGGAAGTCCTCGTAGACGGACTCGTACTGGTCGAGCCGGGTCATCGTCTCGTCCCAGGCGTCCTCGCTCGTCGCGTGGGCGGTGTGGCCCTCCTGCCAGAGGAACTCCTTCGTCCGGAAGAACGGCTTCGTCTCCGTCGCCTCCCAGCGCACGACCGAACACCACTGGTTCACCCGCAGCGGGAGGTCACGGTGGCTCCGCACCCACTGGGAGATGTACGGCGTGATGATCGACTCGGAGGTCGGCCGCACCGCGAGCCGCTCTTCCAGCTCCTTCGTGCCCGCCTCGGTCACCCACGCCACCTCGGGGTCGAACCCCTCGACGATGTCCTTCTCGCGTTCGAGGTAGGACTCGGGGATGAACATCGGGAAGTATGCGTTCTGAACCCCGGTGTCCTTGAACTTCGCGTCCAGGAACCCCTGGAGCCGCTCCCAGACGGCGTACGCCCGCGGCCGCGTGATGATGAACCCGCTCATTCCCTCGGGGCCGTAGTCGGCCAACCCCGCCTTCCGTACGACCTCGGCGTACCACTCGCCGGTGTTGTGTGACTTGGACTCGGTGATCCCGAGCTCCTGGTCGTCGTCGCTCATTGTTCCTCACACGGCGGGTCGCGGGCTTAAAAGGTCCGAAGGCGCGTGCGGAGAGAGGAGTCGACCGCTCCCAGTCGTCGCGGTCGACTCTCACTCCGGTCGACCGACGCGACCGTCGTACAGCGCGAGCGAGGAGTCCAAGATCGGATCGACACGCCCGCGATCGTGTGAGGAGATGAGGACGGTTCCTCCCTTCTCGACGTGTTCGACGATCAGCTCGAGAACGCGTTTCCGAGAGAGCCGGTCGATCCCCGCGAGCGGCTCGTCGAGAACGATCAACTCCGGCTCGGAGACGAACGCGATGGCGACGTCGAGCTTCTTTCGAAAACCGCCCGAAAGGGCCGCGGCTCGCTGGTGTCGGACCCTGTCGAGCCGGAGCCGTTCGGTCACGGAGCGACGCCACTCGGGGTCGACGTCGCCGTGAAGCCGCGCGAAGACCGAGAGGTTCTCTTCGGCCGTGAGGTTCGGGTAGAACTGCGGTTCCTGAAACGAGTAGCCGATGGCCGCCGGCGGCGGCGAGATCACGGTTCCGGCCGTCGGATGTCGCAATCGGAGGAGCAGCTCGAAAAACGTCGTCTTTCCCGATCCGTTCGGCCCGACGACGCCGTGGATCCTGCCGCGATCGAACCGACAGTCGATCCCGTCGAGCGCCGTCACCGGTCCAAATCGCTTCGAGACGCCGCAAAACCGGACGAGCGGGGCCGACGGGTCCGACGAGGAGTCCCGGTATCGCCCCCGCGAACCGATTCGCCCGAGGCGATCCTCGATCCGGTCGCGGAGGCGGGTGAGACGGTCGGACGCGGCGCGGTCCGACATCTTCAGCGCCTCCACTCGTAGGTCCGGACGCAGCTCCAACAGAAGCCGAGACAGCCGACGACGTAGACGCCGATGAACCGGTACCAGTCGGCGTACAGGCCGAACCCGTCGCCGCGGACGAGGTGGCCCCTGATCGCGATCGCGAGGTAGTGGGGCGGGAGGCTCCGCGCGATCGCCATCCGCGTCGACGAGAAGAACCCGACCGGGTACAGCAGACTGCCGAACCCGACGACCCCGATCAACACGCCGAGGTTGACGAACAGCGCGGTGCGTCCCAACCCGAGAAGGAACGCGATCCCGGTACCGACCGCCGCCGTCGAGAGGAACAACAGCCCCACCGCGGTCGCGGTCTCAACGCGTAACGGGGTGATCCGGTACTCCATCGGGACGTTCGCGACTGCGACGGCGACGAGTACGGATCCCGTCAGGAGGGTGTAAAAGAGGAGCTTCGCGGCCACGAACGCCTCCAACCGAGACTGGTGACGGACCCGATCGAGTACCGGTCGGTCGGTCATCACGTCGTAGGGCACGAAGAGCAGTCCGACGACCAACACGAACAGGGTCATGCCTGTCGGAATGAGGTACTCCGAGAGCGTCAACTGCACTCCGCGCTGCTCGTGGGTGACGTCGACCTCGCCGGGGAGAAACGACGAGAGTTCGACGCTCAACACGGCCTCCAGCAGTCCGATCGCCTCGATGAGCGGTACCGCAGAGCCGTGCCATATCATTCGGAACTCCGTCGTCGAGTCGTCGTCGAGGACGTCGGGCGGGACGAGGACGACGAGGTACACCTCCTCGCGGTCGAGCCCGCGGAGGGCCGCCTCCTCCGTCTCGTACTGGACCGGCGTGCCAAGCAGCGCGACCCCGCCTCGCGTCACGGTCAGGTCGTCCGCGGTCGTTTCCGCCTCCGCCGGCGCGACGCCCACGGGGACGTCCTGTGGAAGCGTCTGATCGAAGCCGGCGGTGCCGACCACGAGGAGGCCGGGAAGAAGGGCGAAGCCGACGAAGAGGGCGGCGAGCCGTCGTCTGGCCGCGTACGCTTCCGTCCAGAGGAACACGGCCGTGTCGCGTATCATCGGATGGCGAGCCGGAGCGTCGACGCTAGTAGAGGAGGGTCTCCATCACGCGTAGAGGAACGTCTCTATCACGCCCGCGACGTCCTCGGCGTTACCCTCGTAGCCGACGACGACGATCGACTCGTCGTCGGAGTCCTGTTCGGCCTCGATCTCGTCCAGTTCGGCGTCGAGGTCCTCGTACCCGGTGTCGCCGGCGGCGACGAGCGCGCCGGCGATCACGTCCCGGAGGTCCTGCGCGTCGGACGCGCTCTCGGTGTGGAGCCGAAGCTCCGTGGACACCGTCTGGTCGTCGGTCCGATACCCGTAGGACGCGAGCGTCACGGATTCGAGGACGGAGGTGTCGATGCCGGCACCGACCGACTGCCCGGAGAGCTCCTCGCCCGGGAACTCCGTCACGCCCGCGACGAGCGCGCCGTCGGTGGCCGCGTCGTACTCGTCTCTGAGGTCTCCGCTCAGCGCGTCCGCGTCACCGGTCGTGGTGTCGACGACCGATTCGACCGAGGCCCGGTCGCCGATGACGATCTGGCCGTCGTCGAGCACGGCGACGGCCGCCGTGTCGCCGGCGAGGCTCTGATCGGGCCCCGCGTACAGCGTGTGGTCGTTGTACTCGACCTCCTCGAGGTCGGTCGACTGGTTTCGGATGCCGTCTATGACCTCCTCGGAGTCGAACTCGCCGTGAACGATGAGCCCGACGGACTGCTCGCCGTACCCGCCCGCGGTCTCGACGTCCTCGGTGAACACCAGCACCTCGCTCACGTCACCGGGCGCGACGTTGAATTCGTCCTCGAAGTCGCTTCCGACCTCCTCGGGCCCCTCCACGGACGGGTTCTCCTCCGAGAGGCTCTCGACGATCGTCGTGGTCGCGGGGTCGCCCTCCAGTCCGTCGGCGTCCACGTGGAACACCGCCTCGGCGCTGTCCGGCGTCTGGTCGATCGGTCCGGCGCCCCCGAGTCCGGGGACGGCCCCCATACAGCCCGCGGTCACGACGACGATCAGCAACGCCGCGAGAGTTCGTCGGTGTCTCATGATCGGTGATCGATTAACGATTCAAAGGTCACCCCTTAAACCTATGGTATCCATCATATCAGTCGACGGATGTTCTCGCGGATTGAAACGACCGCGCTCGCCGACGGCGGAATCGGAGAAAGGTTAACTCCTCCGCAGGTCCTACACTCCGGCATGAACCTGTCGGGGCTTCGCCGTCACGCGTCGCGGTCGCTCGCGGGGCGCCGCGAGGCGGCCGTGTTGGCCCCGGTGATCGAACGCGACGGCGACGCCCACCTGCTGTTCACGAAGCGGGCCGAACACCTCGGGGAACACCCCGGCCAGATGAGCTTTCCCGGCGGCGGCCGCGAGCCGGTCGACCGGACCCTCACCGACACCGCCCTCCGGGAGGCGAACGAGGAGGTCGGCATGCGGCCCGACGAGGTCGACGTCGTCGGCCGCATCGACGACGCGCGGACCAGCAGCGCCTACGCGGTCCGCCCCTTCGTCGGGGTTGCGCCCGATCGGGAGTACGTCCCTGACGAGTCGGAGGTCGCCGAGGTCGCCGTTCTCTCCGTCGCGGACCTCACGGATCCCCGGAACTACGAGTCCGAACGGCGGATCGGCCACCCGGAGTACGGCGACCACCGCGTCCACTACTTCCACGTCGACGGCTACACCGTCTGGGGCGTGACGGGGCGGATGGTCGTCCAGCTGCTCGAGCGCACCACCGACTGGCGCGCCCCGCCCGACCCCGACCGCGTCGTCGGTCCCGAGGCCGACTTCCCGATCTGAGCCGTCGGCCTGCGTCGCGTCCGCGCGCGCCGGGACAAGTCCGGCCGTCGGCGTCGCCCCCACCGATCGCGAACGGCTGGATTCAAGTCCGCCGACCGGGAACCGGGACACATGCAACCGGGAGATCGCGTCCGCGTCGAGCGCGGGGACGTCACGAACGAGGGCGTGCTGTTGCCCTCGACGACGCGCGAGCACCTCGTCGTCAAGCTCGAGGGTGGGTACAACGTCGGCGTCGACCGCGAGAACGCCGACGTCGAGGTGCTGGAGTCGGGCGCTCGCGACGTCGACGACGCCGGCGACGCGGGCGAGTCGAGCGAGATCACCTTCGACGACGACCTGCCGACGGTGGCGCTCATCTCCACCGGCGGGACCATCGCATCGACCGTGGACTACCGCACGGGCGCGGTCACCGCCCGGTTCGATGCCGAGGACGTGTTGCGGGCGGTCCCCGACCTCGCGGGGCGCGCGAACTATCGCGGGCGCGTCGTCGCCAACATTCTCTCGGAGAACATGGAGCCCGGCATCTGGCGGGACCTCGCCGAGGCGGTCCGCGAGGAGGTCGCGGCCGGGGCCGACGGCGTCGTCGTGATGCACGGGACGGACACGATGCAGTACTCCGCCTCGGCGCTCGCGTTCAGCCTCGACGTCCCCGTCCCCGTCGTGTTCACGGGGAGCCAGCGCTCCGCGGACCGGCCCTCCTCGGACAACGTCATGAACGCGGTGTGCGCGGTGGAGGCCGCGAAGGCCGACCACGCGGAGACGCTCGTATGTATGCACGCGAGCCCCTCCGACGACGTCTGCGCGCTCCACCGTGGCACCCGCGTGCGGAAGAACCACACCTCCCGGCGCGACGCCTTCGAGACGGTCGGCGCGGAGCCGCTCGGCCTCGTGGACTACGAGACCGCCACCGAGGCGGGAGCCGACGGCGACGTCGCCGAGGCGGCGATCACCTGGAACCGCGAGCCCGCGCCTCGCGTGAGGGACGGAAACGAGGGCGACGACGCGGCCGAGGCCGACCCATCCATCGCGACCGACCTCGAGCCGGAGGTGGAGCTCGTGAAGTTCACGCCAGGGATGGACCCCGCGGCGTGGGACTACCTGGAGGGAAAAGCCGGCGTCGTGATCGAGGGGACGGGGCTCGGCCACGTCCACACCGACCTCATCCCGCGGGTCGAGTCGCTCGTCGAGGACGGGACGGTCGTCGTCATGACGAGCCAGTGTCTCGAGGGGCGCGTGTGCGACCGCGTGTACGACACGGGCCGCGACCTGATCGAGGCGGGCGTGATCGAGGCGGGCGACACTCTCCCCGGAACCGCGAAGGTGAAGCTCATGTGGGCGCTCGCGAACCTCGACGACCCCGCGGTGGCGATGCGGCGGAACTTCGCGGGCGAGTTGACGGAGGAGTCGCGCCCCTGGCGGTAGGCTGAACCCGGAGGCGTCGTCCGCGCTCGCGACCGTGACGCTCTTTTCTCCGGCTCCCGCAGGCCGCGTATGGATCCGGCCCTGCTCCAGGTCGCGACGTTCCGGTCGGTGCTCTACTACGGGGCGGTGTACGGGATCGTCCTCGCGGTCGCCGTCTGGATCTACCGGGACGCGAAGGCGCGCGGAAGCGACCGGGCGCTGGCGTGGTTCCTCGCGACGCTCGTGTTCACCATCCTCCCGGTGTTAGCGTACATGTACCTCCACCGCGACGCGGGGCCGACCCGCCGGGAGTGATACGGGGCGGACGCGATCGGAGCGACCCGCCTCCGCCGGTCGAGTATCGATCGCGATAGCCGAACCCGAACGCCTAATTCTCCCCGCCCCGGCCGTGTCGACATGTTCGCGACCCTGCCGGACGCGCTCCGTCTGATCGTCGTCCCCGTCTTCTGTTGGGCGGCGGTCCGAGACGTCCGGACCCGGCGGCTCCCCAACCGGGTCTGGCCGCCGCTGTACGCCTTCGGTGCGCTGTTGCTCCTCTGGGACGCGGCCCTGCTGTGGCCCTTCGCGGGGCTCGACGGTCGGTGGTTCCTCGTCCGGGTGGCCGTCAGCCTGCTTTTCGTCGCGCCGCTCGGCTACGCGTTCTGGTACCTCGGCGCGTTCGGCGGGGCCGACGCGAAGGCGCTCATCGCGCTCGCGATCGTCTTCCCGACGTTCCCGACCTACGAGGTCGCCGGGTTCTCCCTCCCGCTCGTCGAGACCGCCCTCGGCGTCTTCTCGCTCACGATCCTCACGAACACGGTGCTCCTCGGGCTGGCCTACCCGGTCGGGCTCGCCGTCGCCAACCTCGCGCACGGCCGCGTCTCGCCGACGATGTTCCTCGCGCGGCCGGTGTCGACCGGCTCGCTCCCCGAACGCCACGGCCGACTGTTCGAGGACGCGGAGGGAACGACCCGGAGCGGGCTCGACCTGGACGCGCTCCGGATGTACCTCCGCTGGCGGGGGCTGACGCTCGCTGACCTTCGCAACGACCCCGACCGACTCCGCGACCCCGAGAGCGTCGGCGAGACGTTCGACCCGACCGACGGGGGAACCCACGTCGGCCCCGCGACCGACGGCGGCACCGTCGTCGAAGTGGACTGCGATCTCGACGACCCGTGGGCCGCGGAGCGGTTCCTCGCCGAGATCGACCACGGCGCGTACGGGACCGACGCCGAGACGCTCCGCGGAGGGCTGGAAGTCGTCACGGCCAGCGAGACGGTCCGCGTCTCGCCGGGGATGCCGTTCGTCGTGCCGATGGCGGCCGGGCTGGTCGTCTCGGTCACCTACGGCGACGCGTTGTTCGCGCTGCTCGGCGCGATCGGGCTGTTGTGAGCGGCGGAAGCGGTCCGAGAACGACGCGTCGTCCGAACCGACGACCGGATCAGGCCTCGATCGGCAGGTCGCCGACGGTCGAGACTCGCGTGCCGATCGGTCGTTTGACGAACTCCCCGAGTTCGACGCCGAACAGCCGGCTCACGCCGCGCTGGGCGGCGACGTCGAGCAGTCGCTGGTCGATCCGGCCGTCGACGACGACGGCGTGGGGTGGCTCGGCCGCGCCCTCGACCGCGTCGAACACGTCGTCGGCCTCGACCTCCTCGAGGATCCCGAGGTCGTCGTCGAGCAGCCTTGCGAGCCCGCTCTCGCGGTCGACGACCTCCTGAACGTGCTCCTCGAGCGACCTGGGTTCGTCGTCGTCGGGACTCGAGCCGATCGCGTGTTCCGCGTCGCCCGCATCGCTCGATCGGTCGGTCGGGTCGTCTTCGTCGACGGTGGCCGGGGTCACGTCGTCGGGGTTGTCGGCGCCGGTTCGGGACGCGGAGTCGGCCCCCTCGCTCGATTCGCTCGATTCGCCGTCGTCGGATCCCTCGGACTCGTCCGGATCGCTCGCGCCGTCGATCTCGGTCGGATCGGACGTCTCGGTCGGATCGGGCGTCTCGGTCGGCTCCGGGGTCGCGGGCGAACTATCGGATCGGAGCGCGTCGGCGGCCTCGGCGGCGTCCGTCTCGTCATCCGCGTCGGTCTCGGAGGCGCTGCCGGCCGCCTCCCGGAGGTTCGGCGCGTCGGCGAGCGTCTCGTAGGGGACCTTCCCGCGGAGCGCCTCGAAGACGGCACCGCGATCGAGGTCCTCGACGGACTCGCCGGGCGGCGCGAACGCGACGTAGTCGACCTCGCCGACCTGCGCGAGCTCGCGGAGGATGAGTTCGCCGCCCCGGTCGCCGTCGAGGAACGCGGTGACCGTCCGCGACCGCGTGAGCTCCGCGACTGCGTCGGGGACGTTCGTCCCCTCGACGGCGACCGCGTTCTTGATCCCGCACTCGAGCAGCGTCGAGACGTCCGCGCGTCCCTCGACGACGATCACCGCGTCGGAGTCGCCGACGCGCGGGCCGGCGGGCAGCCCCTCGTAGTCGACGATCCCCTCGATGCGGGCGGCGTCCCTGACCTCCTCCAACACGTCGTCGCTGCCGAGGCTCGTCTCCTCGAAGCCGCTCGCGACGAGCTCCTTCGCGCGCTCGACGACCTCCCGGCGCTTGGCCGCGCGCACGTCCTCGATGCTCGTCACCTCGACGGCGGCACCGCAGGGGCCGATGCGGTCGATGGTCTCGAGCGAGGCCGCGAGGATCGCGGTCTCGACCTTGTCGAGGCTCGAGGCGACCGTCACCTCGCCGAAGGACTGCCCGTTCTCCGAGCGTATCTCCACGTCGATCCGGCCCACCTTCGAGGACTCCTGGAGGTCTCGCAAGTCGAGCTCGTCGCCGAGGAGGCCCTCCGTCTGTCCGAACACCGCGCCGACGACGTCGCTCCGCTCGACCACGCCGTCGGCCGCGATGGTGGCCCGGATCAGGTATTTGGCTGTGTCGTTCATGTGATGAGTGATGGTGATGTGAACGGACGGCGGTTCGCCGTCCCGTTTCGGGTAGGATCGGTCCGGAAAAATAGCTGTCGACCCACGGATCGTCGTCGAACGTGGCCGGCAGCCACCGGTCGTCGTCAGGTATTGCCGCCGAGGAACAGGGTTTAGTCGGATCGACTCCTGGATCGCTCCAACCGGTGAGACGTTCGAGAGACCTCCTCTGGATACCGACGTTCGCGCTCCTCGTCGCGTTCGCGGTCCCGTGGCCGCTGTGGGGATCGGACCGCGTCGTCGCCGGGCTGCCGGCGTGGATCTGGTGGCACGTCGGGTGGCTCGGGCTCTGTGCGCTCGCGTTCCGGGCGTTCGTTCGGAGCGGCGCGTGGGAGCGCGGAATGGGGATCGACGCCGCGGAACGGGCGGGCGAAGCCGACGCGACGGTCGACGGGGGTGACCGCCGATGACTGCGGGGATCGGGCTCACGGTCGTGGTCGGTTACTTGGTGGCGGCGCTCGCGATCGGCCTCGTCGCCTACCGGCTCACGGAGTCGACCGCGGAGGACTACTACCTCGCGAACCGGTCGATCGGCACGCTGGTGTTGCTGTTCACGACGTTCGCCACGCTGCTCTCGGCGTTCACCTTCTTCGGGGGGCCGAACCTCGCGTACGCGGCCGGTCCGGAGTGGCTGATCGTGATGGGGACGCTCGATGGCGTGCTGTTCGCGGTGTTGTGGTACGTCGTCGGCTACAAACAGTGGCTGATCGGCGAGCGGAACGGGTACGTCACGCTCGGCGAGATGCTCGGCGACCGCTTCGGCTCCCCGGGGCTCCGCGCGCTCGTCGCCGGGGTCAGCCTGCTGTGGCTGTTCCCGTACGTCATGCTCCAGCAGATGGGTGCGGGCGAGGCGCTCGTCGGGCTGACCGGCGGCGCGGTCCCCTACTGGGGCGGCGCGGCGCTGGTCACCGCGTTCATGATCGCGTACGTGACGCTCGCGGGGATGCGCGGCGTCGCGTGGACCGACACGATACAGGGGCTGTTCATGCTCTCCGTCGTCTGGGTCGCCGCCGCCTGGGTGGTCTCGGCCGTCGGCGGCGTCGGCGCGGCGACCGGGGCGATGTTGGCGGCCCGCCCCGAGTTCGGGAGCTTCGGCGGCGGGATCTACACGCCGGGGTTCATCGTCTCGACCGCGATCACGATCGCGTTCGGGGTGACGATGTTCCCGCAGATCAATCAACGCTTCTTCGTCGCGGAGTCGGGGACCGTGCTCAAGCGATCGTTCGCGCTGTGGCCCGTCCTCGTGTTGCTCCTCTTTTTCCCCGCGTTCCTGCTCGGCGCGTGGGCCGTCGGGATGCCGGTCGACGTGCCCGAGGGGGCGAACGTGCTCCCGGTCGTGTTGAACGCGTACACGCCGACGTGGTTCGCCGCGCTGGTGATCGCGGGCGCGATGGCCGCGATGATGTCCTCGTCGGACTCGATGCTGCTCTCGGGCTCGTCGTACTTCACGCGCGACCTCTACCGGCCGTTCGTGGCCCCCGACGCCTCCGCGCGCCGCGAGGCGTGGGTCGCCCGGACCGGCGTCGTCGCCTTCGCCACGCTCGCGTTCCTCGCGAGCCTCCTCCGTCCCGGAACGCTGATCGAGGTCGGCGACACCGCCTTCTCCGGGTTCGCGCTGCTGTCGCTCCCCACCCTCTGTGCGCTCTACTGGGACCGCACCACCCGCGACGGGATGGCCGTCGGGATCGCCGTCCCGCAGGCGGCCTACCTGCTCGTGGTGCTGTCGTCGGTGCTCCCCGTCGTCCCGACGCTCCCGCGGACCGTCGCGGTCGCGGGAGCCGGCGGGTGGGACGTGGCGCTCGGGCTGATGGTCCTGTCCGCGGTTCTCACCGTCGGCGTTTCGCTTCTCACCGCGCCGACCGCCGAGAGCGACGCCTCCCGGTTCGCGGTCACGGGCGACTGAGGGGGCCACACCACGTCGTCAGCACTTCCCGTCGTCAGGTCGCTCCTCCTCGCCGCCGAGTCATTCCCCGCCGTCGAGTTCCCGAACGACCGTCGCCGGGTTCCCGCCGACGACGACGCCCGCGGGAACGTCCTCGACGACGACCGCGCCGGAAGCGATCACGGAGCCGTCGCCGACCGTCACGCCGGGATTGATCACCGCTTTCCCCCCGATCCAGACGTCGTCGCCGATCGTCACCGGCTCGCCGGACTCCAGCCCCTCGGAGCGCTCCCTCGGGTCGATCGGGTGCGTCGCGGTGTAGACGTGCGTGCCGGGGCCGATCAGGCAGTTCCGGCCGATCTCGATCCGGCGGACGTCGAGGAGGACGCAGTCGAAGTTGGCGTAGAAGCCGTCGCCGACGTGGACGTTGTAGCCGTAGTCACACCGGAGCGGGGGTTCGACCGCGACGTTCTCTCCCACGGAGCCGAACAGGTCGGCGAGCAGCTCCCGCCGCGTTCCGTCCTCGCCGGCGGCCGTGTCGTTGTATCGCGCCGTGAGGTCGCGAGCGCGCTCGCGCTCGACCGCGAGTTCGGGATCTGAGGCGTCGTAGGGGTCCCCGTTCAGCATCCTCGCCTTCTCGTCCGTCACGTTCGAGGGGGAGCGGCAACTCCCTTAAGGGTTTTCGAGGCGGTCCCCCGCCGGTTCGGCGAGGGGTGTTTTGTAGGGTGCGACCGTCGGAGGGACGTATGGGCCCAGCCATCGCCGTCGTCCTCGGAGGGGGGATCGCTTCGACGGCCGAACCCGGTCCGGAGGGCCTCGTCGACTACTGGCCGGTCCTGACCCGCGCCGGGTGGTTCATCGCGGGATTCCTCGTCGTGACGTTTCTCGGATGGGTCCTCGTCGAGCCCATGGTCTCCCGGGCGATCCATCGCCGCAACCGGAACAACCCGACGCTCCGGGAGGCGATATCCCGCTACCTCAGGCTGCTCGTCCTCGTCGTCGCGTTCCTCGTCGGCGCGGGCGTCGCCGGGTACGGCGACCTGATCGCCGACTCCGCGCTCGTCGTCGCCGCCGCCACGCTGGCGGTCGGCGTGGCGGCCCAGACGGTGATCGGGTCGCTCGTCAGCGGGACCGTCCTCGTCGTCGACCCGGAGTTCAACGTCGGGAACTACATCGAGTGGGAGACCGGCGAGGGGACGGTCGAGTCGATCACGCTCCGCATCACGCGCGTCCGCACGCCGGACGGCGGCCTGGTGACCGTCCCGAACACGGTGTTGACCGAACAGGCCATCGAGCGGCCGTACGCCCGGGACCGGTCCCGAGTGGTCGATCGCGTCGACCTCGCCTACGACGACGACGTCGGCGAGGCGATCCGGGTCCTCGAGACGGCCGCGAACGGGATCGAGGGCGTCCTCGAGGAGCCCGCCCCGCACGCGTACGTCGAGGAGTTCGGGGGCGACGCGGTGGGGGTCCGGATACACTACTGGGTCCACGACCCGCGTGGTCGCGACCTCTTCGAGCTCCGATCGCGGTACGCCCGGGCGGCCAAGTCCGGGCTGGAGTCGGCGGGGATCACGATCAGTCCGGCCTCGAAGCGCGACCTCCAGGGCCGGATCGAGGTCGAGCGGACCGAGTAGCCGACTCGACCGGCGGCCGGCCGGACCGCGTGGCCGACGCGACGGCCGGTCGATCGCGTGGCGACCGTCGCCAGATATCTCCGGAAGGCACGCGCCTATACGTGTCCTCGACGACCGAGGCGCAATGACACGGTGGAACGTGCTGCTCCCGCCGACCATCGACCCGGTCGGACCGGAGTCGCTCGCCGACGTCGCCGACTGTACGAGCCGCGCCGACTACGCCGACGAGGACGAACTGCTGGCCGACATCGACCGCTACGACGCGATCATCACGCGGACGCGACCGGTGACCGCGGAGCTGATCGCGGCCGCGGACCGGCTGAAGGTGATCGCCAAACACGGGACCGGCGTCGACAACGTCGACGTCGAGGCCGCGACCGAGCACGGCGTGCTCGTGGCGAACACGCCCGGCGAGAACACGAACTCGGTGGCCGAACACGCGGTGACGCTACTTCTGGCCGCGAAACGGAACGTCGTTCCCGCGGACCGGGCGACCCGAGAGGCCGACTGGCGACGCGCGGACTTCCGCGGTCACGACCTGTCCGGCCGGACCCTCGGGCTGTTCGGCGCGGGCAACGCGGGGCGACGGGTCGCGACGCTGCTGTCGGGCTTCGGGGTGTCCTGCGTGGCGTTCGACCCGTACGTCGACCCCGCGGACCTCCCGGAGAACGTCTCGCTGGTCGACGAACCGATCGAACTCTTCGAACGCGCCGACGACGTCAGCGTCCACGCGCCGCTGACCGACGAGACGTATCACGCGATCGGCGAGGCGGAGATCGGCGCGCTCCCCGCGGACGCCGTCCTCGTGAACACGGCCCGCGGCGGCGTCGTCGACGAGGACGCGCTCGTTCGCGCCCTCCGCGAGGGAACCATCGCGGGCGCGGGCGTCGACGTGTACGAGACCGAACCGCCGGAGCCCGACGACCCGCTCCTCGCGTGCGAGTCGGCGGTGTTCACCCAACACAACGCGGGCGTCTCTCACGACGCGCTCGAGAACATGAGCCGGGCGGCCGCGGAAAACGTCCGGACCGTCCACGAGGGCGGCGTCCCCGAGACGACGCTGAACCCGGAGGCCCGCGAATAGCTCCGGATCGCTCGCGGTTATCCGGCCGGGACCCGGTCGAACAGCTCCGGATAGTCGATGACGAGACCGTCCCGATCGACCGGCAACTCGGCCGTGAAGCCGCTGGACGTGTTCTCGTATCGGTACCGTCCGCCGTCCCCGTCGATCGGATCGAGACAGGTGTATCGCTGGGAGGCGGCCTTGACTCGTAGGTCCGGTACCGAGACGTACGCGACCCGTATCTCCGCCGACTCGTTCCGGTCGAGTTCCAACCGTCGGATCGGGAGCGTGTTGCTGAACGGCGTCGCTGAAACGTCCACGTCGATACAGCCGTCCAGCGACGGGACCTCCCTCCCTCGACCGTCGGTCCAGTTGCCGCTCCCGTCGGCTCGAAGCGTGATCGATGTCGATTCCCTGCCGAGAGCGGTGACGTTCACTCGCTGAACGCGGTGGTTTCGGTCGCACTCGATCTCGTAGCGGACTCGGAACGGTTCGCCATCGACCGAACCGATGACGACGCTCTCGGCGGAGACGCCCGCCGCGTCCTCGATGAGGTGGAGGGACTCCATTCCAACCCCGGTAACCGGAGACCAGAACACGTCTCGTTTCACGTACCGAGGAGCGTCGCGGGTTCGAATAACCGTTTCCGTTCGGAGAACCGTGCGCCGTACCGACCGGAGCCGAGACGAAGGGAGATCACGCCCGGTAACCCGGTTACGACGCGGTTTCGTCGGTGAACGCGCGCTCGAAACGGAGTGGACGGACCGGTCCGTCTCGAACGAACTATATCCGAAGACGCACACAGGTGCTCCCGTGGTCGCCCTCCATCGACCCGCGGGATCGACCCGATCCGAGGCGGTCGCCGTCGCGCTCGCGAACCTGCTGCCGCTCGTCGGCGTCGTCGCGCTCGGCTGGAACGCCGCGGCGCTCGTGGCGCTCTACTGGTTCGAACTCGGCATCGCCGCGCTCTTCGCCGTCGTCCGTGGGCTGTTCGCCGGCCGACCGAGCGACCTCGACACGAGCGGGGTGGTGCTCGGCGCGCTTGCGTCGAAGCCGCTCGCGCTGTCGGTCCCGCGGACCGGCGTCCGGATCTACCTCTCGTCGGTCCTCTCGCTCGTCGTGGTCGCGCCGATCCTCGGGGCCACGTGGTTCGTCCTCGGGGGCGTCGTGTTGGGGTTCGTCGGAGCCGACTCGCTCTCCGGCCCCTCCCTCGAGACGGTCGCGCTCGCCGTGATCGTCGTCTTCCTCTCGGAGGCCGGGACGACCGCCGTCGACTACTTCCATCGCGGCGGCTACCGTGAGGAGAGCGCCGGAACGGCGGTCTCGGGCGTCTTCTTCCGGCTCGCGACGGTGCTCGTCGGCGGGATCCTCACGGTGACCGTCGTCGCGGAGGCGATCGGGGTCGACGGCGACGCGACCGCGACGGAGGCGGCCGACCCGGTCGCGTTCGGGGTGCCGGTGCTCGTCGGCGCGGTGTGCGTCAAGTTCGCGTTCGACCTCGCGGGGCTGTACGGCGACCGCCTCGCCGCGATCGACGAATCCGCGGACGGGATCCTCGGCTGGTCGCGCGATCCCCCGACCCGCGACCCGATCGAGGACGACCTCTCGGACGCCGACTGCCGGATCCGGCCCTCGATCGCCGGGCGGCTGTTCGGCGAGCCGGTCTGGCCCGCGACGCATCCGGGTCCGTGGTACCTCTCGGTCCTCGCCCTCCTCGTGGCAATCCTGTTCGCGCTCGGGCAGGCGTGGGGAACCGTCGTCGGGCTCGTCCTCCTCGCGGCCGCGGTCCCGCCGGTCGCCGTCGCGGTCGACTCGGTGATCCGGTACGGTCCGGTCGAGTATCGCGTCGCCGACGACGAGGTCGCTGGCGGCCCCGCACTCGTCGGGTACGATCGGCTCTGCGGAGCCGCGCTGTGGCGGATCGAGCCTTGGGACGAGGAGGCGCTGCGGGTCGAGTGCGACCGCCTCGACGAGCGGGTCGACACCGAGACGCTCGTGATCGAGTTGCGCGACCGCGAGCTTCGGATCCCCCGGCTCGCCGAGACGGATGCCGACCGCGTCCTCGACGTCTTCGACCGACAGCCCGATCGGTGACCGGTTCACGGCCCGACCGGTGGTCCGCTCCGTGGTCCGATCGATCATTCTGGTATCGATTTCCGTGTACGGTGTTTCCCGTATCCGTGGACAATCTATATAACGGCCACCGCCGTGGATGGACGTATGACGGCAGGACCACCGATCGAGGAGATCCACTTCGATGACGCGCCGAACGTCGACTCCGTTCCCGGCCCGAAGGGCCGAGAACTGCTCGAGAAACAGGAGCGCATCGACAGCAGCGCGGTCAAGTACCCGGGGAACATCCCGATCGCCTTCGACGCCGGGAAGGGCGCGACGGTCCGCGACGTCGATGGCAACACCTACATCGACATGTTCGCCGGCATCGGCGTGTTGAACGTCGGCCACTCGAACCCGTACGTGCTGGAGGCTGTCAGAGAACAGACCGACAAGCTCGTCCACACCGTCGACTTCCCGACCGAAGCGCGCCTCGACCTGATCGAGAAGCTCGACGAGATCGCGCCGGCCGGCCTCAAAGGAGAGAACCGGGTCGTCTTCGGCGGCCCCACGGGGAGCGACGCGGTCGAGGCCGCGATCAAGCTCGCGAAGTACAACACCGGCGGCGACGGCCTGATCGCGTTCCGCGGGAGCTACCACGGCGCGACCTCCGGCGCGATGGCGCTCACCGCGAACAAGGGGTTCAAGGACGACTACACGCCCCTGATCCCGGACGTGGTCCACGCGAAGTACCCCTCGCCCTTCATCGACCGCGACGAGGACGGCGACTCGTGTGCCCGCGCGCTGAAGGAGGTCGAGGAGATCATCGAGGACCCCTACGGCGGGCTCGCGAACCCCGCCGGTATCTTCGTCGAGCCGATCCAGGGCGAGGGCGGCGTCATCGTCCCGCCCGAGGGCTTCCTGAAGGGACTTCGGGAGATCGCCACCGAGAACGACATCCCGCTGATGTTCGACGAGATTCAGAGCGGGCTCGGCCGCTCTGGCCAGTGGTGGGCCAGCGAGTGGCACGGCGTCACCCCCGACATCATGACGACCGCGAAGGCGCTCGGCGGCGTCGGCTTCCCGCTGTCGGCGACGATCTACCACGAGGACCTCGACACGTGGGACGCCGGCGGCCACGCCGGCACCTACCGGGGACACACCGTCGCGATGCGCGCCGGGACCCGCGCGATCGAGTACATCCAGGAACACGATCTCCTCGCACACGCCCGCGACCTCGGCGAGCACGTCCGGGAGCGGCTCCGGAGCGCGGGCAAGGGGAACGACCGCCTCGGCGAGGTCCGCGGCCGCGGCCTGTTCATCGGCGCGGCGTTCGTCGATGAGGACGGGAACCCCGACGGCGACGCGGTGAAAGCGATCCAGCAGTACTGCTTCGAACACGGCGTCTTAGTCTGGACGGCGGGCCGCCACGGTAACGTCCTGCGCCTGTTGCCGCCGCTCGTGTTGACCCGCGACCTGGCCGACACCGCGCTCGACGTCATCGTCGACGCGATCGACCACGTCACCGCCGAGACGGCGGCCTCGAGGTAAGCAGCGGTCGACCGATCTGAGCGATCCGATCGCTCGACCGAGTGAACCACTTATGTTCGTTCGCGGTATACCACCGGGGAACCAATGTCTCACGACGTGCGGAACCGACTCCCGTCGATCCGACGAGCGTTTCACAGGCATCCGGAGCCCGGCTGGTGTGAGTTCCGCACGACTGCCCGGATCGTCGAGGAACTCCGGCGGATCGGCGTCGACGACCTCGCGATCGGGCGGGAAGCGCTCTCCTCGGAGCACCGCATGGCGCTCCCGCCGGCGGAGACGCTTGCCGAGTGGCGCGACCGGGCGGCCGAGGCGGGCGTCGACCCCGACTTGCTCGAGTTGACCGCGGACGGGCACACCGGCGCGGTCGCGACCGTCCGCAACGGCGAGGGACCGACCGTCGCCCTGCGGGTCGACATGGACGGCGTCTCGATCCCGGAGTCGGAGGCGGCGGGCCACCGACCCGCGGACGAGGGGTTCCGATCGGAAAACGAGGGGTACATGCACGCCTGCGGCCACGACGCGCACGCCGCGATCGCGCTCGGCGTGCTCGAGGCGGTGAAGGCGAGCGACTTTCGAGGGACGTTCAAGGTGTTCTTCCAACCGGCCGAGGAGGTCGCCGGCGGGGGAAAGCCGCTGGCCGAGGGCGGGTACGTCGACGACGTCGACGAGCTGCTCGCGTTTCACCTCGGACTCGGTCGACCGACGGGCACGCTGGTCGCGAACGCGACCCGGCCGCTCGCGATGGCCCACATCAACGCGACCTTCGAGGGGGCGAGCGCGCACGCCGGCAAGGAGCCGAGCGGCGGGACGAACGCGATGCAGGCGATGACGACGGCGGTCCAGAACGCCTACGGGATCGCGCGCCACGGCGACGGGCTCACCCGCGTGAACTTCGGGCGCGTGGAGGGCGGCAGCGCGAGCAACGTGATCGCCGAGGAGATCACCCTCGACGGCGAGGTCCGCGGCGAGACGACCGCGCTGATGGAGTACATGCGCACGGAGCTGGAGCGGGTCCTGTACGCGGCCGCGGAGCTTCACGAGTGCGACGTGGTGATCCGCCGGATCAGCGAGTCGATCCGAGTCGACGGCGACCCGACGCTCGCGGAGCTCGTCGCGAGCGTCGCCCGAGCGGTGCCGTCGATCGACGAGGTGGTCCCCGAGGCCCCGCTCGAGGCGAGCGAGGACGCGACGTTCCTGATGGACCGGGTCCACGAGAACGGCGGCCGGTCGCTGTACGTCATCGTCGGCGCGGACCACCCGACCAGCCACCACACGCCGACGTTCGACATCGACGAGCGGGCGCTCGACGTCGGCGTCGAGCTCTTAGCCGAGGTCGTCTCGGCACTGGGTGCCGATCGGCCGTAGACCCGCCGATCCCGGCGGCCGGAAGCGCGGCAACCGAACCGCGGCCGAGAGCGGTCTCGGACGCGGCGAAACGCCGATCTCAGTGGGTCGACCGCTTTTCCGACCACAACCATTAATCCGCTGAGCCCCGGTTTCCGGGTATGTCCGAAGACGAGCTACCCCCGTCGCTCGAAACGGCGGCGGACGCCGATCGACCTCGCGGGATCTTGACTCCCTCGGACCGCGACTTCCTCCTCGGTCGCAAGACCGACTACACCGAGCACTCCCGAAAACAGAAGCGCAACCGGATCCGTCGCCGAGTCCGCAACGCGGTCCTCGATTTCAGCATCCTCTACGAGTGTTTAGAGGACCGCGACCGGAAGACCGTCTTCGACCCCGACGACGAGGACCGCGAGGCGTACACGCGGGGGATAACCGACATGCTCGCGTTCCTCCATCTGGGGACGATGGGATACGTCACTCCGTTCAAGGACATGCTCTCGGAGGGCGTCGCTAAGTCCGAACAGCGGCTCGCGGGGTCCGACTACCGGATGGTCCGGGTCGAGTTCAACGTCGATCCGGTCGGGCAGATCGACGTCGACGAGGTGATAGCGAAGATCGAGGACGACGAGTTCGAACGGATAACCGACGAGGAGCTGCGGGCGTTCGTCCGTCTGCTGTCGATGTCCGAGGAGTTCACCCCCGACGACGTCCGGGACGGGCTCAAAGCGCGCGTCGACGAGTTCGCCACGGAACTCCGAGAGAGCGAGGAGCGGCGCGACGAAGTCGTCGACGAGCTGACGAGAGGGGACTGACGGCGACCGACTCGCCGCGATCTCCCGGGATCGGTCACCGGAATCGCGAGGTACCTGAACTTTTATCGCCCGGCCGACGTAGGGGCAGACATGAAACACGCACAGGGGGAACTCCTCTCGATCGACCTGACGAACAGGACGGTCACGACGGAGCCGATCGACGACTTGCTCTCGGAGTTCATCGGGGGGCGAGGGCTCAACACCCGGCTCGCCTACGAGCGAGTCCCGTTCGACGCCGACCCGCTCGGCCCGGAGAATCGGATCTACTTCTCGACGGGCCCGATGCAGTACTCCACGACCTCGTACACGGGACGCATGGCGGCGACGAGCGTCTCGCCGCTCACGAACGGGATGTTCTCCTCGAACGCGGGCGGGTTCCTCTCGCGGAACTTCACGGGTGCGGGCTACGCCGCCGTCGAGATCCGAGGCGCGAGCGACGACCTGCTCGCCCTTCACGTCCGCGAGGCCGACGAGGACGGCGACCCGGTCGTCGAGTTCGAGGAGGTTCCGGAACTCGAGCAGGCGGAGGTGCCGGCGGTGTCGGAGTACGTCGAGACGGAACACGACCTGGAACCGGAACACCTGGCGTGTATCGGTCCGGCGGGCGAGAACGGCGTCCGATTCGCGTCGATCATGACCTCCGAGACGCGCGCGTTCGGCCGGGGCGGACTGGGATCAGTCCTCGGCGCGAAGGGCGTGAAGGCGCTCACGTTCGACGGCGACGCCGACGCCGAGATCGAACTCGACTGGCCCGCCGACGCGGGGGAGATCCACCGGGAGGCGGCGACCTCGGACTCGATCATGAAACGGCAGGGGACCACGAGCGTGACCGAGCTGTCGAACGCGATGGAGGCGCTCCCAACCTACTACTTCTCCGAGCAGTCCTTCGAGGGCGCCGAGGGCATCTCCGGCGACCGCGTCGAGGAGAAGAAGTACAAGAAGGGGACCTGCTCGAACTGTGCGTTCGCGTGTAAGCTGCCGACCCGCGACGAGGAGCGCGGCATCGAGACGGAGGGACCGGAGTTCGAGACGGTGATGGCGTTCGGCAGCAACGCCGGCGTCGACGAGATGGTCGACGTGATGGCGGCCAACCAGCTCTGTGACGAGCTCGGCATGGACACCATCTCCTGTGGCAACGTGGTCTCGATGTTCCTCCAGAGCGAGGACGAGTTCGGAAACGCCGAGCTCGTCCGCTCCGTGGTCGAGCAGATCGCCTACCGCGAGGGCGTCGGCGATAAGCTCGCGGAGGGCATCCACCGGGCCCACGAGGAGTTCGGCGCGGAGGACTGGACGGTGAAGGGCATGACCTTCTCGGCGCACGACGGTCGCTCCCTCAACGGACAGGGGCTCGCGTTCGCGACCTCGAACCGCGGAGCGGACCACATGTACGCCGAGTTCTACCCGTACGAGTACCCGCTCGTGAGCAAGGAGGACGCCTTCGAGCCGAGCGGGCTCGACGGGAAGCCGCCGAAGATCGTCGAGAAGGAGAATCGCAACGCGATCCTCGACTCCGCTGTCATCTGTAAGTTCTCGCGGGGCGTCGTCACCGACGACCGGCTCGCGGCGCTCCTCGACGCCGACTACGAGGACCTCATCGCCGCCGGCGGTCGAGTCGTCGAGATGGAGCGGTCGTTCAACAACGCTCGCGGCTTCGACCGCGACGACGACACGCTCCCGTACGTCGACCAGATCGAGGGGTTCGACGAGGGTCTCTCCGAGTACTACGCGATCCGGGGCTGGAACGACGACGGGACGGTCCCGGGCTACGACGACGTCGTCGGCCCGGCCGCGGGCACCGCCGACGACTGATCTCGGGCGTCCGTCGACGATCCGCCCTCGGACCGGATCACTCCGCGCGCTCCGCGACCGCGGCCGCCGAGTCGACGCCGCGGAACTCGAAGCGCGCGCCGTCCGCTTCGTCGGCGAGCGAGACGGACCACCCGTGTGCGTCGGCCACCTCGGCGACGATCTTCAGCCCGAACCCGGTTCCCTCGGGGTCGGTCGAGACGCCCGCGGAGAACGCGTCCTCGCGGAACTCCTCCGGGATGCCCGGGCCGTCGTCTGCGACGTAGAACCCGGTTCCGTCCGCGAGGGCACCGATCTCGATCGCGACCGAGTCGCCGCCGTGAGTGACGGCGTTGGCGATCAGGTTCTCGATCGCCTGCCGTAACCGACTGCGGTCCGCCCGGAAGCGCAGGTCGTCGCCGACGACGAGCGAGGCGTCCGCGGTGTCGACGTTCGCCCAGCACTCCTCGGCGAGCGTCGAGAGCGTCAGCGACTCCGTCTCGTCGATCCCCTCGCCCTGTCTGGCGAGCGTCAACATGTCGTCGACGAGCGAGTCCATCCGGTCGAGCGACCGAGCGACCGTCTCGATCTCCCCCGGTCGCTCTCCCGCCTCCTCGAGTCGGTCTCGAACCATGTCGAGGTTTCCGCGCGCGACGTTGAGCGGGTTCCGCAGGTCGTGTGAGACGAGTCCGGCGAACTCCTCGAGCCGGTCGCGTTCGCGGGCGATCTCGTCCTCGCGCACCCGGAGCTGGCGTTCGCGCTCGATCCGGACGAACACCATCGTCACGGTCGCGGCCCAGAGGCGCGCGACGGCGAGGTCCGACTCGTCGAAGGCGTCGCGTCGCGTGGAGCCGATGTCGATGACGCCGTAGCGACCGAGTGGGAGGACGAGCGCGCTCCGGATCGGCGAGTCGGGGTTGTATCGGTCCGGCTCCGCGTGGGTGTCGACGACGTACTCCGGATCGCCGGACTCGAACACCTCCCAGGAGATGCTCGGCTCGTCGCCGGTGAATCGCGGGTGATCGCCGACCACCTCGTCGGCGGCGTCCGTCCACGCGACCGGTTCGAGGGCGTCCGCCTCCTCGTCGTACAGCCAGAGCGCCGCGATCGGATGCCCGAGGACGTCCTCGACGTACTCGACGGCCGCCTCCGCGGCGACGACCCGATCGGTCGTCTTCAGCAGGTCCTGAGTCGCCTCGTGGAGCGCCTCCAGCGCTCGCGTCCGACGGTGGAGTTCGACCTGTCTCTCGCGTCGTTCCCTGACGTCGACCATCGTGACGACGAGGTACGTCTCGCCGTCCCGTTCGAAGGGTCCGAGACTGACCGTCACCGGGACCTCGCTCCCGTCGGCTCGACGGGCGACGAGATCGAGGCTCGCCGTCATCGACCGCGGCTCGGGGTCGGTCACGTACCGATCGAGGTCGTCGTCGGAGTCGCCGCCGTACGGGTCATAGAGGAGCGAGGCCAAGCGAGACCCCTCAACTTCGGCGGAGTCGTAGCCGAGCACCGCCTCGACGCGGTCGTTGCCGGCGCGGACGACGCCGTCGGTGTCGACGACGACGACCGGGTCGGGGAGTCCGTCGAGCGCCTCGGGGAATCGATCCATGGCTACTCCTCCGGCTCGTGAACGTGACCGCACTCCGGACAGCGAACTTCCTCGCCGCGGAGCGTCGCAGAGGAGGTTCGGACCTCGCGCATCACCTCGCTGATCCGGTCTTCGGCGTCCAGTTCGTCGGCGACCGCGAGGTCGACGCCCTCGACCTCTAAGAGGAACTTTGCCACCTCCGTCACCTCGTACATCATCTCGTCCAAGTCCTCCGCGGTGAAGAATCCGGACATCGCGCCGTAGAGGAACGTCGCGCCCGCCTTCGTCACCTTCTCCTCGAAGGAGTACCGCGCCTGGTTGACCGCCTGCGGCGTGTAGGTGTCGGTCATGAAGGGGACGAGTTCGGGGAGGTTCTCCCCGATCTTCGTCATCTCGACGCCGGTCTCGGTGCGGAAGTCCGCACAGAGCCGCGCGATCGCCCACTCGCGGGCCGTGACGTACGTCCGATCGCGGAGGAAGTCGTTGACGCGCTCGTAGCGCGCGCCGTCCATCTTCTTGAACCGCTCGTACTTGCGCACGTCTCGAGGCACGTCCTCGGCTTCGGCCACGTCTCGTTCCTCGGTGTCGGCGACATTCTCGGCGTTCGCGTCGTCTCCGCCCGCATCGGTTCCGGAGTCGTCGGAGCCGTCGATGGCTCCGTCCCCGTCGCCGCGCTCGCCCGGATCCGCCGCCCCATCGTCCGTCGAGGGGTCGGCCGGGGAGCCGGAAGGGTCGGTCATGTACGACCACACTCGACGGGCGAATGAAAGGGTTGTGGGTGGCCGGCGGAGGCGACGTGAGAGGGAGGAGGCGTTGCGAGAGGTTGAAGCGGTGTGAGAGGACGGGAGTGTTGCGAGAGGCGGGGAGGACGGCGTCGCGGTGGCGTCCCGTCCGTACGCCGAACCCTTTTGAAACCGGCGCGCGAGGTGGGAGTCATGAAGGTGCTCTGTGGGATCGGCGGAAGCGACGACTCGATCCGGGCGCTCGAGCGGACGGTGGACCGGGCGGCGGTCGCCGGCGACGACCTCACCGTCGCGGTCGTGGAGAACCCGGACTCCGCCGCCGAGATCGAGGAGATCACGAGGCGGGCCGAGGAGGCGATAGCGGACGCCGGGATCGACGCGGAGGTCCGACACCTCGAGGGCGATCCGGGGAGCCGGCTCGTGGACGTCGCCGAGCGGGAGGGGTTCGACGAGATCGTCCTCGGCGGCGGACAGACCAGCCCGATGGGGAAGATCACGATCGGCCCGATCGCCGAGTTCGTTCTGTTGAACAGCATGACGTCGGTCACGCTGGTCAGATGAACGACCGCCGATACCCGGAAGCGGCCGTCGACCGGTTCGAGCCGCCACCGATCGCGTTCGCCGACCGCGAGGGGCGCGAGGTCGAGATACGCGCCTACGACGGCACGGAGGAGACCGACGAGGCGCTGGTGTCGATGTACACCGCCTTCGACCCGTCGGACCGCGCACAGGGGATCCCGCCGGGCGGGGAAAAGCGGGTCCGCGAGTGGCTCGAGGCCATCCTCACCGACGACTGTCTCAACGTCGTCGCCTGGTGTGACGGCGAGGTGGCGGGTCACGCGACGCTCGTCCCCGACGACGACGCCTACGAGCTCGCGATCTTCGTCCACCAGACGTATCAGGAGGCCGGGATCGGGACGCGACTCATCAGCGGCCTGCTCGGCCACGGACAGGCCGAGGGCGTGGAGAAGGTGTGGCTCACCGTCGAACGGTGGAACCGCGCCGCGGTGTCGCTGTACGAGAAGATCGGCTTCGAGACCTCCAACGCCGAGAGCTTCGAGCTGGAGATGGCGCTCCGCTTGAACGAGTCGGCGGACGGAGAGTCGAGCGACGGAGAGTCGGACGACCGGGAGTGACGCGTCCGCTCCGGTGAGCCACGCTTTTGGTTCGCGCCGCGGATCCCCTCGCATGGACTACCGACGGCTGGGGTCGACTGGAACCCGCGTCTCCGAACTCTGTTTCGGCACGTGGCGGTTCGGGCGGAGGACCGGCGGCGTCCTCGAGACGGACGAGGAGCAGGCCCACGATCTGCTCGACGCGTTCGCCGACCGCGGCGGCAACTTCATCGACACGGCGAACGTCTACGGCGACCCGAACGGGACGGGCGAGGAGTACGTCGGAAACTGGCTCGCGGAGCGCGACCGCGAGAGGTACGTGCTCGCCTCGAAGGTGTACTTCGGCTTCGACGACGCGAACCCGAACGGCTCGGGGCTCTCGCGAACCCACGTCCGCAACCAGATCGAGGGGACGCTCGACCGGCTCGGCACCGACTACCTCGACCTGTACTACATCCACCGCTGGGACGAGGAGACGCCGATCGAGGAGACGCTGTCGGCGCTCGACGGCCTCGTCGAGTCGGGGAAGGTGAACTACCTCGGCGCGTCGACGATGGCGGCTTGGCAGCTCACGAAGGCGCTCTGGAAGTCCGACGTGAACGACTACGAGCGCTTCGAGGTGACCCAGCCGCTGTTTCACGCGGGGTACTACGAGGACGTCGAGGAGTACCTCTCGGTCGTCGCCGACCAGGACCTCGCGGTGTGTCCGTACTCGCCGCTCGCCGGTGGCTTCCTCACGGGCAAGTACGAGCGTGCGGACCCCGACGACCCGAAGTCGGTGCGGGCTCCCGACGGCTCCCGCGGGAGCTTCGACGAGCGGTTCGAGCGCTTCTACCTCTCCGAGCGCGGCTGGAAGGTGCTCGAGGAGGTCCGCGCGGTCGCCGACGAGGTCGACGCCACCCCCGCGCAGGTGGCGCTGCGCTGGCTCATGGATCAGGAGGAGTTCACCTGCGTCCCCATCGTCGGCGCGCGCACGGTCGACCAGCTCGAGGAGAACCTCGGGGCCGCCGAGGTGTCGATCACGCGGGACCAACACGGCCGGATCACGGACGCCCGCTACGACGAGGACGGCCGTCGCTGGGGACACTGATCGGCCCGGCGCTCCGACGGCACCGACCGGCCCCGGTTTCCGGGCCCTTCCGGCGGCGGGTCGTTTTTATACCGTGGGCCGCGAATTCGAGACCATGAGCGAGGATGACACGGCGGGAGCGATGTCAGGAGAGGAGTTCCGTTCGTTGACCGACGGGCTGGTCCGGCAGGGCTCCGGCGGCGGCACGACGGTGTACAAGAACGCGGCCGGCGTCGGCTGTCCGAACCCCGAGTGCGACCTCGGCGTGTTCCAGACGCTTTTCGTCAGCGACCACGGCTGGCAGCGGATCGGCGCGACGCGCGACGGGATCGAACTCTGTATCTGTAACACCGAGGACCGGCGACTGGTGTTCATCCACGACGAGTGACCGGTCCGCGACCGGCGCGACGCGAACCGCCCCGATTCAAGGGCGCCGACTCCCAGGGAGGCGTATGAGCGACGAGACGACGGAACGGACGGCGGACGAGGAGGCGACGGACGGGCGGAGAACAGATGAGGAGCGGGCGGACGACCGGGACGCGGTCCGACGGAACACCCCCGGTCGAGGGGTCACACCCGACGCGGAGCCGATCGAGGCGAGCGCGCCCGAGGAGTTCGGGCTCGTCCAGGCCTGGTGGGGCGACGGCAAGGGGAAGACCACGGCCGCGCTCGGGATGGGCGCTCGCGCGGTCGGCCACGGGCACCGCGTCCACATGCTCCAGTTCATGAAGGGCGGCGCGGACTCCGTGGAGGCCGTCCGCGGCGAATACAACGCGATCCGGTCGCTGCCCGGCTTCTCCTTCGAGAACACCGGCCACTACGGCTGGCACGGAATGGCCGACGGCTCCGCGGAGGACGACCACGAACGGGACGCGAGGGCCGGGTTCGAGCGCGCACGCGACCTCGTCGACGCCGCGGCCGAAGCCGACCTCGACGATCCGATCCCGCTCGACGCCGACCCCGACGCCGGCGTCCACATGCTGATCCTCGACGAGGTCCTCTACGCCGCCGACCGCGGCCTGATCGAGCCCGACGAGGTACTCGACCTGATCGACCGGAAGCCCGACGGGCTCGAACTCGTGCTCACGGGGAGCCACGAGCGGCCGGCGTACCTCGCGGACGTCGCCGACCTGATCACTCGCGTGGGCAAGGAGAAACACCCGATCGACGCGGGCCAACGCGCTCGCAAGGGGACGGAGTACTGATATGGGGTCCGGGTCGGGATCGGACGCGACCGCGGATCCGGGCGGCGACCCCCACGCCACGGCCCGAACCCTCCTCGTCGCGGGCACCGCCTCCCACGTCGGCAAGTCCACGGTCGTCGCCGGGCTCTGTCGGCACCTCGCGGACGCGGGCGTCGACGTCGCTCCGTACAAGGCCCAGAACATGTCGAACAACGCGCGGGCGGTCCCGACCTCGCCCGGCGCGGGTGTCGACGCGGCGTTCGGCGAGGTCGGCGTCTCCCAGTACGTCCAGGCGCGGGCCGCCCGCGTCGCGCCCGAGACCGACCACAACCCCGTCCTCCTCAAGCCCCGCGGCGAGGGCGAGAGCCAGCTGGTGGTGAACGGCCGGGCGGTCGCACACGCCACCGCGACCGACTACTACGGCGACCGGTGGATGGAAGCGCGGGAGGCCGCCGCGGCGGCCCACCGCCGGCTCGCCGCCGACCACGACGTGATCGTCGCGGAGGGAGCGGGGTCGATAGCCGAGATCAACCTCCGCGACCGCGACCTCGCGAACGTGGAGACGGCACGGCTGTTCGAAAACGAGAACGAACCGAAGACCGCCGAGATACTCCTCGTCGCCGACATCGAGCGGGGGGGCGTCTTCGCCGCGCTGGTCGGGACGCTCGAACTGCTCCCCGCGGACCTCCGCGACCGCGTCGTCGGCGCGGCCATCACCAAGTTCCGCGGCGACCGGAGCCTGCTCGATCCGGGCATCGAGGCCTTCGAGGAGCGGACCGGCGTCCCCGTCCTCGGCGTGCTCCCGTACGACGACCCCGGACTCCCCGAGGAGGACAGCGTCGCGCTCCCCGATCCGGGCGAGCGGAGAGTTCTCGGCGCGGACGACGGCGTCGCGGACGCGGAAGCGGTGACGGTCGCCGTCCCGCGGCTCCCGCGGATATCGAACGCGACCGACGTGGAGCCGCTCGCAGCCGAGCCCGGCGTCCGCGTCGCGTTCGCACCGCTCGACGACGACCTCGCGGACGCCGACGCGGTCGTGATCCCCGGGACGAAGAACACCGTCGACGACCTCCGCGCCTGTCGCGAGGCGGGGTTCGACGACGCCCTCCGCGCGTTCGACGGACCCGTCGTCGGCCTCTGTGGCGGCTACCAACTGCTCGGCGAGCGGATCGCGAACGCGGCCGTCGAGAGCGCGGATCCGGACGCGCCGGACGCCGTCGACGGGTTCGGACTGCTCCCGGTCGAGACGGTCTTCTCGGAGGCGAAACGGGTCGTCGCGGCCGATCTCCGGCTGGATCCGGGCGCGACCGACCTCGTGGAGATGGCCGAGGGATCGCGAGCGACCGGAGACGCCCCCCTCGACGTCGCCGGCTACGAGATCCACATGGGCGAGACGCGACGGAGCGACCCGGACGCCGGGGCGTCGTCATCGTCGGCGACAGCGCTCTCGACCCCCTTCACGAGTTCCGACGGCGACCGGAGCGGCGTCGGACTCGGGGCGGCCGCCGGCGACGTCCTCGGGACCTACCTCCACGGGCTGTTCGAGAACGAGGCGATTCGAAGGGGATTCCTCGCCCACGTCCGCGAGCACGCCGGGGTGACGGAGGCGGCGGCCGACGGGGCGACGGTCGGCGGAGCGGGGACGGAGGATCCGACCGACCGGGCAGCCGACCTGCTCCGCGAGCACGTGGACCTCGCCGCGTTGGGGCTGCCGACGGACGCGTCGCGACGCGACGGCTCCCGGTAGGTATTTGGCCCGCCTCGCGCAAACGCATATAAATGCTCAGCGACGTGATGGAGGACTATCTCAAGGCGATCTACGTCCTCCAAGCCGAGGAGGGCGCGCCCGTCTCGACGTCCGCCGTCGCCGAGTACCTCGAGAAGACCCCGCCGACCGTGACCGACATGCTCGGCAAGCTGGCCGACCGCGGGCTCGTCGACCGCGAGCCCTACCAAGGGGTCGAACTCACGGCGGACGGCGAGGCGGTCGCGCTCGAGATCGTCAGACACCACCGCCTGCTCGAGGCGTTCCTCGCCGACCAGTTGGATTACGACTGGAGCGACGTCCACGCGGAGGCGGACGCGTTGGAACACCACATCTCCGAGGAGTTCGAACGCCGCGTCGCCGACGCCCTCGGCGACCCCGACGTCGACCCCCACGGGGACCCGATCCCCGGCGCGGACCTCGAGCCCATCGACGAGGGAACCGGTCCGCGGCTCTCGGATCACCCCGAGGGCGATCGGGTCGTCGTGGCACGGGTCTCCGACCGCGACGACGACGAGCTCGAGTACCTCGCCGACGCCGGGATCACTCCCGGAACGACGATCGAGGTCGTCGACGTCGCGCCGTTCGGGATGGTGACCGTCCGGACGCCGAAGGGCGAACAGAGCCTCCCGGCGGAGGTCGCCCGCTCGATCCGCGTGGACGCGGCGGGAGCAGAGGAGTAGTCGGCGAAGGAACCCTCGGCCGCGAGGTTTTTCACGCGAACCGTCCTGTATGCTGACGTGAACACGGTCGCCACTCTCGCCGTCGGCGCGGTCTTCGGGCTCGCGCTCGCGGCGCCGCCCGGTCCGATGAACGCGGTCATCGCCGAGGAGGCGGTGTTGCGCGGGTGGACCGCCGGCACCCGCGCGGGTCTCGGAGCGGCGACCGCCGACTTCCTGTTCTTCGTGCTCGCGTACCTCGGCGTCGTCTCGTTCGTCCAGTCGGTCCCGCGGCTCCAGACCGCGATGGTCGCCGTCGGCGGCTGTCTGATGTGTTACTTCGCGGTCGGAGCCGCTCGAGGTGCGCGCGCTTCCTTCCGACCCACGGCGGGCGAAGACCCCATGGTCGAGGAGGGGAAGGGATACCGGAAGGCGCTCGTGCTGGCGTTGACGAACCCGTTTCAGGTGCTGTTCTGGCTCACCGTCGGGGTGGGGATGTTGCGCCCCGGCGAGCTCGACGTCCTCGCACCGCTGCCGCTCGTCGGCGACGACCTCGCCGGGAGCTTGGTGGTCGCGACCGGATCGCCCACGCTCCTCGGCGGGTTCTTCCTCGGCGTACTCGGCTGGGTGACGCTGTTCCCCGCGAGCCTCGCCGCGGCCGAAAAGCGGGTTCAAACCGTCGGCCCGGTCGTCGCGGTCGCGTCGGCGGTCGTGCTCGGTGGGTTCGGCGTCTACTTCCTCTTCGACGCGGCGACGACGGTGCTCGCGTGGTGATCGACCGGCGGTTGAGGCGCGGCGGCCCCTCCTGACGACGCCGCTCGTTCCGATTGGGACCCGTTCGCTCGCATGGACAACGGCTTTCACTCGCCGGCGTGAGCGACCCGTATGTTCGAGAAGTCCACGTGGATCAAGCTCCCGCGGAACGTGCTCGTGGGCCACGGCGTCGTCGACGACCTCGGGACGGCGGTCGGCGAGTTGTACCTCACCGGACGGCCGCTGATCGTCACCAGCCCGACGCCGAACGGGATCGCCGGCGACCGGGTGCGCGCGCAGTTCGAGGACCCCGCGACCGCCGTCGTCGACGAGGCCTCCTTCGACGCAGTCGAGGAACTGAAAGCGACCGCGGAGGCGGTGGACCCGGGCTACCTGATCGCCTTGGGGGGCGGCAAGCCGATCGACATCGCGAAGATGGCGGCCGACCACCTCGACGTGGGGTTCGTCTCCGTGCCGACGGTCGCCTCCCACGACGGGATCGTCTCCGGGCGCTCGTCGATCCCCGAGGGCGACACGCGTCACTCGGTGGCCGCCGATCCCCCGCTCGCGGTCGTCGCCGACACCGAACTGCTCGCGGAGGCCCCCTGGCGGCTCACCACCGCGGGCTGTGCGGACATCATCTCGAATTACACCGCCGTGAAGGACTGGCGGCTCGCCCGACGCCTGCGGAACGTCGAGTACAGCGAGTACGCGGGCGCGCTCTCGGAGATGACCGCGGAGCTGCTCGTCGAGAACGCGGACATGATCCGGCCCGGCTTGGAGGAGTCGTCGTGGGTGGTCGTGAAGGCGCTCGTCTCCTCCGGCGTCGCGATGTCGATCGCGGGCTCCTCGCGGCCCGCCTCCGGCGCGGAACACCTCATCTCACACCAGCTCGACCGGATAGCACCCGGCAAGGCGCTCCACGGCCACCAGGTCGGCGTCGCCTCGATCCTGACCGAGTACCTCCACAGCGGCGAGAACGGCGAGTGGGCCGCGATCCGCCAGGCGCTCTCCGAACTCGACGCGCCGACGACCGCCGCGGAACTCGGCGTCGACGACGAGGAGCTGATCGCCGCGCTGACGAGCGCCCACGAGATCCGCGACCGCTACACGATCCTCCAGGGCGGGATCAACGAGGAGGCCGCCATCGAGGTCGCGACCGCGACCGACGTGATCTGAACGCTTCGATACGGACGTGAACTACCTCCAAAACGACGCGTTCGACAGACAATAGAAGAACGACACCCATCCGAGGAGAAGGCCTGCGACGATCACCAGGAAGTCCGCCAGTGCCGTCTGGTATATAACGAAATACCCTATTCCGATCGTCAGTAACACCAGTGACGAACCGATCAAGACGTGACAACGGTGTTCCGGCACTGGTTACATGCCTGTCATTGTACGGCAGTACCTAAGAAGATTAGCGTCGGGATCTGACGACCGCCACCGGAGGGAGTGTCGCGTACACGTTCTCCCGGTCGATCCGACCCGGAACCCGAAGACGGATTAGCGTCCCGTCCCGATCCGATCGCATGGCAGCCGCCAGCGTGCGCGCCCGCCTCACGGAGCCGGCCGGCGCGCTCACCGTCCTCCTCACGATCGTCGGGTACGCCGCCGTCGGCGGCGTCTTCCTCGTTCCGGGATTCCAGGCGCTGTTCCCGGAGTTGACCCGCGAGACCGTCGACCTGCTCGCTCACGCGATCGCCGCCGTCAACACCGTCACGGTCGCCACGCTCTCGCTCGGGTGGTACTGGATCCGCAACGGCGAGGTGAGAAAACACGCGGCCGCGATGACGACCTCCTTCGCGCTCATCCTCGTCTTCCTCGGGATGTACCTGCCGAAGGTCGCCGGCGGCGGGACGAAGTACTTCGTCGGCCCGGACCCGGCCTACTACGCGTACCTGATCATGCTCGCGGTCCACATCGTGTTGTCGGTGGTTTCCGTGCCCGTCGTCCTCTACGCGCTGCTGCTCGGGCTCACCCACTCCGAGCGCGAGCTCAGGAACGAGGTCCCCCACGCGCGGGTCGGCCGGGTCGCCGCGAGCGCGTGGCTTCTGTCGCTGATACTCGGCGTCGTCACGTACCTCCTCTTGAACCACGTGTACGACTCGACGTTCGAGGCGGCGGAGACGGCCGCCGAGACCGCTTCGGTGCTCCTCCCGCTCGTTCCGGCGGTCTGAAGGAAGACGACGGCGAGGCTCAGTACGGCCAGTCGCCGATGACCTTCATGCCCGCGGCGAGGTCCTCCTCCTCCAGCTGCTCCGCGATCTCCTCGGGGTCGCGCCGGTCTATCTCGGTGTCGCCGTCCGCCAGGTCGACGACCAGTTCGGTGAGGAGGATCGCCTGCTCGCGCAGGTTCCGGACCTCCAGCTTGTCGAGCGTGTCGGCGAAGGTGTGCCCCCAGCCGCGCCCCTCGTCGCCCGTCTCGCTCATCACGTGGTAGCCCGGAACGCCCCACTGGACGTACGGCCAGTGGTCGCTGTGGGGACCCAGCCGTGGGACGGTGCCGGCGGGGTGGTCGAACCGGTCGCCGACGGCCTCGGCGGCGTCGTCGAGGTCGTCGAAGCCGTGCGTGTAGAACTTCAGCGTCCGGCCGCGACCCACCCCGTCGTTGTTCACGATCGCCTTGATCGCGTCGTGGTCGCGCTCGGCCGCGTCGTGGCTCGACCCCACCAGCCCGACCTCCTCGGCGCCGTACACCAGACAGTGGACCCGCGTGTCGAGTTCGTCCTCGCGCGCGGCGAGCGCCTTCGCGACCTCGAGAACGATCGCGGTGCCCGCGCCGTTGTCGCCAGCGCCCTCGGCGATGTCGTGGGCGTCGACGTGGCTCGTTAGAAGGACCGCCTCCTCCGTGTCGGGTCCGAGGTCGGCGTGGACGTTGTAGCTGGTCGCGTCGTGTGCGTCGGCGTCGACCTCGACGGTCACGTCATCACCCTCGAAGCGTCGAGAGAGTCGCGAGCCGACCTCCTTTGAGACTCCCACGGTGGGGATCTCGCCGATCGGAGCCTCGGCGCTCCCGACGCTCCCGGTCGGGGGAAGACACCCCTCGACGTGGTTCCGGAAGACGAAGGCGGCCGCGCCGCCCTCGACCGCGTAGTAGTACTTCTCCCGCCGGTGGATGAACCGGTCGTAGTAGTCCGGGACGTTCGAGGCGGCCATCACGACCTTCCCCTCGATGTCGGCCCGCTCGAAATCCTCGGGGAGGCCGTACCCCAGGTCGACCAACTCGCCCGTGGCCTCGCCGGACGGACTCCGCGGGAGCGCGATGCTGTCCTGGGTCGTGTCGCCGGCGTGGACCGCGGACGATCCGCGTTCCCATCCTTGGATGTCGAAGGACTCCAGCTGCGCGTTGCGCGCTCCGACCGCGTCCAGCGCGTCGCGTGTCTCCTCGGCGGCGCGGCGCTCGCCGTCGCTTCCCGCCATCCGGTTCCCGATGTCGACGAGCGTCTCGAGGTGGTCCCATCCCGCGTCGCTCGTGAACGTCTCTCCGATCCACGTTGTCATGAGTCACTCATGCGAGCGCCCCCGCTTGAGGATTCGGGAAGCGGAGAACCCGCCACGTCGATCGACGTGGCGTGCGTCCGAACGGTTCCGATCGGAATCGGGGGTTTTTCCATCGTGCCGCGCGGAGCCCCTTCCGTATGGGAGATCCGGTGTCTCGCGTCGCCGTCGTCGGCGCGGACGAGTCCGTCGTCGACCGCGTGGAGCGCGCCGTCCGCGCGGCCGGCGGGCGGACGGACGACTCCACCGCTGCGGACGCGATCGTCGCCGTCGGCGACGAGGCGATCCGAGACGTCCTCGTCGACTCCGCGTCCGCGGACGGCGTCGGTTCCATCCCGGCCGAACGCGTCGACGCACCCGTCCTCCCCGTCCGCGAGGGACGACACGCGGTCGATCCGGCGGCCCTCCGAGACGCGATCCGCGAGGTCCTCGGCGGGGACGCACGTCGCGTCGACCACCCCGTCCTCTCCGTCGATATCGACGGCTATCAGGTCCACAAAGCCGTTTTCGACGTCGGGTTCGTCACCGACGAACCGGCACGCATCTCGGAGTATGCGGTCGATCTCGCCGTCGATCGGGAGGTCGCGTTCCGGGCGGACGGCGTCGTCGTCGCGACGCCGCTCGGTAGCGACGGATACGCCGCGGCCGCGGGCGGACCGCTGATCGAGCCCGGCGGAGGGATCGCGGTCGTCCCGATCGCTCCGTTCACGACCCGAAGCGACACGTGGGTCGTCCCCGACGGAACGGCCGTCTCGATCCGGCGCGACGCCGAGACCGTCTCGATCGTCGTCGACGGCGACCGCCGAGGCACCGTGACCCCCGGACGACCGGTTCGGATCGAGATCGTCGACCGGGTCGAAACGCTTCGATCGCCCCGTCACCAGCGGTCGGGATCGAGCGCTGATCGGAAAGGTTCTAATAACTCGTGAACGGAGGGATCGGTATGGATCCACTGCAGTTCCTCGTTCCGTTCGGCTGGCTGTCGGCCGTCGGGCCGGCGTTGCCGTACGCGATCCTCGTGATGGCGCTCGCGAATCTGGCGACCCGGCACCTCGGACACCGGCACCACGTCGAACAGGCGGAGGAAGGGGACGCCGTCGAACAGTACGGTCCGCACGTATTCACGAACTTCGGGCTCGCGCTGTTGAGCTTCCTGTTCGCGGTTCACGCGCCGACCAGCGGGACGATCCTCTCGTTCCTCGTCGTGACGATGGTGATCGCGGACGTGTTCGAGTTCGAGGCCCGCAACGTCGAGGCCCGCAACGATATGACCGTCGAAGCGCCCAAGAGCGCGATCGTCACCTCGGGGCTCGTGTTGCTGTACGCCTCGTACTACTCGCTGTTCTTCCTCGTCGAAGGGTTCTGGAACCAGGCGATCGTCGCTTGAGGAGCGGATCCCCTTCTCGCTGCGCCGTTTCGTGAGTCTCCCGAAGGATCACCTCCGGATCGATCGGCCCCCTTCGACGCGGATCGAGCACTTCTGACCGCGAGCGGTCGGCTCGAGTCGCTCGCCTCGCGACCTTCGCAGATCGGAGCCTCGACCGCACGAGCGAGGCTGGAACGAGAGACGGACTCTGCCGCTTCGATGGATGGCCCTTCGTAGTCGATACAGCCTAAGCAACGAGCGATCGCCGGAGCGGTGGCGTCGCCGGCGCTTTGCGCCGGCTGCTAGAGGCGCGTAGCGCCTCGCTGTCGCCGGCGGCTCTGCCGCCGGCTTCAAGCGAGAGCTTCGCTCTCGCCCTGCGCCGGTGAGCGCCCGGAGGGCGCGAACCCGACCGCGAGGGACGCGGCGAGCGGAGCGAGCCGCGAGGCTGGGGAGGCGTGAGGTGCGGGGCGGGGTGGGGCTCAAAGGGGCAGCCGGCTCCGGGAAGACGGCCGACGTAAGGACCGCAGGAGCGAACATAGTGAGCGACGAGGACCGCAGCGAGGCCCTCAACCGGAGCCGACTGGGGCTTTGGAGATGTTCTCCGCGATCGTGATCACCGTCCCAGCAACGATCTCTTTTTTATTACCTCTAGAATTCACGAAACGCCCGCTCTATAAGCACGCAAGACAGAACGACCGTTTCAGGCGAGAATCGGTCCGGAACGATCGGAGCACGACGAGATCACGGAAGAAAGTCGACGCTCCACGGAGCGTCGAAACGAGAGAACCGAAAGGAGAAGAGCGGCGCGTCAGTTCGTGGCGTCGCCGCCGATGTTGCTCCGCAGCTGCCGGCTGATCGGGATGAGTACCCAGAACGTGAGCGGGCCGAGGATCATCAGCCAGTAGAGCACGTCGCCGGTGAGAACGCCGATCTCGCCGTACACCGTCTCGACGCCTTCCGGTGCGTTCACCAACTGAACGACCTCGTAGTACGAGGGGGTCCGGTACCACGCGCCGAAGGTGATCCAGCCGAGAGCCCCGAGCGAGAACAGGGCCAGTCCTTTCATGAACTCGTCTGCCATTGTATTACCCTTCGTTGGAGTCCTCTTGAGGCTTTCCCATTCCCTGAGCGCGGAACCGCGTGCCGAGGACGTACACCGCCGTTCCGAGCAGTATGGAGGCGACGCCGACGATGGCGAGTAGCGCCGTCAGCGTGTCGGCCACGAGCGAGATCCCGACGCGACCAAGCGCGAAGACGATGAGTCTGCGGACGACGCTCACCTGGAGGGTCGCGGCGTCGATGAGGACGAACCCGACGAGGTACGTCACCACGGCCGCCAGCGTCGAGAGTGCGGTGACGGTCTTGTAGAGCCGGAGCGGAACGACCACCTCGCGACCGTTGGGACCGACCCGCGGTCCGACCGGCTCGTTCCGCGGGTCGTCCTCGTCGTCGACCGCGATCGGATCGCCGGTCGCGTCCACCGCCTGACGGCCGTCGTGCTCGCCGAACTCGTCGCGGCCAGCAGGCTCGGTTCGGTCGGCGGAGTCGTCTCGGTCGGCGGAGTCGTCTCGGTCGGCGGAGTCGTCTCGGTCGGCTGAATCGTCGCGGTCGACGGGGTCGTCGGTGTCGGACATGGAAACGAACGGGAGGAGTGACGCGGTCGTCGGCCGTTACTTCGGCGGGCGCAGCATGTAGTACCGGCGGTTGAGGTCGTACATGTACCCCTCGCGCATCGTCTTGAGGACGGCGTAGGTGATGATCCCGCAGAGCACCGGCAGCAGGAACGTCAGCGTGACGAGCAGGTCGAGCTCGAACGGGAAGAAGTTCTGGATCGCGAGCGCGGCCAGCGTGAGCGACAGCACGACGCCGGTCACGCCGACGCCCGCCCAGAACGGCTCCTCGACCGGCCGGCGGGCGCTCCCCTTGTTCAGGAACGGCACGAGCCCGATCGCTCCGAAGACGATCCCGTGGGCGATGATCCCGAGGAACTCGTTTCCGAGCAGGATGTTCCCGTCGAGCACCGCGAGCTGGGGGTTCAGCGGGTTGAGCTTCAACAGCCCGAACGACCAGTAGAGATACCAGTCGGGCAGGATGATCGCCGGCGTCGACCCGGGATTGGCCGGGTGACCGAAGTGCGGCGGCATCAGCGCCGCGATGAAGATCAACATCCCGATGAAGAAGCTCGTGATCGCGAGGTTGCGGATCGTCTCGTGGGGCCATGCGGGAAAGCCCAACACGTCGCGCTCGACGTACGTCGACTCCGCTCGGAGGTCCTCGTCCTCGCGGCGGGATCGCTCGAAGTACTGGTAGGTGAGCTGTGCGAGCCCCTGTGAGCGTTCCTTGCGCTCGCTCCACGTGGGCGTCTCGTCGTCCGGCGGCACCGTCGCCGGCGGGCCGCCGTCGGTGCGCGCGTCCTCGTCGGTTCCACCGTCCGTCATGGGTTCGTTGTCGTCGGTCATTGGCTTAGTGCGGCTCCGCGATACCCTGCACCCAGACGATGCCGACGTGGAGCGCGATGAGCGACGTCACCACGAACGGGAGCACGAACACGTGCAGGATGTACATTCTCACGAGCGTCGCCTGTCCGAGCGTGAACCCGCCGAACAGGAGTTGGGCCGCCCACTCCCCGACGATCGGGGTCGCGAGCGCCATCTCGACGCCGATCTGTGCCGCCCAGAAGGACAGCTGCTTCCACGGGAGGACGTACCCGGAGAACCCGAAGAAGAGGGTCAATCCGATCAGCACGACCCCGAGGATCCAGTTGACCTCTCGCGGCTCCTTGTACGCGCCCGTGAAGTAGACGCGCAGCATGTGGAGGAACACCGCCGCGACCATGAACTGGGCCGCCCAGCTGTGGATCGACCGGAGCATGAACCCGAACTGGACGTCCTGGAGGATCATGACGACCGAGTCGTACGCGGCCGTCGGATCGCCCTGTGCGGCGGCTCCGGCCGTCGACGGGGAGTAGTAGAACCCAAGCATCGCACCCGAGACCGCCGCGACGAGGTAGGCGATGATCGAAAGCGATCCGAGCGAGTACAGCGGGTACCAGTACCAGAACTTGTTGTCGAGGTCGTACTGTTCGGTGTGGCTCTTCGGCATCTGGAGGTTCGCGCGGTAGTACATCGTCTCCAACAGCTCGAGGTAATCGACGATGCGGAGCCGCTTGTCGACCCAGATGAGCGTGGTGAGGAACGCGGTCTCGATGACCGTCAGGTCCTGCCGTTTGAGCCACGCGTTGTGGTCCATCTCGTCGTTCTTTTTGAGACTCATTGATTGATCACTTCTTGTAGTAGGGGTATACCGCCCGTTTGACCGTCTCCCAGGCGTCTCCCGTCTCCAGTTCCACGCCGTCTTTGTCCTCCTCGCGGGTGTAGAGGTCCTCCCACTTGCGGCGCCGTTTCTTGACGATCATCACGTCGGGGAGGAACTCCTTGCGGTACAACAGGAGGATGAACGCCAGGTCCAAAAAGATGAGTGCGAGTAACGCGCCCATGAACATGTTCCCGGCTTCCGTCGACGCCCAGGAGAACATGAGTCCGTAGACGAATAAGAAGACGAACACGACCTCGACGATCGTGAGGAGGACGATCGCGATGGCGGCGGCCGTGCTCTCCCGGGCGGGTTCATACCGGTGGATGTCGCCGTACGAGGAGCCGCTCGAGCTCATCGGCTTCCTCCGTGTCCGGTGTGTGCGGACTCGCCGTACTTGAGCATGTAGAAGGTGAACACCATCGTGAGTACGATCCCGAACCCGGCCGAGAGGCCGACCCAGTGGGCGTGGATCGGCATGCCGACGTCGGCGATGTCCTCGGGCCACCCGGTGTTCGCACCGCCCGTCTCGACCGTCGGGACGTCCCCGCCGACGGCGAGACCGGCGTGCATGCCGACCGCGGTGTGGGGCACGCAGTGGTAGTGGGTGATTCCGGCGTCCTCCTCGGTGACCTCGTACTCGTAGGTGTATCCCTCCTGGTCGACGGGATCGCCGCTATCGAGGGAGGCCGGGCCGCCGCCCTCCACGGCCTGGACGTTGTGTGCGCCGCCGCTTCCGGTCCACTCCCAGGTGATAGTCGTTCCCGGGTCGACCCAGAGCTGCGTCGGATCGAACGCGAGACCGCTGTCACCCGCACCAACCGAGACGGTCACCGAGTCCTGTCCTCTCGCGTCGAGGTACGACCCCACGTTTCCGTTCGTGGCGCTCGGCCAGTCCGGTTGCACCTCCTGTGCGGCGGCCGTTCCCGTCGCCCCGGCCGAGGCTGCGACCGCGGCGGTCGTGCCGCCGGCCGTTCGCACGAATTCCCGCCTTTTCATACAGGTTCACTCAGGACGGGGTGCGCTTAAACCCACCGACTATCCTCGATCGGTGGGCGGATAGTAAGGGGGGTTGAAACCCCTGAATTCGGGCGTTTCACCGATCGTCGGTCTCCTCGGTCAGACCCTCCCCGTCGAGCGGGACGAACTCCGGTCTCTCCTCGGCCTCCCGGAGGGCGCGCAGGCGGTCGCGGTACTCCTCCGAGCGGAACCGATCGGAGAGCCGCGCGTTGGCGACCATCGCGAACAGGAAGAGTCCGACGAGGAGGAAGACCGCCCCCATCGCGGGCCCGACGATGCTGTCGAGGTCCGTCAGGAAGGACGCGCCGAGCAGGGCGACGCCCGCGACCACCTGAACCGCCGCGACGACCTGGATCATCAGGTTCCCGAACTCGCCGGACCCCTCCGGAACCGAGTCGGGGTGCGGAAGCGACCAGTCCTCGGGCGGATCGGCCACGTCGTACTCTTCCATCGCCGCGAGCGCGACGAGCGGCTCGACGTCCCGGAGGACCGTCCCGCGACCGGTCACCTCGCCGCTCGGGCGGACGATGGCGTACCCCTCGTCGGAGTAGACGAGCACGCGCTCCTCGCCGTCCTCGCGCACGCGCTCTAAGAGCCCGAACACCTCGCGCCGAGCGATCCGGGTCTTGAGTTCCGCCTCGATGCGATCGAGCAACCGGGGACCGGTGATCCACGTCTCGGGGTCGAAGGCGGCGTCCCACTCGTCGGCGCTCATCCGGGCCATGTCCGCGGGCCCGAAGTCGTCGAAGTCGTACTCGGCGTCGACGCGGTCGCGAAGCTCGGCGAGGTCGTCGACGCCCTCGCCTCCGTCCTCCCGGTCCCGTCCGCCCTCGACGGCCTCCCCGTCGGGACCGTCCGGCTCCGACTGCGTCGAGGTGTCCTCCATCGTCCGAACGTACGCACTCCGGAGGGTAACTGTTTTTCGTCCGACGGCAGCCGGCGGGAGCGACCTCTCGGGATTCGATGGCCCGTCGCCGGATCGAACACGCCGTCGCGCCCGCGCGGATCGGGGAGTTTTACGCGCCCGAGACCGAAGCCGGAGCCATGGTCGACGAGTCGCTGATCGCGGCGGTGGCCGGGCTGTCCGTGACGGCGAGTCTCCCGTTCCTCCTGTACGGCGCGTGGATCATGATCGATACCGAGGTGGTGACGTGGAACGTGTTGACCCGTCACCTGCGATACATCCTCGTCGGGCTCCTGTTGACGACCGTTCCCGTCGTGACCTGGATGATGCCGCGGCTCCTCGGACAGTTCTCGGGCGGAGCCGTCGTCCACGCCTTTCTGGGGCTTCAGGCGTACGCGCTGTTGACGTTCGCGCTGACCGGGATCGTCCGGATCTTCCAGGCCAAGCGCGAGGCCGACGCCTACGACGACCCCGACGCCGACATCGACGGGCTCCACGAGGACATGGGAAAGTGGCGCGGCCGGCTCCGCGTCGGCGTCGCCGGATTCATGATCCTCTGGCTCTGCGCGTGGGTCTCCGGACTCTACCGCTTTTACAACCTCCACCTCGCACAGTTGCTGTGAGGCCGATCCTCGGTGGCACGAACTCCTGAATCCCGCGAACCGCGACCCGACCGACAGCTTCAATCCCGGTTTGGCCCTACAGGGGGTATCGTGGCAGTTACCTTCGATCTCTTCGGCACGCTCGTCGACGTCGAGTATCCGACGGATCCGGCCGAGATCGTCGCGCGCGAACTCGAGTCGCGGGACGTCGCCGTCCCGGACGACTGGCACGTCGCGTACGGCGAGCGACACGTCGACGCCCCGACGGGCGCAGAGGTCCCCCTCCCAGCGCACGTGGCCGCGGCGCTCGGCTCCCGCGGCGTCGACGCCCCCGACAACGTCGTCCGACACGCGGTCGTCGCCGCCTTCGACCCCGACGTCACGCGCCGCGAGGGCGCACTGGAGGCGGTCCGGACGGCGGCCGACCGCGGTCCGGTCGGGATCTGCTCGAACTGCGCGGTCCCCGAGTTGGTCCCCCGGACGCTGATACGCGCCGGGCTCCGCGGGGAGTTCGACGCGGTGACGACGAGCGTCGGCTGCGGCTGGCGGAAGCCCCACGCGAAGGCGTTCGAGGCCGCCGCGAAGGCGCTCGGCGTCGCGCCGTCCGCACTGGTCCACGTCGGCGACGATCCGGCGACGGACGGCGGGATAGTCGACGCCGGCGGGCGCTTCCTCGACGTGACGGAGATCCCTCTCGACGCGATTGGGAGCGAGCTGGAGGCCGAGCCGTGACGCTCGCGGCGGCCGGCGCGATCGCGCTCGCCGCCGCCCTCGATCGGACCTTCTCCGAGCCGCCAGCCGGCCTCCACCCGGTCGCGTGGCTCGGCCGCGCCGTCGCGTCGCTCGACTCCCGTCTCCCCGACGCCCGACTCGTCGGCGTCGGGTTCGCAGCCGGCATCCCCATTGCCTTCGCCGCCCTCCTCGCCGCGCCCGTCGTCGCGGTCGGCGCGCTCTCCCCCTCACCGGTCCCCGCCGCGGTGGCCGCGGGAGTCGTCCTCTTCGCCTGCTCCAGCCACCGGATGCTGTTGTCGGTCGCCGGCGACGTTATCGACCTCGCCGAGCGCGACCTCGAGGCGGCGCGACGCGAGTTGCGCGCGCTCGCCGGGCGGGACGCGACGGACCTGTCGGCCGACCACGTCCGATCCGCGACCGTGGAGAGCGCGGCGGAGAACCTCGCTGACGGCCTGATAGCGCCGCTTTGCGGGTTCGTTATCGGCGCTGCGGCCACCGCAGTCGTCGGAGTCGCACCGGCGGGCGGGCTCGCCGTCGCCGCCGGCGCGGCCGCCTGGATCAAGGGAGTCAACACGCTCGACTCGATGCTCGGGTACCGCGATCGGCGGGCCGGCTGGGCCCCCGCGCGGCTCGACGACGCCGTCATGTGGCTCCCGGCGCGGGCGACCGCGCTCCTGATCCTCGCGGCCGGCGGAGGGGGGATCGGGACCGGGCCGATCGCGATCCTCGGCCGCGTCCGGTCGGCGGCCGGCGTCCCCGACTCGCCGAACTCCGGCTGGCCGATGGGGTCGCTCGCGGCGGTTCTCGGCGTGCGGCTGGCGAAGCCGGAGACGTACACGCTCTTCCCGACGGGATCGCTCCCGACGGCCTCGGAGGCGCGGACCGGCGTTCGGGTCGTCTCGCGGGCCGGGTGGCTTGCGTTCGGCGTCGCGGGGGTGTCGCTGGCGCTGTGACGGGGAGCGGCGTCGACGGTGGTGGCGGATACGACGGTGGCGACGACGACGGTGGCGGAGACGACGGTGGCGACGACGACGGTGGCGGAGACGACGGTGGCGGAGACGACGGTGGCGGAGACGACGGCGGTGGCGACGACGACGGTATACCGGCGGCCCGCCCGATACCGGCGATTCGGGGCGCGCTCACGTTCCTGACTCGGATCCCGGTTCCCGGCTCCGCTCCCGCCGACTGGCACGCGTTCCGGCGCTCCCCGTGGACGTTTCCGGTGGTCGGCGCGGTCGTCGGCGCGGTCGCGGGGCTCGCCTTCCTCGCCCCGTCGCCGTGGACCGCCGCGGCCGCCTACCTCCTCACGATCTACTTCCTGACCGGCGTCACCCACGCGGACGGGCTCGCCGACCTCGGCGACGCGATCGCCGCGCACGACCCCGACCGCCGGCTCGGGATCTTAAAAGACGCCGACCTCGGCGTGGGCGGCGCGCTCGCGCTCGCCGTCACGCTGCTCGCCACGACCCTCGGGGCGCTCGCGCTCGCGACGGGCCTCGCGGGCGGCGGCGCGCGCGTCACGAGCGTGGCGTTCCGGATCGTCCTCGCGGCCGAGGTCGGCGCGAAGGCGGGGATGGCGGTCCTCGCCTGCCTCGGGACGCCCGCCCACGAGGGGTTGGGGTCGGCGGTCGTCGGCGAGGTAGGCCCGCGGTCGCTCCTCCTCGTCGCGCTCGTCGTCGCCCCCGTCCTGCTCGCGGCCCCGCCCGGCGCGCTCCCGGCGATCGCGGCGGCGCTGATCGCGGGCCCGGTCGTCGCCGTCGTCCTCCTCGTCCGCGTCCGCCCCTGGCTCGGCGGGGCGAGCGGCGACGTGCTCGGCGCGGCGAACGAGCTCGGGCGCGCGGTCGCGCTCCACGCGGGGGTGGTGGCGTGGACGATCGCGTGAGAGACGCCGCGGTGGAGGGGATGGGCCTCCCGGCGGTCCTCCTCTGTGGCGGGCGCGGGACGCGTCTCGGCGGCGACGTCGAGAAGCCGCTGGTCGAGGTCGACGGCCGCCCCATGGTCGCGCGCGTCCTCGACGCGCTGGCGGACGCGCGCGTCGCCCGCGTCGTCGCCGTCGCGTCGCCGCACGCGCCCGACACCCGGCGCGCGCTCCGTGAGAGACTCGGCGAGGAGACGGCGGTGCCGTGTACCGTCCTCAACGGGAGCGGAGAGGGGTACGTCGCCGACCTCGAGGTCGGCCTCTCGGCGGTCGACGGGTCGGCCGTCACCGTCGCGGCCGACCTCCCGCTGCTCCGCGGGCGCGACGTCGACGACGCGATCGACGCGGCGGTCCCCCCGAGGGAGGCTCCCTCGACCGGAACCGACGGCTCGGACGACCCAGTCCGCTCGGTGACGGTTTGCGTGCCCGCCGCGTACAAGCGCGACCTCGGCGCGAGCGTCGACGCCTCGTTCGACCACGCGGGGACCCCCATCGCGCCGACCGGGCTGAACGTCGTGGACGACGGTCCGGACCGGATCGTCGTCCGCGAGCGGGACTCGCTCGCGGTCAACGTCAACCGGCCGGGAGACCTCGAACTCGCGAGCCGGCTGGTAAACCCCTGACCGATCGTAGATGGGTTTTTTGGAGTTCGCGACGGGATCGATGGCATGGACGCGGAGGCGCTGGACGAGATCGGACGAGTGCCCCACGGCGGAGCCACGGACCCCGGCGTGATCGACTTCAGCGCGAACACGAACCCGGAGACGCCCCCCGGCGTGACGGCCGTGTACGACTCGGCGCTCTCGGCGTCGGGGCGGTACCCAGCGGACGACTACGTGGCCTTCCGGGCCGCCGCCGCCGACTACGTCGACTGCGCCCCCGTCGAGGTGATCCCGACGGCGGGCGCGATGGCCGGGATGCGACTGCTGTTCGCGGTCGCCCTCGACGACGGCGACTCCGCGGTCGTCCCCGAGCCGTCCTTCGGCGAGTACGCCCGCGAGATCCGGCTCCAGGGCGGCAATCCGGTATCGGTCGCTCACGACGCGGTCCTCGACGTCGACCCGGCCGACCACGCGCTCGTCGTCGTCTGTACGCCGAACAACCCGACGGGAGAGCTCGCCGACCGCGACGATCTCCTCCGGCTCGCCGCGCGCTGTCGGGGGGCGGGGACGACGCTGTTCGTCGACGAGGCGTTCCTCGATTTCACGCCACAGCGGTCGCTCGCGGGCGAACCGGGCGTCGTCGTCGCGCGCTCGCTCACGAAGGTGTTCGGCCTGCCCGGACTGCGCGCGGGCTTCCTCGTCGCGACGGGAACGCTGCGAGAGCGGCTCGACCGCGGGCGGCTTCCCTGGGGGCTGTCGACGCCGGCGGCCGCGGTCGGCACCCACTGCCTTCGGCGGACGGAGTTCGTCGAGCGGACCCGCGAGCGCGTCGCCGCCGAACGCGAACGCGTCCGCGAGCGCCTGGCGACCGAGTGGGAGGTGTATCCCTCCGACGCGCCGTTCCTCCTGTTCGACACCGGGAGCGACGATCCGGACGACGTGCTCGCGACCGCCAGAGAGCGCGGGGTCGTCCTCCGAGACGCGCGGTCGTTCCCGCGGCTCGACAACCACCTGCGGACGGCGATTCGCCGCCCGCGTGAGAACGAGCGACTCCTCGAATCGCTCGGCGTATGAGTCCCCGCTCGCCCGCGTTCCGCGCCGACGTCGCCGACGGCGTCTGTCGGTTTCGACGGGTCGACGGGGCGACCCGATTCCTCTCGACCGGCTTCGACGGCGGCATTCGAGTCGCCGACGCCGTCCACAACGTGACGGTTCCGGAAGGGTGGGACGACGCGGGACGCCGGGACCTCAGCGAGTACGTCGACGGGCGAGTCCGGGACGCCGGGTTCGCCGACCGCGCGACCGACGGCCTCACCGACCGCGACGCTCCCGCGCTCCTGACCGGCGTCGACCAGCGGCACGCCCGGATCGCGCGGCTCGACGGGGCGACCGCGGTGGCCACCGCGGGCGTCTCGAACCCGGCTGCGTTGCCGATATCGGACGGGGACGTCGATTCAGTCGCCGAGGACGACGTCGCCCCGACGACCGGCACGGTCAACCTCCTCGTCGGGTCGGAGCGGGCGCTCTCGCCGGGCGCGCTCGCGAACCTCGTCGCGGTCGTCGCCGAGGCGAAGGCGGCGACGCTGCTCGCGACGGTCGGGTTCCCCGGCACGACGAGCGACGCGGTCGTCGTCGGCTGTCCGGCGGAGCGCGCGGACGCGACCGGGTCAGGTTCGACGAGAGCGCGCGCGGACACCGACGGTCCGGAGCCAGCCGCCTTCTCCGGGTCCGCAACCCCGATCGGCTCGGCGGTCAGGGCGTGTGTCCGCGACGCAGTGTGCGCCTCGCTCGCCTCGCGGTACGGTGCCGACTTCGAGGAGGCTCCGGCGTCGATCTCGGACGCGGAGTACGGCGTCGTGACCGACGAGCGTGCGGCGGTCGAGCCCGTGGACCGACAGACGTGACGGACCGAACCGAACGCGGGGGCCGGGGTACGCCCGCTACTCCCTCCACGACGCGTCGATCCGCCCCTCGGCGGCGAGCTTCTCGAGGTGGGCGCGGACCGTCGCCCGCGCGAGGTCCTCGACGCCGGTCAGGTCCTTTCCGTATGCCGCCTCGAGGATCGAGTCCACGTCGCTCGCGCCCGCCTCCACCGCCGCGAGCACCCGCTCCTCGCGCTCGAGGCGGTGGTCGATCAGCCGCTCGCAGGTCGCGTCCGGGTCGTCGACAGCGGGCCCGTGCCCGGGATGGAGCCGGGCGAAGCCGCGATCCCGGACGCGCTCGAGGCTCGCCAGGTACTCGTGGACGTCGCCCTCGGGCGCGCCCACGACGATGCTGCCCTCGGCGACCGCGAGGTCGCCGACGAGCGCCTCGGCGGGCGGTTCGGGCTCGTCACCGTCGCCGTCGCCTCCGTCGCTCCCGCCCCCTCCGCCCACATCCCCGACCGCGAACGCGACGTGGTCCGGCGCGTGCCCCGGCGTATCGAGCGCGCGGACGCCGGTCTCCCCGATCGCATCGCCGTCGCGGAACGTCGCGTCCGGGTCGACGCCGGTCGCCTCCCGGAACCGATCGACGTGGTCGGCGTGCGCGTGAACGGTCGCGCCCGTCCGGTCCGCGTAGTCGGCGACCGCGCCGACGTGGTCCGGATGCGTGTGGGTGACGGCGATCGCCTCGATCCCCCCGCGATCTCCCGGGAGCGTGGCGCGTTCCGCCACGGCAGCGTCCAACTCGTCCGTCCGGGCCGCGGGGTCGACGAGGAGCCCGCCGACGAGGTACGCGTTCGTCGTGCCCGTCGCGGCGCGGGTGTCGACGAGGATCTCGATTCGGGTGACCGCCGACCGCGATTGAGTCGGGGATCCGCTCCCGTCCGCCCCAGGCGACGCCATCAGTCTCCCCGACCGAGCGAGGATCGGGACGCCGGTCCGGGTCCGGAACCGGCTCGATCGCGACCGGGGATCGGGACTCGCGTTTCGCCGGCGACCGCGAACCGCGAGAGGTCGGCGACGCCGGCGTCGACCGCGTCGACGCTCTCGTAGGGTCGGCCGACGACGACGTCGCCCGCCGTGTTCCGGTTGATCCCGGGGATCGCGGTCAGTTCGTCCATCGAGGCCGCGTTGACGTCGAGCGGGTAGGGGACGCCCGTCACGGATCGGTAGCCGTGGTCGGTGACCGCCACGTCGATGGCGGTCCCGAGCTCGCGCTCGCCGGGGACCGCGACGAGCAGGGCGTAGGTGCCGAGCTGGCGGCCGAACGTCTTCCCGTCCTGGTGGTACTCCAGGTGGACGTCGGGGAGGACGGTGCCGGGCGGGACCACCCGGTCGAGCATCGGGTTGTCGATCGTCTCGCGCACTTCGCGTTTGTACGCTTGGAAGCTGTCCCTGTGCTCTTGAGCGATCTCCGCGCCGGTCTCGGCCATCTCCGTGCCCGCGAACGCCATCACCTGCCGGACGTTGATCCGCCGGAGCATGAGCCCCTCGTCATAGACCGACTGGAGGAATCGCTTGTTGTGCTCGTACGTCTCCGGTCGCTCGCCCGCGAGTCCGTGAACGAGGTTGATTCCGGGCAGGAGCTTCGGCAGCCGCGGGGAGGCATCGGGGCCGGTGGAGGGGCCGTACCGGCGGTCAGGGTCCGGTCCCGCGACCCCGCCGGGATCGCCGGCCGGCGGGTCGCCCGGCCGCCAGCCGCCCTCCTCGTTGACGACGCGGACCGCCTCCAGACACTCCTCGGCGGTGACGAGCAGGTTGTTCTCCTCCTGGACGACCGGATCCGCGGACTCGAGGCCGAACGCCGCCGTGTCGCCCGGCGTGTTGTGCTCGGCGATGACCCGGATCGCCTCGCGGGAGGCCTCCGGGTAGTCGGTGATCGTCACCGGGTTCATGTTGTCGAGGTGGAGCGTCTCGAGGTCGGGCGCGACCTCGCGGATCCCGCCGTACAGCTCCCGCAACGCGTCGGGGTTCGGGGCCTCGCCGTCGCCGCCGAACGCGAGGATGTCGGCCTGTCGGCCCAGCCGGAAGTGTTTGACTCCCCGGTCCGAGAGCGCGTCCACCTCCTCGACGACGGAGCGCGCCTCCCGGAACGACGGGTTCCCGTAGAGCGGCTCCGTACAGAACGAACAGCGGTACGCGCAGCCGCGGGAGGTCTCCATCTCGCAGATGAGGTAGTCGGGGTGGTTGGGGTGGTGTTCGACGACGAACGCTCCCTTCTCGGCCCATCGGTCGATCTCGTCGTTATCGCGCATACGGTTGTTGAACCCCTCGAGCCCGTTCGCAACGAGGTCGTGAGCGGCGGCCTCGACGTCCCCTTTGGCGACGAAGTCGTAGTCGAGGTCGTCGCGCTCCATGTCCTGTGCGCCGGCGTTCTCCTCGCCGACGCCGAATCGGACGGGGCCGCCGAGCAGCGTGACGCCGTCGGCGGTCCAGCCGAGTTCGCGCACCTCGTCCGGCTCGGCGGGCGTGCCGCCGACGTAGCTGCCGGGGACGGTCATCCCGCCGACGTAGACGAAGAGGTCCGCGTCGGCGACGTCGGCGTGTTTGTTCCGATCCTCGCGGAGTTCGTCGATCGTGTGGTAGGTGATCGCGTCCTCAGGAACGCCCGCGTCGACGAGCGCGCCGGCCGCGTACCGCGGGTACGTCGATATGTACGGCGGCACCCCGAAGTGCGCCGGCTCGTCGACGTAGCCGTCGACGACGGTGACGGAGAGATCGGCCGGGTCGGTCATGTTGGAGCCCCGTACTCGGCCGAGAGGGAAAACGCGTGCGGAACGTGAGGGAAGAGGGTCCGGTTGTCAGTTCGTTATTCTTCGTTCTCCTCTCGCGCCGCCGCCAGCCACTCCCCCCGGCTCTCCGGCCCGAGTTCGTCGTCGAGGAAGCCCGCCGTGGAGGCGAACGTCGTCGCCTCACGAACCGCATCGAGGTCGCCGATGGCCCAGTACGGCTCCCGATGCCGGACCAGATCCCGCTCGGCGAGCCGGTTCAACACCGGATGGATCGAGTTCTCGCTGACTTCGGTTGCTTCGGCGATCTCGGCCGCCTTGTACGCCTTATCGCGGTTGCGGACCAGAAACCGGACGACTCGCTCGGCGTTCGTGTCGCGATCTTCCGGGTCGCGCGAGTCGAACTCGTCGATACCGATGGGCATGTTTCGTTAATCGCTCGGCTTTCAGTATAAATGTATGTATGTATTATTGTATTTCTGTACTATCACCACCGATCGTTTATGTCTGATCGAGAGCAAGCAGGTGTGTATGTCCCCTCGACGCGCGACCCTCCTCACGTACTTCTCCGTCGGGCTCTTGGCCCTCCTGAGCGCGGGCCGGCTCCTCGAGGCCGGCGACGTCCCGTGGACCGTTCTCCTCGTCGTCGCGCTCGCGAGCGCGCTTCTCGTCGGCCCGGCCACGTGGCTCGCCCGCGATCGGCTCCCCGAGGACCGTCGGGAGACCCTCGCACTCGTCGGGATCACTCTCGCGATGCTCGCGCTCCCCGTGTGGCTGGTGGGGGTCTCGCTCGCGTTCGGGCTCCCGCTGCTCCGGTGGCTCGACGCCCTCCTCGTCGGCGGCGCGGTCGGGACGTCCCTCGTCGTCCTCGCCGAGCGCACGGTCGTCCCCGAGCGACTCAGAGGGTTCGCCGTCTGAGCCGACGCCGACCCTCCCGCCGGCGCGGTCACCCGCGACCGGACGGCCGCCGCCACGTCGTTTAAGCCCTCGCCGACCCAACGGACGGGTAATGCCATCGACGATGGAGGTCAAATGCGAGAGCGACGACTGCGAGCTCGACATGTTCGAGAACCACTACACCTACGACGTGCCTGACGACCACGCCGTCACCGACCTGACCTGCCCGTACTGCGGCGGGGACGACTTATCGGAGATCGAGGTGTAGCCCCGTGACTCGCATCGTCGACACCGGCCGGTCGGTCCTCCGGCAGGCGCTCGAGCGCGTCGGCCGCGGCTGGAGCCGGATGCAGGAGCGACGGCCCCTCTCCTCGGACCTCCTCGAGAGCGACGACGCCTACCTCGTCGTCTTCGACGCTCCCGGCGTGAGCGGCGAGGACGTGGACGTCACGTTCCTCGACCGAACGGTCGAGGTGCGGCTCGACCGCTTCCGCGACTTCTACGACGGCTTCGACGTGGTGTTCCCCGGCCGCGGGCTCACCCTCTCCGGCACCGCCGAACTCCCCGCAGACGCCGACGTGACGCCCCACGGCGCGAACGCGACGCTCACCCGAAACGGCACGCTGCGGGTCGAGATACCGAAGGACGGCGCGGCCGAGTCGGTCGACGTGATCGAGGAGGGCGAGGGAGGAGAGGAGAGCGAGACCGACGACGACGCGTAACTACCGGTTGCTCACCGACATCCCCTCCTCGATCTCGAACGTCTCGTCGCCCTCGAACCGGTTCGGATCGAACGCCTCGATCCACGGCGAGTCGGGATCGTCTACCGCCGCGCCCGAGAGCGACGCGAGGGTCCCTTCGGCGAGGATCTCCCCCGTCGCCGGCGCGCGCATGAACCCGTGTCCCTGCCAGCCCGCGGCGACGAAGATGTCCTCCGCGACCGGTCCGAGGAGCGGGTCGCCGTCGGGCGTGGCCGTACACACCCCGGCCCACGCTCGCTCGACCTCGGGGTCGTGGTCGGCGCGCTCGCGCAGCGTCCCCGAGACGCTCTCGACGAACCAGTCGTCGCCCTCGCGGTCGTACGCGTCGGGATCGGCCTCGAACGGCTCGGTCCCGTCGCCGGCCAACAGCCCGGTCGGGTGCGGCCGGAAGTAGACGCCGGCGGTCGCGTCGTACGTCATCGGGCCGCCGTAGGCGACCCGGCTCGTCAGCGCCTGGACGCGGTACGGCTTCACCGGCACCGCGATCCCGCCGCCCTCGAGGAATCGTTCGGTGTGCGCGCCGACCGCGACGACGACGGCGTCGTACGCCCGCTCCTCCCCGTCGACGCGGACCGTCGCGCCAGCGCCCGCGACGAGCTCGACCGCAGCGTCGGTCTCGACGGTCACGCCCTCCCGCGCCGCGCGCTCGCCGAGCGCGACGACGTAGCTGCCGGGGTCGGCCCAGCCCGCCCCCTCGCCGACGGCGGCGACCGCCAGGTCGTCGGTCGAGAGCGGGAATCGCTCGCCGAGTTCGGCGGGCTCGAGAAGCGAGACGTCGCGGCCGTGCTCGCGCATGCGGTCGACCATCCCCGGCACCGCCTCGGCGTCCTCGTCGCCCTCGCGGACCGCGATGACGTACGGACAGGGCGAGAAGTCGAATCCGGGCAGCGTCCGGTCGAACGCGCGGAACCGCTCCATCGCGCGGGCTCCGACCGCGGCGTCGACGTCCTCGGCGTAGGCGTCGTAGAGGACGCCGGCCGCCCGCCCGGACGCGCCGCTCGCGAGGTCGTCGCGCTCGAAGAGCGTCACCGTCGCGCCCCGCTCGGCGAGGTCGTGTGCGGCGGTGACGCCGACCGCGCCGCCGCCGACGACCGCCACGGACGCGGACGTCGTCTCGGTGGCATCCGAAGGCTCCACACCGTTCGATGGGTTCGAGTCCGCCATGGACGGCTCTTCTCGAAGCGGCGATAAAAACGGTCCGGCGGCGGGCGATCCCTACGACAGGAACTCGTCGATCCCGCGGGCGGGGTAGCCGACGACGCGGTCGACGCCGACGTCCCGGAGTTCGTCGACGCGCTCGCGGACCGTCTCCGGCGAGCCGACGAGCGCGAAGTCGCGCGCGGCCGCGGAGAGCACCTCGCGGGTCCGGCCCGTGGCGGTCGCGTCCGTCGGGGGGCTCCCCCCGTCGTCGGACCCCTCGCCGCCTCCGTCGGGGAGCGCCCGGGCGACCGGCCGACGCCGGGAGACGTACGCGCCGACCCCGTCGAGGACCGCGTCCTCGTCGTCGGTCAGCACGGTCGGGGCGTAGACGGCGATCTCGCCGTCGAACCCGGCGGCGCGGAGCGCCCGAGCGTCCCGCTCCGTCGACCGCGAGAGCAGCTCGTACTGCGTCCCGCCGGCTGCGAGCGCGAGCCGCTCGACGCCCTCGGTCCCGATCCACGCGTCCGGCGCGACCTCACGGGCGGCTCCGAACCGCGGGGCGATCGCCCGCGACGCCTCCGACTCGTCGAGGTACGCGCCGTGACCGGCGACGAGCAGCCGGCGCGCCCGGTCGGGGATCCGGTCGAGCAGCGAGTCGTCGCCGAGCGGGTCGAACCCGTCCGCGCGGACGGGCGTGGTGACGTACAGCGACTTCTCGGTGGCGATCGCCTCGAGCGTCGCGGCGTCCGGGAAGTGCTCGCGACCCTCGTAGTCGATCGCCACGCGGTCGACCGGGAGATCGACCGCTCGGGAGACCTCGCACTCGGCCGGCTTCAACGCGGCCGCGTCGATCCCTGCGCGGACCATCGGGTTCGCGTCGGCCGGGACCTCGCTGTCCGGCTCGGTTTCCTCGCCGTCGCTGCCGGTCAACATCGCTGTACCCTCCCCGTCGATCGGCGAGCGGCCGTCGCTCGCCCGTTACTGTCCGTACTCACGTAGAACTCCTCGTTACGATCGCGGAACGCGATCCATCGCCTGTGCGGCCATGACGGAGATGTATACCGCGCCGGCCGGGTTAAAGCCGTCGGCATGCGGCAACGATCACGCCCGGTGACGCGTGCGTCCCCGCCCTCGTTATGGGTCTCGAGCCCGTCGTTCGGGTATGAACCAGCTCGTCGACGGTGAGTGGCGAACCGACGCGTACGAATCGACCGACGAGGAGGGCGCGTTCCAGCGCGGCGAGAGCACCTTCCGGAGCTGGATCGCCGGCAGCGAGGTGCCCGAGCACGTCGACGCCGAGCCGGACGAGCGCTTCCAGCCGGAGGCGGGGCGGTATCACCTGTACGTCTCGTACGCCTGCCCGTGGGCCCACCGCACGTTGCTCGCGCGGTCGCTGCTCGGGCTCGAGAACGCGTCGGCGTCAGCGTCGTCGATCCCTGGCGCGGCGAGGACGGCTGGCAGTTCACGCCCGAGAAGGAGGGGTGTACGCCCGACCACCTCCACGGAAGCGACACCCTCCGCGAGCTGTACGTCGAGGCCGACCCCGACGCGACCTGCCGGGTGACCGTGCCCGTGCTCTGGGACACCGAGGAGGAGACGATCGTCAACAACGAGTCTCGCGAGGTCCTCCGCATGCTGACGACCGCCTTCGACGACCTCGCTAACGGCGTCTCGCTTCTCCCCGACGACCACGAGACGCGCGAGCTGGTCGACGAGGCCATCACCGAGATCTACGAGCCCGTCAACAACGGCGTCTACCGCGCCGGCTTCGCGACCTCCCAGGAGGCGTACGACGACGCCATCGACGACCTCTTCGGCGCGCTCGACCGCTGGGACGACCACCTCTCGGACCGGCGGTACCTCGTCGGCGGCTCGCTGACAGAGGCCGACCTCTGTCTGTTCACGACGCTGGTCCGGTTCGACCAGGTGTACCACACCCACTTCATGTGTAACCGACAGTATATCCACCAGTACGAGCACCTCTGGCCGTACCTGCGCGATCTGTACACCACCCCGGGCGTCGCCGACACGGTGAACATGGACCACATCAAGGAGCACTACTACACGACCCATCCGGACGTGACGCCCTCGGGCATCATCGCGCGCGGCCCGGACCTCGACTTCGAGGCCTCCCACGACCGCGACCGGCTCTCCGGGTCGCCGCCGACGCCCCGCGCCGACGACTGAGCGGGATCCCGGATCGGATCCATCGGAGTCCTCCGTCGCTGATGCGTGTTGCTCCATCACGGTCAGTACAGTCGAAGCAATGAGCGATCCTCAAGCGGTGGCGCGCCGGTGAGCGGGCCGGAGGCCCGCGAACCGCCCGCGAGGGACGCTGCGAGCGGTGAAACCGCGAGCAGCGAGGTTGGGGAGGCGTGAGGTGCGGTTGCGGGACGGTTGGGTGGGGCTCAAAGGGGCGGTCGCGAGAACGAAGCACGGCGACGCAAGGACCGTAAGAAGGGAGCGCCAGCGACCGACTGAGGACCGCAGCGAACCGCGCGAGTTCTCGCGACCGGGGCTTTGGACGTGTTCACCGCGCCAACAACGATCTCGCCTCGATCATCCAGATCATCGTCGAAATAAGCAGTAACGTTCTATACACAGTACAGCGGCCGCGTCATGCGGATGCTGGTTCGGACGATGCCGATCGGAAGTCGTCGATGTGGTCGTAATAGTACGCGAGTGCTCGATGGACGTCACCGAGAGTGAGGTCAGGGTACAGTTGCGTGATCTCGTCAGGGTCGTAGCCGCTGTGTTCGTACGCCGAGGCGATGTCTTTCACACGGATTCCCGTCCCCTCGATCGTCGGCGCACCGTTGCTGTGTTCGGAGTTCCGGACGATACCCATACCGGACATTGGCCGTACTCCGACTTGAAACACGTGGGCGAGTGGATGTGGTCGGTTCGTTCCGCTCGACAGGCGCCCCGAAGGGACCGCCCGTTCAGTTCCATTTCGCATCCGAACGACGGGAGTTCGAGGGGACTTCCGGACCCTACGTTCCGTCCCGATCCGTCTCGCGCTCCGATTCCTCCTCCCGAAGCGTCGCCTCCAGCCCGAGCCCGACGCGTGAGCCGTATCGGTCCCACACAACCACCAGCGACGGCACCAACACGATCGAACAGAGGTACGCGTAGAACACGCCGAGCGCGAGTAAGGCCCCGAACTCCTGGATCAGCGGGATCACGGCGAGCCAGAGCACGCCGAGGCCGGTGACGGTCGTGAGCATGCTCCCGGTGAGTGCCCCGCCGGTGCCGCCGATGGTGACGTCGAGCGCCTCCTGAAGCGGCGCGCCACCCTTGTACTCGTCGACGAACCGGTGGACGAAGTGGACGGTGTAGTCCACTCCGAGCCCGATGGAGACGGAGAGGATGGGCGCGTTGATCGGCGTCAGCGGGATGTCCAGCAGCCACATCGACCCGGCGAGCAGCCCGACGGTCGCGAGGACGGGGACGAGGTTGAGGACCCCGTAGACCGCCTTCCCCTCCAGATACCGGTACGAGAGCATCAGGAACGCCGCCGTGAAGACGAACGCCGCGATCAGGCTCCGAACCGCCGAGTCGAGGAGCAGGTCGATCACGGCCTCGTTGACGACGAGCGTCCCGGTCGCGACCGCGGTCAGCGGCGTCCGCTCCGCGAGCGCCCGCGCGTCCCCGACCGCCTGCGCGCTCTCGACGCCCGGCCGGACCGTGTAGTCGATCCGGGCGCTCCCGCGGTCGGCCGCGATGTACCCGCGCGCCCGCTCCTCCGCCGGGGAGTCGAGCAGCGCGTCGTACACCTCGTCGACGTTGCGGTCGGGGACGCCCGTGCCGAGGCGGTCGTTCCGCTCGACGAGTCGGCGGAACTCGGCGTCGCTCTCGGCGTGCTCTTCGATCACCGTGACGACGCTCGTGCTCTGGGCGCGACGCTCGTCGGTCGTCGCGAAGGTGTCGGGCGGGTTTCGGGTGGTCCGGTCGATGAGCTCGAGCGAGTCGTCGTCGCGGACGGACTGGTCGATGTACAACGTCACGGAGCCGACGAAGCTCTGGTCGAAGTCCTCCTCGAAGAGGGTGAGCACGTCGAGGAACGTGTAGTCGGTCGGCGCGAGCGGCTCCGGAAGCTGGCTGTAGGTCTCCAGCCGCTGTTCGTCCGGGAAGAACGCCTCCTCGGAGAACTCGGTGTCGACGCCGGTCCCGTACGCGCCGCCGAGCGCCCCGCCGAGAAGCACGACGACCACGACGAGGACGGGTGCGACCCGCGAGAGGTCGACGCCGACGTGGAGCGCGCGCCCGAGCCGGGATCCCCCAGTCCCGAGCGGCGTCGATCCGAAGTCGGGGACGGGAAGTCGCTCACGCCACCGGTCGACGAACACCTTCGCCGCGGGGAGGTAGACGCCGAAGACGGCGAGCGTGAACACCATCCCCACGGCGGCGACGATCCCGAAGTCGCGGTTCGGATCGAACGGGCTCACGACGTTGGCGATCAGGCTGACGACGGTCGTGATCGTCACGAGCAGGAACGCGATGAACAGCTGGTCGGTCGTCGTCCGCATGGAGTCGCCGATCCCGTGGCCGTCCAACCGTTCCTCGCGATATCGGTTGATGATGTGGATCCCGAAGTCGATCCCGACCGCGACGAGAAGCGGGAAGACGGTTATCAACGAGTCCGAGAAGGGGATCCCGGCGTACCCCATGAACCCGAACGTCCACAGCACCGACATCCCGAGCGCGGAGAGTCCGAGCGTCATGTCGATCGGGTCGCGGTAGGCCAAAAGCAGGAACAGGAGGATGAACACGAACGCCGCGGGGAAGACGATGACCGCGGTGTCGGTCAAGAGCGCGGTGATCTCGCTTTGGAGGATCCCGTCGCCGAAGAGGATCGCGTTCTCGCCGGCCTCCATGCCCGGCACGGAGTCGACGACCTCGACGCTCCGGACCTGGAGCGTCTCGACCCGCGCGGTCGTCGCCGAGTCGGGCACGTCGTAGGTGACGCCGACGATCGCGCTGTCGGCCTGCTGTGCGGTCGGATTGTAGTCCGTTGACACCTGCGCGGCCACCGCGCCGGACTCGTCGGCGGCGTCGATCGCCGCGGCGAGTTCGGTCGGCGTCGCCGCCGCGACCGCGTCGCGCTGTTCGCCGGACGTCTCGGCCGACGGATCGAGCTGGCGGGCGATCGCGTTCGCGTGGCTGGTCGTCGATCCGACGCGCAGCGTCGAGCGCGACTCCAGTCTGTCCTGTGTCTCGAGGATCCGCACGAGCGCGTCGCGAGAGAGGACGTTGTCCTCGGTGACGATGACCTGTGCGGCGGTGGCCGAGCCGCCGATCGAGGACTCGAACTCCTCGTCGATCTCGTCGAGCGCCTGCTGGGCCGGGATGTCCTGGGTGAACTGGTCGGCCCCCGCGGACGTCGAGATCGCCGTGACGCCCCCGAGCGCGACGACGCTCACGAGCAGGAACGCGACGATGACGGTCACCGGGCGCTCGGTGGCGAGCTCGTCGACCCGCTCGACGGCCCGATCGGCGAGGGTCACCGTCGCCTCCGCCGCCGCGGACGTCGACTTCCCGGAGATCGGCTCGGCTCGGGTCCGGTCATCGGGTCACTGTCGCCCGCGGTACCAGACCGCCCCGCCCACGAGCACGGCGAGGGCCAAGAGCCCGAAAACGATGGTGCCGATCGAGGGACCGCCACCGCCGTCGTCGACGGGTTCGGTCACCTCGAGCGGGTACTGGGTCACGTCCGAGATCCGGTCGTTTCCGCGCTCGTCGTCGTACCGGAAGTCCAACTCGACCGGATACGTCCGGACGCCGGCGCTGCCGGCGGCGGACACCTCGAACCAGATCTCCCTCGACTCGCCGGGCTCGAGCTCGTCGACGAACGCCTCGTCGGTCGCGGCCGAGATCGGATCGTCGGCGTACAGCCCGGCGTTGATCGACGAGAGCGTCTCGGGGCGCTGGTTGGTGATCTCGAAGGTGATCCGTCGCGTCTCGCCGGCCGGCACGACCGGGTCGTCCGCCTCGATCGCGAACTCCGGCTCCCGCGGGGCGACCTCGATTCGGGCGGTCGATTCCTCGGTCAGCGTCGCGTCGTCACCCGTGTACTCCACGGTGAACCGGACCTGTCGGGGACCCGGATCGGCCTGCCCGCTCACGTCGGCGTCGAACGAGAAACCGGTCGACTCGCCGGGCGCGAGGTCGGGAAGCGCGTACCGGCTCTCGCCGAGCGTCACGCGGGAGCTCTGCGGCTCGGCCACCAGCACCGCCTCGTCGACGGTCCGCGGTCCGTCGTTCGTGAGCGTCCCGTCTATCGACCCCGAGTAGCCCACCTCCAGGGTCGAATCGACGCCGTCGACCGCGAACGACTGGCCGGGACCCACCTCGATCCGGGCGGTCGACTCGTCGGTCGCGACGCGGTCGCCGCTCTCGTGTTCGACGGTGAATCGGAACTGTCGCGGGCCGGCGTCGGCCTCCGGAGTCACGGCGGCGTCGAGCGAGAACTCGGCCGACTCGCCGGGTTCGAGGTCCGGGAGCGCGTACCGGCTCTCGGGGAACGTCACGCCGGGGCTCGTCGACTCGGCGACGAGGACGGCGTCGTCGACCGCCAGCGGACCGTCGTTCTCGACCATCCCGGTGACGTTCCCCGAGTGGCCGACCGCCAGACTCCCGTCGACCCCGTCGACGGCGAACCGCTGTTCGGGGGTCGGCGTCACGCCGACGCGCGAGGACGGCGAGGCGAGTTCGCCCCCGTCGCCGTCGCGGTACTCGACGCTCGAGCGCAACACGTAGGTCTCGCCGGCGAAGTCGGGCGCGATCGAGGAGTCGAACGTCACGGTTCGGTTCTCCCCGGGAGCCCAGTCACCGACGAACACGTCCGGCGGGCCGTTCGCGCCCACGGTGACGCCGCTTCCCGAGGCGCTCCCGGTGACGATCGCGTCGCGGGCGGTCTCGTCGCCGACGTTCCGCAGCGTGGTCCGGACCTCGCCGGTCCCGCCCACCTGCGCGTCGGTCTCGGCGTCGACGATCGCGAACCGCGCCCCGTCGTCGACCACGACGGTGACGTCGAGCTCCTCGCTCCGAGAGGAGTCGTAGTTGGTGCTCCCGTTCGGGACGATCGTCCGGGTGTAACTGTAGCGGACCGTCACGTCGAGTTCGTACTCGCCGTCCGCCGCGTCGTCGGGGACGGCGAGTTCGATCGGGACCGAGGTGGGCGTGCCGGGCGGCACGTCGCCGACGGCGACCTCACCGGTCGTCACCGCGATCGGGTCGTCTTCGTCCTCGGCCTCCGCCTCGAGCGTGAGGCTCCGCGCGGTCGTCACGCGCGGGTCGATGTCGCTGCCGATGTCCATCTCGCCGGTGTTGAGGAGGTCGACCTCGATCGTCGTCTCGCCGCCGGTGGGGACGGTCGGTTGCGGGAGGTACGCCTCGAGATCCGGTTCGCCGCGGACCTGTCCGAACTGATCGACCGCGTCACCGGCGGCCACGGAGGCCGTCCCCGCGGAGGTCATCGGTTCGGGGGTCGGCGCCGGCTGCGCGGCGACGCCGGCGAAACTCCCGACCGCGGCGACGAGGAGCGCGCCCGCGACGACGACGACCGCGACGGCCGCGCGTCCGCTCGGGGACGTCACCGCTCACCCCCGGCGCTCGAGTGCCGGGAAACCGGTGTCCGGAGGGCGGGAACTCGAACGTCGAACGAGACGCGGAGACGGGACGTGAGAAGGGCGGTGGCGGTGGAGGCCGCGAGCGCGACGCCGCGACTTCGGAGGGACGGCGCTCCGATCGCCGGTGGTGGGGTCATGGGTTCGTCTCTCACGCCCGCGGCATAAGCGTGTTGAATGAACGTTCAATCAGGACCGATATATACCACACCGCGGTACACTCCGCATGGACGACCCGTTCGCGGAGCCGGCGGACACGCGGGAGGCCATCCTCGGCGCGGCGTTCCGTGCGCTCTGTGAACACGGGTACGCCGACCTCACGATAAAGCGGATCGGCGAGGCGTTCGAGAAGAGCCCCTCGCTCGTGTACCACCACTACGGCGGGAAGGACGAGCTGTTGGTGGACCTCCTCGAGTTCCTGCTCGACAGCTTCGAGGCGGCCGTCGCGGGGGACGCCTTCGACCTCCCGCCCCGAGCGCGGCTCGACGCCTACGTGGCAGCGATGACCGACCCCGGCGGCGTCGACGACGAGCACGCTCCCGACGGGCGGTTCCTCGTCGCGATGGTCGAACTCCGCGCGCAGGCGGCGACTGACGAGGCGTACCGCGAGCACTTCGACCGGAGCGATCGCGTGTTCCGGCGGTTCCTCGAGCGGTCGGTCCGCGAGGCCGCCGCCGAGTCGGCCGCGAGCGAGGGCGTCGCTTCGAGGGAAGCCGACGGCGACGTCGACCCGGCGGCCGTCGCGGAGACGCTCCAGACGCTCGCGACCGGCGCGATGCTGCGCTGGGCGACGACGACGGACCGTGACTGGACCGGCGCGGTCCGCGAGGAGGCGAGCCGGTACCTCTCGCGGACGCTCCCCGTGGTGGATCCGGAGACTTAGGAGCGACGGGGTCGCTTCGAGGCGGTTAGGGAGCGTCTCAGCGCTCGGTGGCGCCGTTCGCGTCCATCCGGCTGACCTCCTCCTCGAGCCACTCGCGGATCCACTGGACGCGTTTGATCCGCTGGTGGGCGATGCTCTCCGCGGTGTCGGAGACGACCCGATCGGTGTGGTCGCGGCCGCGGTCGAGCACCCGGTCGACCATCTTCGCGGCGTCCATGTGCGTTCGGGACTCGTATCCCATCCGCAACAGCATCAACACGGCGCCGTTCGCGCCGACCTTGTCGAGCACGTCGGCCTCGATCAGACACCGACTCTCCAAGGGGACGTCCGCCAGATCGCCGGTGTAGGAGTGATCGACGACCGCCCCGCACACCTCCTCGATGAACGATTCGGGGTAGTTTCCGCGGCTGCGGAGGTACTCGCGGGTGACGCGCGCGCCGGCCTCGGCGTGGACGTCCTGGTCGGCCTCGAGTTTGGCCACGTCGTGGAACACGGCCGCCACTCTGACCACGTCGAGGTTCGCGCCCTCGGCCTCGGCGATCTCCCCGGCGAGGTCGACCACGTTGAGGATGTGGTTGAATCGGTACTCCGACGAGTGCCACGGGTACCACCGCATCCGGCCGCCGTCGTCCTCGCTCTCGACGCTGGCCGCCAGGTAATCCCGAACGAATCGCTTCATCTCCTCGAAGTCCGCTTCGTCCACCTCCGTTTCCTTAATCTCGACGCCCACGGAGACCACCCCGGGCGAAAAACTCGTGATTCATTAGCCTAACGGAGGGGCGTTCCGTTCTTAGTCGTTACGACGAGGGCTTCGGAAGCCGCCGCGACGAACCGCCCGGAGAACGGCGAGAAACCGACCGGAGACGAGGGATCCGAGGCAGTACCGCGGTGGCGTGCGCGAAGCGAGCGGCGAAGCCGCGAGTCGTGCGCGAGGGAGTCGCGAACGCTTGAAAAGCGTGAGCGACGAGGTTGGGGAGGCGTGAGGTGCGGTCGCGGGGTCGCTGTGGGGTGGCAGTGGAGTGGCTGTGGGGTGGCGGTGGAGTGGCTGTGGGGTGGCGTGGAGTGGCTGTGGGGTGGCAGTGGAGTGGCTGTGGAGTTGTTTCGAGAGGTGGGAAGTGGGCGGTTGGGGGAGGGAGGTGAGCGGTTCGAGCGCGATTCGTGTGTCGCGACGGATATCGGTCTCCATCATCGTGTGCTCCCCGCCGCCGATCTAGCATCGGCCGTCTGAAAGGGTGATTTATGCTCGCTCGACCGCTCTCGGATCACGTGACCGAGCAACGCTACCTCGCCGACGACACGGTCCGGCGGTTCGAGGCGACCGTGGAACGGAGCCTCGAGGACCGGGTCTCCCTCGACGGAACCCACTTCTACCCGACCGGCGGCGGGCAGCCGCACGACACCGGGACGCTCCGAGTCGCCGACGACCCCGATCGACGCTTCCGGGTCGTCGACGTCGAGAAGTCGGACGCGGTCTATCACACGCTCGAACCCGCCGCCGGGACCGCGGAAGACGACGATCGCTCGGCGGTCCCGCTCCCCGAGTCCGGCGCGACCGTGATCGGCGAGATCGACTGGGACCGCCGTCGAGCGCACGCGAGATACCACACCGCACAACACCTGCTCTCGGCGCTCCTCCTCGAGGAGTACGACGCGCGCACGACCGGGAACCAGCTGTACGCGGACCGCGCCCACCTCGATGCGGCCTACGACCGGTTCGACGCGGACGACCTCGCCCGGATCGAGACGCGACTCAATGAACTCGTGGAGGACGACCGCCGGGTCACGAGTTACGCGATGGATCGGGTCGAAGCGGAGGCGACGCTCGACACCGACCGAACTCGGATCGACCTCCTTCCGGACTCGATCTCCGAACTGCGGATCGTCGAGATCGGCGGAATCCGTGAGGTCGATGACACGTCCGACGCCGCCGATCCCTACGATCGGACGGCCTGTGCGGGAACCCACGTCGGATCGACCGGCGAGATCGGCGAGATCGTCGTCACCGGCCGTGAGACCAAGGGAAGCGAGGAGGAACGGATCCGGTTCGCCCTCGCCGACCACGTCGAGTGAGATCGGTCGGCCCCCGCGGCGGAATCCCGTCGTTTATGTGTCGCCCCTCGTTGATTCGGGCATGAAGTTCTGCGACGAGTGCGGCTCGATGATGAAGTCGGGCGAGGGCGAGGACCACTGGGTCTGTGACGCGTGCGGCTACGAGACTGATCGCGCCGAAGCGGAGAACGAGGAGGACGCCTGGACGACGCAGTCACAGGAGGAGTCCGAGATCATCGACGTCAGCGACGCCGAGGACAAGGGGCTCCCGGAGACGACCGCCTACTGTCCGGAGTGCGGCAACGACCGCGCGTACTGGTACATGCAACAGATCCGCTCGGCCGACGAGTCCGAGACGCGATTCTTCGTCTGTACCGAGTGCGAGCACAAGTGGCGCGAGGACGACCACTGAGGGGTTCCGTAGCCGAAGCGCGCTGCGGCCCGAACGCTCCGGTCGGTCCCGAACCGCCCCCGTCGTTTACCTTGACTCCTGCCGAAAGAGGGGGTATGGAGCCACCGGTCGTCCCCGCCGACCGCCTCGACGGTTGGCGACGCGTCGACGAGACGACCGACCGGCCGTTCGCCGCCGGCCCCGTCTCGGTGACCGCGAGCACGGTCCGGTACGAGCGTGCCGACCGGCCGGAACCGCGTCCCTTCTTCTTCGCGAGTCGCCTCCGGATCCGTCCCGAGACGTCGCCGAACGCTGCGCTCACGCGACTCGTCGAGAACAGAGCCGAGGCGGGCTTCCGCGACCGGCTCGCCGAGCGCGACATCGAGGGCGTCGAGCCCCGCGGCGAGCGGACGATCGCGGTCGACGATCCCGACGCTGCCGAGGCGACACTCGTCACCCTCCGCGGTCGTTGCGCGCTCGACGAGGGAACGGTGCCGGTCGAGGCGCTGCTCGCGGTGTGGGAGGCCGGGCCGTACCTGATCGCGGGCGGCGCCTACCGACTCGATACGGACGCGAACGACGCGAGACGGGAGCTCGTCGGGCTCGTGCGCGGCGTTCGCCCCGACTGACAGCCTCGGTCCTCGCGGGGGAACGGTCGCGGATTACTCGCCCTCGAGCGGTTCCCCGCGTCGGTCGATACGCGTCGCCGGCAGCCCGGCCCGTTCGGCGTGTTCGCGGATCGCCTCGGCGTCCTCGGCGCGGTAGTGACAGAACGTCCCGGTCACGTCGCCGTCCTCGTCGGTCATGACCTCCGAATCGACCCACTCGATCCCGACGCCCTCCTCGCGGAGCCGTTCGAGCACCTCGCCCGACTGCTCGCCGGCGGCGTCGAGTTCCTCCTCGGTGATCGGTTCGTCCAACTCGCGCAGGATCGTGAAGTCCTCCAACTCCTCGTCGGACATGATGCGGTTCCACGTTCCCGCGGTCACGAAAATAAAGTCGTCGACGGTTGGGGAGGGGAGGGGAGGAAAGGGGGAGAGAGCCGATCGCCCCGGAGCGGCTCGGAACGATCCGATCCGCGGTCAACAGGGAACCGCTCCGGCGGCCGATCCGACGGGCGGGCGGTCCTCGTCGTAGGTCGTGTCGTCGATCCCCCCGTCGAACATCGGCAGCCGGAGCTCGTAGGCGTACAACAGGTCGAACGCCGCGAACGGGTCGATCCCGGTGGCGATCAGTCCGGGCGCGTTCAGCCGGACGCCCGCCGCGAGCGTCACGACCGGGTCGCCCTCGAGCGTCCCGGCGAGTTCGACGCCGAACTCGTCGCCCGCGGCGGGGTCGGTGAGCACGGAGACGTGAACGAGCGCGTCGATCGTCGCCGGCGGGTCGCCGATCGCCAGCGGGTACCCCTCGCCGGCGAAACACTCGGTCAGCGGACTCACTTCGCGCTCGGCGGCTCCCTCGGGCGAATCCGCGTCCCCTCCCGCGACCGGCCCGTCGGCCGCTCCGACGGCCCCGACGATCCCGCCGGGGACGACCGCGACCGTGACGAGACACGCGAGGAGGACGGCGGCGGACGCCGGCGTCACGGGGGGGTCCGCCGGTCCCGCGGCGGCGGGTTCGCTCGTGGTCGCCCGATCGGGATCGCCTTCCATCGACCGCGGCTACGACGCCCCGGACATAAACCTCGCACCCCCGGTTATCACTCTCGAGATCCGTCGTCGCGAAGCGGCGACTCCTCGTCTAAGAGCTCCTCGGCGATCGGGTGTTCCCCGAGGAGAAGCCCCCGAACGAGCAGTTCGGCCGACGCGAGGTTCGTCGCCACCGGCACGTCCTTCACGTCGCAGACGCGCAACAGCGCGGAGATGTCCGGCTCGTGCGGCTGCGCGGTGAGCGGGTCGCGCAGGAAGACCAGCCCGTCGATCTCGCCGTTCGCCACCATCGCCCCGATCTGGAGGTCGCCGCCGAGCGGCCCGGAGGCCTGCCGGTTCACCGCCAGGCCGGTCTCGTCGCCGATCCGCTTCCCGGTCGTCCCCGTCGTGACCAGTTCGTGTTCGCCGAGCACGTCCGCGTGCGTCTCCACGAACGCCACCATCTCGTCTTTGAGTTCGTCGTGAGCGATGAGCGCGATGCGCATGGATCGGCATCGGCTCGGCGGGTCTTAAAATACCAGCCGCGAGCGCCGACGTGACGGCGCGGAACGTTCCGACCCGTCACGTCTCCGGCGCCCTACTTGAACCGGAACGTCTCCAGGTTCTTCGGGGCGAACGTCCGCATGTTGTAGTCGTGATACAGCGCCGAGGAGAGGTCCTGGACGGACCGCTCGTCGCCGTGGACGCAAAGCACCTTCTCCGGGCGGGGGTTCATCGTCTTCACGAAGTTCTCCAGGCCCTGCCGGTCGGCGTGTCCGGAGAAGCCGTCGACGGTCTCGACGCCCATCTCGAGCGAGAGGGTGTCGCCGCGGCCGCCGTTGCCCCAGTCGGAGACGGGGATCTCGTCCCAGCCGTTCTGGATCCGACGACCGAGCGTTCCCTGCGCCTGGTAGCCGACGAACACGAGGTTCGAGTCCGGCTCCGGCCCGATGTGGCGGAGCCACGACATGATGGGACCGCCCTCGATCATCCCCGACGTCGAGAGAATGATACACTCCTCGCCGTCGGCGACGTCCTGGCGCTCGTCCTCGCCGCCGTCGATGTGGTTGAACTGCTCGGCGAGGAAGGGGTTCTCGTCCTCATGGAAGATGCGGTTCCGGAGGTCGTCGCGGAGATACTCGGGGTAGGTGGTGTGGATCGCGGTCGCCTCCCAGATCATCCCGTCGAGGTGGACCGGCATCTCCGGGATCTCCCCTTCCCGCATCGCCTCCTCCAAGACGAGCATGATCTCCTGTGACCGCCCGACCGCGAACGCGGGGATGACGACCTTGCCGCCCTCCTCGTACGTCTCGTTGATGACGCGTTTGAGCGCCTCCTCGGAGTCCGCCTGGTCGGTCTGGTAGTCGTTGCGGCCGCCGTAGGTGGACTCTAACACCAGCGTCTCGACGCGCGGGAAATCGTTGACCGCGCCGTTGAAGAGGCGGGTGTCCTCGTAGTGGATGTCCCCGGAGAAGGCGACGTTGTAGAGGCCGTCGCCGATGTGGAAGTGCGTCACCGCGCTGCCGAGGATGTGCCCCGCGTTGTGGAAGGTGAGCTTGATGTCGGGCGCGATGTCCGTCACGTCGCCGAACTCCAGCGGGATCGTGTGCTTGATCGTCTCACGGACCTGCGCGGACTCGTACGGCGGCGTGCGCCCCTCTTTGGCCGCCACGTCGAGGTAGTCGAGCTGGAGCAGCCCCATCAGGTCCCGGGTCGGCTCGGTGGTGTACACCGGACCGTCGTAGCCGTACTTGAACAACAGGGGCAACAGCGCGGAGTGGTCGAGGTGGGCGTGCGTCAACACGACCGCGTCGATCGTGTGTGCGCCCGCGCCGAGCGCCTCGGGCACCTGGAGGTACGGGACCTCCCCCTCCGCGCCCGGTTTGTCCCCGCAGTCGATCAGGATCCGCGTCTCGGGCGTCGAGAGGATGAACGCGGCTCGACCGACCTCGCGACAGCAGCCGAGCGTCGTGATCCGGACCCATTCGTCGTCGGACATCTCCTCGCGGTGGATCTGTCTGCCGACGCGCTCTAAGATGTCGCGGCGCTCCTCGCGCTCGTTTTTCAGGAAGTTGCGGACGTTCGAGACGGTCGAGGACTCGATCGGCGGCGTCCGGACGACCTCCGGGGTCCAGCCGATCTCCTGGGTGATCTCCCGCAGCGTGGAGCCGCGTCGGCCGATCACCATGCCGGGCTTTTCGGCCTCGATCACCACCTCGCCGGTGTCCTCGTGGAAATCGAGGTCGGTCACGCCGGCGTCCTCGGGGATGACGTCTCTGATCTCCCCTTCCGCCTGCTTCGGCGGGGACAGGACGGAGGGATCCGGGCGGACCGTGATCCGCTTGCGGAGCTTCGAGGCGAGTCGCCGGATCAGGTCGCCGTCGCCCGCGAACCGCTTCGGATCTCGGGTGTACACGACTAGCTCCGGCCCCTCGTATTTGACGTCCGTGACGCTCACGTCGTTCGGGACCTCCTGTTCTATCGTCGACTTCAGGTTCTCGAGTTGCTTATCGACTTGGCTCATAGCTCACCGCGGGCCGTAGATCGCCGCCGCCGCCGGGCCGTATGGAACCGATACGCGGCACGTCGCCTTCGCGCTCGACCGTGACGGGGGAGGCATAGTGGAAGTACTGTCCGTATGTACCGTTGCGGGAACAGCCAGCGAAAACCCGCTTGTCTCGGAATACACTCCCTTCGTTATAAAAGACTTCGCAAAACCGATACCGCTTGCCGGCGTGGTCCGCTCATGCGCATCACCCCCGAGACGGTCCGCGAGGAGCACGCCCGCGTCCGCGATCGAGCCCCCGTCGTCGTCCCGATACTCAACGACACGCGCGATCGACTCGGGACGCTGTTCGGCACCGAGGTCGACCGAGTCGACGAAGGAACCTACCGCCGCGAGGTCGATGCCGTCTTCGCGGACGGCGAGGTCGGAGTCAACGTGGCGGGGTACGCCGCGCTCCTCCGCGACCTCGACGTCGCCGGCGACTACCCCGGATTCGTCGTCGACGAGGTCCTCGGCCGGGAGCTCGCGGCGGCCATCGCGGGCGGGCAGCCGCTCTCGCTGCTCGCGCAGGCGACGTTCCACTTCGCGGACGTCCACGTCGACCGGGACGCCACGGCCGAGAGGGACGGAGCCGGCGCGGGAACCGCGGGCGCGGACGACCTCGACGCCGCGCTCGCCGCGGGCTTTCAGACGCGGCTCCCCGGCTGGGAGTGGCGGGAGGGAGACAGTCCGTTCGCGATCGATCCCGAGCGGTGAGTCCCCGGACGATCGCGAATTCCCGGACGGTGGCGAGTCTCCGTGTGAACGAACACTGGAAGACGGCTCCGCGACGACCCGGCTACGAGGTGAAACTCCGGAGCAGGTCGAACCCCTTGTCGCGGATCGCGTCGGGGAGGAATCGAGCGAGCACGCCGACGCGCGCGGGCGTTCCGGGCTGGACGCGCGCCGGCGGTTTCGTCGCGCTGGCGGCGTTGAGTATCTCCCCGGCGACGAGTTCCGGCTCGACCGCTCCCGGCCCGTCTCCGCCGATCAGTTTCGCGTCCTCGAAGAGCGCGTAGAAGTCCTCGTACGCTCCCGATCGCTCGATCCCGTCGCTCTCCTCGGGGTCGGCCTCACGCGCGACGCGGTCCGAGAACTCCGTCCGGACGGGACCGGGCTCGACGACGACGACGTCGACGCCGAACTCTCGGACCTCGTTTCGGAGCGCGTCGGACATCGCCTCGAGCGCGAACTTCGATCCGGCGTAGACGCCGCCGCCGGGGAACGACACCCTTCCCGCCACCGAGGAGACGTTGAGTATCGTTCCGTCACGCTCGCGGCGCATCGCCGGCAACACGGCTCGCGTCAACCGGTGGGGACCGTACACGTTGACGTCGAACTGCTCGTGAACCGTCTCGGTCTCGACGTCCTCTATCGGCCCGAACTGGCCGTAACCGGCGTTGTTGACGAGCGCGTCGATCGCGCCCTCCTCGTCGAGGACGCGGTCGACGACGCGGTCGATGTCCTCCTGATCGGTGACGTCGAGCGTCGCCAGCGTACAGCCCGCCTCGCCGAGCGTCTCGACGTCCGCGGGGTTCCGCGCGGTGGCGTACACCGTCCACCCCTCGTCGTTGAACGCGTGCGCGGTCGCGCGGCCGATGCCCGAGGAACACCCGGTGATGAGTACCGTCTTCTGCACGCGTCGTCGGTCGGCCCCCGCCGGCATAACTCTCCCGACCCGAGTGCGGTTCCCTCACGGCCCGTCGGGTCGGTCCTCACTCACAGATCCTCGGTCCGAATTCCCATCCCCTTCGAGGCGGGCGCGGTCCGCTCGAACCCCCACCGCTCGTAGAAGCCGTCGACGTCGGCGAGGAGGTCGACGTACGCCCCGTCGGGCGCGTTTGCGCGGAGCCACGCGACGAGCGCGTCCATCATCGCCGACCCGATCCCCCGTCCCTGGTGGGACTCCGCGACGGCCATGTCCGAGAGGTGGAAGATCGACCCGCCGTCGCCGACGATCCGCGCCATCCCGACCGTCGTTTCGGTCGTCGATCCGGTCTCGACCACGTGGACGCCGTACGTCGTGTTCGGGAGCCCCCGCTCGACCGCCTCGCGCGACCGGTCGCTCATGCCGGCCTCCCGGCGAAGACGGACGAACGCGTCGATCGAGGGCGTCGTCTCGCGCAATTCATAACCGGTCGGGAGCGGGGACTCGTCGCGTCCTCGTCCCGGTCCGCCCGCTTCGACCGCGTCACCGTCGCTCATGGAGTCCCGTTTCGCGTCCCGGAAAATGGTCGTTTCGACCGGACCGAGTCGGAGTCGGTCGGTTCGGGGCGTCCTACTCCTCGTCAGCGTCCGCCGACTCGCCGTCGTCTCCGTCCTCCTCGTCGGTCGCGAGCAGGTCGCGATCGGCGAGGATCGACTCGAGGTCCTCGGCGGGTACCTCGGCGTACTGCTCGTCGTCGACGGTGATCGTGGCGACGCCGACGCCCTCGGGGGTGAGCCCCTCGTCGTTGGTCTGTGCGAGGGTGTCGAGCGCGAGCCCGACCGCCTCGTCCGTGGAGATCCCCTCCTCGTACTCCGACTCGAGGTAGTCCCGGAGATCGCTCCGGTCCGAGCCGATGGAGAGCGCCTGCCACTCGTAGGGGGTGCCGGAGGGATCGGTCTCGAAGAGCCGCGGCTCGCCGTTCTCGATCCCGCCGACGATGAGCGCGACGCCGAAGGGGCGCGCTCCGCCGATCTGGGTGTACTGCTGGATGTGGTCGGTGATCGTCTTCGTCAGCGTCTCGATCCCCATCGCCTCGCCGTACCGCAGGCGGTTCACCTGTGCCTGGCGGCGTGCGAAGTCGATGAGCTGGCGGGCGTCGGCGACGTGGCCCGCGCTGGCGACGCCGACGTGGTCGTCGGCCTTGTGGAGCTTCTCGATGCTCGCGGGTTCCATGAGCGGGGAACGGGCGCGCTTGTCGGCCGCGAGGACGACCCCGTCCTCGGCGCGGATGCCGACGCTCGCCGTGCCGCGTTTGACCGCCTCCCGCGCGTACTCGACCTGGTAGAGCCTGCCGTCGGGAGAGAAGATGGTGATGCCTCGGTCGTACGCCTGTTGTTGGGATTGGCCCTGCATGATATCACTCGGTGTCGAACGCCGCCGCGCCGACGTATCCAGACTCGATCCGTACGTCACACGCGTCACCACGCACGACGGCGGACCGCTCGGCGTCCTCGAACGCGACGTCTCGCTGTGTCGAACTGGCGGCCGCACGACCCATATATCTTTCCTCACAGGCACGGACCGTCCCGGAGACTCCTCGAACGCGGATCCCGACGGAGTCGCCGTCGATCATGCCCACACAGCCGATCGCGGCTCGTGCCGCCTCGACGTGGCCGCGACGGACCCGGACGACTGCCTCGCCCGCACCGCCCGAAAACGAGAAGGAGAGCAGCTTCAGGTCGGCGTCGGCGCTGCCCGCGTCGCCGAGCAGATTGCCGGCGCCGTACCAGAGCGCGCGCTGGAACGCGCGGCGATCGACCTCGGCGTTCGGCCACGTCTCGATCCCGACGGCGAGGTACCGCCAGCGCGGACGGAGGTGTTTCGGGAGGTGTTTCACGGTTTCGTCACCCGGCCGCCCCGCATTCGGCCGCCTCGAATCCGATCGCTCCGCATCCGGTCACTCCGCACCGGGCACCTCGTCGCCCGAGCCGATCCGCTCGGCGACGATCACGCCGACCTGGTCGTGGACGCGCTCGACCGCCACGACCGCGAAGCCGACCGACGTGAACGCCTCGACGAGCGTCCCGACCGTCGCGGGGTCGTCGACCTCGGGGCTGTAGTACGGCTCCTCGGGGTCCGGCTCCTCGAAGAACATCACGTCGCCGAGAACGATCCGGCGCGCGCCCGTCGCGGCCATGACGCGGATCGCCTCGCGCTTCTCGTCGTCCGCGAGGTGATGCAGCGCGAAGTTCGAGGTGACGACGTCCACCGACTGACCGTCCGGCCCGTCGAGGTTCGGTTCCCGGAACTCGCCGTAGGCGAACTCGACGTTCGTGATCCGCGCCTCCGAGGCCTTCCGACGCCCCTCCTCCATCATCCCCTCGCTGACGTCCCGAGCGAGGATGAACTTCGCGTCCGGCGCGAGCGCGAGCGTGATCGCGCCGGTCCCCGCGCCGAGGTCGGCCACCACGTCGTCCGGGTCAGGGTCGGCGTAGTCGACGACGAGGTCCGCACAGGCGTGGTACTCGTCGCTCTTCGAGTCGTCGTACTCGGCGGCCTTCTCGGAGAAGCGGGCCGCGTGATCCTCAACGCTCCGTTTCATACCGTCCACGTCGGACCCCCGGCTCAATGAACCTCCCGGAGAGTCGCTCGCGGTTCCGCTCCGCGATCGAACCCCACGCACGCAGCCCCTCGCGGACCCACTCCGGATCGAACCCGGCCTCCTCGGCGACGGCGACGACCTCGCGGGGCGCGCGCAGTTCGAGATGGGAGGCGGCGTTCGCGCTGACGACGTGCGGGGCGTCGTAGTAGGTCACGATCTCGCGGAGCTTCCGGAGGTCAGCGAGCGCCCGGACGCGGTTCCCGCCCGTCTCCCCGAGGACCGGGCCGAGGTCGAACTCCACGTGGACGCCGTTGTCGCGGGCGGCCTTCGCGAGGACGTGGTTGAATCCGCCCGATCCCGCGTTCGGTCGCGCGAGCACGTCGACGCGCGGCTCCTCAACCGCGTACCGGTTCAGTCGGTCGTCCCCCCCGACGACGCAGACGACCGTGTGCTCGGAGCGGTGGTTTCCGACCGCGCCGGAGGCCTCTCTCGGGCCGTCGGCGTCGACCTCGACCGCGTCGACGACGTCGATCCCGTACTCGTCGGCGATCGCGTCCGGGTCCCTCGCCGGGGACGTGGGGGCCGCTTCGCTCTCCGCGCCGTCCGGCGGCTCCAGCGCGGATCGCGTCCGGACGACGATCCCGTCGTAGCCGTACCGCGCCGCCGTCATGGCCTGTCGCGCGACGGTGGCGTCGCCGTCGGGATACGCGTGGACCGCCTCGTACATGCCCCGCGGTTCGGGGGCCCGCGGTATCGGCGTTGCGCTTCCGGGCGGCCGCGTCGGTGCGGGCCGATCCTCCCGCCTCACCACTCCCGCTCCTGCTCGCGCAGCCACGCGGGCCGCGGGTCCTCGGGCGCGAACCACCCCGCGAGCCCGCCGGGGTCGACCTCGTCGAACGCGACCCGCCGCGACCGGTCCGCGGCGGCCTTCGCGAGCGCGAAGGGGATCACGTACGCCAGCGCGAACGGGTCGACGTCGGCCGGGGCGAGCGGTCCGAGAGCGGCCGGGTCGACGGCGAGCGCGTCGACCGCCCCCGCGACGAGGACGAGGCCGAGAAACGAGACCGGCACCGCCACCATGCCGATACAGAGGTAGTAGGTGACGACCCGCTGTGCCGCCTCCAAGACCATGTACGGCGACCACTCCTCGTAGCGCGGGGTGACGAAGAACTCCCGACGGATCTCGGCCGCCTGCGAGACGCAGACCGCGAGCGCGGCGCCGATGACCGCCGGTGACGACGCCGCGGCGACCGGATCGGTGACGACCGTGTCGGCGAGGACGATCGCCCCGAACGCGAGGAACCCGACGATTCCGAGCGAGCGCGCGACGACGGGGACGTTCCGCCGGTAGATCGGCGGCACGCGGTCGGCGACCGCGGAGGGAAGGACTCGGCCGACGACGCCGATCGGCTCGGGGTCGCCGCTCCATCGGTCCGAATCGATCTCGGAGTTCTCGGAGAAGCCGACGATGTAGAACTCGCGGTCCTCGAGGTCGATCGGTCGCTCGGCGAACAGGGCAACGACGCTGTAGGCGGCGACCGTGACGACGAGTTCGATCCAGTAGACGACGAGGATCTCGGCCGCACGCCAACCCAGGAGGACGACGCCGGCCAACGGCAGGAGGTTGGCGGCGAGCACGACCGCGAGGCCGCCGCGATCGCCGTGGTCGCTCGGGGAGGGAGGACGAAGGGCGGACGTCACGCGTCGTGAGAACCGCGGGGCGCATAAAATCCGACCGCTCCGGATCGACGACGCGGCCGACGAGGACTACAACACGTCGCCGACCCGGACCGGCTCGCCGTCGAGGTCCGGTTCCTCGGCGACGATCTGGATTATCTCGTGGTCGGTCACGTCGCGGTACCCCTTTCCCGTGGCCTCCTCGATCAGGTCCTTCTCGAGTTCGAACTCGATCCCCTCGTAGACGACGTCGACGCCGTCCTCGTTGAACGTCAGGTCCGTGCTCATGGTCGTCCTATCCCGTCGACCGATAAAAGGGGCGCGACCGACGAGATCATGCGGCAGTTTCGCTCAGTACAGCCACCTTTTTCATCGTCGGGTACCCTCGCTCACTGCGTTCGCTTCGGGAACCGCTCCTCGAAAACCCTGGAGGCAAAAAGCCGACTCCGCCGTCTTCGACGGCTCCGTCGGTGAACCGCTCGCTCCGCTCGCGGATGCTCGATCCCTACTGTTCAATACAGACGAAGCAACGAGCGATCGCGGTGGCGCGCCTCCGAGTGCCCAACAGGGCACGAGGAGCCCGCGAGGGACGCTGCGAACGAAGTGAGCAGCGAGGCTGGGGAGGCGTGAGGTACGGTTGCGGTGCGGTCGGGTGGGAGTGGGATTCAAAGGGGCAGTCGCGAGGACGAAGCTCACCGACGTAAGCACTGGAAGGAGAGAGCAGAGCGAACGACTGAAGCGCGCAACGAGGTGCGCGAGTCCTCGCGGCTGGGGCTTTGGCGGTGTTCACTGCGCCAGCAACGATCCCGTTCTACTCACCTCAATTTCCATCGAAACACCCGCTCTATAAGCACCTCTATGGAACGGACAGCTATCCGTTCCGATCCGAAAACGATGCGGAGCGGAGACCGGTACGACCTCCCCGGATCCGCGTCCTACTCCTCGTCCTCTTTCATCGCGCCGAGCCGGTCGACGAGTGCGTCGGTGTCCGCGCCGCCCTCGACGGACACGTCGCCGTCGTGGTCGTGTTCGTGGACGTTGACGGCCCCGTCCTCGTCGGTGTCGACGTCCTGGCTCCCCTGTTCGCTCTCGTCGTACGATCCGAATCCCATGTCTCGGACTTCGGGCCCGTAGTGAAAAACCCGCTGGCCGCGGGTCGCCCCGAGAGCGATCCACACGCACGGGGCGGTCGCCCCCATCGCCGCCGTCCGACGGGCGTCGGACGCCCCCCTATCGTTTATGTCGCCGCGGGGACTTCCCACGGGTGTGTCACTGAGGGGGAGCGGTCCGATAGACGAGCTCTCGGTCCCGTCGGGGACCACCGTCGAGGAGCACGACGTGGTCGTCGACGGCGACGTGCTCGTGGGCGGGCAGTCGACGGTCGAGTTCGGGATCCGCGGCCGCAACGTCGCGATCGGCGAGCGCGTCGACGTCGGTGACGACATCGAGGCCGACGGCGACTGCCGGCTCGACACCTGGTGTTCCGTCGACGGGAACGTCCTCGTCGGCGAGGACGCCTACCTCGGCGAGCGGGTGACGGTCACCGGTCGGCTGATGGTCTCCGGCGATCTCGACATCGGCGACGACGTGGACATCGAGGAGGGATTCGAGGCCAACGGCTGGATCGTGATCCGGAACCCCGTCCCCACGCTCGTCTTCTACTTCATCGTGCTCTCTCAGCTGTTGCGCGTCGGCGAGACGAACGCGGCCGACGAGCTGGCCGAGGCGCTCGCCGACGGCGACGACGTGCGCGACCCGCTCCTCGTCCCCCGCGGCGCGGAGATCTCCGACGACGCCTGGCGCGTCTCGACGCCCGCGACCGTCGGCGACGACTGCCGACTCCACGGCAACCTCCGTGCGGAGTCGGTCGTCGTCGGCGAGCGAAACGAGGTGTTCGGCTCGCTGCGCGCCCGCGAGGACGTGAGCGTCGGTGCCGAGACCACGATCCACGGCGACGTGACGACCCGCGGCGGGACGGTCACGATCGAGGCGGACGCTCACGTCCGCGGTGACGTCTCCGCCGGCGATCTCGTGATCCACGACGGCGCGGAGATCGACGGCTCGCTGCGGGCTCGCGGCGAAATGAAGTTGGTTCAGTCGATCGCGGACGATGAGTCGGACGGAGAGGCGGAAGCGGACGGAGACGCCGAAGACGCCACGGACAACGTGGACGAGGACAGCGACGACGAGATCGGCTCGGCCGTCGACCTCGAGGACGAGTCCGAAGCGATAGATGACGACCCCATTGCGAGCGGGAGCGAAGCGAACGGTGACGTACCTCCGGAAGCTGGCGACGGCGACTCCCGAGACGACTCGGAATCGAGCATCGAGGGACTCGAGACGGCGCTCGCAAACGCCGAAGTCGACGACGCGGGGGTCGAGGGCGGCGATGCGGGGGTCGAGGGCGACGACGCGGCGGCCGCGGCGGTCGCCGAGGACGGCTCGAACGAATCGAGCTGACTACCCTTCTATCGCCCGCGCGAACACGTCTCGGTGGAGCGAGTCACAGACCGCATCAGCGAGCGTCCGTAGGTTCTCCGTGTCCTCTCGATTGTACGAGATCAGCGTCTGGAGGGCCTCGTCGTCGCCGCGCTCGTACTCGCGCCAGAGCCGGACCGCGTCGCGCCCGGAGATGTCGGGGCGGTCGCGGTCGATGCCGATCTGCTTTTCGATCGGTTTCAACCCGCCCGAGAGCCCGATCCGCTTCGCCGGATACATCAGATCCAGGTGCGGCGTGTCGACGTCGATCCCGAAGGACGCCTCGAGGAAGGGCACGTCGAAGCGCGCGCCGTTGAACGTCGCCAGCAGGTCGGCCTCCCGGAACCGCTCGCGGAGGCGGTCGGCGGTGAGGTCCCGGCCCGCCACCAGGGTCGTCGTCTCCCCGCCCTGGTGGAAGCTGACGGTGGTGACCCGGTCGCGGTGTTCGTCGAGGCCGGTGGTCTCGATGTCGAAGAAACAGGTCCCTTCGCGGAAGTCCTCGTAGAGCCGCCAGCGCTCGCCGCTCGGGAAGCGTCGGTCGAAGTACGCGGCGTCGCCGTCGTCGAGGCGGGCCCGGGCCTCCGCGATGAACGACTCGATCCGCTCGGCCGTGGTGGAGCCGACGCCGGCGACGTCGACCGCGGGATCGAACTCGTCCCAGGTCCGGACGCCTCGCTCCCAAAGCCGGCGCTCCGTCGTCTCGCCGACCCCCTCCACCGGGATGAAGCTGTTCTCGATGCGCATGTCCGCTACCGGGAGACGGGCGGGCAAAAACCCCGCGGGAGACGCCGCCGAGATCCGCGGCAGTCGATGGCTTTCCGCACTTCCGATCGTTCAGTAGAGACCAAGGAGAGAGCAATCGCGGTGGCGCGCCTCCGAGTGCCCGAGAGGGCACGAGGAGCCCGCGAGGGACGCGGCGAGTGGAATGAGCCGGGAGGTTGGGGAGGCGTGAGGTGCGGAGCTGTGTGATTCGGGTGGGACTCAAAGCCCCAGCCACGAGGACGAAGCCTGACGACGCAAGGACCGCAGGAGCGAGTGAAACGAGCGACGAGGACCACAGCGAGTCACGCGAGTCCTCGTGGCTGGGGCTTTGAAAACAGTCACCGCGCCCGCAACGATCCCGTTTTCATCACCGTGATCATTCACGAAACACCCGTTCTACAAGCTCTCAAGACATCCCGCTCGTTTCACGTCGTGCGTTCTGAAAACCGAACGGCGATCGATACGCTCGTGAACGGATCCACGAGCGATCCCGAGTGGCCCGCTCACTCCCTCGTTTCGCCCGCTTCGGCCACCTCACCCGCATCGGCCACCTCGGCCGCCTCGGTCGCACCCCCCGCTTCACCAACCTCATTCGCGTCGGCCACGAGCCGCTCGAAGTTCTCGAAGACACGTCCCGGGGTCGGGTCCGCGAAGGAGAACTCGCGTTCGTCCCACTCGAACGTCTCTCGGAGGTGTTCGCGGTGTTCGACCTCGATCTCCGGGTGGAACTGGACGGTCCATACCGGCGCGGTTCGGTGGCGAGTTCCGAAGATCCGAGCGTGGTCGGCGGCGGCGATCACCTCGAGACCATCGCCCAACTCGGTCACCGCGTCGCCGTGGAGTGAGACGACGACGGGGGAGACGCCCTCGAAGATCGGGTCGTCGTCGAGTTCCGCCTCGACGAGTGCGGTGGTCTCTCCCACCCTCTCGACGGTTCCGCCGAGCGCGGAGTTCACGACCTGGTGGCCGAAGCAGACCCCGAGCGTCGGGATCTCCCGATCGACGAGGTCGCACACGAGTTCTTCCTGGTCGGCGATCCACGGGCGGTCCTCGACCTCGTAGACGCCGGCCGTGCTCCCGGTGAGGACGACGCCGTCGGCCTCCTCGACCGGGACGCGCTCGCCGGCGACGAAGTCGATCTCGATCGCTTCGGGGAACCACGACGCGAGGGCGTTACAGTGGTACTCGCTGTCCGGGTCGGGTTCGCTGCGGACCACGTAGATCGTCGGATCGTCGGCGTCGGTGGAGCTCATGGACGTCGGGTGTCCGGGCCGCGGGGGCTTAAATCGTCAGTCGTCCGCGGTCGCCGCGGGTCATCCGAGATCGATCGAACCGGCGACAGGTTTCTCCTTCCGGCTCCCTTTCGTCTCCCATGGCCGACTGGACCCCCGCGGATATGCCCGACCTCGAGGGAACGACGGTGGTCGTGACCGGAGCCAACAGCGGCCTCGGCTTCGAGGGAACGCGAGCGTTCGCCCGGAGGGGCGCGACCGTCGTGATGGCGTGTAGAAGCGTCGACCGTGGAGAACACGCAGCGACGGAGATACGGGAATCGGCGGCGGCCGATCCCGACTCCGACCCGGATCTCGACCTCGACGTCCGCAAGTGTGACCTCGCCTCGCTCGACTCGATCCGGTCGTTCGCGGAGGGGCTCTCCGCGGATTACGACGCGGTCGACGTGCTCTGTAACAACGCGGGCGTGATGGCGATCCCGCGGAGCGAGACCGAGGACGGCTTCGAGACCCAGTTCGGCGTCAACCACCTCGGTCACTTCGCGCTGACCGGCCGGCTGTTCGACCTCCTTCTCACGGCTGACGGGATCGACGGGAAAAGCGCGGCGCGAAGCGCCGCTTCAAGCCGGACGGGGTCCGGCGCCGCCCGCATCGTGACCCAGTCCTCGGGCGCACACGAGCAGGGCGAGATGGACTTCGCCGACCTCAACTGGGAGGAGTCGTACGGCAAGTGGAAGGCGTACGGTCGAAGCAAGCTCGCAAACCTGCTCTTCGCCTACGAGCTCCAGCGTCGCATCGACGCCGCCGACCTCGGGGTCCGAAGCGTCGCGTGTCACCCCGGCTACGCCGACACCGACCTCCAGATGCGCACCGCTCGCGAGAGCGGTAATCCCCTGATGACGGTCGGCATGCGGCTCGCGAACGCCGTCTTCGGCCAGGACGCCGCGGTGGGTGTCGAACCCATGCTGTACGCCGCGACCGCCGACGTCGACGGCGGTGCGTACGTCGAGCCGGGCGGGTTCATGAACATGCGCGGGCATCCGACGATCGGCCGGTCGAACGACGCGTCCTACGACCGCGCCGACGCTCGCCGCCTCTGGGAGTACTCGACCGAGGCGACCGGGGTGACGTTTCCGTTCGGATCGGAGGAATCCCTCGATCCGTGAGCCGGCGCGGCCGCTCACGGTTCGTAATATACGCGGGACGCGTTTCGAGAGCTGTCCGACGTCGTCGGTAGCGGGTGCTGCCGAGCGAGCTACAGTCGAGTGAGGTTCTTGGCGCGTGGACCCTTGTCCGCCTCCTCGATCTCGAACTCTACCTCCTGGCCTTCCTCGAGGTCCGGGCCGCCGACGTCTTCCATGTGGAAGAACACGTCCTCGTCAGCGTCGTCAGTCTCGATGAATCCGTAACCGCCGGTGTCGTTGAAGAAGTCGACCTTGCCTGTCGCCATCGCGACCCTACAGAGGCGGAACCGGGCAATAAGTGTTTGGTGTGTATCCCGCGATCCGCCGTGTATCGAGGATACGGCCCCCGAGCGTCGCGATCCGGACCGGACCGGACCGGATCCGACCGGACCGTCGTCCGGGTTCGTGTCCGTGATCCCCTCGGAACGGCACGTGAACCGTGACCCCCTCGGAGCCGCCCGTGAATTCGGTCCGCGAGCCGGAACGCGTCCACCATGCCCTCCGTCGTTTCATCGACCGATCCGCAACCCGTGTCTGGCTTCACATTCGAAAGTCACGAGGGGGTCAGATCGGCACTATCGTAACCACAATCCGCATGAGTAGGGACCACGTATGTACACACGACATGAGCACCCGCACCGCGCACCTCGAGATAGGAGGGATGAGCTGTTCGACCTGCTCGTCGACGGTCACGGAGGCGTTGGAGGGCCTCGACGGGGTCGAGGCGGCCTCGGTCAACTTCGCGACCGACGAGGGGACCGTCGAGTACGACCCCGATCGTGTCGTCCTCGCGGACCTCTACGGAGCGATCCGCGAGGCGGGCTACGACCCGGTCTCCGAGACGGCCACCGTCGGGATCGGCGGAATGAGCTGTTCGACCTGCGCCGCGACGAACGAGGAGGCGATCGGCGGCGTCGAGGGCGTCGTCGACGTCGACGTCAACGCCGCCACCGACGAGGCACGCGTCGAGTACAACCCGGTCGACGCCGACTTGGAGGACGTGTACGCCGCGATCGAGGACGCCGGATACGACCCGGTCCGCGAGAGCGAGGGGGACGGAGCCGGCGGGTCGGGAGACGGCGGGTCCGGCGACGCCGGCGACGACGCTCGGAAGAGCGCCGCGGAGCGCGAGCTCGCCCACCAGCGCCGGCTCGTGCTCGCCGGGGGCGTTCTCACGCTGCCGTTCTGGTACCTGATGGGCGGGATGCTCGGACTCTACGGCGTCCCCGAGACGGTCGCCGGGATCGACCTCGGTTGGGTCCAGTTCGCGATCGCGACGGTACTGATGGGAACGCTCGGCCGCGAGTTCCTCTCCGGCGCGTGGCGCGCCTGGCGGAACGGCCGCGACGTGAACATGGACACGCTGGTCGCGATCGGCACCTCGGCCGGCTACCTGTTCAGCACGGTCGTGCTCGTCGGACCGCTCGTGGGCGTCGCGCTCGTCGGCGACCTCTACTTCGAGGCGGTCGCGTTCATCCTCTGGTTCATCACCGTCGGCAACTGGCTGGAGGCGCGCTCCAAGGCCCGCGCGAGCGACGCCCTGCGCGAGCTGCTCCGAATGAGCGCCGACGAGGCGACCCTCGTCGACGACGACGGGACCGAACGCACCGTCCCGGTCGAGGAGATCGAGGTCGGCGACGTGATGAAGGTCCACCCCGGGGAGAAGGTGCCGACCGACGGCGTGGTCGTCGACGGCGAGTCCGCGGTCGACGAGTCGATGCTCACCGGCGAGTCGGTCCCCGTCGAGAAGGGGCCGGGCGACGAGGTGGTCGGCTCGACGGTCAACGAGAACGGCGTCCTGCTCGTCGAGGCCACGAAGGTCGGAAAGGACACCGCGATCCGTCAGATCGTCGAGCGCGTCCGGGAGGCACAGTCCCGTCAGCCGGACGTCCAGCGGCTCGTGGATCGGGTCTCGAGCGTCTTCGTCCCGGTCGTCATCGTCAACGCGCTGGTCTGGGCGGTCCTGTGGGGACTGTTCCCCGAGACGCTCGCGGCGTTCGTCGAGTGGCTCCCGCTGTGGGGGCCGGTCGGCGGCGGGCCCGTGGCGGGCGGCGTGAGCGTCCTCGAGTTCTCGATGGTCGTCTTCGCCTCCGCGGTCATCATCGCGTGTCCCTGTGCGCTCGGGCTCGCGACTCCGGCCGCGACGATGGTCGGATCCACCATCGCGGCGACGAACGGCGTCCTGTTCAAGGGCGGCGACGTCCTCGAGCGCGTTCGCGACGTCGACGCCGTCGTCTTCGACAAGACGGGGACGCTCACGCACGGCGAGATGGAACTCACGGACGTGATCGCGTTCGCCGACGGGCGACCGGTCGGGGACGGTGGTCCATCGTCGACCCGTGACGACGACCCTCCGGCGACTCCGGACGGCGGCGTCGCCGTCGATTCCGACGTCGACCGCGAATCGAGCCCGGGTCACGCCGCGAGCGACCCCGAGACCCGGCTCCTTCGAGCGGCCGCGACCGCCGAGTCCGGTAGCGAACATCCCCTCGGCGAGGCGATCGTCGCCGGCGCTCGCGACCGCGGGATCGAGGTCGACGGTCCCGACGGCTTCGAGAACGTTCCCGGCCACGGAGTGCGCGCCGAAACGCCCGAGGGAGCGGTTCTCGTCGGGAACCGGGCGCTGTTGCGCGAGAACGGTATCGATCCCGAGCCGGCCGAGGAGACGATGGAACGGCTGGAACGCGAGGGGAAGACCGCGATGCTCGTGGCCCGGGTGTCGCCCCGCGACGGAGACGCCGCTGACGACGAGGCCGGCGAACTCCTCGGGGTCGTCGCCACCGCGGACACGGTCCGCGAGAGCGCCCGCGAGACCGTGAGCGAGCTACGGGAACGCGGGATCGCGGTGTCGATGCTGACCGGCGACAACGAGCGCACCGCCCGCGCGGTGGCCGAGCAGGTGGGTATCGACCCCGACCGGGTCCGCGCCGAGGTCCTCCCCGAGGACAAAGCCGACGCGGTCGAGGCGATCCAGGCGGACGGGAGCCGCGCCGCCATGGTCGGTGACGGCGTCAACGACGCGCCCGCGCTCACGACCGCCTACGTCGGGATCGCCATCGGGTCCGGCACCGACGTGGCGATCGAGGCGGCCGACGTGACGCTGATGCGCGACGACCCCCGTGACGTGCTCAAGGCGCTGCGGGTCTCCGAGGCGACGATCGCCAAGGTCCGACAGAACCTGTTCTGGGCGCTCGCGTACAACGCGACGCTGATCCCGGTGGCCTCGCTCGGCCTGTTGAACCCCGCGCTCGCCGGCTTTGCGATGGCCGGCTCGTCGGTCTCGGTGATGACGAACAGCCTGGCGTTCCGCCGCTTTACCCCCGATCACGACTACCGGTTCCTTCCGGTGCGGACGGTCCGTCGGCTGATCGGCTGATCGGCGGCCGTCGCCGATTTCTCACTTCCGGTCGCCGAGCGACCTGATGACGCGCGCGCTCGTCCGGATCCCGTTCTCGAAGCAGTCGACGTCGAGGTGCTCGTTCGGCGAGTGGTTCCCCTGGTCGTGATTGGCGTAGGGAACGACGAGCACGGGCACGTCCGCGAGCGCCTCCACGTCGCGGAAGTAGGCGGCCGGCAGGCTCCCGCCCAGCACGGGCAGTTCGACGGGTCCCTCGTCCCACACCGTCTCCAACGCGTCCAACACCGGCTCCGCCATCGGCGTGTCGACCGGCGTCTTCATCGGCGGGAACGTGCCGTGTTTCGACACCTCGACCCGCGGCTCGCGCTCTCGGAGGTGGGCCGCGACCGCCTCGAAGACCGCGTCCGGGTCCTGGTTCGGGACGAGCCGGAAGTCGAGTTTCGCCGACGCCCTCGCCGGGAGGACGGTCTTCATCCCCTCGCCCTGGTAGCCGCCGGAGAGCCCGTTCACCGTCATGCTCGGCCGGGTCAACAGCCGCTCGTAGTAGGGATCCTCGGTGACGAAGCGGTCGACGTCCAGCTCCTCGCGGATCGCCTCGCTGTCGTCCGGAATCCGCGCCACCAACTCGCGGTCCGCGTCGGTGATCGCGGTCCCGTCGTGGAAGCCGTCGACGGCGATCCCGTCGCCGTCGTCCGCGCGCATGGACGCGAGGATCTCAACGAGCCGGTTCGTCGCGCCAGGCACCGGTCCGCCGAAGTTGCCGGAGTGGAGGTCGGTGTTCGCGGTCCGCAGGTCGACCTGAACCGAGAGGACGCCGCGGTTGCCGTACATCAGCGTCGGGACGCCCGAGCGGACGCCGCCCTCACCGGCGACCGCGTGGCGCGGCCCGTCGGCGACGTACACGAGGTCGACGTCGGAGAGACCTGCGGGCTGCCCCTCGAGGTACTCACGGAGGCCGTCGCTGCCGCTCTCCTCGCCCCCTTCGATCAGCAGCTTCACCGTCACGTCCGGGAACGCGTCGGCCGCGAGGAGCGCGTCGACCGCGAACGCGTGGGCCGAGAACTGACCCTTGTTGTCGCCCGCGCCGCGGGCGTAGATGGAGCCGTCGCGGACCGTCGGCTCGAACGCCGGCGACTCCCAGGCGTCCACGTCTCCCGGCGGCTGGACGTCGTAGTGACCGTAAAACAGGATCGTCGGCGCGTCGTCGCCTCCGTCGCCTCTCTCGCCGTCGCCAGCGCGTCCCTCGCTTCCGGGGCCGCGCTCCGCGTAGACGACGGGGTACCGCTCCGTCTCGATCCGTTCCGCGTCGAGTCCCGACCCTTCGAGTACGTCGACCACGAGGTCGGCGGCGACGTCCATTCCCTCGCCGGTCGTCGAGACGCTCGGCTGTGAGAGTAGCTCGAACAGGCGCTCTCGATACGCCTCGGTCCGATCGTCTATCGTCGCGGTGATCGCGTCCATGTCGACCCCGACGCCGGGGCGGGTCCTCGTCCTTGCGGTCGCGGCACCCGTCTCCGGGAGGTGAGCGAGAGTGAGTGAGCGAAGCGAACGAACCCTCGGTCGCTTCGTCCATATGAACCGCCCTGCTTCGCGGGTCGTTCCTCCCCGCTCCGCTTCGAGGCCTCGTCGCTTCGCTTCCTCTCCGAACCGCCCTGCTTCGCGGGTCGTTCCTCCCCGCTCCGCTACGAGGCCTCAGTCGCTTCGCTCCTCCCGGACCGCCACGCTCCGCGGGTCGTTCCTCCCCGCTCCGCTACGAGGCCTCGGTCGCTTCGCTCCCTCGGCCTCGCTTGCCTCGCCCGCCGCCTCCCGAAAGGTTAGGTCCGACGGGGTCCAGAATGCGCACAGGATACCCCGTGGGAAACGACGACGCCCGGGTCGACATGACGACGGGAGCGATCTCCCCGAAGCTGTTCGACCTCGCGTGGCCGCTGGTGCTCGGTAACCTCCTCCAGACGCTGTACAACCTCGCGGACATGTTCTGGGTGGGTCGCGTGAGTACCGACGCCGTCGCCGCCGTCTCGCTCATGTTCCCGCTCTCGTGGCTGTTCGTCTCCACCGCGATGGGACTCACCGCCGCGACCATCGCCTTGGTCTCCCAACACGTCGGCGCGGGCGAGGACCGGCGCGCGGACGAGATCGTCGGCCAGACCGTACTGCTGGCGGTCGTCGTCTCGATCGTCCTGGCGGTCGTCGGCTTCCTCGCGCGCCACCGGCTGCTCTACTGGATCGGCGCGCGCGACGCGGTGTTCACGGAGTCGCTCGCGTACATCGAGGTGATCTTCCTCACGCTGCCGCTCACCTTCCTCTTCTTCGCGTTCCGCGCGTCGCTCCAGGGCGCGGGCGATACCCGCACCGCGATGTGGCTCGTCGCCATCTCCGCCGCGCTCAACATCGTCATCGACCCCGTCTTCATCCTCGGGTGGGGGCCGGTCCCCGCGCTCGGCACCCGCGGGGCCGCGATCGCGACGTTCATCGCCCGACTGTTCGCGACGGCGGTCGGGATCTGGATCCTGATCCGCGGCGACTGGGGCGTGAAGCTGTACGTCCGCGACCTCCTCCCGAATCCGGAGATCCTCCGGAAGCTGATCGACGTGGGCTATCCGGGGACGCTCGACGGCTGGGCCCGGTCGTTCGCGGCGGTCGCGATGGCGGCGCTCGTCGCCCGCTTCGGGCCGGCCGCCACCGCGGCCTACGGCATCGGCGTCCGGCTGATGTCGATCTCGTGGGGCGTCGCCGGTGCGGTCGGGCAGGCGACCGCGACCGGCGTGGGCCAGAACCTCGGCGCGCGGACCCCGGAGCGCGCGGCCGCCGTCACGCGCGCGGCCACCGCGGGCACGATGGGGCTGCTCGCGGTCGCCGGTGGGCTCGTCTGGACCTTCCCCGGCGTCGCGATGGGCGTCTTCGTCGACGACCCGGCGACGATCGCCGAGGGGATCGGCTTCCTGCGGATCGTCGCGCTCTCGTGGGCCTTCTTCGGCGGGCTGATGGTGATCCAGGGCGGGTTCCGCGGCGCGGGCCACACCAAGGTCGCGATGGCCCTGTCGCTTCTCTCGCGGTGGATCTTCCGGATCCCCGTCGCCGCGCTGTTGGCGTTCGGAGCCGTGAGCGTTACGCTCGGCGGGTTCACGATCGGTCCCCTCGTCATCCCCGCCGTCGAGGTCGGCTACACGGGCCTCGGCTGGGGCGTCGAGGGACTCTGGTGGGCGTACACGACGGCGGCCGTCGTCTCCTTCCTTCTCGGCGCCGCGTGGTTCCGACGGGGAACGTGGACGGAGGGAGTCATCGAGGGGCCGGCCGACGGCCCCTCCGCGGAGCCGTCCGACGACTGATCGGGCGATCGGGGACTCACTTCCCCCGTTTCGCGATCGCGAGCGACGCGAAGAAGCCGAAGTACGCCGGAACGCCGCCGACCATCGCCAGGTAGAACGCCCACTCCGGAGCGCCGACGAAGACGTGATCGAAGAGCAGCGAGACGACCGTCACCCACGCGACCGCGAACACGAGGTCCTGGAACATGCCGGTCCGGTTCTCCCTGACGTGCGATCCGAGGCGGTCGACGAGGGGCTCCTCGTCCGAGTCATCGGTCGGGTCGGTCTCGGTCATGGGTGAGCGTGTCGGTCGGGGTACGTCGGCGTTCCGGAAGCGAGATGGGGTGGTGTGAGAAACGCGTCGACGGCGGGAAGCCCGTCGGCGACGGAAAACGGATCGACGCCCAGACGCGGGGCGAGACCCGCTCTCGCGGTTTCAGTCCTCCTCGAGGTAGTCCACGACGAGGACGGGCACGTGCGTCGAACGCAGCGTGCGTTCGGTGACGCTCCCGAGGAGCGCGCGCCGGACGCCGGCGCGCCCGTGGCTTCCCATGACGATGAGGTCCATCTCGTGGTCCTCGGCGTAGTCGGCGATCACCTTGTGCGGGCGGCCGCCGGCGACGTGTTCCACGACGTCCACGTCGCGCTCCGCGCCGCGCTCGGCGACGGTGCCGGTCGCCTCGTCCGCCTTCTCTTTCAGCTCCTCCATCTCGTCGAACCGGCCCTGTTTGAGCCGGTCGACCTGTTCGGTTCCAAGGCTGTAGTTCACGGAGTCGATGTCGACCACGTACAGCGCGTGGACCTCGGCGTCGTACTTCTCCGCGAGGTCGAGCGCGTGGTCGACTGCTGCCTCCGCGACGTCGCTGCCGTCGGTCGGGATCAGGATGCGTTCGTACATGGATCACTCCTCCGTGGCCGCGTCGTCAGCGCGGTCCGCGTCGGCGGCCGCGTCGTCAGCTGCGCGGCCCCCGTCCGTCGCCATCTCCTCGCCGCCGTCGGCGACGACGTCCTCGGCGGTCTCCTGTTGGCCCATCGGCTCGGGGCTGTGACACTGCCGGACGATCCGCTTCGTCTCGAGCGACGGCTCGTCGGTCGCCATCGAGACGACGATGGTGACCGCGAACACGACCGGGAGCGTGATCAGCGCCGAGCCGATGGCTGGCATCCACTGGGCCAGCCCCGCCGACAGCGGCGCCTCGAGCGAGCCGATGTACGTCGGGACGATCTGGTTGATCATCGGGATGGACCAGAGCGTCAGCCCGGTCGTCATGCCGGCGAGCGCGCCCTGCCGGTTGGCGTTCTCCCACCACATGCCGAGGAAGAACATCGGGAACAGGACGGAGCCGGCGAGCGAGAACGCGTACCCCACGAGCGCGGCGATCGACGACGCGGGATTGAGCGCCGCCAGCGTCGTCAGCGCGCCCAGCGCGACGATCGAGAGGCGGCCGACGAGGATCTGCTGGCGCTGCGTCGCGTCCTCGTTGATGATGTTCGTGTAGATGTCGTGGCTGATCGCCGACGAGCCGGCGATGAACAGCCCGGCGACCGTCGCAATGGCCGCCGCGATACCGCCCGCCGCGACGATGCCGACGAACCAGTCCGGGAGCCCGGACAGCTGTGCCGCCAATACGACGATGACCTCGCTAGCCGCGCTCGTCATGCCGGGGTCGCCGTAGGTCGCACCGACGTTCTGGGTGTACAGGTCGGTCCCGAACGCCGCGAACGCGGGCGCGCTCCAGTACAGGATACAGATGAAAAAGAGCCCCCAGACGGTTGACCAGCGGGCCGTCCGCTCGCTCTCGACCGTGTAGAACCGGACGAGCACGTGCGGGAGCCCGCAGGTGCCGACGATGAGCGAGAACGTCGTCGCGACCCAGAGGTAGTAACTCGAGGAGGCGAACGGTTCGGAGAACTCGCTGCCGAGTTCGCTGATCAACATACCGTACTCGAGCTGCGGCAGCACCGTCGAGTAGCCGTTCGTGTAGCCGACGACGAACAGCCCGACGACGAACGCGAGGATGAGGATGACGTACTGGACCGCCTGGTTCTTCGTCGCGCCCAGCATGCCGGATAGCGTCAGGTAGCCGACGGTGACGACCATCATCGCGACGACCATCACCTGGTACCCGTCCAGGCCGGGGATGAGTCCCCCGTAGTCGCCGAAGATGTACAGGCCGACGAGCGCCATCCCCTTCGCCTGCCCGATGGCGTAGACGAAGCCGATGAGGAACGTCGTCACCGCCGCGATGGCGCGCGCGGTGTCGGAGTTGAACCGGTCGCCGACGAAGTCCGGTGCGGTGTACTTCCCGAACCGTCGCAGCTGCGCGGCGAGGAAGATGAGCAGGATGAAGTACCCCGTCGTCCAGCCGACGACGTACACCAGCCCGTAGAACCCCGCGAGCGCGATCGACGCCGCCATGCCGAGGTAGGAGGCGGCGGACATCCAGTTCGCCCCGATCGCCATCCCGTTCTCGACGTTCCCGATGGACCGGCCGGCGACCCACATGTTCTCGGTGTCGGCGACGCGGAAGACGAACCCGATCGTGAGGAACAGCCCCAGCATCGCGATCACGAGGATCGACGGTGCCAGCTTGAACGAGATGTCGAGGGCCTCCGGGAGGAGGTCGCTCTGGAGGAGGAGGGAACTCCCCGTCATTCGTCGGATCCCCCGTCGGCCGCCGCGGCCTCAGCACCGCTCGGGGCCTCCGCGGTCGTGGCGTGATCGATACCGTACTTCTCGTCGAGCGCGTCCCGCTTGCGCGAGTACCAGAACGCGAGGATCAACGCGCTGGTCGGCGCCCCGAACGCGACGAGGAAGTAGTGGAGCGGGAAGCCCAGGATCGGCATCTGGCTCGTCATCGGACCGGGAGCGAGTCGCGTCAGCGTCACCGGGCCCCACACCGCGAGGACCCACACGGCGAACCCCGTCCAGACGATCCGGAGGTGTTCGCGCATGTACGGCGTGCTCGGATCGAGGAGGTTCACCTCCGCGTCGAGGTAGTTCGTTTCCTGATGTGCCTGTGCGGCTCCGGTCGCGACGCCGCCGTCGGTCTCGACGGCGTTCGCTCGGTCGTGCGTGTCGTTATCTGTCATGGTATGGTCCGTTCGGTCTCCGCGGGTGGTCGTCGTGAATCGTGAATCGAGAGTCGCGAATCGCACGTCGTCGATAGCGAGCCGGACCGGACGATCCGGGCCGGGGCAGGGCGGGCTCAGTCGTCGTTCGCCTTGGCTTGGATCTCCTCGACGATCTCGGGGTTACGGAGCGTGCTGGTGTTGCCGATCGCCTCGCCGTCGGCGATGTTCTCGAGCAGGCGTCGCATGATCTTCCCGGACCGGGTCTTCGGGAGATCGGGGCTGAACACGATCCGCTCGGGGCGGGCGATCGGGCCGATCGCGTCCTCGACGCCCGCGACGATCCGCTCGCGGAGGTCGTCGTTCCCCTCGTAGCCGTCCTCCGTGATCACGTACGCGTAGACGGCCTCGCCCTTGATGTCGTGGTTGCCGCCGACGACGGCGGCCTCGGCGACGCCCTCGACGCCGACGATCGCCGACTCGATCTCCATCGTCCCGAGCCGGTGGCCGGATACGTTGATCACGTCGTCGACGCGGCCGAGCACGGTGATGTAGCCGTCCTCATCGATCTTCGCGCCGTCCTCGGGGAAGTACACCCAGTCGTCGGGGTCGTCGCTGTCCGTGTCGGAGTACTCCGCCCAGTACTCCTCGATGAACCGCTCGTCGTTCTTATAGAGGGTCCGCAACATCCCCGGCCACGGCTTCTGGACGGTGAGGTAGCCGGCCTGTCCCGGTTCGATCTCCTCGCCCGCCGTGTCGAGGATCTGGACATCGAGGCCGGGGAGCGGCGGACCGGCGGAGCCGGGTTTCATGTCCTTGACGCCCGGCAGCGTGGTGATCATCATCCCGCCGGTCTCCGTCTGCCACCACGTGTCGACGACGGGACACTCCTCGTCGCCGATGTGCTTGTAGTACCACTTCCAGGCGCGCGGGTTGATCGGCTCGCCGACGGTCCCGAGCAGCCGCAGCGAGGAGAGGTCGTGGGCGGCGGGGTACTCCTCGCCCCACTTCATGAACGCGCGGATCGCGGTGGGCGCGGTGTACAGCTGGGTCGCCTCGTACTCCTCGACTATCTCCCAGAGGCGGTCGCGGTCGGGGTGATCCGGCGTCCCCTCGTACATCATCGTCGTCGTGCCGAGCGCGAGCGGCCCGTACACGATGTAGGAGTGACCCGTGATCCAGCCGATGTCGGCCGAACAGAAGTAGGTGTCCTCGGGCTTGATGTCGAGCACCGCCTGCGAGGTCCACGACACCCACGAGAGGTAGCCGCCGGTGGTGTGTTTCACCCCTTTCGGCTTGCCCGTCGTCCCCGAGGTGTACATCAAAAAGAGCATGTCCTCGGCGTCCCGCGTCACGGGCTCGACCTCGGCGCCGGCGTGCTCCGCCACCAGGTCGCCGTAGTCGTACTGGTCGTCGGTCAGGTCGTGGCCGAAGTCGTCGCCGTTGGGGCCGAGTCGGTCGACGACGACCGTCTCCGTGTCGTGTTCGACGTCTCCGAGACCCTCGTTGGCCTTTGCGAGGTGGTCGAGCGGGTCGCCGCGGCGGTAGTAGCCGTCACACGTGACGAGGAACTCCGAGTCCGCCGAGTTCATCCGGGTCGCGAGCGCGTCCGCGGAGAACCCCGCGAAGACGACGCTGTGCGGCGCGCCGATGCGGGCGCACGCCAGCATCGCGACCGGCAGCTCCGGGATCATCGGCATGTACATGGTGACGACGTCGTCCTCCTCGACGCCCATCTCCCGCAGCGCGGCCGCGAACTCGTTGACTTCGCGGTGGAGTTCCTCGTACGTGTACGTGCGGTCCTCCTCGTCGACCGGCTCGCCGACCCACTCGATGGCGGCCTCGTCGCCGCGCTCGTCGAGGTGTCGGTCGAGGCAGTTCGCCGAGGCGTTCAGCTCCCCGCCCGTGAACCACTCGTAGAAGGGCGGGTCGTCGTCGTCGAGCACGCGGTCGTACTCCGTCTCCCAGTCGAGGAGGTCTGCCGCGCCCTCCCAACACTCCGGCCAGTTCTCCTCGAACTCCTCGTAGATATCGGGGTCGTTCACGTTGGCCCCCGATACGAAGGAATCGGACGGCTCGAACACCTCCTGTTCCTGTAGCCGCGCTTCCAGTTGTCCGTCGTCCTCGGTCATGGGTACGATCGTATACACCGAACACCCCCACATAAACAACCACCCTAAATAGGAAAAATCGTGAAGGATACGACGGTCGAGGCGGCTCCTCCCGGGGAGTCACGGCCGATCCCGCGCGTCGCGTTCCTCGAAGAGCGTCTCGAGGAGGGCCCGCTCCGCCTTCCGGAGGTGGTTGTGGAACGTCGGCGAGGAGACGTCCATCGCGTCCGCGACCTCCTCGGCCGTGCTGCCGCGCGGCCAGTCGAAGTAGCCGCTGTGGTACGCCGCCGACAGCGTCGCCCACTGGCGGTCGGTGAGCCGATCGACCACCTCCTCGCGGAGCGCCGACTCCGTCCGTGGCGATCGCGCGACCGACTCCTTGCTCACGAGCCGCGCGTCGGGAAAGACTTCCCGGAGGTCGTCGGCGATCGGCCGCACGTCGGTCCCGTCCGGGAGGTCGGCGACGACCCGTACGCGGCCGTCCTCGGCCACCGCCTCCCGGACGGCCGCGCCGTGGCCCGTCAGCGCGCGGACGATCGACCCGCCGGTCGCGCGGGCCGACACCGCACAGCCGTCCTCGCGGGTCTCGATCACGCGAAGCTCGGAGACACCGTCCGCGACGTCGACCGCGTCCGCGACCGCCTGCGGCCCCGCACCGGTCACGGAGAGGTACCACCGCGAGGCCGATCCCGACACCGCGACCGTCGACTCGAGCTCGATCCGGCAGTTGAGCGCCGCGCTCGCCGACGCGAGGAACGCGGCCTCGGCTTCGGTGTGGAACTCGACCTCGGTGACCGCGTCGGAGCGGAGGAGGTCCCGCCAGCGCCCCGCCGTGACCGCCCAGCCGAGACACCGACCGAGCGCCTCGGCCTCGCGACGCTCCGCCGGGCCCGCCGGCGCGCCGTCCGGGAGGAGCCGAAGCGTCCCGTAGGTCGTCTCCCAGTGGCCGATCGGGACGGAGAGCCACCGGTCGTCCTCGACGCTCCGCTCCGCTCTCTCGTCGCCCGGTTCCGACTCCGACGCGGACGACTCGCGGCGGATTCGCGCCTCTCGCCACCGGTCCGTCTCGGAGGCCCGATCGACGACCGTCTCGAAGAGGGCCTCTCGGTCCGGAACCTCGGCCACCGCCTCGAAGGCGCGCACGAGCGTGAGCGTCGCGCCCTGGCGGTCGTCCGTGTCGCCGTCGCGGTCGCCGCCGCGGTCGGTCCAGTCGACTCGCGCGTCCCCGCCGACGTCCGGGGAGTCGCGCCCGCCGCCGGCGACGGCCGTGGCGACGGCCTCGCCGTCGAGCGGATCGAGGTGATCGTCCAGCGCGTCCATCGTCTCCCAGCCGCCGGCCTCGCGGACGACGTGCGGGTCGACGCCGCGGTCGACGAGGAGCCGCCGGGCGAAGGTCCGCCGGAGGTCCCGCGGCGTGACCGACGACAGCGCCGGGTCGTCGCGGCGCTCCCGAGCCCGATCGGCGGTCTCGCGCACCAACATCTGGACGCGGCGGGTCGAGACGCCGACGAAGGGGTCCTCCGCGGCGAGCCCCTCGCTCTCGGCGTACCGACGAAGGTCGGCCGCGAGCGACGCGGGCACGACCGTCTCGCGATCGATCGGGACGGGGTCGTCCGACGCCTCGACGCCCTCGGTTTTCATAGCCCCGGAAGCCGCCGGCACCGCGAGGAGGAACGTCCCCTCGGCGGCCGGCGACTCTCCGAGGTCGCAGGGGCGGACGCGCGGGATCTCGGCCGCCCGGAGGCCGGCCTCCCCCGTCAGACGGACGACGACCGCGGCGCGATACGTCTCCGCCGCCGCCACGAGCGCGTCGTACGAGTCGGCGGAGAGGGCCTCGCTCATGATTTCGTGTTTGTTCGAAAACGCGAAAGGTAATTCTTGTGGTGTCCTCCCTATCCGGGGCGTCTCGGACCGTTCCAGAGAGTTTCTGAGACCTCTGGCCCTCTGCGTCCTTTGATGCTCCCCTCAGAACTTCGTCTCGTTTCGTATTTCAGTCTGAGACCGAAACTCATTCCTCGCGGACCGTCGACTCGATCTCGCCGACGACCTCGGGGTTCCGCAGCGCGCTCACGTCGCCGAACTCCTCGCCGCGGGCGATGTCCTCGAGGAGCCGGCGCATGATCTTCCCCGAGCGGGTCTTCGGCAGTTCGGGGGTGAAGACGATCCGGTCGGGTCGGGCGACCTCGGCGACGACGCCGGCGACCTCCGTCGTGATCGCCTCGCGGAGGGCGGCGTCGGGATCGACGTCGCTGCGGGTCGTCACGTACGCGACGACGCCGCCGTCGTCGTCGCCGACCACGGCCGCCTCGGTGACGCCGTCGACCGAGACGATGGCCGACTCCAGCTCGGCAGTGTTGAACCGGTGGGCCCGGACGTTGATCACGTCGTCGACACGACCGAGGATCGTCACGTAGCCGTCCTCGTCGACGGTCGCGCCGTCGCCGGTGCGGTAGTGCCAGCCGTCCTCGCTCTCGGTCCAGTACTCCCGCCGATAGCGCTCCTCGCCCTCGCGCAGTCCGCGGAGCATGCCGGGCCACGGCGACCCGATCGTCAGGTAGCCGGTCTCGCCCGGCTCGACGGGGTCGCCGTCGCGGTCGACGACGCGGGCGTCGATCCCCGGCAGCGGCGGGCCGACCTTCCCGGGCTTCATCGGCGTGACGCCCGGCAGCGTCGCGAGGGCGATAGCGCCCGTCTCCGTCTGCCACCAGGTGTCGACGACGGGCGCGTCGCCCCCGCCGACGTGCTCGCGGTACCAGCGCCACGCCTTCGGCGTGATCGACTCGCCGACGGTTCCCAGGAGGCGGATCGATGAGAGGTCGTGGCGGTCCGGGTACTCCGCGCCCCACTTCATGAACGAGCGGATCGCGGTGGGGGAGGTGTAGAAGACGCTGACCGCGTTGCGCTCGATCAGGTCCCACACGCGGTCGCGGTCAGGGTAGTCGGGCGACCCCTCGTAGAGCACCGTCGTCGTCCCGGTCGCGAGCGGCCCGTACACCCCGTAGGAGTGACCGGTGATCCAGCCGATGTCGGCGGCACACCAGTAAGTGTCGTCGGGGCGCACGTCGAGGACGTTCCGGGTCGTCCACGCGACGTGTGCGAGGTACCCACCCGTCGCGTGCTCGACGCCCTTCGGCCGGCCGGTGGTCCCCGAGGTGTACATCACGAACAGCAGGTCGGTCGCATCGCGTGCGACGGGGTCGACGCGCTCGCCGTCGTGTGCGTCCACCAGCGTCCCGTAGTCGTGTTCGTCCGCGGCGAGGGGCGTCTCGAGGGCGTCGCCGAGGCGGTCGACGACGACCGTCGCCTCGAGGTCGGCGTCGGCCTTGAGGCGGGCGTTGTCCGCGCGCGACTTCTGGTTGAACGCGTCCTCACGGCGGTAGTAGCCGTCGCAGGTGATCAGATACGCCGAGTCGGCCGCGTCGATCCGGGTCGCGAGCGCCTCCGCCGACAGTCCGGCGAAGACGACGTTGTGGGGCGCGCCGATCCGCGCGCACGCCAGCATCGCGACCGGCAGCTCCGGGATCATCGGGAGGTAGATCGTGACGACGTCGCCCTCCTCGACGCCCAGATCCCGCAGGCCCGCCGCGGCGGCGTTCACCTCGCGGTGGAGGTCCGCGTAGGTGTACGACCGACGCTCGCCGCGCTTGCCGAACCACCGGATCGCGAGCCGGTTGCGCCGGTCCTCGAGGTGCCGGTCGAGACAGTTGGCCGCGGCGTTGAGCCGGCCGTCGGGGAACCACTCGTAGAAGGGTGGGTCGTCGTCGTCGAGCACCGTCTCCGGGTAGCGCTCCCACTCGAGGAGGTCGGCAGCCGCCCGCCACGCGTCGGGCCAGTCGGCCGCGAACGAGTCGTACACGTCCGGATCGGCGACGGCGGCCGACTCGCGGAACGTCTCCGGCGGATCGATCGCCTCCCCGTCGCCGGACGCGCCCCCCGCGTGCCGGCCGTCGGCCCCGGCGTCGTCCATGGGTGTACTCCAGACCGGAGGACCGTATACTTTGTCCGACCGGCGGTACTCGCTCGTTACAGCCTCCGAGCGCGTTCGGTCACGATCCCTCCGCGCCTCGGATCACAATTCCTCCGCGTGGGTCACAACCCCTCCGCGTCTCGGAGTCGCTCGCGCACGTCAGCGGGGGTCGCGTACGGGCCGCCCTCCACGCGGTGGTCCGGGAGGATCACCGGGAGCGGGTTCTCGCGGAGGGCCCGCGTCACCAGTTCGAGGTCCTCGGCGTCGTTGTCGTCGAGCCCCGCGAGCCGCGTGAGTCGACTCAGCGACGACGACTCGCCGACTGGAAGCTCGCGGAGCGCCTCGAGCACCCGGCGCTGGTCGGTCGGAACGGTGAGCCCGATCTCGACGTCGTCGAACGGTTCGGGGTCGCCGTCGAGGGCGTCGCCGATCCGATCGAGGAGTTCGTGATCACCGGTCGCGTCGTCCGGAACCCGCTCCGGGAAGGAGACGGCGATCGCCCGCCCGCCGGCGAACCCGATCTCGACCGCTCGTCCGAAGTCGTACTCGCGCGCGAAGACGCCGGAAGTGCCGCTCGTGGCCATGGGCTTCGGTGGGTCCCCGCGACGGATAAACGGAGTGAGGAACCGATCGGACCGAGGACTTCTCGCTGTCGGTGGCTCCGCCCCCACAAGCCTTATGTACAAATACGTCCATTAGTGTACAGTAATGGACGATACAGCGGAGTTGGATCCGGCGGTACGGTCGATCCTCGCCGCGGCCCGCGAGAGGGCACGAGAGGGCGAGGAGGGCGCAGGCGGCGACGACGGAGGGGGAGAAGGCGACGAGTCGGGCGAGCCGGCCGGTTCGGACCGCGTCGCCGTCGACCCCCGCGACCTGCGCGCCGCCTTCGAACGCGCGGAGGCGGACGACCGCGTCCCCGTGATCGCGGAGGTCAAACCCACCAGTCCGACCACCGAAGGTACCCGCGAGGACGACCCGGTGGAGCTGGCCGAGTCGATGGTCGCCGGCGGCGCGGCCGCGCTGAGCGTACTCACGGAACCCGAACACTTCGGCGGGAGCACGGAGACGCTCGACCGCGTGCGCGAGGCGGTCGACGTGCCGGTCCTCCGCAAGGACTTCGTCGTGGCGGAGTCGCAGCTCGACGCCGTCGAGAGCGACGTCGTCCTGCTCATCGCCCGGTTCGTCGGCGACGACTTCCCCGACCTGCTCGCTGCCGCGCGCGACCGCGGGTTCCAGGTCCTCGTGGAGGTCCACGACCGCGAGGAGCTGGAGACTGCCGTCGACGCGGGCGCGAAGCTCATCGGCGTGAACAACCGCGACCTCGCGGAACTGGTCGTCGACCTCGGGACTTTTGAGTCGGTCGCGCCGGCAGTCCCCGACGACGCGACGCTGATCGCCGAGAGCGGGATCGCCTCCCCCGCGGACGTCCGCCGGATGCGGGCGGCCGGCGCGGACGCGCTCCTCGTCGGGAGCGCGATCATGGACGGCGACGTCGAGGCGAATACCCGAGAGCTGACTCGAGCGGAAACCGACACGCACTCCACCGACGACGCCCCGGAGACACGTATATGAGCGAGACGGAACCCACGACGACCGACGCACCGGAGCCCTCGCGGCGACCGGGCCGCGAGCGTGGCCGCGACGACGGGAAGTTCGGCCGCTACGGCGGCCAGTACGTCCCTGAGGCGCTGATGCCCGCGATCGAGGAACTGACCGACGCCTACGACCGCTACGTCCTCGGAAACGAGGACGGCTTCATGGACGAGTTCCGCGAGCGGCTCGCGGACTTCGGCGGCCGACCGACGCCGCTTCAGCGCGCCGAGCGGCTCTCCGAGCGCTACGACCGGGAGGTGTACCTCAAACGCGAGGACCTGCTCCACGGCGGCGCACACAAGCTGAACAACGCCTTAGGTCAGGTGCTTCTCGCGAAGTACATGGGCAAGGAACGCATCGTCGCGGAGACGGGCGCGGGCCAGCACGGCACCGCGACCGCGATGGCGGCCGCCCACCTCGACATGCCCTGTGAGATCTACATGGGCGAGCGCGACATCAACCGCCAGCGCCCCAACGTCTTCCGGATGAAGCTCAACGGCGCGGAGGTAAATCCCGTCACCGCGGGCCGCGGCACGCTGAAGGAGGCCATCTCGGAGACGATGCGCGACTGGGCGACCACCGTCGAGAACACCCACTACGTGATCGGGTCGGTGGTCGGTCCCCACCCGTTCCCGGTGATGGTCCGGGACTTCCAGGCGGTCATCTCCGAGGAGGCGCGCGCGCAGTCGATCGAGAAGACGGGCGAGCTACCGACCGACGTGGTCGCCTGCGCGGGCGGCGGCTCCAACACGATGGGGTCGTTCGCGGGGTTCGTCGACGACGAGTCTGTCGCGCTCCACGCGATCGAGGCGGGCGGCTCCACGCTGGAGGTCGACGAGGAGGCCGGCGTCGCACCCAACTCCGCGTCGCTTTTCGCCGGCGAGGAGGGCGTGCTCCACGGCGCGCGAACCAAGCTGCTCCAGGACTCCCACGGCCAGATCATGGAGAGTCACTCCGTATCCTCAGGGCTCGATTACGCCGGCGTCGGCCCCGAACTCGCGTACCTCGTCGACGAGGGACGGGTCACGCCGGTGGCGGTCGACGACGACGCCGCGCTCGAGGGGTTCCACCGGCTCTCGAACACCGAGGGGATCATTCCCGCGCTGGAGACCGCCCACGCCTTCGGCTACCTCGAGGAGCACGCCGAGGACCTCGGCGAGCGGGTGGTCGTGACCGTCTCCGGCCGCGGCGACAAGGACCTCGAGTCCGTCATCGAGGAGACCGACAAGCGCGACATCGAAGGCGCACCCGACATGTCGATGTTCACGGGGGGGATCTGAGATGGCGGACCGAACGCCCGGAACCGGCAACAGCGAGGCGATCGCCGCCGCGTTCGCGGACGGCCCGGCCTACGTCCCCTACCTCGCTGTCGGCGACCCGGACTACGAGTCGTCGCTCGCGTACGTCGAGGCGCTCGACCGCGGCGGGGCCGACGTGATCGAGCTCGGGCTCCCCTTCTCCGAACCGATCGCCGAGGGGCCGACGATCCAGGGCGCGGTCGTGCGCTCGCTTGAGGGAGGGATGACGCCCGACCGCTTCTTCGCGTTCGTCGAGGAGCTCGACGTGGACGCGCCGCTCGTGTGTATGACCTACTACAACCTCATATACCAGTACGGAGGTAGCGAGGCGCGGAGCGCCTCGGAGACGAGCGGCGACGCCGCGAGCAGCGACGGCCCCCGCGCCTTCGTCGAGAAGGCCGCCGAGGTCGGCCTGGAGGGGTTCGTCGTCCCCGACCTCCCCGCCGAGGAGGCCGACCCGCTGCGGGAGGCCTGCGACGAGTTCGGGCTGGACCTCGTGTTCATCGTCGCCCCGACCACGAAGGGCGAGCGGCTCGAGCGCATCATGAGTCGGGTCTCGGGGTACGTCTACGTCCAGGCTCGGCTCGGGACGACGGGCGCGAAGAGCGACGTGGCGGACAGCACGACCGAGAGCCTCGACCGGCTCCGCGAGTACGACGTGCCGAAGGCGGTCGGCTTCGGCATCTCGACCGGCGAACACGCGGAGCGCATCGTCGCGGGCGGCGCGGACGGGATCATCGTCGGCTCCGCCCTCGTGGACATCGTCGCCGACGGCGTCGAGGAGGACCTGTCGACGGAGGCCGTCGCCGACCGGCTCGAGTCGCTCTCGCGGGAGCTGAAGGCGGGCGCCGAGCGCGGCTACGCGGCGCGCACCGGGGCGGCGGAGTCGCGCTGAGCGGGGCGGGTGTGGCGGTCCGTGTCGGGCGGCGACCGGCCCGCCGCCGGGATCGGAGCCAATTCCTCCCGGAACGAAACCGACTTACCTCCCTTTGACACAGGGTCACATAAGACCGATCCACAATGACAGCAGGACTCTCGGCACGACTCGACCGGATCTCGACGAACGATCGATACCTCATCGTCCCCATGGACCACGGGATCACGATGGGCGCCGTGAAGGGCCTCGTCGACATCGAGTCGACGATAGACGGCGTCACGAGCGGCGGCGCGGACGCGGTGCTCACCCAGCGGGGGATCGCCCCGCGCGTCCACGACAACAAGAACGGCGCGGGCTACATCGTCCACGTGAACGCCTCGACGACGATCGGCCCGGACGAACAGGACAAACGCGTCACCGCGAGCGCGGAGGCGGCGGTCCGCGCCGGCGCGGACGCGGTCTCGTTCCACATCAACGTCGGCTCTGACCACGAGCCCGAACAGATAGAGGAGCTCGCGGAGCTCACGGACGAGGCCTCGCGGCTCGGACTCCCCGTGCTCGCGATGGCGTACGCGCGCGGTCCGGGCGTCGACAGCACGGATCCCGAGTCGCTCGGGCACGCGGTGCGGCTCGCCGAGGAACTCGGCGCGGACGTGGTGAAGACCGGCTACTCCGGCGACGGCGACTCCTTCGGACGCGTCACCGAGTCCACCCGACTCCCCGTCGTCATCGCCGGCGGCTCGAAGGGGACCGACCGCGAGACCGTCGAGATGGTGCGCGGCGCGATGGACGGCGGCGCGGCCGGCGTCTCGATGGGGCGGTCGATCTTCCAGCACGACGACCCAGAGGGGATCGCGAGCGCGGTGTCGGCGGTCGTCCACGACGACGCCCCCGTCGAGGAGGCGCTCGAGGCCGGCGGGTTCCTCGAGGCCTGAAGATCCGGCTTCGGTGACGATATCGAACGCAACGTCGATCCGACCGCCCGCATGTCCCTTCCGCAGTTTTCAAGCATCGCCCCCGTGAGGTTCCGGTAATGACACGCACGGTCTGGGTCAAAGCCGACGGCGCGGTCGGCGACTGGGAGGCGCGGAAGCGACGGATCACGGCCGCCATCGAGGCGGGAGCCGACTGGGTGCTCGTCGACGAGGCGGACGTCGCGCGCGTCAGGGAGCTCGGCGACGTGAACGTGGCGGCGTTCCTCGCGGACGCCGACGTCGTCGACGGCGACGACGAGCAGGCGGAGGCGGACGCCTGCTTCGTCGGGAAGGGCGGCGAGGGCGACGGCACCATCGACCTCCCCGACGACTTCTCCGGGTCGGCCGACCTCACGACGCTCCGGCGGCGCGACGACCGCGCGCAGGGCGCGTACGTCCGCGTGCTCGGCACGGAGTACGAGGCGTTCGCCGAGGAGGCGGCCGAGGCGGCCGACTTCACGGTGATCGTCGGCGAGGACTGGTCGATCATTCCCCTCGAGAACCTGATCGCGCGCGTCGGCGAGGAGACCCACCTGATCGCGGGCGCGACGACCGCCGCCGAGGCGCGGACCGCCTTCGAGACGCTCGAGATCGGCGCGGACGGCGTGCTCATCGACTCGGACTCGCCCGACGAGATCCGCGGGGCGGTCGAGGCCCGGGACGCGGCCGACCGCGAGACGCTCGATCTCCGGTACGCCGAGGTGACCGCGGTCGAGGCCACCGGCATGGCCGACCGGGTCTGTATCGACACCGGATCGCTGATGGACGACGCCGAGGGGATGTTGGTCGGGTCGATGTCGCGCGGGCTCTTCTTCGTCCACGCGGAGACCGCGGAGTCGCCGTACGTCGAGTCGCGCCCGTTCCGCGTGAATGCGGGCGCGGTCCACGCCTACGTGCGGAACCCCGAGGGCGGCACGAACTACCTCGCGGAGCTGTCGAGCGGCGACGAGGTCCAGGTCGTCGACACGGAGGGGCACACCCGCGAGGCGATCGTCGGTCGCGTGAAGATCGAGAAGCGGCCGATGTTCCGGGTCCAGGCGGAAGTCGAGACCGACGACGGGGTCGACCGGATCGAGACGCTCATCCAGAACGCCGAGACCGTGAAAGTCGCCACGAGCGAGGGGCGCAAGGCGGTCACCGACCTCGAGGTCGGCGACGAGGCGCTCGTCTACTACGAGGACGTCGCGCGGCACTTCGGCGAGGCCGTCGAGGAGAGCATCATCGAGAAGTGACGCGGCTCGCGTCTCCCGATCAGTTGACAACTCCTATTAGGATCCTCGCTCAAGCGGCCGGTCGTGACCGGTCCGATCCAGGTGCTCCACGTCGACGACGATCCGGCGTTCGCGGATCTCGCCGCGGAGTTCCTCGAACGCGAGGGTGACCGGCTGAACGTTCGAACCGAGACGAGCCCGGAGAACGCCCTCGAGCCGGTCCGGGAGGACGACGTCGACTGCGTGGTCTCGGATCACGACATGCCGGAGATGGACGGGATCGAACTCCTCGAGGCGGTCCGCGACGAACGTTCGGAGATCCCCTTCGTGTTGTTCACGGGGAAGGGAAGCGAGGAGATCGCGAGCGAGGCGGTCTCCGCCGGCGTGACCGACTACCTCCAGAAGGAGGGCGGCACGGACCAGTACACGCTGTTGGCGAACCGCATCGAGAACGCCGTCGAGCGATATCGCTCGCAGCGAGCGGTCGAGCGCGGGAAGCGTCGGTTCGAGGCGATCTTCGACAACACCTACCAGTTCACGGGCCTGCTCGATCCCGACGGGACGATACTCGAGGCCAACGAGGCGGCGCTCTCGTTCGCGGACACCGAACGCGACGCGGTCGTCGGCGATCCCCTCTGGGAGGGACCGTGGTTCGAGTCGTCCCCGGACGCCCGCGAATCGGCCCGTGAAGGGGTCGAGGCGGCCCGAAACGGCGACCTCTATCGCGAAGAGATCGCGATCCACGGAGTTGACGGCGAGGCGATAGTCGACTTCTCGGTCCGACCCGTCACGAACGAGGAGGGCGAGGTGATCCTGCTCATCCCCGAGGGGAGGGACATCACCGAGCTGAAGGACCGGAAAGCGGCGCTCCGACGGAAGGAGCGTCGCTTCGAGGCGATCTTCGACGACCCGAACCTCCTCGTCGGTCTCCTCGAGCCCGACGGTACCATCGTCGACGTGAACGACACGGCGCTCGGGTACGTCGACGTCGACCGCGAGGACCTCGTCGGTCGACCTTTCTCGGAGGCGCCGTGGTGGACGGACGAGTATCGGGAGGCGGTCGAGGGGTGGATCGACCGAGCCGCGGACGGCGAGTACGTGGAGTACGACGCCGTCCACCCGACGGACGACGGCGGGTCGGTGACCGTCGAGGGCACGTTTAGACCCGTCACCGACGCCGACGGGTCGGCGACGCGGATCGTCGTCTCCGCGAAGGACGTGAGCGAACGGGAGCGGCGAACCAGACAGCTCGAGCGGCGAACGCGCGAGCTGAAACGTCGGAATGAGCGGTTCGACGAGTTCGCCAGCTTCGTTTCACACGACCTCCAGGGACCGGTCTCGACGGTCCGCGGTCGACTGGACCTGGCGCTCGACACCGGGGAGATGGAACACGTCGAGCACGCGCGGCGGGCGATGGAGCGGGTCGACCACCTGCGGCGCGACCTCGTCGACACCCTCCGGACCGGCGAGGTCGTCTCGACCGTCGAGTCGGCCGACCTCGACGCCCTGTTCGAGACGGTCTGGACCGCGATCGACCCGCCGGAGTCCGCCTCGTACACGGTGGACGACGCGTCCGTCGAGGCGGACGTCGACGCTTTGAGACGGCTGTTAGAGAACGTCGTCCGCAACTCGATCGAACACGGGAACGACGACGTCGAGGTCCGGTTCGGCGCGTTCGACCGCGGGATCTTCTACGAGGACGACGGCCCCGGAATCGCCCCCGAACACCGCGATCACGTGTTTACGCCGGGATTCTCGACGAAATCGGGCGAGGAGGGGATCGGGATGGGGATGGCGAGCGTCCGCCAGATCGTGTTGGCACACGGTTGGGAGATCGAGATCGACGAGGCCGCGGAGCTGGCCGGGGTCCGATTCGAGATCGTCACGGAGTGATTCGGTTCGTCTCGCCGCCCCGAACCGATCGTCTTCGTCCCGCCGTCCCGAACTGACCGGTATCAAAGGTTAACTGTCGGGAGGTTCAGGGACTTCCAGAGGACGAATGGATCCCTCCACGTCTCCCGCCGACTCGGACGACTTCTACCGGACGCTCGTCGAGAACGCCTCGGAGGGAATGTTGACGATCGACGCCGAGAGCGAGATCGTCTACGCCAACGCGGCGGTCGAGGACATCCTCGGGTACGCGCCCGAGGAGCTGATCGGCAGTTCGAAGATGAAGATCATCCCGGAGCGGCTCCAGCCGGTCCACATGGCCGCGCTCGCGTCGTACGTCGAGACGGGCGATCGGAACATCGACTGGGACGGGATCGAACTGCCCGCCGAGCACAAGGCGGGCCACGAAGTGCCGACGCTCATCAGCCTCCGGGAACACGAGTACGACGGAGAGCAGTACTTCACGGGGATCATCCGTGACATCACCGAACGGAAACGCCGGGAGGAACAGCTCCGCGACCAGAAGGAGCGGCTCGACGAGTTCGCGGACATCCTCGCACACGACATCCGCAACCCGCTCTCGGTCGCGATCGGCTACACGGACATCGCGCGAGAGGAGCACGACGCCCCCGAACTGGACAACATCGCGGAGTCGCTTTCGCGGATCGACGACCTCGTCGACGACGTGCTCGCGCTCTCGAAGGACGGCCGGTCGATCGGCGAGACCGAGGCCGTCGACGTCGAGGCGGTCGTTCGCGAGTCGTGGCGGAACGTGGAGACGGACGGGGCCACGCTGCGGATCGACGGCGATCTGGGCGAGATCGACGCCGACGAGAGCCGGTTCCGCGAACTCCTGGAGAACCTCTTTCGAAACGCGGTCGACCACGGCGGCGACGACGCGACCGTCAGCGTGGGGAGAACGCCCGACGGCGGAACGCTGTACGTCGCTGACGACGGTCCGGGGATCCCCGAGGACGTGCGTAGGGAGGTGTTCGAGTACGGCTACTCGACGAGCGAGGAGGGGACCGGATACGGGCTCTCGATCGTGGCGCAGATCGCGGAGGGACACGGGTGGGAGGTCTCGGCGACCGAGGGAGACGGCGGCGGGGCGCGCTTCGAGATCGCCTTCTGACCTCGGCAACCGTTATCCCTCGGCGGCCGTACGCTCACACGTCCATGACCACCATCGGAATCGTCGGCGCGGGCGCGGCCGCGGCGGCGGCGACCCACGTCCTCGACTCGGCCGTCCCGGACGCGGAGGTGACCGTTCTCGAGAAGTCGGGCGGGCTCTGCGGCCGGGCCGCGACCCGACGGAACGACGACCGCGACCTCGTGTACGATTACGGCGCGAACTACCTCAGATCCGACGACGAGCGGGTCGTCGACCTCGTGACCGAGGTGCTCGACGACGAGGGGATGGTCGAGGTGACGGAGCCGATCTACACCTTCGAGGAGTCGGGCGAGGTGTCTCCCGGCCGCGACGCCGACGGACACAAGTGGAGCTATCGGAAGGGACTGACCCAGATCGCGAAGCGGCTCTTCGGCGAGACCGACGCGACGGTCCACCGACGGACTCGCGTCGAGACGATCCGGCGGGCAGGGGGTGGCGGGAGCGACCGCGACGACGCGTGGACCCTCGTCGACACCGACGGCGACTCGTGGGGACCCTTCGACGTGCTCCTCGTGAACCCGCCGGCCCCGCAGACCGCCGATCTCCTCGCCGACGCCGAGTGGGAGTCGCCGGCCCGAGAGTCGCTTCGGGCGGCCGCCGCCGACGTGCCCTACCGCACCGTCTGGACCGCGGTCCTCCACTACTCGTTCGCGCTCGACCGACCGTACTACGGGCTCGTCAACACGGACAAACAACACGAGGTCGGCTGGATCTCCCGCGAGGAGTGTAAGGCCGGGCACGTCCCCGACGGCGAGTCGCTGCTCGTCGTCCAGGCCGGCGGCGACTGGTCGGCCGAGCGCTACGACGCCGACCCCGCCGACAACGTCGCCGAACTGGCCGGTCACGCCGCCGAGATCGTGGGCGACGACCGCCTGCTGGACCCCGACTGGACGGACCACCAGGGGTGGCGCTACGCGATCCCGGAGGGTGAACTCGACCGCGATCCGGTCGACGGGGAGGACCCGGTCGACGCCGCGGCGCGCGAGGGGCTGTACGTCCTCGGCGACTGGATCGCCGGCGAGGGACGGCTCCACGCCGCGCTCGCGAACGGGCTCGACGTCGGCGAGCGGGTCGCCGAGGAGGAGTGAGTTCGGGACGCGACCCTAGACGCGCCCTAGAGGTCGTACAGCTCGCCGTACTTCTCATCGACGTAAGCGAGGAACGCGTCCGCGGAGAAGTCCTCGCCGGTCGCCCGCCTCACCAGCTCGTTCGTCTCGTAGCGGGAGCCGTGCCGGTGGACGTTCTCGCCGAGCCACTCGCGGAGCGGGTCGAAGTCGCCGTCGGCGATCGACCCCTCCAGGTCGTCGATCTCGCTCTCGGCGGCCGCGTACAGCTGTGCGGCCATGACGGAGCCGAGCGAGTACGTCGGGAAGTAGCCGAAGTTGCCGTGGCTCCAGTGGATGTCCTGGAGACAGCCCTCCGCGTCGCTCTCGGGTCGGATCCCGAGGTACTCCTCGTACTTGTCGTTCCAGACCTCGGGCACGTCCTCGATCGCGAGGTCGCCGCGGACCAGGTCGCGCTCGATCTCGAAGCGGACGACGATGTGGAGGTGGTAGGTGAGCTCGTCGGCCTCGACGCGGACGAGGTTGTCCTCGTACACCTGGTTTACGGCCTCGTAGGCGTCCTCGACGGTCGCGTCGGCAGTGTCGGGGAAGCGCTCCTTGAACGCCGGGAGGAATAGCTCCCAGAACGCCCGGCTCCGGCCGACGTGGTTCTCCCAGAGCCGCGACTGCGACTCGTGGACCGAGAGGTCGCGAGACTCCCCGAGCGGCGTCCCCCAGTGTTCCCGCGGCAACCCGAGGTTGTACTGGGCGTGGCCGAACTCGTGGATCGTCGACCCCACCGCGGCGAGCGGGTCGGACTCGTCGAACCGCGTCGTCACCCGACAGTCGAACTGGTTGCCGGAGGTGAACGGGTGCGAGGAGACGTCCAGCCGACCGCGGTCGAAGTCGTATCCCACCGTCTCCAGGGCGTCGCGCGCGAGCGCCTCCTGGTCGTCGGTCGGGAAGGTCCCCTCGAAGGTGTCGACGGCGAGGTCGCGGTCGGACTCGCGGATCGCGTCGATCACGGGGACGAGCGTCTCCCGAAGCTCCTCGAGGATCTCCTCCGCACGCTCGATGGAGAGGCACGGCTCGTACTCCTCGAAGAGGACCTCGTAGGGATCGCGGTCGGGGGCGACGTGGTCGGCGTACTCGCGTTTGAGTTCGACCTGGCGCTCCAGGTGCGGCGCGAACGCCTCGAAGTCGTCCTCGGCCCGCGCCTCCTCCCAAGCCGCGAGCGCCTCGGAACTCGCCTCGGAGATCCGCTCGACGAGTTCGCCGGGGACCGCGTCGGCGCGCTCGTGGTCTCGGCGGATCTCGCGGACGACCGCGGACTCCTCGTCGGTCAGGTCGGCGTCCGAGAGCTCCGCGAGGAGGTCGGCGGTCTCGTCGTCGGTCAGCATGTCGTGGCGGACCGACGAGAGCGCGGAGAGCTGTTTCGAGCGGGCGGGCGTGCCGCCCTCGGGCATCATCACCTGCTGGTCCCAGCCGAGGACGCCCGCGGCGCTGCCGACCGCGTTCCAGCGCTTCGCGCGCTCGAGGAGGGCGTCGTACGCGTCCGGGGCGTCGGACCCGTCGTCGGGTGCGGCTTCCGTTGCCATGTCGCGTGACACGGCCGGCCGCGTTAAGAAGGACGCGCTCGCGGAATCCCGGAAACGAGGCGGTTCCGAGAGCGCGGGCTATTTGATGCCGGCCGCGAAACGGCGGCACAAGAATGTCCACGGACGACTTCATCGACATGCGATCCGACACCGTCACGAAGCCCTCGGAAGCGATGCGGGACGCGGCGCGGGACGCCGAGGTCGGCGACGACGTGTACCGCGACGACCCGACGGTCAACGAGCTGGAGCGCCGCGCGGCCGAGGCCGTCGGCACGGAGGCCGCCCTCTACACGCCGAGCGGGACGATGGCGAACCAGATCGCGATCAGCGTCCACACCGAGCCCGGACAGGAGATCCTCCTCGAGCGTGAGTCGCACGTCTACCGGTGGGAGCTCGCGGGCGCGTCGGCGCTCTCGGGGCTTCAGACCCGGACGATCGACGCCGGCGATCGGTGCGTCCCGACCGCCGAGGAGGTCGAGCGGGAGGTCGTCGAGGAGGACCTCCACCGGCCGGGGACCGGTCTCTTGAGCCTCGAGAACACCCACAACTACCGCGGGGGAGTCGCGGTTCCCAAAGCGCGGCTCGACGCGGCCGCGACCGCCGCGCACGACGCCGGCGTGCCGGTTCACCTCGACGGCGCACGCGTGTTCAACGCGAGCGTCGCGCTCGGTACGTCCGTTCCCTCGTTGCTCGAGGAGATCGACAGCGTCACTTTCTGTCTCTCGAAGGGACTCGGTGCGCCGGTCGGCTCGATCCTCGCCGGCGACGAGGCGTTCATCGACGAGGCCCGGCGGGTCCGCAAGCTGTTCGGCGGCGGGATGCGTCAGGCGGGGATGATCGCCGCGCCCGGCCTGCTCGCGCTGGAGAACGTCGAGCGTCTCGCGGAGGACCACGCAAACGCCGCCGCCCTCGCGGCCGGGCTCGACGCGCTTCCCGGCGTCTCGGTTCCCGAACCCGACACGAACATCGTCGTCGCCGACACCGAGGCGGCCGGGATCGAGGCGAGCGACCTCGTCGAGGCCTGTACGGACGCCGGCGTCGGCTGCGGCGAGTTCGACACGTACACGACGCGGTTCACGACGAACCTCGGGATCGACGACGGGGACGTCGAGGACGCGATCGATCGGGTGGGCGAGGTCGTCGAGGAACTCTCGGCGTAGCCCGCCGCTTCCCTTCCTCTCGATTCCGTAGGAATCGTCAGTAGAGAGTGCGTTCTGAGTGGCTGAAAGTAGGCGCTAGGACCTCTCCCTCAGCGAACGCCGACCGACGGGAGGGCGCGAGCAGGGAACGGATACACCATCTATCTTTAGCCAAACCCAAAAAAAACCAAACATCAGCGCCGCTATCGGTCACAATCCCGTGGTGGACGAAGTGAAGCGAGAGCCGGAGGAGGGATTTGAACCCTCGACCTATTCCTTACGAAGGAATCGCTCTGCCAGCTGAGCTACCCCGGCGCGCATCCGTTCATACCCCGATGACGAAAATAAGGGTTCCGAAACGGAGCCGTCGACGGGATCGCCGATCCCCGAACCGTCTCCGATCGAATCGCGCCAGTGATGTTCGATATCCGATCTAATCGGCGTAATACGTACTCGATCGTTTCACAGTATTCCGTTTCTTGATACGTATATAAGGAAAAAGCATAAATACAACGTTGAACATTCATCGGATGCCGAAAGACACCGGCCGCCTCTCGGCGGCGAGATCGGCTCCCCATCGGTGTCTGCCCGATCGGAGCCCGTATCGGGCGGCGACGACCCGCCGGCGACGTTCCCCACGAATCGCCGGCGATCGGTCATCGGCTGTCAGCAACGACCGCGGCCAACGTGTGATCCACGTCCTCGACGTGCCAAGCGCGAGATCGCCTCTGGCCCCGCCTCCCCGGCCGCGGATCTCGTCATGTGACGGGCCGTAGCCGTCCGCCCCGACCGTCGCTCGGGGACGACGGCGTTCTCCACGCGGATCCGATCCAACCCGGTCGATTCGATCCAGCATGGCCCGATCCGATCCGGTCTGATCCGGTCCGATTCGGGAACCGCACGCGTCCGGTACCGACCGGATCGCGGTTCGCTTTTCACGACGCCGGTTCCAGTCGGCGTATGCGTCTCACACCGCCGACCGCGTCGGCCGCGATCGAGGACCGCCTGCGACCGAGATACGTCCGAAGCGAGGACGCGAGGGGTAGGGACCGTCGATGAACCAGGTCGTCCTCCTCGCGCTGGTCGGCGCGATCGCGTGGGGGTTCTGGGCGCTGTTCGCCGACGTGGCGACCCGGTCGATGCCTCCCGAGATCGCGATGATAATCTCCTACTCGGTCGCCATCGCCGTCGCCGGGGTCTACGTCTGGTATCGCGGGACGGCGTTCCTCGGCAACGACCCGACCGCGCTCTGGTTCGCGGGCCTCGCCGGCGTCGCCTCCGGCGTCGGGGCGGTCGCCTACTACGCGGCGCTCCAGGTCGGCTCGGCGGGGATCGCGACGACGATCACGGCGATGTACTTCGTCGTTGCCGCGGCGCTCGGCTTCCTCGTCTTCGGCAACGCCCCTGAGATAAGCGACCTGGCGGGGATCGCCGCGGCCGTCGTCGCGGTCGCGCTGATCGCGTACTGACCGCGGGCGGTGCGTCGTCAGCCGTCGGTTCGACCACCACTCACGACCGGGTTAGCCGGACGTCGAGACAGACGTTGTACTCGTGGGGCGCGTACGACCGGACGACGCGTTCGGTCTCCACGACGACCTCGTACTCGTCGCCCGCGGCCGCGCGGATCGCCCGCTCGCCGGGGCCGAACGGGTCGTCCTCGTGTTGGATGTCGTAGTAGTGAATGACGCAGTCGTCGCCCGCGAGCGACACCGCGGTCTCGAGGAACTCGTCGGCGGAGTGCGGGAGGTTCATCACGAGCCGGTCGGCCGAGTCCGCGTACGCCGCGGTCGTCTCGCGCACGTCGCCGGCGATCGCCGTCACCCGGTCGGCCACGCCGTTGCGCTCGGCGTTCTCCTCGAGGTACGCGATCGCCGCCTCGTTGAGATCGCAGGCGACGACGTCGGCACCGCGAGCGGCCATCGGGACCGCGTACGGGCCGACGCCCGCGAACATGTCGACGACTCGTTCGTCCGGACCCACCCGCTCGATCACGCGGTGGCGCTCCGTCGCGAGCCGCGGGGAGAAGTACACCTCGGCGACGTCGAGCGCGAACTCGTGGCCGTACTCGCGGTGGACGGTCTCGGTGCCGTTCCCCGCGAGCACGTCCCACTCGCGGACGCGTAGCTCCCCCTCGATCGGCGACGCCCGGTTGAGGACGGTCGCACACGGCAGGTCAGAGGCCATCACGGCGTCGGCGATCTCGCGGGCGCGCTCGTCGTCGTCCTCGTCGACGATCACGATGTCGCCGAGCCGCTCCAGTGACGGCTCGTAGCCGAGCAGGTCGGCGGGCGTCCGCGGCCGGTCGCGCTCGGCCGCGTCACGCTCGACGATCCGGTCGGCGAGGTCGGCGGGGACCGCCGACGGATCGGTGACCGGGACGTAGATGGTCCCGTCGTCGACGGCGATCTCGTGGTCGCCGTCGAGGAGGTCGACCTCGGCGAGCCGCGCGCGGACGGCCTCGCCGCGCTCGCGCTCGACGGCGACGCAGGGGACGCTCATTGGCGGACGGAGGGGGGCGGTCGGATAAAGCGTGACGCTTCGCGGGGACGGACGCGGCGGGATGCGGCGGGCGGAGGGACTACGCCGTGGCGTCCGCCACCGCGGCCAGCAAGTCCTCGCCGGCGACGTCGCTCGGGACCTCGACGACGCGCTCCACCGCGCCCGCGATCCGATCGCATGAGTCCATTCGGTAGGGGTCCGTCCCGTCGGAGTACCCCCCGTCTCCGCCGACGACGACCGCGACGTCCGCGTCGGCGGCCAGTTCGCTCGCCGCCGCCAGCGACTCGTCGTCGACGCCGGCGAAGGGCGGGACGGTCACTACCCTCGCGCTCGCGTCCGCGGCGGCCACGGCGGCGGCGTCGCCCTCGGGAACGACGCCGAGAGAGGTCTCGTGGCCGGCGGCCGCGAGCCGCGCCACGACCCGCGCCGCGTCCGGGCCGGTACCGACGACGTGGACCCGACGGGAGTCGACTTCGGACCGCGGGAAGGCCGTGACCGCGGGCGTCCCGGTCGCCGGGTTCCGGCCGACGAACGCTTCCGCGTCGAACGCGTCGCGGACCGCCGCGGCGTCGAGCACGTCCGCCGGCGGGCCGTCGGCGCGGACCCGGCCGCCGGCGATGACGACGATCCGGTCGCAGTAGCGGGCCGCCATGTCGAGGTCGTGGATCGCCGCGATCGCGGCGCGGCCGTCGTCGGCGATGTCGCGGACCAGTTCCATCGTCGCCACGGCGTGGTTCACGTCGAGGCTCGCCGTCGGCTCGTCGAGCAGCAGCGTCGGCGTCTCCTGAGCCAGCGCCCGCGCGAGGAGGACGCGCTGGCGCTCGCCCCCCGACACCTCGGTTATGGACCGGTCGGCGAACCGTTCGACACCGGCGGCGGCCATCGCCTCGTCGACCGCGGCCGCGTCCTCGGCGTCGTGTCCGTCGAACCGCCCGAGGTACGGGGTTCGACCCATCTCGACGACGTGGCGGACCGGGAAGTCGAAGGAGAGCCCGGTCTCCTGCGGCACGCTCGCCACCCGGCGAGCGACCTCGCGGGCCGACAGCTCCGACGTCGGGTCGCCGTCGAGACGCACGTCGCCCTCGTCGGCCTCGAGCGCCCCCGTGATCGCTCGGAGCGCGGTCGTCTTTCCCGCGCCATTCGGACCGACGAGACCGACGAGCGTTCCCCGCTCGACGGTCAGGTCGACCCCGGAGACCGCCTCGATGTCACCGAAGGAGACGGTCAGATCGCGGACGGCGACGAGCGGACCGCCGGCGGAGGGGCGGTCCGCGGCGTCGCCATCGCCGGTGTCGTCCGCGGCGGCGACGCCGGCGGTGGCGTCGTCCGCGGGACCGACGTCCCCGCTCACAGCTCGTACACCTCGCGGTTCATCAGCAGGTAGACGAAGAAGGGCGCGCCGACGGCGGCAGTGACGACGCCGACCGGCAACTCGGCGGTACCGGAGCGGGCGGCGGTGTCGGCGGCGACGAGGAACGCCCCGCCCGAGAGCGCCGCGGTCGGGAGCAGTATTCGGTGATCGGGACCGACGACGAGCCGGAGCATGTGCGGGACGATCAGGCCGACGAACCCGATGATCCCCGCGAACGCGACGCCCGCGGCCGTGATCAGCGCGCTCGTCGCGAGCAGGATCCGCTTCGTGCGCTCGACCGCTATGCCGAGTCCACGGGCCTCCTCCTCGCCGAGCAGCAGGACGTTGAGATCGCGAGCGTACGCGAGAAGCACCGCGAAAAGCGGCGGGACGACGAGCGCCGCGACCGCGACCTCGCTCCAGGCTGCCCCCGAGAGGTGGCCCATCAGCCACGCGACGATCCGTCGGAGCGACTCGCCGGCGCGCAGTTGGAGGTACGAGATGACCGCGCCGAGGAACGTCTGGACGGCCACGCCCGCCAAGAGCAGCGTCGCGACCGGAGTCCGGCCGTGCCGGGTCGCGATGGCGTACACGCCGAACGCCGCGACCAGCGCGCCGACGAACGCGAACAGGCTCACGCCGGCCCCGTAGGAGACGCCCACGTCGACCGCGCCGAGAAGCGGGAGCGTCAGCGTCGTCGACAGCGCGACCGGGAAGACGATGAACGACACCGCGCCGACGGCCGCGCCCGAGGAGACGCCGATGATCGACGGGTCGGCCATCGGGTTCCGGAAGAACCCCTGCATCACGGTGCCCGCGGCCGCGAGCGAGAACCCGACGAGCGCCGCGAGCAGGATCCGCGGGAGCCTGACGAGCAGCACGATCCGGCGGTGGACGTCGTCGACCGGGAACGCGAACGGCGACCGGTAGGCGAACTCGACACCGGGGAGCGCGAGCGGCCCGACGCCCGCCGTGCCGAACTCCACGCCCGCGGGCACGACCGCCGCGTTCAAGACGATCTTCAGCACCTCCGCGGGCGGGATCCGAACCGGACCGATACCGGCGCTGACGACGACGACAACGGCCAGCGCGGCCGCTAACGCGGTCGACCACGCGACGGCTCGACGCCGGACTCGCATTCGATAGGCAACAAAACTTGTAGTAGGTAAATACTTATTGGACCGCCCGTGTCGATACGTCGATGCGAGACAGCTTCGCGGTCACGGTCGCCCTGCTCGTGACGACGGCCCTCCTGGGCGGCGTCGCGGGCGGGGCGGCGGGCGCACAGCCGACGATCGAGACGGGAGAGGCCACGGAGATTCGCGGGACGGGGATCCATCAGACGGGGACTCACCAGACGGACGACGCCGCGTGTTCGTTCCCGCTCGAGACGACCGACGCGACGGGCGAGACGATCGCGCTCGAGGAGCGACCGGAGCGGATCGCGACGACGAACCCCTCGGCCGCACAGACGCTGTGGGAGATCGGCGCGCGCGACCGCGTCGTCGGCGTGACCCAGTACGCCGCGTACCTCGACGGCGCGGGAGGGAAGGCGAACGTCTCCGCGGCGGGACTCGGCGTCAGCGTCGAGCGGGTCGTCGACACCGATCCCGACCTGGTGTTGGCACCCAACGCCTCCGCAGACCAGGTCGAGGCGCTCCGGAACGCCGGACTCACGGTGTACCACTTCCCCGAGGCGACTAACGTCGACGACATCGCCGACAAGACCGAGACGGTCGGCCGACTCGTCGGCGAGTGTGACGCCGCCGCCGAGACCAACGCGGAGATGAACGACACCGTTGAGGAGGTCCGGAACCGGACCGCTGACCTCGATCGGCCGGCCGCGCTCTACCCGCTGGGGAGCGGGTTCGTCGCCGCCGGCGACACCTTCATCGACGAGCTGATGACGATCGGCGGGGTCGAGAACGTCGCCGCCGCCGAGCACGAGGGGTACCCGCAGCTCTCGGCCGAGGTCGTCCTCGAGCTGGATCCCGAACTCATCCTCGTCAACGATCCCGACGCGCCGATCATGGACGAGGAGCCGTACGCGAGCACGACCGCCGGCCGGGAGGGGAACGCGGTCGTGGTCGAAGTCCAGTGGCTGAACCAGCCGGCACCCCGCAGCGTGATGGAGACGACCGCGACCATCGCGGACGCGGTCGAGGAGTACGACGCGAGCAGCGAGGAGGGCGATCAGAGCGCCGATGACGGCTCGTCGGGAACGGGAGAGGCGGCTCCCGGATTCGGAGTCGTCGCCGCGGTGCTGGCCGTGCTCGCGACGCTCGCCGTCGGCGTGACCCGCCGGCCGTAGGGGGGGCTCGCCGGCCGTAGGGAGCTCACCGATCGTGGAAACAGACTCCGCGAGCCACACCTGCCGGGGGTCTCAGACCCCCTGTCCCATCAGGTGGCTGCGCAACACGTCGGGCGTCTTGAGTCCGGCGTCGGTGTTGAGCAGGACGACCGTCTCGTCGCCGTCGAAGTAGTCCTCCTCGGCGAGTTCCCACGCACCCGCCGGCGCGGCCCCGCCGGCCGCGCCCATCTCGATCACCTCGTTCTGGGCGACGGCGACCGCACTCGCGAGGACGTCCTCGTCGTCGGCCGTCACCGCCGTCCCGCCGCTCTCCTCGATCGCCTCCAGGGCCTCGCGGCCGCCGGCGGGATCGGGGATCTCCAGTTCGCCGCAGATCGTGTCGGGCGTGGACCACGGCTCAGGCTCGTCGAGCCCGCGCTCGATCGCGGCCGCGATCGGGGCACAGCCGCTCGCTTGAGCCGCGACCAGCCGGGGAACCGCGTCGATCGCGCCGATCCGCGCCAGCTCGGCGAAACCCTTGTACACGCCCGCGAGCACCTCGCCGGTGCCCGTCGGGACGACGACGGCGTCGGGCGCGTCCCCGAGGTCGGCGACGAGTTCGAACGCGACCGTCTTGATCCCTTCGTGGCGGTAGGGAGTCGCGAACTCGTTGAGGTCGGTGTAGTCGGTCTCCAGTTGGTCGTCGACGGCGGCGGCCGCGTCGGGATAGCGCCCGCCGACCACCCGCATGTCGCCGCCGTGGACGTTCGTCATCGCCTTGTTCGAGAACGCGCACCGCGACGGGACGAACGCGTATGACCGCAGGTCCGCCCGCCCCGCGTACGCCGCCATCGACTGCCCGGCGTTGCCGGGGCTCGCACACGCCAGCGGCTCCACCTCGCGGTCGGCGGCGACTCCCGCGACCGCGGTCATCGCGACGGAGAGCCCGCGGTCGAGGACGGTTCCCGTCGGGTTTCGCCCCTCGTCTTTGACGTACACGCTCGCGACGCCGAGTTCGTCGGCCAGCCGCTCGGTCGGAACCAGCGGCGTCGACCCCTCGCTGGCGGAGAGTCCGGTCGACGCGGGGAACGGCAGGAGCGCGTCGTACCGCCAGTGGCCCGCCACGGCTGGCTCGCCGTCGTCGACGACGCTTCCGCCACTTCCATCGAGGAAGGTCTCGGGGTCGATCGCGTCGTAGTCGTAGGTCGCCTCGAGGTGGTCCGCGTCGTCCGGGAGTTCCGTCGGGTCGGCCGTCTCGTACACCCGACCGGACGCGCGACTCTCCAGCCCGCGGAACGTCTCCGTCGTCTCCATACGCGACCTTGCGGCGGCCGCGACTAATCGCTTCGCTTCCCGTTCGAGCGGTGGGGGCGGTTCGTCCCGCCGCAGAACCGATCAGCCGAGAGCGACGGGACGTCCGGTCACCGCTTCGATCCTCACTCGACGACCTCGACGACCCCACGCATCCCCTGCGTCTGGTGCGGGGTACAGACGTACTCGTGAACGCCCGCCTCCTCGAAGGCGTGCTCGAAGGTGTGGCCGGCCTCGTCGGTCAGCTCGGACTCGAAGGCCCCGTCGACGTCGACGACGTTGTGGCCGCCGCCCTCGCCGGTCCACTCCCAGACGACGGTCGTCCCGGGATCGATCCGAACGTTCGCCGGCGAAAAGGAGAGCCCGTTTCCGGCCCCGACGGCGACCTCGACCGTCTCCCGCCCGGTTCGATCGACCGGCTCCGCGTCCTCACCGCCTCCGCCCGTTCCGCCGGTCAACCCGGCACATCCGGCGAGGAGGGCGAGCGAGGCGGCACCACACGACCCGACGAGCGCGCGACGGCTGCGTTCGACCATGTGGTGGGGACGCCGCCGATCGGGTAAAACGTCTCGGCCGCTCCCCGGCGATGGGAACGGGTTTTTCACCGATAGCGCCGAAGGCGTTCGTATGAGTGAGTGGACCGACGCGATCGTCGGCGAGCGAATGACCGTCGACAACGAGTTCAACGACCGCGTGATGGCCTCCCGGTTCTCCAGTCAGGAGTGGGGACTGATCATGACCGCGGCGGAGTTCGAGATCGAGGACTCCGGTGACCCCGAGGCGGCGCGGATCGTCGCCGACACCTCGAACCTCCCCGCGATCATGCCGGAACTGGAGAACGTCCGGTCGCAGGTCGCCGCGATGGGCGGCGGGGCCGGCGCGGGAGGCGGATCCGGTGGCTCCGGCGACGGCGGCGGCGGGATCGTCGACTCGATCAAGGGAGCACTCGGCCTCGGCGGCGGAGGCGGCGGCACGAGCGACGAGGAGCTGGAGGCGGCTGAACGGCTCCTCGAGGAGTACGCCGAGGAGCTTCAGGCGCACCTCGAGCAGGTCGGCAAGTGGGAGCAGGTGCGGGTCGCTTACCAGGAGTGATCGCCGGATCCGCCCGGACCGTACGCCGCCTCCGACTCCGCCCCGACCGCACGCCGCCTCCGACCCCGCCCCGACCGCACGCACGCCGGCCGCTGCCGCGGTCGACGGATACAACCGCCGAGCGGTCGAACCTCTCCACATGACCGATCTTCCGCTGGAACACGTCCACGTCGCTCCCGACCACGACGCCGGCCCCGCCCCGGCGGTCTTCGTGCTCCACGGCCGCGGCGCCGACGAGGAGGACCTCCTTCCGGTCGCCGAGTCGCTGCCGGACGACCTTCACGTGATCAGTCTCCGCGCGCCCGACCCGCTCCAAGGAGGCTACACGTGGTACGAGCTCGACCTCTCCGGCGGCGGACTCCACGAGAGCCAGCCGCACGTCGAGGACTTCCGCCGGAGCCTCGATCTGATCGACGAGAGCGTGTCGGCCGCGACCGACGCCTACGGCCTCGACGCCGACCGGATCGGGCTGCTCGGGTTCAGTCAGGGTGCGATCACGAGCCTCTCGCTGCTCTTGGAGACCCCCGATTCCTACGACTGGGTCGTCGGGCTCCACGGCTACCTGCCCGACTCGCACCTCGATCTGACTCCCGAGGGGATCGAGGGGAAACCGGTCTTCGTCGGTGCCGGCACGGGCGATCGCGTGATCCCCGATTCGAGGGCCGAGGCGGCAGCCGACCGGCTCGCCGAGATCGGTGCGGACGTGACCTACGAGACGTACGCGACCGGCCACGGGATCGGGCAGGCGGAGCTCGCCGACGTGGTCGCGTTCGTCGAGGCGCGGCTTCGGTGAGAGAGTGACGGCGGTCCCCGCGCTACTCCGCCGCTCCACCCGAGACGTCGATCGGCTCGGTACACCAGTGACAGAAGTCGAGATCCGCGTCGGTGTCGCGGCCACAGTGGGGACACTCGATCGTCGACGGGACCGCCCCCGGCGACTTCGTTCCGGCGTCGGAGCCGGTTCGTCTCGCACCTCTTTCGTGCCCCCCGGATCCGGTGTCGGAGACGTCGGCCGCGTCACCGTCCGTTCCGGACCGCTCGACCGTGCCGGTTCCCGTCCCGGTCCCTTCACCTCCATTCGCGCCCGTGGGCGCGCCGGCGGCTCCCCGTCGGCGGTCGTAGCGACGGTTGTTCCGGATCGCGAGGACGTACGCGTCAACGACGCTGGCGAGCACCGCGAGCAGACCGGGCGCGATGTCGACGGCAGGCGGCGTTTCCCGCGCCAGCAGCTGGTCGACGGCCGCGTCCGGCACGAGGAAGACGAGCGTCGCCGTGATCACGGCGTACCAGCCGAACGCGCGGGCCCACCGCCGGAGGTACGCGTGGCCGAGCCCGGATATCAACAGCGCTAACAGCACGGCGAGCCACGGTCGCCGTCGACGGATCTCGCTCATGTCTCGGCGGTACGGACTCCGGTACCCTGTAGTTGTCCCTCTCTCGGTGCGTTTATCCCTCCGAGGCGCCGAGTCGGCGTATGGCAGGGATCCCGACGACGGAGCTCCTCACGGGGCTCCGGATCGCCCTCCTCGCTGTCGCCTACTGGGGCGGCGGGTTCGTGGTGGCGTACCTCCTGTACAGGCGGTGGCGCGGCGACGGCCCGCGCGACACCGACGGCGAGGCGGACGACTAGCCTCGACGCGGCCCGCGAGATCGCGGGAACGACCCTCGCTTCCGCTTCGGCCACGCTTTTGCCGTCGCCCGCCGGAGGACCGGTATGACCGACACGGCGCTCGTCATCGGCGGCACGCGATTCATCGGCCGACACGCGGTCGAGGATCTCATCGAGAACGACTACCGAGTTACGACGCTGACCCGCGGGAACCGCGAGGACCCGTTCGCGGACGACGATCGAGTCTCGCACGTCGACGGCGACCGGACGAACGACCGCGACCTGGAGGCCGCGAAGCTGTCGGCGGATCCCGACGTCGTGATCGACTGCGTGGCGTACCACCCCGCCGACGTCGAGGCCGCGACCGATCTCTTCGCCGACGTCGACGCCTACGTGTACGTCTCCTCCGGGGCGGCCTACGGGGCCGAGCACGTCCCGAAACGCGAGGGCGAGACGCCTCTCGAGGAGTGTACGTCCGAACAGGCGACCGACGATAGCGACGCGACCTACGGCAACCGGAAGGCCGCGGGAGACCGGGGGGTCTTCGCCGCCGCCGAGGACGGGGTCAACGCCATGGCCGTCAGGCCGTGTATCGTGTACGGTCCCCACGATCACACCGAGCGACTCGACTACTGGATCGACCGCGTCCTCACGTGCGACCGCGTGGTCGTCCCCGGCGACGGCCAGAACCTCTGGCACCGGGCGTACGTCGAGGACGTGGCGCGAGCGCTCCGGGTCGTCGCCGAACGGGGCGATCCCGGCGCGGCGTACAACGTCGGTGACCGTCGAGCGCTCACCCTCGAGGAGACGCTGGAGACGATAGCCGCGGTCGCCGACACGACGTGTACGGTCGTGCCAGCGAGCGCGGACGCCCTCGCGGCGGGCGGGCTCGAGCCATCCGACTTCACGCTGTACCGGGAGTACCCGCACCTGCTCGACACGTGCGCGCTCGCCGACCTCGGCTGGGAGTCGACGCCCGTCGAGGAGGCGATGGCGCGGAGCGTCGCCGACCACCGCGAGTCCGACCGTGACGGCAGCGAGTGGGACCCCGGCCGCGAGGCGGAAGAGCGGGTTCTGGGTGTGAAAGACACGATATGAGGGGACGGCCCGACCGTGGGCCGCCGTCGACACCTGATTTCCGGTGAATCGGCGCGATCCCTCTCGGCACAAGACACAAGACCTCACGTACCGGATCCGGAGACATGCAACCCTCCAAGGAGCGGGACGCCGAAGAGGCGGTCGACGCCGGAGAGGGCGATCCGCTCGACGACCTCGACGACCTCCTCGACGACGACCTCTCAGGAGGTAGATCCGGTGCTTCCACGGACTCGACCGCCCCCGCGGACGCGGGTTCCGTGTCCGGGTCGAGCGGAGGCGGTCGGGTCGGCGTCGACGGTCGCTGGTTCTCGTTGAAGGCGTTCGGCGTCGCCGTCGTCGCCGTCGCCGTCGGTACCGTCCTCGCCGGGCTGGTTCCGCTCGTCGGCGGGACGATCGGCGCCGTCGCAGGCGTACTGCTCGGGACGTTTCTCGTCGGGCTGGCGTTCTCCTCGTCAAACTACGTGGAAACGGGTCTCGCCGGGGCGCTCGCGGGGGCCGGAACTGCCGTCTCGAGCGTGCTCGGAATCGGGTTCCTCCCGATCGGAATCGACTACCTCGGCCAGTGGGGGCTCCCGCTTCTCGCGGTCGGCGGCGGAGTCGGACTCCTCTGTGGACTCGTCGGCCACTATCTCGGTCGTGACCTCCGGACGGGGATCACGGGCGATCTCCCGGAGTGAGATCGGGTACTCGGGATCGGACGCGGTGACCGGCGCCGAGCATTCCTCGCAGGGCGACACCGGCAGGTCCGTGTCGCGTCGATCCACGCGCTTCGACGGCAAGTGCGTCCTCCGAGCCGCTACGACCGGATCGGCCCGAAATCGCGGTGCGTCGCGAGGTAGGCGGCGATCTCGCGGCGCTCCAGTGCGGCGAAGCCGGCGAGAATGGCGACGAACCCGAGGATCGCCTCCCCGCCGATCAGGTGTCCGAGCACGACCCAGCTCCCGACGGCGGCGACGAGCGGCTCGACGTAGCTCACGAGGTGGAGCTGGGTCGGGCCGACCGCGTCGAGGAGCGCGAAGTAGAGGAGGAACCCGACGATCCCCGAGAGGACGGTGAGATACGCCAACGAGACCATCGAGGTCGCGTTCCACACGATCGACGCGGGCGACTCGCCGGTGACGGCCGCCCCGCCGAAGAGCAGTCCCGCGCCGGTGACCATCGCCCACCCCTGGAGCGCGGCGATCGGGAGGTCCGTTCGAAGCGGACGCAGGAGGACGGCTCCCACCGAAAAGGAGACCGCGGAGAGGAACACCAGCGCGACGCCCAGAAACTCCGGGGAGAGAAAGCCGAGGAAACCCGCTCCGCCGGCGGTCGCGAGCCCCGCTCCACCGGGGTCGGCGATCACGGCGACGCCGACCACGCCGAGGACGAACCCGGCTATCTCGAGGGCTCCGATCCGCTCGTTGGGCAACAGGAGCGCGGCGAACGCGGCGGTCAACACCGGCGAGAGACTGACGATCACGGCGGCGATCGCCCCCGAGACGTGAAGTTCGCCCACGTACAGGAGGCCGTGGTACGCCGCTATCACGAACCCGCCGGCGATGCCGACGCCGAGCCACTCGTCGCGACCACGTGGGACCCAGCGGTCGGAGACGACGGTCGCGTACGCCAGCACGGCGATTCCGGCGAGCGCGTATCGAATCCCCGCGAAGAGCAGTGGCGGAAAGTACGCCAATCCGGCCTCGATCGCGACGAACGAACTGCCCCACAGCGTCGCGAGCAGCAGGAACGCGCCGACGGCGACGGTGGGAGATGAAAGGAGGTCTTTCGAGTACATTGGATACTACAACCACTTACGAGGATATATTTAAACTAATCTCTTACAGAGGACGATATTTTGAATGAATAAACATACATATGAGGCATCTCCAACATCGATCCGAATTGATCGGCCGATGTTGAATTATACTCCGAGTATGTCGGTCGGAATATATACGGATCCGTAACTCGAACGCCGAACATGGACGAGCGCGACGTGCGACTGTTGAAGGCGATCGCGGATCTGGGAACCGGGAGCCCGGAGGCGCTTCACGAGGCCACGGGCATCCCTGTGTCGACGATCCACTACCGGCTGAACAACCTCCGAGAGTCGGGGGTGATAGAGAACGACCTCTACGACTTCGATCACGAGGCGCTCGGGCTCGGCGTCACCGTCATCGTCGAGGTGCTCGCCGACTACGACGACTCCCACGAGGAGTTCGCCGAACGGCTCCTCGACATCGAAGGGGTCACCGAGGCGTTCTTCACGATGGGCGAGACCGACTTCGTCGTCATCGCGCGGCTCTCCTCGTCGGACACCGTCGAACGACTCATCAGCGAGTTCGAGGCGATAGACGGCGTCGAGCGAACCAATTCGACGTTCACCATCTCCACCCTCCGCGACGAGTCGCGCGCGCCGGCGACCTACGATCTCGACACGCTGATCGATGAGCTGACCGAGTCAACTACCCCGCCCTAACGCTCGCTTGCGCTCGCGTTTGAGGACGGGGCTTGTCCGTGGACTCCCGCTCTGACCGAAGCTCGGTGGGCGGTGTACTCGCCACTCGCGTTCAACGTCCCAGACTTCAGGGCCAGTTGACCGTGGCCCAACCCAGAGGGGCGTTTGCCCTCTGGTAAAGTTACTAATCGCATTCCGATGTTCTTCGCCGCGTTGTAATCACCGTCGTACTCCTGCCCGCAATCGTTGCACTCGAACCAACCAGTCTTGCTATCGCGGTTTGTACTCGACTGATGACCGCACCGAGAACACGTTTGGCTTGTAAACGCCGGATTCACCGCGACGAGCTCGATGCCGTATTCTTGGGCTTTGTACTCGATTTGTTCTTGTAGGAGGCGGAACGCCCAGTTGTGCATCTGACGCTTCACTTGTCGATTCCGATTCGACATGTGCTCACGGATGTTGGTGAGGCGTTCGACAGCGATGTATCCGCAGTCGTGTTCGAGGGCTTCTTCGACTACTCCGCGAGAAATCGTGTGGAGTTGGTTCAGCACGAAGCGGTTTTCTCGCCCCGACACTCCTTCGAGTGTCCGTTTGGCGGAGCGAGTGCCTTTGTGCTGTAAGGCTCTCCGAACGCGGAAGTAGTGATTCTGACCCCACAACAAGTCGCCGCCATCGAAAAAGCGTCCCGTGCTTGTGACGGCGACGTTCTTCAGGTTCAAGTCCACCCCCAACACGCTGTCGCTCTCTGCCGATTCCACCTCTTTCCGAACGACGATGTGGAGGTAGAACGCATCCTCGTCCTCGCGGTAGTGGAGCGTCCCCATTCGCTTCTCATAGTCGTCGTCATCGAGGTAGGATTTCTGGTAGTCTCCGAGAACGTAGTCCACGGCGACTCGACCGTTGACGGTTGAGAGTGTGGCCGACCTGTCCTTGATAGTCAGCGTTCGCTTGTCATACACCGCTGATGGTTGGGTGTACTGAGGGACGGGGCGACTGTTGCCTTTCTTCCAGTCTGCGACGGTACTCTTGAGCATTTCAACGGCTTTCGAGTAGGCGCGAACACAGAGGTTGGCAGGAAGGTCGGTTTCGTCTCTGAGGTCGTAGTACACTTTGTCGTGTATTTTGGACTTGTTGAGAACGAAGTACCCTGACTCGTCCCTGCCGTTCTGGACGGTGTAGTTGACTGCGTGGTTGAACTGTTCGATGGTCTGATGGAGGTCGTCCCGCCGGTCGTCGGGAACGTCGAGTTTGACGGGAACTGTTCGGTCAACCTCCATTACAACTTCACATACGAAGTAACATTTATAAGATGTGTGATTGGATTGGGATGTGTCGGCTCCTCCCCTCCCTACTCACTCGCTTCGCTCGTTCCTTGAGGAAGGGGCCTCCGCCTTGAACCGAAGGTGACACCGCCCCGACCCGATCCGACGAGCCGGTCCGTCACGCCGCGACCGGAGCGGCCGACGGGCCGTTCTCCTCCGCCCACTCGTCGATCTCGGAGTCCTCCTCGGGCTCGTAGCTGCCGAGCGTCTCGCTCCGGTCGAACGCCACCGGCTCCCAGACGACTTCGACGGACTCGTCGCCGGTGGCATTGGGAACCGACACTCGATCGTTGGGACGGACGACTCCCTCCCCGGGCCAGTTTCCGAACGTCACCGAGTCGTCGGGGTCCTCGCCGCGGACGTACAGTTCCTCGGCCGGGATCGGCTCGGGGCCGACCGCGGTGACGACGAGGCTTCCGTTCTCTCGTTCGACCTCGAACTCGGCGTCCGGCGGGGCGACCCCGTCGATGAGCCCGAAAACCGCGGCACCGACGACCGCCAGCACCAACACCACGATGCCGACGAGCACGCCGGTCCCCGCCATCGGTGCGAACCCTCGCTCGTCGTCCCGATACCCCCTCATTCGTCTCCCGCTCCGCCGGGGACGGTATAAGCGTTTACCCGCCGGCTATCAGTCCGGATAACGACGGGTCGGGAGCGATCGAACCGGAACCCGGTTATTCGGGGACCCCGTACCACCGCGCGTGAACTCGTGGATCGAGAACCCGGAGGGCGGGCGAGATCGTGGCCTTCGGGGGCTGGCGCGCGCGTGGGTCGAGGTGCTGGTCAGACCGGGACGCTTCTTCGCGAACGGCATCGCTCCCGGGGACCAGGCGCCGGGACTGACGTTCGCTGCGGCCGTCGCCGCCGCCTTCACGCTTGGCTGGGTCGCAACCGACCCGACCGCGGTGCCGGGGATCGCCGGGAGCCCCGCGCTCTCGGCGGCCGTCGTCGTGTTGGTCGTCACTGCGCTCGCGGCCCCCGTGGGGCTCCACTTGACCGCCGCGGTCGCGACGGTGTCGCTCGTGGTCGCCAGCTTGGAGTTCGACGGCGGGATCTCGTTTCGCGAGCGCGGCGGCGTGAGCGAGACCGTACAGGTGGTCGCGTACGCGAGCGCACCCATGGCGCTCGCCGGGCCGCCCATTCCGGTCCTCAGGGTCGCTTGCGGCGGATACGCGACGCTTCTGCTGTTGTGGGGGTTCCGCGTCGTCCACGAAACGACGCCGGCCCGGACGCTCCTGGCGGGGCTTCCGGCGGCGGCCTTCGGATACGGTGTCGGGTATCGGGTCGTGTCCGCGGTGCGGTCGCTCCTCGACGCCGCACCCGTCGGCTGACTCTTCGAGCACTTCCCGGCCGACTCGCCGGTGTGACGGGTGCCAACGGCCCCCGTCCGGACGGCTTTCGACAACCGTTTTAGGCGTGAGACACTCGAGACACGCAAATGGGATCCTGTATCATCTGTGGCGTCGACGTCGACGGCCGCATCTGCCGCTCACACCAGGAGGACGTGGTCTTCGACTTCCGCGGCGACAGCCCGGACCAGCTCGTCGCGAACCGATTCTACCGCGGCGTCGTCGACGGCTACGCCGAGTTCGGCGTGTTCATCGACCTCGCGCCCGGCGTCACGGGACTGCTCCACCGCTCGGAGCTGGACAGGCGGCTCGACAGCCTCGAGTGGGAGCCGGGCGACGACGTGTTCGTCCAGGTGAAAGGCGTCCGGGACAACGGGAACATCGACCTCTCGTGGTCGATCCGCCAGACCGATCGCGAGTTCCGCGGGGTGCTCGTTCAGGACGGCGACACCGAGTACGTGCCCGATGAGGACGAGGGCGCTGAGGACGCGGATGCCACGGATTCGGAGGACGTGGATTCGGAAGACGAGGACGCAGCGCAGACGTCTAAGGCGACCGAGGAGACCGCGGGAGACGGGCCATCCGGCGCGTCGGACGCGAGCGACGACGCGAACGCCGAGACCGGAACGGCCGCGGACGAGACCGCCAGCGACGAGAGCGATGAGAACGCCAGCGACGGGAGCGACGAGAGCAACGAGAACGAGGAGGCGGAGACCGAGGCGGTGTCGACGGCGGACGCGGAGTACGACCGCGTCGACGTCGAAACGCTCGCCGACGCCGTCGGCGAGACGGTCCGACTGGAGGGCGAGGTCGTGAGCACGCACCAGACGGGCGGACCGACGATCTTCGAGCTCCGTGACGCGACCGGCGTCGTCGACGCGGCCGCGTTCGTCGAGCCCGGCGTCCGAGCGTACCCCGAGGTCGAGGTCGGCGACGCGATCCGGATCGACGGGGAAGTCGAACGCCGTCGCGGCGACATCCAGGTCGAGACGGAGGCGCTCGCGGTGCTCGAGGGCGAGGACGCCGAGGCGGTCCGCCGCCGACTCGCCGAGGCGCTCACCGCGAAGGCCCGCCCCGAGGGGCTCCAGCCGCTCGCGGGCGACGAGGCGGTCGCCGGGCTCGGCGAGGGCCTGCTCGACGCCGCCGAGGCCGTCCGGCGCGCGGTTCTCGAGTCGCGCCCCATCGTGGTTCGTCACCCGGCCACCGCGGACGGCTACGTCGCCGGCGCGGCGGTCGAGCGCGCCGTGCTCCCGCTGATCCGCGACGAGCACGCTAAGAGCGACGCGGAGTACCACTACTTCACCCGCCGGCCGACGGAGGAGCCGGTGTACGACATGGACGCGGCGACGAACGACGTCACGCGAATGCTCCAGGACCGCGACCGCCACGACGAGAAGCTCCCGCTCTTCTTACTCGTCGGCACCGGCTCGACCGTCGAGTCCGCCGACGGGCTCGACCTGCTCTCCGTCTACGACGTGGAGGCCGTCGTCGTCGACGCCGCGGTCGCGGACCCCGAGACGCGCGAGCAGGTCGACACGCTCGTCTCGCCCGAGCTCGCCGAGGTCGACGACGACCTCTCGACGGGCGCGCTCGTCGCGTCGCTCGCGTCCGCGGTCAACGACGAGGTCCGCTCGGATCTCGTCCACCTGCCCGCCGTGAGCTACTGGGCGGACGCCCCCGACCGCTACGTCGACCTCGCGCGAGACGCCGGCTACGACCGCGAGCGTATCGCGGAGCTCCGCGAGGCGGTCGCGCTCGAGGCGTACTACCAGTCGTACCAGGACAAACGCGAACTCATCACCGACCTGCTGTTCGAGGACGGCGGCGACCTCGCCGCGCACGTCTCCGAGCAATTCCGCGAGAAGCTCGAGACCGAGATCGAGACCGCGAGCGCCAACGTCGTCACCGAGTCCGTCGACGGCGTCGAGTTCGCGCTGCTCGACACCGACGAGTACACCCACCGGTTCGACTTCCCGCCGACGCCGCTGCTGTTGGACGACCTCCATCGGCGGAACGCGAACGGCGACCCGTTCGCCACGGTCGGCATCGGCACCGACGAGCTGTACGTCCGGTCGACCGCGGACCTGTCGGTGCGGGAGGTCGCGGCTCGCGCGGACGAGATCGCCCCCGCCGCGGACGTCTCGACCGCCGGGCTCCGCGAGGGCAAGATCGGCTTCCTCTCCGGCGAGCGCGACGCCGTGGAGGACGCCGTCGTCGCCGCCATCGCCGAGCAGTTCTAGGGTCGCTCGCCGCTCGTCGCCCGCCGTCGACTCCCTTCTCACTCCGAGGTCGCCCGCCGGAACGGACCGGGCGGCAGCCGGAGCTCGTCGAGCTCCGGGAGGTGTTTGACGTTGAAGACGACCTTCAGGTCGTCGGAGAGCGGGTAGCCGTTACACGAGAGCCGGAAGCCGCGCTCCGCGTGCTCCTCCGAGAGGATGTGGTTCGCGGGCTGGGAGAGTTCGCCCTCGACGAGGTAGACCGCGCAGTTCGCGCACGCGCCGCCGCGACACGAGAAGGGCCAGGAGAACCCGCGGTTCTCGGCGGCCTCGAGCAGGCTCTCGTCGGGTTCGACGAGCAGGCGACCGTGGTCGGCCGGGGCGAGGTCGGCGTCGGCGGCCTTCGCGAAGAGGTCGTCGTCCTCGAGACCCCACCCGCGGTCGGCGACCGCCTCGTAATCGAGGAACTCAACGCGGATCGATCCCCGTCCCTCCTCCTCCTCCGTGAGGTCGATGTCGGCGGGATCGTCCCCCTCGACTCCGTTCTTCCCCCCTCTGTTCAGGTCGCGCTCGGACAGCTCCCGGTAGGCCCGCCTGACGAGTTGGAACTCCTCGACCGACCCGCCCGTGTCCGGGTGCGCCTCCTTCACCCGCTCGCGGTAGGCCCGTTCGACGTCGTCGTCCTCGGCGTCCTCCTCGAGGTCCAAGACGTCGAACGGGGAGACCATTCGGTGTCATCCCTAACCGATCGAGACACATAAACGTCTCACAACCGCCGCTCGCCGCCGGTATCCGGAGCGATATGGCTCGCGAGCGTCGCGCCCGAGCCGTGAAGACGTCCGGGGATCCCGTCGATCGATCGTTTCATACTGCCGGCACGATTGGGTACGAGTACGCATGACACGCGACGATCGGATCCCCGTCACCGTCCTCAGCGGATACCTCGGCGCCGGGAAGACGACGCTCGTGAACCACCTGTTGGAGGACCCGGGCGACCGACGGATCGCCGTGATCCTGAACGACATGGGCGAGGTGAACGTGGACGCGGAACTGATCGCGCGCGAGAACGACGAGGAGGGCGTGATCGACCTCTCGAACGGCTGTATCTGCTGTCGGCTCCAAGACGACCTGCTGACGGAGGCGGACGCGCTCGCGGACTCCCGCGAGTTCGACTACCTCCTCGTCGAGTCCTCGGGGATCTCCGAGCCGGTCCCGGTCGCGCGGGCCTTCCTCGACGGGACGGAGGGTTCGGAGATCGATCCGACGGAGCGGTTCCGGCTGGACACGATGGTGACCGTCCTCGACAGCTACGGGTTCTGGAAGGAGTTCGACGCGGGCGCGGACCTGCCGGGCGGTGCGAACGCCGGGGCGGGCGCGGACCGCCCGCTCGCCGACGTGCTCGTCGAGGGGATCGAGTTCTGTGACGTCCTGCTCTTGAACAAGACCGACATGGTCCCCGACGACGTGATGGACCGGATCGAGTCGGTGGCCGACAGGCTCGGCCCCCGCGCCGAGCGGATCCGGACGACCTACTCCGAGGTCGACCCCGAGCGCGTGCTCGACACGGGGCGGTTCGACTTCGAGGAGGCGAAGCGCTCGGCGGGCTGGAAGCGCGCCATCGCCGAGAGCGAGGCGGAAACGGGCGACGGCGGAGAGGGCGACGACCACGCCGACCACGAGCACGCACACGGCGGTCACGCACACGATCACGCCGAGGGCGCGGCGGCCGCCCACGGCGTCGACTCGTTCGTCTACCGCAACGGCGACCCGTTCGCGCCGGGAGCGTTCGCGGACTGGCTCGGCGACTGGGACGGCTCCGTGATCCGTGCGAAGGGGTTCGTCGCCGTCGCGGGCTCCGAGGAGGTGATCGGCGTGAGTCAGGCCGGCCCGTCGGTACAGGCCGGTCCGATCGGCGAGTGGGACCCCGAAGACGACAGACGAACGCGGCTCGTCCTCATCGGCGAGGACATGGACGAGGGTCGGCTGCGGGCGGAACTCGACGATCTGACGGTCGCGAGCGAGGCGAGCGAGGGTGACGGCGACGGCGACGACCGGACCGCCGAGGACGTCTTCCCGATCTGATCTCAGTCGGTCACGACCCGTTCGATCCGGTCGGACGGGGCGGGCGCGGTCGCCGAGTGGTAGAACGCCTCGCCGGTCTCCGGCTCGAAGAGGTGGAGTCGCTCCGAGTCGTAGGTCACGGAGACGGTCCCGCCGGGATCGAGCGACGACCGCGGTTCGGCGCTCATCTTGAAGGTCGCGTCCCCGACCGAACAGTGAACCAGGAGGCTGTCACCGAGCGGCTCCGTGACGTCGACCGTCGCGTCGAACTCGGTCTCGCCGAGATCGGGCCGCTCGCGGGCAAGATGGAGATCTTCGGGTCGAACTCCGAGGACCGCGTGGGAGCGATCGCCCGCATCGGGATCGGCGAGCGACTCGGTCTCGCTCCCGCTCCCGGTCTCGTCCGCCGCGTTCCCCGCCGGAAGCGGTATCCGGAACGCGTCGTGGACCGCGACCCCCTCCTCGACCGCCACGTCGATCATGTTCATTGCCGGGTCGCCGATGAACTCCGCGACGAACCGGTTCGCCGGGAAGTCGTACAGCGACTGGGGCGGGTCGACCTGCTGGATCCGTCCGTCGTCCATCACGACGACCCGTTCGCCGAGCGTCATCGCCTCGGTCTGGTCGTGCGTGACGTAGACGGTCGTCGTGCCCAGTTCGGCGTGGAGCTGCGTGAGTTCCGCGCGCATCTGGATCCGCAGCTTCGCGTCCAGGTTCGAGAGCGGCTCGTCCATCAGGAACGCGTCCGGGTCGCGGACGATCGCCCTGCCGAGCGCGACGCGCTGGCGCTCCCCGCCGGACATGGCCTGCGGTTTTCGATCCAGGAGATCGGTGATATCGAGCGTCTCGGCCGCCTCCGCGACGCGCCGGTTGATCTCCTCGTCGGTGAACGACCCGCCGGCGTTCATGCCGAACGTGACGTTCCGTCGACCCGTCATGTGCGGGTACAGCGCGTAGTTCTGAAACACCATCGCGACGTTCCGGTCTTTCGGCTCCGTGCCGGTGACGTCGCGGTCGTCCATGCGGATCTCGCCGTCGGTCGCCGTCTCGAGCCCGGCGAGCAGCCGAAGCGTCGTGCTCTTCCCGCAGCCGCTCGGGCCGACGACGACGAGGAACTCGCCGTCCCGAACCGTCAGGTCCAGCCCGTTCACTGCGACGACGTCGTCGAACTCCTTGCGGAGGTTTCGTAGCGTTATCGTGGTCATGTCATTTCTGTTGGATCGCGAACGTCTCTAAGAGCGGTTTCCGGAAGAGGATCATGAGCGCCAGCGGGGGCAGAAGCGTCAACACCGAGCCGGCCATCACGAGCGACCAGGAGAGCTGGCCCCCCTGGACGTCGCCCTGGAGCAGCTGGAGTCCGACCTGTGCGACCTGGTTCGCCTCCGAGTCGATGATCACCAGCGGCCAGAGGTACTGGTTCCACGCGTAGACGAACATGATGATCGAGACGCCGACGAGGACGCCCCGCGACATCGGGACGAGCACCTGGAGGGTGAACTTCACCGGGCCGACGCCGTCCAGCTTCGCGGTCTCGACGATCGAGGTCGGGATCGAGAGGAAGTGCTGTCGCAGGATGAAGACGGTCGTCGCGCTCGCGATGTACGGCACCGTGATCGCGAGCAGGCTGTTGCTCCAGCCGAGGTCGTTCATCAGCTGGAACAGCGGGACGAACCGGACCGGAACGGGCAAAAGCAGCGTGAACAGGACGAAGAGGAACACGAGGTCCTTGTACGGAACCCGGTAGTAGACGATCGCCATCGCGGCGAGTACCGAGACGACGAGCTTCCCGACGACGATCACGACGGACATGAGAAGCGAGTTCCACATGAACCGGCCGAAGCCGTAGTCGACGATCGCCTCACGGTAGTTCTCGACCGCGTACGTCCCCGGAAGCAGGTCGGGCAGGCTCGTCACGATCCCCTGTTGTTTCGTGCTCACGACGACCGTGACGAGGATCGGAAAGAGGACGAGGCCCGCGAGCAGCCAGAGCTGGAAGTGGATCCCGGCGGCTCCGAGATCCGTCGTCGATTCGGGCGTTTCCGAACCCGTCTCGGCTCCGATCGCCGCACGAGCCGACTCGAACCGCCGTTTCGCGTACTGGATCGCTCCCGTCATCTCAGGCACCGTAGTAGGAGTACTCCTCGGTCAGTCTGAACTGGACGGCCATCAGGGCGGCCACCACGAGGAACAGTACGACCGACTTCGCCGAGGCGGTCCCGAAGTTGAAAAACGAGAACGCCTCCCGATAGAGGTCGAATATCAGGACGTTCGTCGCGTTGGAGGGACCGCCGCTCGTCAGCAGGTCGACGAACGCGAACGTGCCGAAGAACGCGTAGATCGTGTCGATGATCACGAGGAAGAACAGCGTCGGCGTCATGATCGGGACGTACACCGAGACGAGCCGGCGGAGCCGGCCGACGCCGTCGAGTTCGGCGGTCTCCGTGAGCGCGTCCGGGATGTTCTTCATCGCCGCGATCATGAATATCACGTTGTAGCCGATCTGTTTCCAGATCGCCGCGAGCGCCACCACGACGAACGCCTGCGGTCCGTCGTTGAACCAGTCGAGTTCGATCCCGAGCGCCTCGATCGGTCCCGTGAGCACGCCGAGCGTCGGGTGAAAGATGAACAGGAACACTAACGCGCCGACGGCGGGAGGCAGCGCGTACGGCCAGATCACGGAGATCAGGTACCACCCCTGTCCGGCGTCGACCTCGTGGATGAGGAACGTGAGGTACAGCGAGACGGAGATCACCCCGACGACCACGATCGCCGCGAAGATCACGGAGAGCAGCACGCTGGAGTGGTACTCCGGGTTTCCGAGCAGCGAAGCGTAGTTCTCGAGGCCGACGAACTCCGGCACGCGGCCGAAGCCGGAGTCGAAGAAGCTGGTCCGGAACGCGAGCGCGGTCGGATAATAAAGGAAGACGAGGGAGACGATCGCCGTCGGTGCGAGCAGGAGGGCGGCCTCCAGCCGTCCGTCGAATATCTCTCGTGTGGACATCGGATCGATCGACCTCGATCACTCGTAGTAGTCGCTCAGTACGGACTCGACCTCCGACTTCATCGCCTCGATCTCCGACCCGACGTCGTCGGCGTTGACGATGTCGACGGATGCGTTCTGGATCACCGTCTGAACGTTTCTCGCCGGGCCGAGCAAGGCGCGCTTCGTGGCGGGGTCGGAGGCGTCCCCGTTCTGGAGCTGTTCGAGCGCGACGTTGTACATCGGGTTCTCCTCGAACCACCCCTCCTCTCGGAGTGACTCGACGGACGGCTGGGTGATCGGGTAGTACCCCGAGCCCTTGTGCCACTCCGTCTGGACCTCCGGTTGGGCCATGTACCGGAGGAGCTGCCCGATCTCCTCGTACCGGTCCGCGGGGAGCCCCTCCGGGACGTAAAACGACGCCCCGCCGATGACCGGTCCCACTCGCGTCTCGCTGATTCCGGGATACGGGGCGGCGTCGACGGTGAAATCTTCGGAGTCGGCGATCAGCCCCGCGACCGACGCGGTGCTCGTGAGGACCATCGCGGCCTCCTCTTCGATGAAAAGCGAGGTGGCCTCGCCCCACGCCTCGATGCCGGGGTTGGTGTAGAGGCCGTCGTCGGCCATCCCCTTCCACCACTCGTAGAGGTCGTAGACGGCGTCCGGCGTGTAGAACGTGGAGGGGTCGCCGGCGTGGCCGTTCTCCGCGTCGGTCATGAGTTCGCCCTCGAAGCCGTACCACGTCTCCACGAACCAGACGTGGTTCGGCCACGTGATCCCGTACTGAGTGACGCCCTCGTCGACGAGCGTCTCGGATGCCGACCGTACCTCGGCGAGCGTACTCGGCGGGTCGTCCGGGTCGAGCCCCGCCTCCTCGAAGGCGTCACGGTTGATGTACATGATCGCGTTCGAGTTGTTGAACGGGAGCGAGGCGAGCTCGCCGTCGACGGTGAAGAACTCGGTGACGTTGTCGAGGAAGACGCCCGTGTCGAAGTCGTCGGGGAGGATCTCGGCGACCGGCCGAACCTGGTCGGTGTCGAACACCTGCTGGGCGAACAGGCTGTCGACCTGGAACATGTCCGCGACGTTCCCCGAATCGAACGCCGCGAGGGTGTTCGTCAGGACGTTCTCGTAGGAGTCCTGAAACTCCATGTTCGCCGCGATCCCGTGTTCGTCCTCGAAGTCCGTCGCTATCTGATCGAGCGTCTCGCCGTTAGTGCCGCCCATGGCGTGCCACGCCGTGAGCTCCTCGGCGACCGGCGAGAACTCCGCCGCGCTCCCCCCACCGAGGCCCATACATCCCGACAGCCCGGTCGTCGCGGCCAGCGTCGCCCCGGTCGTGGCGAGCGTCCGTCGGCGTGAGATCCCGCGCGTCGCGTCGTTGTTGGACGTCATGCGACCGAACGTGACGAAAGCGGCCTAAAAGCCTCTGCTAAGAGGTGTACGGACGGATCAGAGTCGTACGGAGCGGTATATACCCTGCCGTCCGGTTCAGCCCGTCGCTCGTGCGCCGGTCACGACCACCGATCGAGCAGCCCGGCGTAGTCGGCGATGACCCCGTCGACGCCGGCCGCGGCGAGCCAGCGGGCCTCGTACCACGTCTCGGCCGTCCAGACGTTCACGTCGCGACCCTCCGCGTGGGCGGTCTCCACGAGGTCGACGCCCGCGGTCCCCGCGTCGTCGGTGAACGGCGTCCCCCGGACCATATCGATCGGCGGGTGGACCGCCTCGGCGTCGTGCTCGCGGGCGATCGCCAGGCCGTCGTCGACCGACTCGTGAAGGATCGGCGCGACCGGGTACGACGACGCCTCGCGGCTCGCCGCCAGCGCGGCCTCGCAGAACGACGAGAGGAGGATCGCGTTGTCGTGGCCGTCGAGGACCTCCACGACGCGTTCGACGAACGGCCGCCATGCCGCGGTCCGCTCGGCTAACTCGTCCCCCGAGAGCTTCTCTCCGGGTCGCAGGTCGGCGCGGCCGGGGTTCTTCAACTCGACGTTCACGCCCACGTCGGCGGGCACGGCCGCGAGCACCTCCCGCAGGATCGGGACCGTCTCGCCGCTTCCGAGCACCTCGGCGTCAGTGACGGTTTCGGTGTCCGTCTCCCACACGACCCCCTCGGCGTCGGTGAGCCCGAGCGCGCCGCCGGCGCGCCCGGACAAGCGGTCGTCGTGAAAGACCACCACGTCGCCGTCGGCGGTCGGGACGACGTCGACCTCGACGAGGTCCGCTCGTCTGGGGTCGGGAACGTCGCGGCCCGCGGCCGCCTCCATCGCCGCGACCGTGTTCTCGGGGTTCTCGCCGGCGAACCCGCGGTGCGCGATGAGCGCGGGATCGGCGTCGGGATCCGGCTCGGGAAGGTCGACGGCGTCCGTCGGGGTTCCGCCGTCCGTGTACGCGAGTCCGAGCGCGCCCGCCGCGGCGACCCCGGCGGTCCCCGCCAGGAGGGTCCGCCGCCGCGCGTGGAGCTCTCTCGTGATGGTGGACGAGGCGTCGGCCGGCGAGTCGGCGTCGTCGGGTCGGGTCATGAGTCGTGGCTGCCGCGTCGCGAGTATAGGACCTGCTATGTGGTCTCCCGAGGGCTCCGTACCGGGACGTACCGGTCGCGTCGCCGCCGCGTCGTCCGATCGGTACTCGGTCGCGGCCGCGAGTGCCCCGTTCAGATCCCGAGTTCCGCCTGGAGGTCGTCCCAGTCCTCGTGGAAGCCGTGGGTGGACTCGGTCTCGGCGCCGACGGCGGACTGGTACACCTCGTCGTACTGGAGCAGTTCGCCCCACCCGTCGTGGAACGCCCAGTTACAGTATTGGCACATGTATCGGCGAACGCCCCGGTCGGTCATAAGCGTTGGCGGCGGCGAAAAAACGGGAGAACGGTGCGTCGTCGTGTCGGCGTCGCGGCCGGCTCAGGGCTCGAGTAGGACTTTCGTGACGCCCTCCTCGCGAGCGTCGAACGCCTCGTACATCTCGGGCGCCTCCTCGAGGTTGACCCGGTGGGAGACGACCCAGGACGGGTCCGCGCGCCCCTCGATTATCATGTCGCGCAGGTACCGGTTGTACGCCTTCACGTTACACTGACCGGTTCCACACTTGAGGCCCTTCTCGAAGAACTTCCCGAAGTCGATTCCGAGCCGCCCCTGTGCGGCCATGTCGTCCGGCGCGCCGGGGTCCTCGGGGACGTACAGCCCGGGAACGCCGAGCTGGCCGGTCGGCCGGACGACCCGGATCAGGTTGTTGATCACGACCGCCGGGTTCTCCTTGGCCGGCTGGTAGGAGTAGTCCTCCGTCTCGGTGTCGACGTCGTCGGGGTCGGTCGCCTGGTACCCGACCGCGTCGACTCCCTTGTCGACCATCCCCCCGTGTACGTCGATGATCTGATCGACCGGGTCGCCCTCGGAGAAGTCGATCGCGTGGGCGTCACAGTGCTCCTCGGCCAATTCGAGCCGGCTCGGTACCTGATCCACCACGTAGATCTCCGCCGCGCCCTTGATCTTGGCGCTGTAGGCGGCCATCAGCCCGACCGGACCGGCCCCGAAGATCGCGACCGACTCACCGGGCTGGAGGTCGGCCAGCTCGGTGCCGTGCCATCCGGTCGGGAAGATGTCCGCGAGAAGCGAGAACGCGTCCTCGTGTTCGCGCCCTTCGGGCAGCTTCAGCGCGTTGTGGTCGGCGTACGGAACGCGGAGCTTCTCGGCCTGTCCGCCGGGGTACGGTCCCATGGCGACGTACCCGTACGCGCCGCCGGCGAATCCGGGGTTGACGTTGGTACAGAAGCCGGTGTACCCCTCCTCGCAGTTCTGACAGAACCCGCAGGAGACGTTGAAGGGCATCACCACGCGATCGCCCTCCTCCAGCGTGGAGACGGCCTCGCCGACCTCGCTCACGACCCCCATGTTCTCGTGGCCGAAGACGATCCCCTCCTCGGCCGCGGTTCGACCCTCGTACATGTGGAGGTCCGACCCGCAGATACAGGAAGTCGTGATGTCCACGACCACGTCGTTCGGGTGCTCGATGTCCGGTTCCTCCACGTCCTCGACAGCGACCTCGTACGGTCCCTGATACACTACTGCTTTCACGAATGATCCATGAGAACAGTGGGCACCACGTGACGTAAGTCTATTTACACGTCAGTTACCCTTAACAAGATCGTGACGATCGATAGCAATGATTCGTGGTATCGATCGATCGGAGAACTCGGGGTCAGAGGGAGGCAGTCGGCGAGGATGATCGGCGATGGTGGTCGAGTGAGGATGACGGATGAAGTTGGTCGGCGAGGGGTTCAAACCCGTCGGGCACGTCCGTACGCCCTAATGACGTTCGTCCGAGGGGCGGGATGCCGATGGTGACCTATCGACGGGGCGGATACGTCCAGGGCGGCGACAATGCCGTGGAACGGGGCTGTGATCAGTGCGGATGGCACGCCGTCGCCGACTCCTATCCGGAACTGATCGCCGCCTACCAACGACACCTCAGGGAGGCCCACCCGAAGGCGTGGCTCAGGGCGTGACGGGCGAGCGCGTCCCGCGGAACCGCGTCACGACTCGGTGTGGTCCTCTCGTCGACGCCAGACCAGCATGTACACCTCCCACGGGTCGATCCCGTACCGGTCCGCGAGGGCGTCACACGCCGTGAGATAGTCGTCGTACTCGCCGACCGAGGGCGGATCCGGGTACGATCCTTCGAGGTCCGTCAGGTCGGACACGATCTCCCACTCACGGGGTCCGACGACGACGAATCGGTCCGGGTGAACGAACGCGAGGAACGCCGAGGCGATCGGGAGGTCGACGCCTGGTAGCGCGGTCAGCGCGTCGACGGCTTTCCCGTACGCCTCCCGATCCGCCTCGACCGCGGTCGCGATCGCGTCTCGAACCGCCTCGAAATCGGCTTCCTCGAACGCTTCCTCCCGCCGGCTTCGGTCCGTGCCCGCCGGCTCGTCACCGAGGTAGCGACGGCCGTACCACCGCACCACCCACTGGGCGTCCCGCCGACCGTACTCGCCGCTTCGGAAGGCGTCGGGCATGGTCTCGACGGCCTCGGACTCGACGGTGTACAGCGGCTCCGTCGCCCGATACGCCTCCAGCGCCGCCTCGACGTCGGCTCGCGAGGGGTCCATGTCGTCGCGGTCGGCCGCCGCGCACCTAACGCTTCCGCGCGACGGATCGGAGCCGTGACGCGGCGACTCCGGACGGCACGTCAATCGAAACGCGTCATCCACGCGGATCGCAGCGGAACCGACGGTTCGCGTTTCGGGAATCGTCCGGTCGACCGCTACCGCTTCGAGAGCGCCGCCCGGTAGTGGTAGCCGTCCTCGCCGCGAGCGACGTCGACGACCTCCCAGCCGGTTCCGACGGCGGCTTCCCGCAGCCGGTCGGGGCTGAACAGCCGGAGCTGGAGGATCGGATTCCGCTCGCCCTCGTACTCGAAGAACATCACGCGGTGGGCGAGCCCGGGCGTCGGATCCTCACGGTACCCGATCACCTCGCTCGTGGCGGGGTGATCCGGGTCGTAGCAGTCGACGACGGCGGTCCCGTCCGGTCGGGTCACGAACGAGAGGTCGGCGAGGAACGCGGAGAGTCCTCGCATCGATCCGACGAGTCCGAGGTGGGTCCCGTTCAACAGCGCGGAACCGAACCGATCCCGCTCGAAGTCCCCCCTGAGATCGAACATGCTCCCCTCGCGAGCGTCCGCGACGCCGCGTTCGCGCATCGTCTCCACGAGCGCCGGACTCGGCTCGATCGCGACGGTCTCGAACCGCTCCTGAAAGTACAGCGCGTGCCGGCCGGTTCCGGCCCCCACGTCGAGAAGCGGACCTTGGAGGTGAGATCCGAGCCAACCGTTCGTCCCCACCTCCGGGTCGAACGACGCGAAGTAGAAGGACTCGATGGGGTGTTCCGTCGTCTCCGCCCCGTCCGAGTGGAGGAGTGGTTCGGTCCGCTCGCCGCGGTGGTGGTCCCGGATCGCCCGACCGAAGGCGTCGGGAGTCGGCGGCGACTCGGCGTCCGGGCCCGTAGCGGATTCGGTGTCGCTCATGGCGAGTGACACGACTCGCCCCGGCAAAAATCCCCGTTGAGAGTCGGTACCGCGGTACGAGGGCGCCGGATCGGAGTCGGCCTCCGCGACCGTCGCGTTTCGGCGAGCCTAAAAATCGGAATCGTTTTGTGTATTTAGGTCGGCCTAAATCGTGTGTCGAGAGACTCGACGCGGCCCGAGATCGATGGGAGTCGATCGACCCGACGCCCGCGAGGAGGCGAGCGGCGATGACCCGGACGGCGCGGTATCTCCTCGCGTTGTACGTCGCGGAACACCGCTCGGCTCCGCCGGTGTCCCCGGGTCGCGTCGCGGAGTCGGTCGACCGCTCTCCCGCCGCGGCGACGGAGATGCTCCAGCGCCTCGAGGCGGACGGTCTCGTCGATCGCGAGCCGTATCACGGCGTGACTCTGACCGACCGCGGTCGCGAGCGCGCGAGCGACCTCCACGAGACGTACGTCGCGCTCTCGTGGTTCTTCCGGGACGTCCTCGACCTCGATGCGCACGAGCGCGAGGCCATGGAGATGGCCGGCCTGCTGAGTCCCGACGTCGCCGACCGACTCGTCACTCTCCTCGTCGACGGCGACGATCGCGCCGCGAACGCCCACTCCGACGCCCCGCCCCCCTCGCCGTTGCGGGAGTGACTCGATCGAACCCGCGTTCGAGACGCGGGGGGCGTCGCTCACGACCGGACCCTTTTTGTTTTAGGTGTGCCTAAATAAAGTCGATGTCACCAGGAGCGCAGTCCCGCAGCGAGCCCCGCCACGGTTTCGATCGCGAACCCGACTCGGCCCGGAAGCCGGAAGTGACGGTCTGTGAGTGCGGTCCCGGCCGATCGGTGTTCATCGAATCCGACAACACGGACGGATGGATCGCGATGGACGACCCCGTCGATATCCGCCGATGACCGATCCCGACGACGCCGTAACGGGGGACGAAGCGCCCGACGCCGACGACTCGCCCGCGGTCGATAGCCCGTCCGCGAGCGATCGCGACGAGGAGGACGGTCCGTCCTCGGAGACGGCGTCCGGCCCGGCGCTCATCCGTTCCGGCCGGAACTTCGAGCGCGAGTATCGGCTCGACGCGAGCGAGGCGGGGACGTTTCTGATCGAATTGGGCGAGAAGCTCCAAGACGGCGACGAACTCCGGCTCGCGACCGACGAGTGGGAGCTACCGTTCGCGTTCGGCGAACCGGTCGAACTCGAAGTCGACTTCGAGGGGACCGGTGAGCCGAGTTTGGAGATCGAAGTGGAGCTGCCCGGACGAACCGACGATACCGCCCCGGACGTTCGGTGACCTCGAGCTCCGGCGGTCGCTTCAGTGCGTCGCGGAGTCGACGACGAGGGTGTCGTCCTCGAGGTAGTGTTCGACGTGGTGGGCGTGTTCCTCGATGGTCTCCAGCTGCTCGCGGAGCATCTCGCTCGTGGTGTAATCGCCGAGTCCCTCCGCGAGTTCGACGTGCTGGCGGTAGCTCTCGATGACGTCGCCCATCATCTCGAGATCGTTCGCGAGGGACGTACGCACGTCGTAGACGTCCTCGTCCTCGGCCTCGACGGTGGCGTTCTCCGCGAGCGTGGTCATGCTGGCGTGGGGAACGCCGCCGAGCGCCTGGAGCCGCTCGGCGAGTTCGTCGGCGGCCGCCTCGACGTCCTCGTACACCTCCTGTAGGAAGACGTGGACGTCGAGGAACTCCGCGCCCTCGACGTTCCAGTGGTGTTTGTGGAGCTGGTGATAGAGGACGTAGGCGTCCGCGAGATCGGAGTTCAGCGCCTCGATGATCTGTTCGGCCTTCTCGGTCTCGAGTCTGAGGGCGTTCTCCTCGACGGTGCCCGCGCGCTGTCGGGTCTCTTTCTGCGTGCTCATGACGACTTACCGTACGGCCCGTACCCACTTATATCTTATCAACATGTAAACACTTTTCGCACGGCCTAAAACTCGGGGTTCGTCGAGTTCGACGCGGTGAAATCGGTCACCCGTCCGGAACCGTACCGACCCTAATGGAATCGATCATCGGCGATCGGAGCACCGGCGGATGATCGAATTCGTCAGTGGGATCCTATCGCTTATAGAACAGGTGTTTCGATAGTGGTCGAGGTGGGTAGAAGGGGATCGTTGCTGGAGCGGTGAACACCGCCAAAGCCCCAGCCGCGAGGACTCGCGCACCTCGCTGCGCGCTTCAGTCGCTCGCGTTGCTCGCTCTTTCCAGTGCTTACGTCGGTGAGCTTCGCCCTCGCGGCTGCCCCTTTGAGTCCCACCCGACAGCACAGCACCGCACCTCACGCCTCCCCAGCCTCGTCGCCGGACTACGTCCGGCTGCCAGAGGCGCAGAGCGCCTCTGGCAGCCGGCGCTTTGCGCCGGCGACGCCACCGCCATCGCTCGTTGCTTAGGCTGTACTGACCGAACGAGACGCGAATGTGACTCAAGGGGACTGTTAGACAGCGGTACCGCGACGTTTTTATCCGAATCCTCGCTTATTTTCACCGATGCGTGGATGCGACCGTGGCCGATCGATCCGGTCGGACTCCCGAGCGACCATCCGGACCGACGACCGCGTGATCGTCGTCCTTCTCCTCCTGCTGTCGGTCGTCGTCGTCTTCGTCCTGCTACATTACACCGTCTTCGTCCTCGAGAGCCTTCCGGAGGTCCCGCCGGACGTCGTCGGCTCCGGGTGAGAGCGGAGTCGACGGCTCACTCGTCTCCGATCGCCGCCATCACGCTCGCGTGGTACTCGCGTAGCGCGCTCGCCTCGTCGTCCGCGATCACCACGTCGGAGTCGACGAGCGTCGCCAGCCCGAACGACAGCGGCGTCGGCGACTCCGTCGTGTGGTGAACGACCCGGATCGCGCCGCGATCGATCCCCTGGAGAACGTCACGGATCCCCGCCGCGTCGAGCCGGTCTTCCGCGAGCTCCCGGTGGGTCTCCTCCGTCACGGCGAAGTCCTCGAGATCGGCGACGAACGGGAGCAGCATCTCCGCAGACACCTGCCGTTGGGCGGCGGTCTTCTCCCGGCCCTTGTAGCGTTTCAATAGCGTGAGCGCCCGCCCGGCGACGATCCGAAAGGTACGCTTCAGCAGGTCGGTTCCCTCGAGCGCGTCACGGAGGTCCTCGCGGACCGAATCCGCATCGAGGCCCTCGATGACCCCCGCCACGTCGACCTTGCGGTTCAGCGGGACGGAGAGGCTGAAGCCGTCGTCGGCGACGGCGCGAACGATCTGAGCGTCGGTCCGAGCCGAACACTCGGCGGCCACCAGTCGCGAGAGGCCGTCGGTGAATCGCCGGCCGTAGGGCGCGTGGACGTAGAACCGCCGCTTGTACGCCTCCCTGTCGAGTTCCTCCTCGACGACGACCCGCGAGGGCGTCGGAACGCTCTCGACGCCGGCGTACCGCACCTGTTCGTCGTACATGCGGGCGATCGCTCGGACCGAGTTCCCGTCGAGAGAGTGCTCGCGAAGCCACGCGCGGACGGCCGGCGGGCCGCCCTCCTCGAGCCGATCGAGCAGTTCCGCCCGAAAGGCGAGCACCTCGCGGGCGAGGTCGGCCGACAGCGGCAGCCGCTCGGCGTACCAGGTCGGGACCGTCGCCCGCTCCTCGGTCCGGTCGACGTACACGTTCGAGCCGCGGCGGTAACGGAATGCGAACCGCTCGCCGCCCAGCGCGAACACGTCGCCGGGGGCGATCGTGTCGAGGTACGCCTCGTCGAGGGTGCCGACCCGCTCGTCCCCGCGGTCGTACACGTCACAGCTGAACGAACCGGGGATCGTCCCGACGTTGGTCATGTAGATGACCCGCGCGAGCCGGCCGCGCTTGCCGACGAGCGTCTCGCCGACCGGGAACCCCTCGTGATGGTGGGCGCCGCCGGGCGGGTCGTTCACGTCCCGCCACACCTTCGGGTAGACGTTTCGGTCGGTCAACCCCTCGTAATCCGCGGTGAGATACCGCAGCAGCGACTCGTAGCGCTCCTCGCCGAAGCTCCGATACGGCCACGCCCGGCGGAGGACCTCTCGAACCTCCCGGTCGGGACGGATCCGGTTTATCGCCATCCCGTACACGTGCTGGGCGGCGACGTCGGCGGCGTTCTCCGGGACGGTCACCCGGTCGACGAATCCGGCCTCAGCGCGGGCGACCGTGGCCGCACACTCGACCAGCTCGTCGCGGTCGAGCGCGAACACCCGCCCCTCGACGGTCTCGCCGGGGCTGTGGCCCGCCCGCCCGACCCGCTGGAGGAGCGCGGCGACCGATTTCGGCGACCCGACCTGGACGACCAGATCGAGGTGGGGCATGTCGATGCCGAGTTCGAGGCTGGTCGAGGTGGTGACCACGTCGAGGTCGCCGGACTTCAGCCCCTCCTCGACCCGAAGCCGCTGGGCCTCCCCGAGGCTCCCGTGGTGACAGCCGGAGTCCGCCTCGTCGTAGTCGAACCGCTCCCTGAGCTCCTTGAGGACGCGCTCCGCTCCCGACCGGGAGTTCGTGAACACGAGGGTGTTCTCGTGGTCCTCGATCAGTTCCCGGAGCTCACCGTAGAACCGGTCGGTGACGACCGACCGCGGCGTGTGGACGAGGTCGGCGGCCGGCGTCCGGAGTTCCAGGTCGAACTCCCGGCCGAACCGCGCGTCGACGACCTCGTACTCGCGGGTCGCGAACCCGTCCGGATCGCCGACCTCGCCGGCGACCCGCTCGCGACCGACGAGGAACTCCGCGACCTCCTCCAAGGGGTCCACCGTCGCCGAACAGCCGATGCGGGTCGGCGAGCAGTCAGCGAGTTCTTCCAAACGTTCGAGCGAGACGGAGAGGTGCGTGCCGCGTTCGTTCGCCGCCAGCGAGTGGATCTCGTCGACGATCACGTACTCGACGGTCCGCAGCTTCTCCCTGAACGTCGGCGCGTTGAGCAGGATCGCGAGGGTCTCCGGCGTGGTGTTGAGGACGTGCGGGGTCTCCTCGAGCATCGCCCGTCGGTCGGCGTCGTCGGTGTCGCCGTGGCGGATCGCCTGGCGCACGTTCGGGCCGTCGTCGCCGCCGTCGCTGCCCGCGGCGTCGCGACCGGCACCGTCTCCGCCGCCGCTCGCCGCGATCCGCTCGGACAGCTCCGAGAGGGGCGTCTCCAGATTGCGTTCGACGTCGTTCGCGAGCGACTTGAGCGGCGAGACGTACAGACAGTACACCGAGTTCTCCAGGTCGCCGGCGCGGTCGCGCGCGAAGAGGTCGTCGAGGACGGCGGTGAACGCCGCCAGCGTCTTCCCGCTGCCCGTCGGTGCGGCCACGAGGCAGTTCCGGTCGGCGGCGACGTGCGGGATCGCCCCGCGCTGTGGCGGGGTGAAGAGCCCGCCGTTCCCCGCGACGTACGCGCCGAACGTCTCGACCCACCACCGGCGAACGACGGGCGAGAGGTGCTCGAGGACGGTCGCGTCGTCGATCGGGACCGTCTCCGGGTCGAACGGCCAGTCACGATCGGCTCCGATCTCACGGAGGAGCCGCCTCGCAGTCGCCTCATCGGCGGCTTCGGCCGTCTCGCCCGTGCTGTCGGTCACGACCTGATCGTGGAGACGCGGCGTCAAATCGGTTGTGTCGGATCCCGGCGTGAGCCCCTCCCGACACCCTACTCCGAGAAGTCGGTCAAGGACCCGTCCGGGCTCGCGTCGTCGGTTGCCCCGCCGGCGTCGTTCCTCCCGCCGTCGTCGCCACCGACCTCCTCGGGTTCCGTCCACGGATCGTCCGGGTCCACCGGCGCGACGGCTCGATCCAGCTCGGCGGCCGAGTAGTCGACGTCGTCGTCGAGCGACATCGCGAGCCGCTGCCAGCGGGCGCTCGTCTCGTCTTCCCCCTCGGGGCCGACGCGCGCGCCGCGGGTCTTGAAGAAGCGCGTCCCGCGGTTTCGTTTGGCTCCCTCACCGGTGTGACCGTCCAAGGCGACGTCGAACTCGCCGCCCGCCTCGAGGTGGTCGACCGGGAAGTCGTGATCGGGGGCCTCGCCTCGCTCGTGCGCCTCGGCGCGCTCCTCGGCGGCCGCCGAGAAGTAGGCGTCGGCGTTGGCCGCCTCGCGGGTCGAGCGGCCGCGAGCGGCCGCGAGCGCGGCGTGGACCGCACACAGCCGACCGCGCCACTCGTCCGGTTCCCACCGCTGGGTGGCGAGTTCCTCGTAGCGCTCTATCGTCAGGGCGACCTCGCTTCCCGCGCGGAGGTCCTCGACGACGTAGAGGTTCAGGCGGTCCCAGAGGTTCCAGCCGTAGCCCGAGCGAGCGAGCTCCCAGGCGGCCCACGCCGCGACCTCCTCGTCCGAGCGGCGCACCGCCTTCTGGAGGAGACTGGAGACGGCGTACCGGCTGTAGCCGCCGTCGGTCTCGTTTTCGGCCTTCCGCTCGCCGAAGTCGTTCTCGCCGGTCGCCTCCGGCGTGGTGTCGGTCTCGAGGCTGCCATCGACTCCGAACGTGGCCTGTCGCTCCGGCCCGTCATCGCTCATGTACATCGCTCCAGCCGCGACCGACTTAACGACGGCGCGCCGCGTTCGTGGTCGTCGATCACGCGACGAGTGCGGTCGCCACGGCGTCTCCGGCGTGCGATACTCGGGCACGAACCGGCGTCGAAAGGGAACCCTTAAGTCAGATCCAGCGGCTAGAATTCAGTGACCGCCCTTAGCTCAGCCTGGTAGAGCAGCCGACTGTAGATCGGCTTGTCCCCCGTTCAATTCGGGGAGGGCGGACTTCCTTCACAGTCGATTCGTAGCCGATAGTGGTCGGCTCGTCCTCTCGTTCCCGTGAGTAGATCGAACTGAACGGGACATACTGGACGGCTCAGATCTGCCGGACCGGATCTGCGAACCGGCTCCGAGATCCGCTCTCAGGCGTCGCTTACGCCGTCGCCTCGACGTCCGCGAGGTCGCGGGCGAGCGCCTCGGCGATGGAGACGTCCGCGTCCTCGACGAAGCGGGCGAGTTCCTCGCCGTCGGCGTCCTCGACGACGACCGTCGGTATCAGTTCGACGTCGTACTCCTCGACGCCGGGGCCTTCCTTGCCGTTCGGGCCTTTGGTCACTGCGAACGACTCGATCCGGTCGTCAGGCACGCCCGCGGCCTCGAGCGCGGCCCCGAACGCCGGGAGCTGTCGCTGACAGTCGCCACACCAGTCACCGCCCCACACCTTGTACCGGTAGTCGCCCGCGAGGGCGTCGAGGACGGCCGGATCGAGGCTCTCGGAGTCGAACGACGGGTCGGGCGCGAGCGTTTCGAGCGTCATGGGCCCTCGTTGGGCGGCGAGGGTTATGAACGGCGCGGCGGCGGCGACGATGGCCGCGCTCGGTGGACGACGGAGAACTCGCGGCGACGACCCCGACGACCCCGAGGGGCTTGCCGGAGTCCGTCGAGCATTTGAGTCGCCGGCGTCTCGAGGGATCCGATGGACGAGGACATCCTGGAGGGGCTCGGGTCGCCGCTGGTCCGAGTGGAGTCGCCGCCGGGGACGACGGTCGCCGCGAAGGTCGAGTCGCGCAATCCGGGCGGATCCGCGAAGGACCGACCGGCACTGTACATGATCGAGGCCGCGGAGCGCGACGGCGAGCTCGACCCGGGGGACGGCATCGTCGAGCCCACCTCGGGGAACACGGGCATCGGCATGGCGATGGTCGGCGCGGTGAAGGGATACGACGTGACGCTCGTGATCCCCGCGGGCAAGTCCGTGGAGCGCCGCCGGCTGATGCGGGCGTACGGCGCGACCGTCGAGGTCGTCGACGGCAACATCTCCGCGGCGAAGGCGCGCGCGGACGAACTCGAACGCGAGGAGGGAATGGTCCAGCTCCGCCAGTTTGAGAACCCCGCGAACCCGCGGGCGCACTACGAGACGACCGGCCCGGAGGTCCTGAAACAGGTCGGCGACCGCACCGTCGACGCGCTCGTCGCCGGCGTCGGCACCGGGGGGACGATCTCGGGGATCGGCCGCCGGCTGCGCGAGGAGTTCCCCGACGTGCGGATCGACGCGGTCGAGCCGGCCGGCAGCGCCGTGCTCTCCGGCGAGGCGGTGACCGGCGACGAGTTCCAGGGGATGGGCCCCGGATTCGTCGCGGAGAACCTCGACCGCGAGCTGATCGACGACGTTCACGTCGTCGACCTCGAGGCGGCCGAAGCCGAGTGTCGCCGGCTGGCGCGCGAAGAGGGGATCCTCGTCGGGCAGTCCTCCGGCGGGTCGAACCTCGCCGCGAAGGACGTCGCCGAGGAGCTCCGCGAGTCCGGGGCCCACGCGGGCGAGGAACCGCTCGTGATCACCGTCTTCTGGGACAGCGGCGAGCGGTATCTCACCGCCGGAACGTTCGAGTAGCAGAGTGAGAACACGGGGAGGAACGGAAGGACCTGCTCGTCACTCTGCCGTGGGTCGGGAGCCGGGTCGAGGTCGGCCGACGACCGTCCGATGACCGGCGGCCGACCGATCCGATGACCGGCGGCCGACCGATCCGATGACCGGCGGCCGACCGATCCGATATCCCACGGTCGGTTCGGCCGGTAGCCGACCGTTTATTGGTTCGTCTCGGTACGTCCCACGTAGAGCGTGAACCGTATACTCGAACCGGCGGGCCGATCGATCCGACGGGCCCGGCGGAACCGGAGACGGTGGTCGAATTGAACTGGCGGTACCGCCACACCGTCCTGACGCTGTGTATGCTCGCCTTCTTCGTGACGTACTTCGCGCGGCTGGCGATAAGCCCGGTGGTCCCGTTCGTCACCGCCGACTTCGGCGTCTCGAACACCGCGGTCGGCGTGGCGCTCTCGGGGATGTGGCTCGCGTACGGCCTCTCGCAGTTCCCGAGCGGCATCCTCGCCGACCGGTTCGGCGAGCGTCGGGTCATCCTCGTCGCGGTCGGCGGAACGACGGTCGCCAGCCTCCTGCTCGCGCTCGCGCCGGTGTTCCCCGCGTTCGTCCTGATCGCGTTCCTCCTCGGACTCGTCGCCGGGCTCCACTACGCGGTGGCGACGACGTTGCTCTCGCGGACGTTCGACGACCTCGGCACCGCGGTGGGGCTCCACTCGATCGGCGGGCCGCTGGCGGGGCTCGTCGCGCCGATCGCCGCCGCGTGGGTCGGCGTTCGCTACGGCTGGCGGCCGGGCGTGGCGCTCGCCGCGCTCGTCGGCGTCCCCATCTTCGTGATCTTCGCCTGGCGGGTCCGGCCGACCGAGCCGCGTCGCCCCGACCAGTCGATGCGCGATCGGCTGCGGCTCGGGCCGCTCGTCGAACTCCTCTCGCGGCCGAGCGTCCTCCTCCCGCTCGCGATCGCGACGATCGGCACCTACGTCGCGCAGGGCGTCATCTCGTTTCTCCCGACGTTCCTCGTCGACTTCCGGGGATACTCGCCGTCGTTCGCGGGCGGCGTCTTCTCCGCGTTCTTCGTCGTTCGCGCGGCCGCACAGGTCGGGATCGGCCGGCTCTCGGACCGCGCCGGGCGGGACGGCGCGATCGGGATGGCGATGCTCTCCGGGGCGCTCGGTGCCGCCGGCTTCGTGGCGCTGCCCGGATACGTCGGTCTCGCGGTCGCCGTACTGCTCGCGGGGTTCGGCTCGAGCTTCTTCTCCGCCATCGACCCGCGGTTCATGGACGCGATGAGCGAGGCCGAGCGGGGTGCCGGCTTCGGACTCGTCCGCACCGTCTACACCGTCATCGGCTCGGCGGGATCGGTCGGCGTCGGCCTCACCGCCGACCTGTTCGGTTGGGCGGTCTCCTTCGGCGTGCTGGCCGGCCTCTTCGGCGTCGCGTTCCTCGTCATCGCCGGCAACGCGCTCCTTGGGACCGGGTATTGAAACCGCCCGCAGGCCGCGCCTCAGACGGTCCTACTCCTCGGGGAAGATGCTCTCGGGGATGTACGCCGAGACGGTCCAGTTGGGCGCGTCGACGACCTCGCTCACCTTCAGGTCCATCGCGGCCGAGCAGAGGATGTACGCCTCCCCGCGCGTGAGCCCCCGGTTCTCGGCGAGGTGGTCGATCATGTGGCGGGTCGCCTTCTTCGTCGCCTCCATCAGGTCGTCCGCGATCCCGGTCGTGCCGTACATCGGCTCGTCGCGACCGGTGGGCGTGAACGGCCCGCTCGTCTCGAACTGCGGCTGCTCGATCGACATGTCCTCTCTGAGCGTGAAGCGCGCGGTGACGAACATCGGAGCCTCGACGCCGGTGACGCACACCTCGCCGTCGCCCTGCGCGGCGTGACAGTCCGCCGTCGAGAAGAGCCCGCCGGCGACCTCGACCGGGAGGTACACCGTCGACCCCGCGGTCATGTGTTTCACGTCCATGTTCCCGCCGACCGAGCGCGGCGGGAGCGTGTCGTGCTCGCCGTCCTCGCCCGGGGCGAGGCCGATGACGCCCGGGAAGGGGTCGAGCGGCACCTCGATGCCGTTCACGAAGTGGCCCACGTCGCCCTGGAGGTCCCAGACGTGGACGTCGGCGTCGGGGAAGTCCTCGGGGAGCAGTCCGAGACCCATCTCGCCCGGCATGAAGCCAGTGTACCCCCATCCCTTGTGTTGGAAGTCGAGGAGGTCGACCTGGATGGTGTCGCCCGGCTCCGCGCCCTCGACGGCGACGGGACCCGTGAGGGGGTGGACCGGATCGAAGCTCACGTTCGCGAAGTCCTCGGCGGTCGACTCCGTGTCGAGCTGGCGGTCGACCGCGTCGCGGCACTCGAACCGGACCACGTCGCCGTCGGAGACCGTCAGGATCGGGTCCAGCGAGTTGTCCCAGACCCGGTGGACGTTCTCCTCGGCGTCCGAGAGGTGGTGGTCGATCGTGTACTCGCGTTTCTCGCTTCCGCCATCGGTTCGTGCGCCGTCGCTCCCGCGGTCGCCGCCGTCCGTGCGTGTCATACACTATCGGGACTATCGCCAATCGAGTTAAAATCGACCGACACCGCACACCCCGAGCCGGTCTCCGAGCGGCGGCGTCACCGCAAGGTACGTGTCCCCGGCCGGCCCACTTCCGGCATGTACGACTACCACGTCCACTCGACGTACTCGGACGGGTCGTTCCTCGAGGCGATGGTCTCGGCGGCGGAGACCGCCGGGCTGGACGGGATCGGGATCGCCGACCACTGTTCCGTGATCCCCGAGGAGGGCGCACGTCGACGGAAACGGCTGCTCGGGTTCAACCTCGACGCGACCTACGAGCGTCGCCGGGAGGCGATCGACGTCGCCCGCGACCGCGCCGGGATCCTCGTCTTCGACGCCGTCGAGATGGACTACCACCCCGACTACGAGGACGCCATCTGTACGTTCCTCGAGGAGGCGGAGTTCGACTACGCGATCGGGAGCGTCCACAACCTCGAGGGCGTCAACGTCCACGCGCGGTCGTACTTCGCCGAGTGCTCGGAGGCGGAGCGCCGCAACCTCGTCGACCGCTACTTCGAGAAGCTGGTCGCGCTGGTCGACGCCGAGCTGTTCGCGATCGCGGCACACCCCGACCTGATCGAGCGGAACCCCCACCTGCGCGGGTTCGCGACGGCGGAGCACTACGAGCGGGTCGCGGCCGCCTTCGAGCGATCCCGGACGGTCCCGGAGATCAACGCGGGTCGGCTGCTCGACGAGTACGGCGAGTTCCATCCCGCGCCGGCGTTCCTCGACGCGCTCGTCGATCACGGGGTGGGCGTGACCGTCGGGACTGATAGCCACGAGCCGGACGCGATCGACCCACGGGCGGCCGGGATCCGCGAGGAACTCGACGATCGCGGGCTCGAGCCGGTCGAGATCGACGCTCGGTGAGACGGTCTCGACTCCGGCTTACGCCTCGTCGAACACCGGAAATCGGAGATTCCCGAGCACGACGAAGCTACGCTTCGTCGAACGACGCAGCGCTCCGCGCTGCTGGCTCGACTTCGCTTCGCTCAGTCGAACACCGCCTGACTCCGTCAGGCGAGCTTGACTTCGGCTTACGCCTCGTCAAACACCGGAAATCGGAGATTTCCGAGCACGACGAAGCTACGCTTCGTCGAACACCGATAGACTCGCTCCGCTCGTCTATCGAGCCCGATCCGGCTACGCCGGATCGAACAACTCCTCGCCCTCGACCATGTGCGCCTCGACGGCGTCCATGTCCAGCGTGACGCCGAGGCCCGGCTCCTCGGGCACCTCGATGTAGCCGTCCTCGATGACGTCCTCCTCGACTAGGTCGCTCCACCAGCCGAGCTCGTAGGAGTGGTACTCGACGGCGAGCGAGTTCGGGATGGACGCGCCGACGTGGGCGGCCGCCATCGTCGCGACCGGCGAGGCGACGTTGTGCATCGCGACCGGCACGTAGTACTGGTTCGCCACGTCCGCGATCTTCCGCGTCTCGCGCATCCCGCCGACCTTCGGCAGGTCCGGCGCGACGATGTCGACCGCCTGGTTCTCGATGAGCCGGCGGAGCTCGGTGACGCGGTAGCGGTTCTCGCCCACCGCGATCGGCGTGGTCGTGTTCTTCGTTACCTCCTCCTGGACCTCCAGGTTCTCCGGCGGCACGGGGTCCTCGAGCCACCAGACGTCGTACTCCTCGATGGCGTCCGCCAGCCGCTTCGCGGAGCCGCCCGAGAACGTCCAGTGACAGTCGAAGGAGACGTCGGCCTCGTCCTTCACGCGCTCCGTGACCTTCTCGACGATCTCCGCCTTGTGGCGGATCTCCCCGGGACGGAGGTGGCGGTTCGCGCGGTCCTTCTCGAGCCCCGACGGAACGTCGAGGTCGAACTTGAGCGCGTCGTAACCGAGCTCGTCGACGACGCGTTCGGCCTCGTCGGCACACGCCTCGGGGTCGGCCTCCTCCTCGGTGTGGCAGTCGCAGTAGACGCGCATCCGGTCACGGTACTTCCCGCCGAGCAGCTGGTAGGCGGGCACCTCGAGGACCTTACCCGCGAGATCGTGAAGCGCCACCTCGATCCCGGAGATGGCCGTGACGGTGACGCCCTCGACGGACCCCTCGCCGGACATCTTCTGGATCAGGTGCTCGTAGAGGCGGTCGATGTCGAGCGGGTTCTCCCCGACGACGAACGGCTTCATCCGCTCGATCAGCTCGGGAACGCCCGCGCCCCAGTACGCCTCGCCGGTCCCGACCACGCCCGCGTCGGTGTAGACGCGCACGAGCGTCCAGGGGAAATTCCCGTCGACCATCGTCGTCTGAACGTCCGTGATCTCGAGGTCGCGACCGCCGCCGCGCGAGCGGGTTGCGTCCATCGTCTCGGCGGAGAGCTCCCGCATCGTGTACTCCGCGTTCGGGTCGTGAAGCGACTCGTAGTTCCTGCTCATGCCGAGACGTTAATTCGGATCACAGTAAGCGTTTATGCTCCGGATCCGACTCGACCGTCCGTTCCGAGCGGAGACCAGTGAGATCGGGCGTCGAAACGGCGAATCGAAGGGGAGCGTTTTCCTTAACCCCCCACGAACGGGTCGTATGGTCGAGATAACCGAGTCGCTCACCTGTCTGTTCACCGCGGAGTTGGAAGTCGACGGTGAAGGGGGATACGTGGTGTCCGTACCGAAACGCGAGATCGAACACGGTGCCGTGACGGCCGGCGAGACGTACCGGGTCGCCGTGATCGACCGTGACCGACGGAGTACGGACGACGGGGACCGAGCGCGGACCTCGTCGGATACCGACGGAGACCACCGATCGAACGGCGGAACCGCCGGGTCCGGTGCCGGACGCGGCGCTTCCGGACCGCCCGTCGAGGAGGGGGAGGTCCGCGAGGTGACGATCGAGACGCTCGGCGACAAGGGCGACGGCATCGCGAAGATCGAGCGGGGCTACGTCGTCATCGTCCCCGACGCCGAGCTCGGCGACGAGATCACGGTCGAGATCACGAGCGTCCGCGAGAACGTCTCGTTCGCGTCCGTGCTCGACGACTGACCACCCTCGACCCGGAGTGGCGGAGACTCTTCAGGAGAGCAGTCGCCGCAGGTGCTCACGCGAGAGGAACGAGGACGGCCGGTCCATGTGGACGCCGATCTCGCCGGAAAGCGCCCGTAACCCCAGGTGCTGGATCGGTTCGGGAAGCGAGTAGCACGCCCGGATCAGCTTTCCGAGACGGATCTCGGTCGCAAGCTCGTCTCGCCAGCCCGCCTCGTAGTCGGCGAGCGTCCCCGGGTCCGTCGGATCGATCGTCTCCGCGGCGACGTCCGCGGCGGTCATCCCGTAGAGGATCCCGCCGCCGGTGAACGGCTTGGTCTGGGCCGCGGCGTCGCCGATCAGGAGGACCCGATCGGTCGTCACCGACTCCGGCGGTCCGATCGGGATCGCGCCCGAACAGAACCGCTCGGTGTCGACCCCGTAGGCGTCGGTCAGTCGGTCGAACCGGGCCGACACGTCCTCGCCGGGCGGGGCGGCGAGCCCGTACTCGACGCCGGCGTCCCCGCGCGGGATCCGCCACGCGAAGAAGCGCGGCGCGGTGAGGTGGACGTCGACGTAGTCGCGGTCGTCCGGCTCCGGGTCGAACGCGAGCACGCCGTGGAGGAGTTCCTCCGGCTCGTCGATCCCGACGGCGCGGCGAACGCGGGAGGTCGGCCCGTCACAGCCGGCGACCATCCGCGCCTCGACGGTCTCGGTGCCGCCGCCGGCGACGCTGACCTCGACGACGACGCGGTCCGCGCGCTCCTCGATACCCGTGACGGTGTGGCCCTCCCGGACGTCCGCACCCGCGTCGCGTGCGCACTCCGCGAGCGCGCGGTCGAGCCCGACGCGGTCGATGACGTTCGAAACCGGCTCGCGCTTGTAGAACCGGTACGGCTTCGATCCCGGTCCGCCGACGTGGAAGCGCGCGCCGAACACCCGGTTTTGAAACAGCTCGCTCCGCGCTTCGTCCGGGACGTACTCCCAGACGTCGGTCGAGACGTGCCCGGAGCAGGCCAGCGGCTCGCCGATCTCGCCCTTCTCGAAGGCGACTACGTCGTACCCGTTCTCGGCCGCCCGGCGGGCGAACCGCGACCCCGGCGGGCCCGCGCCGACGACGACGAAGTCGTACATGTCCGTGGGCACGTCGCCCGCGTATTTAATTAAGCGGTCGTCGATCGCGCGTCTCGGCCGTCGGGCGCCCGCTTGCGGAACCGTCGTCGAGGTCCGCGAGCCGGTTCAGCGCGTGGACGGCTCGGAGGATCTCGGCCGCCTGTCCGCGTCCGTATACGAGTTCGTCGCCTCCACAGACGTGAGCGAGGACGTCCGCGGAGGCGTGCTCCGGCGCGGCGGCGATCCCGGCGGCGTTCTCGGCAGCCCACTCCATCACGCGCAGGTCCGACTTGCTGTCGCCCATCACGAGCACGAACGGGTCCTCGACGCCGAGCACGTCGAGTGCCGCCTCCACGCCGGCGGCTTTGTTCAGCTCCAACGAGCCGATCTCGGCCGCGTCGGCGCGGTAGTACCCGACGTCGATCCCGTCGAACAGCGCCCGGACCGCCTCCGGGATCGACCCGATGTCGACGTCCGGGACCGAGGTGTCGCCGTCCGAGTTCGTGCCGGTGTCGTCGTCCGAACCGGCAGCGTTCGACGCCAGCACCTCACGGATCTCGGGGTCGGCGGCCGCGTAGTGAGCGCGCGCCCACGCGGCTCCGTCACCGGCCGGCTCGTCGTTCGTCTCGCTCGCTCCGGCGTTCCCTTCGACCGTCTCGACGACGGCCTCGCCGAGGAGATCGATCAGGTGGACCAACCCGTCATCGATCACCGTTTCGGCGGCGTCGCTGCCGGTCTCGAAGTTCGGCTTCAGGGTGACGTTGAACTCGTTGCCCTGGAGATGGCAGCCGCGGCGGACGTTCCGCGGGGCCGCCGGCAGCACGCGTGAGCGCACCTCGTCGAACACCGTCCGGACTTTCTCGCCGAGGTCCTCGTAGAGCAACCGTTTCGTGCGCGAGCCGTGCCCGGGCGTGAACACGCCGTTGCCGGCCTCGTAGACGATCGACAGCGTGCCGGAGTGGACGAGTTCGTTGCCGAGGCCCTGGATCGCGAACCCCTTGACGTTCTCGAGGGTCTGTCCCGTACAGACGACGATCGGGACGCCGGATTCGTGGAGCTTTCCCAGCATGTGGAGCGTCTCGCGCGGGATCTCGTTGTCCGTCCCGCCCGCCGATCGAAGCGTCTCGTCGACGTCGAGCACGAGCGCGTCCACCGCGCGACCGTACCGGTTCAGTAGATCGAGGGCGGTGAACGCGGTCTCGCGATCGGCGTACGACGCCACCTCCGCGAACGTCTCACCGTGTGGAATCGCGTCGGCGATCGCCGTCTTCCGCCGGGTCAGCTCCTCGCTCGCGTCCTCCCAGTGATCCAGCGCGACCCGCGAATCGACCGGCGGAAACAGGTCGACGAACGACTGGTGCTCCCGGAGTGCCGCCGTGTCGAACTCGTCGTACAGTCGGTAGAGGAGGTCGTACCGCTTCATACCCGTCCCGGATCGCTCGACCCGTTAAGCGCGTTCGATCGTCGGGTGGAAACCGTCCGTCGCGGCGACCTCGGCGATGGCGTCACTCGCGGTCCGCGAGCCACTCGAGCGCCGCGTCGAGGTCGGTCTCGGGGGGCGAGCACGTGAACCCCTCACAGACGTAGACGGTCGGCTCGTCGCCGTCGGCGTCGCGGCCCTTCCAGACCGGCGGCGCGTCCTCGAGCCCGAGTCGATCGAGCCACTCGTCGAGCCCGGAATCGGTCGGCGGGCGACGCGCGACGATCGCTCCGGGGAGGTAGCTGTCAGCGAGCGTCTCGCGCCACGCCGAGGGAATCTCCTCGGCCGCGACCGTCACCTCGATCCCGCCGGCCTCGACGCGCTCGGCCGCCCGCACCAGCGAGACGTGCTCGAGCGGGCTCGCACGGATCCGGTCCGCGTGGGTCCTCACGACCGTCTCGGCGATCTCGCGGAACCGGTCGTCGGTCCGGAACCCGTCGAGAACCGCGAGCGTCTCCGCCGCCACCCCGAGACTCGACGGCGTCGACCGGTCCGCGAACTCCTGTGGCCGAGCGAAGAGCGTCCCGTCGCCGCCCGAGTCGGAGCCGCCCGTCGCGTCGCTTCCGTCCGTCCCGTCCGCCTCACCACCCTCGTCGCCGTCGGGATCGCGGGTGAAGTAGATCGTTCCCGCGTCCGGGTCGTAGAAGTCGTCGACGAGCGCCTCCGCCAGCTCCAGCGCGAATGCGAGCGCGTCGACGTCGCCCGTCGCCGAGTACACGTCGAGCGCGCCGCGCGCGAGGAACGCGTAGTCGTCGAGGTAGCCCGGCCCGGCCACGTCGCCGTCGAGCCATCGCCGATCGAGTAGTCCCTCCTCGGCGTCGTACAGCCGGTCCCGACAGAACGCGAGGGCCTCCGCGGCCAGGTCGGCGTACGACTCGCCCAGCACGGTTCCCGCCGTCGCGAACGCCGAGATCGCCCGACCGTTCCACGACGCCAGCACCTTCTCGTCGCGGGCGGGTCGCGGGCGCTCCTCGCGAGCGTCGAAGAGAGCGGTCCGGGATTCGATGAGGATCTCCCGGATCTCCGACTCGGACCGGTCGTGCTCCGCGGCCAGCTCCGCGATCGAAGTCGCCAGCGTCGGAACCGTCGTCCCGCGCTCGAAGTTCCCGCCGGGTTCGATCCCGTACCGGGCCCGCGCGATCGACGCCGCCGGCTCCTCGAGAACGGCGTCGACCTCCTCGGGGGTCCACGCGTAGAACGCGCCCTCAACCCGCTCGTCGGGGTCGTCGCCGGCGCGGCTCGGGGGTTGCGGGCTGCGCGCATCGAGCGTGCTGAAGAATCCTCCGTCCGGGTGACGAAGCTCGCGCTCAAGAAACGCCAGCGACTCGGCGGCCACGCGGGCATAGGCGGCGTCGCCGGTCAGTCGGTGTCCGTCGAGGTAGACCATCGGCAGCTCGGCGTTGTCGTACAGCATCTTCTCGAAGTGAGGGATCGTCCACTCGCGGTCGACCGCGTAGCGGTGGAACCCCCCGCCGATCTGGTCGTACATCCCGCCCGCGGTCATCCCGTCGAGCGTCCGCGTCGCCGCCCGCAGGAGTTCCTCGCGGCCGCTCCGCGCGGCCGCCCGAATCAGGAGGTCCACGCGTCCCGGCATCGGGAACTTCGGGCCGCTCGAACCGAACCCGCCGTGCTCCTCGTCGACGCTCCGCATCGCTGTCGCGGCCGCCTCGTCGAGAAGTCCCGAACCGGGCGGGTCGTTCGTACCCGAGGAGTCGGGGACGGATTCGATCTCGTCGCGCGCGCTCGCGGTCCACTGCTCGGCGCGGCGCTCCATCTCCCCGCGCTGTTCGGGGTCGCTCCAGGAGTCGGCGATCCGGCGACAGAGCCCCGGGAACGAGGGATGGTTTCCCCGCGGCTCCGGCGGGAAGTACGTCCCGACGTAGAAGGGCTTGCCGTCGGGGGTACACCACGCCGACAGTGGCCACCCGCCGCCGCCCGTGACGAGCTGTGAGACCGTCATGAAGGTGCTGTCGACGTCGGGACGCTCCTCGCGGTCGACCTTGATCGGGACGAACGACTCGTTGAGTAGCGCCGCGGTCTCCTCGTCGGCGAAGCTCTCCTCCTCCATGACGTGACACCAGTGACAGGCGGAGTAGCCGATGGAGACGAACACGGGCACGTCGTGTTCGCGAGCGCGCTCGAACGCCGCCTCGCCCCACGGCTGCCAGTTGACCGGGTTGTCGGCGTGCTGTTGGAGGTACGGGCTCGGCTCCTCGTCGAGCCGGTTCCGTTCCGTCGGCTGTGACATGGGCCGGATTGGCCCGCGCGTCGGAAAAACCCCGCTACACGAGGCCGGACGAGACGGCGCGGCCAGATCCTCCGATGCGATCCGCCGTTGGCGATCCGCTCTTTCGAACACCCACAATCATGGATCGATCAGTCGATCGAGAGGGCAAGACTTACACTACGATGTGGGTATCCGTCATCCATGACGGAGACCGCGCTCCTGATCGGCGGCGGCGGACGCGAACACGCGATCGCCCGGGCGCTCGCCGACGACTGTTCGCTGTACGCCTGTGCGAGCAACCGAAACCCCGGGATCCGCCGGCTCGCGGACGGGTTCGAGACGGTCGAGGAGACCGACGCGGACGCGATCGTCGCGTTCGCGACCGACGTGGGCGCGGACCTCGCGGTCATCGGTCCCGAGTCGGCGCTCGAAGCCGGCGTCGCGGACGCCCTCGACGACGCCGGCGTGTACGCGTTCGGTCCGCGAGAGGCGGAAGCGCGGCTGGAGACCGACAAGGCGTACCAGCGCCGGTTCATGCGCGAGGCGGACGTGCCCGGCTGTCCAGACTTCGAGGTGTTCGACGACATGGACGCCGCCTGTGCGTACGTCGACGAGTACGACGGCGACCTCGCGGTGAAGCCCGCCGGCCTCACCGGCGGCAAGGGCGTGAAAGTGATCGGCGACCAGGTCACCGCCGAGGAGGCGAAGACGTACCTCCGGGAGTCCGGATACGACCGCGTCGTCCTCGAGGAGCGACTGGTCGGCGAGGAGTTCACGATCCAGGCGTTCGTCGCCGACGGCGAGTTCCGTGCGACGCCGGCGGTCCAGGACCACAAGCGGGCCTACGAGGGCGACGAGGGGCCGAACACGGGCGGGATGGGTTCGTACTCCGACACCGGACCCTCGCTCCCGTTCATGGAAGCCGGCGACTACGAGGCCGCCCTCGACGTGCTCGACGCGGTCGTCGACGCGCTCCCCGACTACAAGGGCGTCCTCTACGGCCAGTTCATGCTGACCGCGGCGGGACCGAAGGTGGTCGAGTTCAACGCGCGCTTCGGCGACCCGGAGGCGATGAACACGCTCCCGGTCCTCGAGACGCCGTTCATCGACGTGTTGACCGCCGCCCGCGACGGCGACGCGCTGCCCGAACTCGAGTTCTCGGGCGAGGCGACCGTGTGTAAGTACGCCGTCCCGGACGGGTACCCGACGGACCCAGACGGCGGCGCGCGGATCGCGGTCGACGAGGAGAGCGTCGGCGACGCGCTGCTCTACTACGCGAGCGTCGACGAGCGCGAGGACGGGATCTACACGACCACCTCGCGGTCGTTCGCGGTCGTCGGCCGCGGCGACTCCATCGCGGCTGCGGAGGCGGAGGCGGACGCAGCGCTGTCAGCGGCGGGCGACCGCGTCCGGATCCGCCACGACATCGGGAAGCCGGAACTGCTCGAGAAACGGACCGAACACATGGCCGAACTCCGGGAGTAACTCGGGATAGCGAACAGGCGGTCTCCTCTCTTCTCCTCACGGCGGTAGACCGCACACCCGCTCAGGCCTGCCGTGAGCCGTCGATCCGTCGTGAGCCGTCTGCGGCGGCAACCGGTTTGAACCCTCGGCGTGTCGGCGCACGGCGGCGGGGTCGCGACGACCGGGAGATCTGGACCGGCCCTCGCCGGAAGCGAGCCTTTTAGCCCCGCGCCGCGAACGGACGGGCGTGAGCGACGAGGACACGACCGACGGGACCGGTGGGACCGACCGATCGGCCGAGGGCGACGGTGACGGCCGGAGTCTGGGGGCCGAGACGCGCGCCGACCGGCTGGAGCGTCACCGGACCGGCGGCGTTCGGAACTCGCTGTGGTCGTGGCCCGACGCGAAGTCGCCGCTCGTCGTCGTGCGCAACTACCTCGTGATCGTCCTCGCGCGGATCTGTCCGAGCCTCCGGCTCAAGAACCGGCTGCTCTCGTGGATCGGCGTGACGGTCGGGGTGGGCGTCTCCTGGGGGCTCGAGTCGACGCCCGACGTGTTCTGGCCCGAGCGGATCACCGTCGGCGACGACGCGATCGTGGGCTACGACGCCACGCTGTTGTGCCACGAGTTCCTCCAGGACGAGTACCGCCTCGGCGACGTGGTGATCGGCGACCGCGCGATGATCGGCGCGGGCGCGGTCGTCCTCCCCGGCGTCACGGTCGGAGATGGCGCGCGCGTCGCCGCCAACTCGCTCGTGGCCGAGGACGTCCCGCCGCGGACGACGGTCGCGGGCGTGCCCGCGGAGGTCGTCTCCCGAGCCGACGACGACGACGGGACCGCGTCCTCGAGCGCCTGACGATCGTTCGATATCGTCCGTCTCAGTTCTCGTCGGAGTCGCTTTCGGCCTCGTCGCTGTCGCCGTCGCTTCCGGTCTCGGCCTCGACGATGTGCGCCTCGGTGCTCACCGCGTCGAGGTCCACGCCGACTTCGCGAGCGACCGCGTCGAGGACCGCGCGCTGTTCGGCCATCTCGTTTTCGAGCGCCTGGACGCGCTCCGAGGTGTCGAGCACCGTCGTCTGCGTCTCCTCGACCTCCGTCCGGAGTTCGTTGATCTTCTGGTACGTGCGCTCCGCCCTGTCGGCGAGCGTCTGGATCTTCTTCGCGGTGTCGCCGAATCCCATACCGACGCGTCGTCCCGGCGCTACCTGTGCTTTTCCGTTCGCCGCGGAACGGATCGGGTCGGGTCGGATCGCGAGTTCCTCGGTGCGACGATGGACTTTTCTCCGAACCCGACCAGCGTTCGGTGTGAGCGCCGACCGGATCCTGTTGACGAACGACGACGGCATCGATGCCGTCGGTCTGAGAGCCCTCCGTGACGCCCTCGCGGACGAGTACGACGTCGTGACCGTGGCTCCGACCGGCGACTGCTCGTCAGTCGGGCGGGCGCTGTCGGACGGCGCGACGGTCTCGGAACACGAGCTCGGCTACGCGGTCGAGGGGACGCCCGTCGACTGCGTCGTCGCCGGACTGGACGAGCTCGTCCCCGACGCGGACTGCGTCATCGCCGGCTGTAACGAGGGGGCGAACCTCGGATCGTACGTCCTCGGCCGCTCGGGGACCGTCTCGGCCGCCGTGGAGGCCGCGTTCTTCGGCGTTCCCGCGGTGGCGACGTCGATGTACGTTCCGGGCGGCGAGGACTGGTGGAAGCGGGAGTTGGAGGCAGGGGAGTTCGATCACGCCGCTCGCGCCACCCGGTACCTCCTCGACAACGCGTTCGACGCCGGCGTCTTCGAGGCCGTCGACTACCTCAACGTGAACGCGCCGATCGCCGACGGCGATCGCGCGCCGATGCGAGTGACGCGCCCGTCGGACTGGTACGGCATGACCGCCGAACGCGACGGGAACGGCGGAGTCACCTTCGACGACCCGATCTGGGGACGGATGACCGAGGCGGACGTTCCCGACCCGGTCGGCACCGACCGGCGGGCGGTGGTCGACGGCGAGGTGTCGGTCTCGCCGCTTTCCGTCCCGCACGACGTCGCGACGAACGGCGCGCTCGATGGGCTCGCGGAGCGGTACGGTGACCGAGAGTAGCGCGTCAGAGCCCGCTACTCGTCACTCGCCGCCGTTGCTGACGGTCACCTGTGCCTCGCTGATGACGCGGTCGCCCATCTCGTACCCGGGCTCGTACACCTCGTGGACGGTGCCGTCGGGCTGGTCGCTGTCGACGCGGAGCATGACCTGGTGGCGCGCCGGGTCGACCTCCGCGCCGGGCTCCGGCTCGATCGGCTCGACGCCCTCGTCTTCGAGCACCTCGTCGAACTTCTCGAGGGTCGACTCCACGCCCGGACGGATGTCGCTGCCGTCCTCCTGATCGAGCGCCCGGACGAGGTCGTTTCGGACCGGCGCGATCCGCTCGACGAGCGACTCTGAGGCCCGCTCGCGGATCTCCTCGCGTTTGCGTTTGGCCCGCTGCTTGTAGTTGCTGAAGTCGGCGCGGACGCGCGCGAGCTTGCTCGTCAGCTCGTCGACCTCCTCGCGGCGTTCCTCGAGTTCCGCCTCGATTTCCGCCACCTCCTCGGCGAGCGCCTCGTCGTGATCGGCGACGCGGTCAGAGAGGAGGGTCTCGTCCGCGTCCGATCCGTCGGTTCCGGCCTCCTCGGTCGCGTCGGCGGTTCCGACCGTCTCGCCCTCGGCTGGATCGGCGGTCGCGTCGGGCTCTCCCGGAGACTCGACCTCGACGGCGTCGTCTTCGCTCATGTCCGATCGAAGGCCGCGGGCGTGTATAAGCGTTGTAGAACGTGGCCGCGATCGCCGACCGTGACGTGACCGTGGGCGCGAACGACCGCGACCTGCCGGGTTACTTATCCCGGCACGACTTACGGTCGGTGATGACCGCACCGAACCGGAACACCCTGTGGGCGCGGGCGATGGTCGACGAACTCGTCGCCATGGGCGTGGATAGCGTCGTCGTCTCGCCCGGCAGTCGATCGACGCCGCTGACGGTCGCCGCCGCGCGCCACGAGGATCTCCACCTGTTCTCCCAGCTCGACGAGCGCTCGGCCGCCTACTTCGCTCTGGGCCGCGCGCGTCGAACCGGCCGCGTGACGCCGCTGATCTGTACCTCCGGCACCGCCGCCGCCAACTACCACCCCGCGGTGATGGAGGCCGACAACGCTCGCGTGCCACTTTTAGCGCTCACCGCCGACCGGCCGCCCGAACTCCGCGACTCCGGGGCCAACCAGACCGCCGACCAGGAGAAGCTGTACGGGGACGCGGTCCGCCTCTACAAGGACCTCTCCGAGCCAGCGGCGACCGACCGCGCGCTCCGCTCGCTCCGGACCACGGTCGATCGTGCGGTGGCGACCGCGGAGAGCGCGAACGCGGGACCCGTCCACCTCAACGTTCCGTTCGCGAAGCCGCTCGAGCCGACGCCGGTCGAGGGCGACGTGCCGGACGACCTCGAGACGACCGCGGCCACGGGTCGCGAGGGGCCGTACGTCGACGTGATGCCGGGGTCACCGGAGCCGGAGGAAACCGCCCTCCGGGCGCTCGCGGAGGCGTGTTCCGCGGACCGCGGGCTGATCGTGGCCGGACCGGCGGATCCGCCGGGACTCGATCCCGAGGCGGTCACTGCGCTTTCCCACGCCACGGGATACCCGATCCTCGCCGACCCGCTCTCGGGGCTCCGGTTCGGCGGGCACACGCGGGTCGCGCCGGTGGTCGGCAACTACGACGCGTACCTGTCGGCGGCGGTTGCGGGCGATGGCGGGGCGGACGACGAGCTGCCCGTCGCGGACGGCTGGACCGACCCCGAGGTCGTGATCCGGCTCGGCGCGTCGCCGACCTCGAAGCGGCTCCGGAAGTACCTCGCCGGCACCGGCGCGGACCAGTACGCGGTCGATCCCGCCGGACGATGGCGCGAGGCCGAGTTCGCGGCGACGGACCTCGTCGTCGCCGAGCCGAACCGCCTCTGCGCCCGCCTCTCGCGGCTCGTCGCCGGCAGCGGCGACCCGGCGTGGCGCGAGCAGTGGGAGGCGGCCGACCGGGCCGCCAGCGAGTTCCACCGGGGAGAGGTCGACGATGATGGAGCCGACCTGGAGGGACCCGGCGGGTTCCACGAGGGCGACGTGCTTCGTGTCGTCGCCGAGGAGGCCCCGGACCCGTCGACGCTCTTCGTCTCCAACTCGATGCCGGTCCGCGACCTCGACCGGTTCGTCCCGCCGTCGACGACGAACCTGACGGTCCTCGGCAACCGTGGCGTCTCCGGGATCGACGGGATCGTCTCGAGCGCGCTCGGCGCGGGCTCGGCGACCACTGACGACCTCACCCTCGTCGTCGGCGACCTCGCGCTGTATCACGACACGAACGGGCTGCTCGCGATCGACCGGTGTGACGTCGACGTCACGGTCGTGCTCCTCAACAACGACGGCGGCGGGATCTTCCACGCGCTCCCGATCGAGTCGTTCGACCCGCCCTTCACGTCGGAGTTCAAGACGCCGCACGGGCTCGAGTTCGAGCCGATGGCCGACCTCCACGGGCTCGAGTACGTCCGGATCGACGCCCGCCCCGGATCGGGAGGGGAATCGGGCGATGGGCCCGGGTCGGGTGATGGATCCGGGTCGGAGACGGCTGATCCGACCGACGCGCTCGCGGCCGCGTACCGCCGCGCCCGCGACGCGGACGGCTCCCACCTGATCGAGGTGCGGACCGACGCCGAGTCGAGTCACCGGACGCGCGAGCGGCTGGCGGCGGCGGTCGAGCGCGCGGTTCACGGGGACGGGACGGAGTGAGAAACGGCGGATCACGCCGGGCGTGCGAACGTTATTAGTCGCCGAATCCCCTATCTCGACCGTGCAGGTCGTCGGGTACGAGACGGGTGGCGTCGATGACGGAAACGCGTCCGGGAGCGGCGCGGCCGGGGGCGGCGGGTTCCACGTCGCCGTCGACGGCGACGTGGAGTACGTCGACGCCGCCCCCGGCACCGACCTCTCCTTCGGGCTCGGCGACCGTCGGTGTGCCGGGACGGTCCACGACGGCGGTCACGTCTCCTGTGACGCCGACGGCGCCCCCTACTGTGACGCGCACTCGAGCGTCTGGGTGTGCGCGCGGTGTACCGGAACGTGTCTCAAAGACGAGATGGATTGTCACGAGGAGCACGCGATGTACCTCGCGGCGTTCGCGCCCGACACGTTCAAGGTGGGCGTCACCCGGCTGTGGCGGCTCGAGACCCGACTCCGAGAGCAGGGGGCCGACCGGGCGGCACACGTCCGGACGTTCCCCGACGGCCGGGTCGCCCGCGAGGTCGAGGCCGAGCTCGCGAGCGGACCGGACCTCGTCGACCGCGTCCGGGTGCCGACGAAGCTCGACGGCTTCGGTCGGGCGGTCGACGGAGAGGCGTGGGAGGCGTTGGTCGAGCGGTTCGACCCGATCGAGCGGTTCGACTTCGAGTACGGGCTCGACCTCGACGAGCGGCCGGTCGCGGAGACGATGGCGGCCGGGACGGTCCGCGGCTGGAAGGGCCGAGTGCTGGTGATCGACCGCAACGGCTCGACGTACGCCGTCGACGCGCGGGAGTTGGTGGGATACGAACTCACCGAGGAGATTCCCGACCGCGACCTCCAGTCGAGTCTTGGCGCGTTCGGCGAATGAATGCCTTTGAGTATGGCCGATGGTACGTCTCCGACTCTCAGCGTACATCGTTGTCGGCGCGGTGAACACCTCCCCTGCCTCGTCGGTCGCCGGCGCTCTGCGTGCCCCAGCGGGCCGCTCGGAGGCGCGCCACCGCGTTCGAGCCGGACCGAGGACGATAAGGGGGCGACCCGTCGGGGACGGTTTCAAGTACGCCCTTCCCCCACCCACGAGCAGTGATGGAGCCGCCCGAGATCGAACGGTTGGACGAAGGGACGATCCAGCGGATCGCCGCGGGCGAGGTCGTCGAGCGCCCGGCCAGCGTCGTGAAGGAGCTGATCGAGAACAGCCTCGACGCGGGCGCGAGCCGCGTAGCCGTCTCGGTCGAGGCCGGCGGAACCGAGGGGATCCGCGTCCGCGACGACGGCGTCGGGATCCCGGAAGACCAGCTCGAGGCCGCGGTCGCCGAACACGCCACCTCGAAGATCGCCGACATCGACGACCTCGAGGCGGGCGTCGGGACGCTCGGATTCCGCGGAGAGGCGTTATACACCGTCGGCGCGGTCTCGCGGCTCACGATCCGGTCGCGCCCCCCTGACGCCGAGGCGGGCGCGGAGGTCGCCGTCGAGGGCGGCGACGTCGGCGAGGTGCGTCCCGCGGGCTGTCCGACGGGGACGACCGTCGTGGTCGAGGACCTCTTTTATAACACCCCCGCCCGCAAGAAGTTCCTCAAACGGGTGACCACGGAGTTCGACCGCGTCAACACGGTCGTCACGGGGTACGCGCTCGCCAACCCCGACGTGGCCGTCTCGCTCGAACACGACGGGCGCGAGACGTTCGCGACCGAGGGGAACGGCGACCTCCGGTCGGCGGTGCTGGCGGTGTACGGCCGGCAGGTCGCGGAGTCGATGCTCGAAGTCGACTGGGAACCCGGCCCCTCGACGGCGGGCGGAGACCACCCCGTGAAACGCGTCACCGGTCTCGTCTCGCATCCGGAGACGACCCGGTCGGCCCGCGACTACCTCGCGACGTACGTCAACGGCCGCTACGTCACCGCCGGCGCGCTCCGCGAGGCGGTGCTGGAGGCGTACGGCGGCCAGCTCGCGCCCGACCGCTACCCGTTCGCGGTGCTGTTCGTCGAGGTCCCGGCCGACGAGGTGGACGTGAACGTCCACCCGCGGAAGCTCGAGGTTCGGTTCGATCGCGAGGCCGGAATCAGAGCCGCGGTCGAGTCGGCCGTCGAAGAGGCGCTTCTCGATCACGGGCTGATCCGGTCGACCGCGCCGCGCGGACGGTCCGCCCCCGACGAGGTCGAGGTCGCTCCCGAGACCGCGGACGGCGAGGTCGTCGGCGGGGCGGGCGCCGCGGACGGCGAGGTCGTCGGCGGGGCGGGCGCCGCGGACGGCGAGGTCGTCGGCGGGGCGGGCGCCGCGGACGGCGAGGTCGTCGGCGGGGCGGGCGCCGCGGACGGCGAGGTCGTCGGCGGGGCGGGCGCCGCGGACGGCGAGGTCGTCGGCGGGGCGGGCGCCGCGGACGGCGAGGTCGTCGGCGGGGCGGGCGCCGCGGACGGGCGAAGCGGACGTGGGCCGGACGAGGTCGATCGGGGCCGAGACGGGAGCACAGACCCGGATCCCGCGTCGGCGACCGAACTCGACCCGGACGACGAGGACGCCTGGGCCGTCGAGGGGCTCGCAGACTCGGGAAGCGGCGACGCGGACCGCGACAGTGACCGCGACAGCGACCGCGACCGCGACAGCGACCGCGCCACCGGGGGGATATCCTCCGAATCGGACCGTCCTTCGCCGCGGAGTTGGCAGTCCGACGGCGCGGAGACGGGCGCGAAGGGAGTCGACGCCGGCCGAGATTCGATCGGAAACCGTGACTCGTTCGCCGACGATTCCGGTCTCGCTGCCGACGATTCCGGTCTCGCTGCCGACGATTCCGGTCTCACTGCCGACTCCGGTTCCGATCCCGCCACCGGACCCGAATCGGCCATCGGACCGGAATCTGACGACGGATCCGGGTCCGGCGACGGTCTCGGGTCGGAATCCGATCCGACGTCGCGGCGCGCCCCGACGAACCAGCGCACCCTCGGGGGCGAGGAGACGAGCGCCGAGCGCGCGTACGACTCGCTCCCCTCGCTTCGCGTGCTCGGCCAGCTCCACGACACCTACGTCGTCGCGGAGGCCCCCGACGGGCTGGTGTTGATCGACCAGCACGCCGCCGACGAGCGGGTGAACTACGAGCGCCTCAGGCAGGAGTTCGCGGACGGCCCTCCGGCCCAGGCGCTCGCGGAGCCGGTGACGATCGAGCTGACGGCGCGGGAGGCGGCACTGTTCGGCGAGTTCCTCGGGGAATTATCGGGGATCGGGTTCCGCGCCGAGCGCGCGGCCGAGCGCGAGGTCGTCGTCGAGGCGGTCCCCGCCGTCTTCGACGCTGCGCTCGACCCCGAACTCCTCCGGGACGTCCTCACCGAGTTCGTCGCGGGCGCGGCCCGGACCGCGGATCCGTCGGTCGGATCCGACGACGACGAAGACGGCGACACCCGCGGCGAGAATCCGGTGACCGACGCGGTCGACGAGCTGCTCGCCGACCTCGCGTGTTACCCCTCCGTGACGGGGAACACGTCGCTCACGGAGGGGCGCGTCGTCGACCTCCTCGAGCGGCTCGACGGTTGTGAGAACCCCTACGCCTGTCCGCACGGCCGACCGGTCGTGATCCGGCTCGACCGCGAGGAACTGGAGTCCCGATTCGAGCGCGACTACCCGGGACACGCCGGCCGGCGCTCGGAGTGATCGCCGGCCCGCCCGCCGCGGAGAGGTACGCTTTTGCCGCGTCGGAGCGACCGCGAGACATGGAACGCGTAGCGATCATCGGCGCGTCGATGACCCGGTTCGGGCAGCGCGACGCGTGGGTGCGAGAGCTGCTCGCGGAGGCCGGGGAGGCGGCGCTCGCCGACGCCGGGATCGCCGGCGAGGACCTCGATCACCTGTACGTCTCGAACATGGCCAGCGGCGAGTTCGAGGGACAGACCGGCGTCCCGAACGCGCTCGCACACGACCTCGCGGCACAGCCCGCCTACACCGCCCGGATCGACCAGACCTCCTCGTCGGGCGGCGCGGGCGTCTACGCCGCCTGGCAGTCGATCGCCTCCGGTGCGAGCGACCTCACTATGCTCGTCGGCGGCGAGAAGATGACCCACCGGAGCACCGCGGAGGCGACCGACGTGATCGCCTCGCTCACCCACCCCGTCGAGTACAAACACGGCGTCACGCTCCCCTCGTTCGCGGGGCTCACGGCGCGGCTCTACCTCGACACCTACGACGCCCCTCGCGAGAGTCTCGGGAAGGTGGCGGTGAAGAACCACAAAAACGGCGTGGACAACCCTCACGCGCAGTTCCGCAAGGAGGTCGACCTCGAGACCGTCCTCGAGTCGCCGGTCGTCGCCGACCCGCTCCGGCTGTACGACTTCTGTCCGATCACGGACGGCTCGGCTGCGCTCGTGTTCTGTCCCGAGTCCGTCGCCGAGGAGTACGTCCCCGCGGACGAGTACGCGGTCGTCTCCGGGATCGGCGGCGCGACCGACACCCACGTCGTCCACGAACGCGCGGACCCCACGACGATGGGCGGCGTCGTCGACTCCTCGGAGATCGCCTACGAGATGGCCGGGATCGGGCCGGACGACGTCGACGTCGCGGAGCTACACGACATGTTCACCATCCTCGAGTTCCTCCAGAGCGAGGACCTCGGCTTCTTCGAGAAGGGCGAGGGCTGGAAGGCGGTCGAGGCGGGCATCACCGACCGCGACGGCGACCTCCCGATAAACACTTCCGGCGGGCTCAAATCGAAGGGGCACCCGCTCGGTGCGAGCGGCGTCGCACAGGTGTACGAGATATTCAAACAGGTCACCGGCGACGCCGGCCCGCGGCAGGTCGACGCCGACACCGGACTCGCGTGTAACGTCGGCGGGTTCGGGAACTGCGTGACGACGGCGATTCTGGAGGGAAACCAATGAGCGACGACGACACGACGGAGACTTCAGACGCGACGGGATCGGCGGACGGAAGCGACGGCGACGAGGATCCGGTCTTCGAGGCGGCGAAGTACGCCGACGGGACGGTCACCTACCCGCCGCATCCGGTCGGCCCGAACGGCGCGGAGCGGGTCGGGACCGTGGACCTCCGCGACCGCGAGGCGCGCGTCGTGACGTGGACCACCTCGACGGCGACGCCGCCCGGCGTCCGCGAGCCCAACACGCTCGCGATCGTCGAGTTCGACCTGGGCGACGACGACAACGACAACGACGGCGGTCGCAGTGGCCCGCCGGTCCGCGCGCTCGGACAGGTCGCGGCCGACCCCGACGGCGGGACCTTCGACGTCGCCATCGGCGACCGCGTCGAGCCCGTTTACGCCGGCGAGCTCCGCGAGCCCGGCGCGGGGATCCGCGAGCCCGAGAGCCAGTCGTGGGACGGGTTCCGGTTCCGGCCGGTCGAGTAGATCGACGTCGTTCGATCACCGGAGGGTGTGGACGCCGAGCGTCGAGGTCACGATCCCGCCCAGGACGACCGGGGTCCAGTAGGTCCCGCCGCGAAACACGAGCACGGCGGCGGTGATCGCGGAGGCGTCGATCCCGGTTATCGGCACGAGCAGCGCCACGTAGGCGGCCTCGATCCCGCCGAGCCCGCCCGGCATCGGGGTCGCGCCGGCGAGGTTCGCGAGCGGGATGGCGAAGAGCACCACGTACGGCGGGATGGCGTGACCGACCGCGGCGAACGCCGCCATCAACGCGACCGCCTGCGCGAGCCAGCCCAGAAGCGACAGCGCGACGACGGCCGACAGCCGCCACCGGTCGGTTCCGACGCGCTCGATGTCGTCGAAAAAGCGGGTCAATCGCCCGGTGAGGTTACTCTCGAGCGTCGCCGGGTCGTACCGCCCTCGACTGATCCGACCGACCCACGGGGTGACGAGCGCCGGGAGCCGCGAGATGAGCGTCTCACGGTACCGCCAGACGACCGCGATCGCGAGAACCACCCCGCCGACCAGCGCGACGGCCGAGGCGACCGCGGTCCCGAGGCGGTCGCCGACGGCGGCGGTGGTGGCGTAGTAGCCGACGCCGACGAAGACGAGAGAGAGCGAGGGGACGACGTTGAGGACGTCGACGCTCGCGATGCCGGCGAGGCCGGTCTCGTACCGGCACTCGGAGACCTTCGAGATGAGCAGCGCGGCGACCGGTTCGCCGCCGGCCTGTCCGAACGGAGTCACGTTGTTGGCGAAGACGGCCCCGACGTAGACGAGCACCGACGTGTGGACGGGGATCGAGACGTCGAGCGAGCCGAGGACGGTCCGCAGCATCAGCCCCCAGGCGACGAGCCAGCAGAGCGCGAACGCCATGGTCGCCGCGACGAACCGCGGATCGGCCGACGACAGGATGTCGACGACCTCTCCCGCGCCCACGAGAACGAACAGGACCGCGAGGACGGCGACCGCCGCGAGGGACCCGAGAAGCAGCGCGCGGCGGTTCCCGTCGGCCATACCCGACCCTATCGCGGTAGCGAACTTGAAACGTCTGATCGGTCGCCGCGGCGACGGATCCGGATCAATAAGAATACAACGTTCGATCCGAAACGTACCCGCAACCGATGGAAGACCAGCGTTTCCTCGAATCGGAGTGGGACTACTGTCTGGTGCTCGACGCGTGCCGATACGACGTGTTCCGGGACGTCTACGACGACTACCTCGAGGGCGAGTTGGAAAAGCGCTGGAGCGTCGGCTCCTCGACGCCCGAGTGGGCCTACCGAACCTTCACGGCCGATCACGACATCGCGTACTTCTCCGGGAACCCCTTCATCAACGACCTGGGGATCCCGTTAAACGAGCTCAAGTGGGGCGCGAGCTGTGATTACGAGTGGACCGCCTCCGACCACATCAGCGACATCCACGACGTCTGGAAGAGCGGGTGGGACGACGACCTCGGGACCGTCCCGCCGGAGGGAATCGCGGAGGCGTTCCACGACAACCTCGACGCCGTCGAGGCCGCCGACCGAACCGTGCTCCACTACATGCAGCCGCACGCGCCGTACCTCTCTCGCGGCAAGGGCCAGAAGCTCAAACAGATCCAGAAGGGGATCAAACGCCAGGAGGAGGAGGCGGAAGCCGACAATGACGGCGACGACGGAAGCGACGGACTCCTCTCCTCGCTGAGCGACTCGATCCGGCCGAAGATCGAGAGCCGGCTGGACGACAGCGAGTTCGCCCAGAAGGCTGGGCTGTGGCTGGAGCTCGATCCCACCGACCTCGTGACGGACGGGACCCGCGTGACCGCGCTCCGGCTCTACGAGGAGAACCTGCGGATCGCCTTAGAGTCCGTTTCCGACCTGGTCGAGGAACTCGACGGGACGGTCGTCGTCACCGCCGACCACGGCGAGGCGTTCGGCGAGGAGGGCGTCTGGGAACACCACATCGAGACCCACATCCCGCCGCTGATGGAGGTGCCGTGGCTCGAAGTGGAGTGACGGTCGGACGATGAAGGTCAGCCACTACTTCGAGTTCGAGTCGCGGGTCACGGGCGGGATCCGCGAGTCCGTCGCCCACCAGCGGAAGATGCTCGATCGGCTCGGGATCGAGTACACGACGGAGCCGACGCTCGAGGCCGACGTGCTCCACTGTAACCTGCTCGGCCCCCGGTCGGCGTGGTACGCGCGTCGCGCGGCCCGCCGCGGCGTGCCGGTCGTCGCGAACACCCACGTCACCGCCGAGGACTTCGGCGACAGCTTCCGCTTTACGAACGCGCTCGCGAGGCCACTCCGGCCGTACCTCGAGTGGGCGTACGGCCTCGCGGACGCGCTCGTCTGTCCCTCCGAGTACAACCGCGGGGTGATCGAGTCGTACGCCGACGTCCCGACGACGGTCATCTCGAACGGGGTCGACCGCGAGAAGCTCGCCGGCTTCGAGGAGCTGGAGGCGGAGTACCGCGAGCGGTACGACCTCGAGGCGCCGGTCGTCTTCCTCGTCGGCCACGTGATCAAGCGCAAGGGCCTCGAGACGTTCGTCGAGACGGCTCGCCGACTGCCCGACGTCGACTTCGCGTGGTTCGGCCCGCTCGACCTCTCGTTGAAGGGCCGCGAGACGACCGCGCTGATCGAGGAGTCGCCGGAGAACTGTACGTTCACCGGCTACGTCGACGACGTCCGGGGAGCGTACGCCGCCGGCGACGTGTTCTGTTTCCCGACCCACGAGGAGAACGAGGGGATCGCTTTGCTGGAGGCGATGACCGCGGGAAAGCCCGTCGTCGTCCGCGACATCGAGACGTTCGAGTGGCTCGAGGACGGCCGTGAGTGTGTGAAGACCGCGGCGGACGCCGGCGTCGACGCCTTCGTCGAGGCGATCGAGCGGCTCGCCGACCCCGACCTGCGCGAGCGGCTCGGCGCGAACGCGGCCGAACGGAGCGAGGAGTTCTCACTCGAGACGGTCGCGGGGCGCTACCGGTCGCTGTACGAGGAGGTGATCTGAGTGCGGATCGGCTTCTTCACCGACAGCTACTTCCCCGGGATCGACGGCGTCACCTACACCATCGACCTCTGGCGCGAGAAGCTGGAGTCCCGAGGCCACGAGGTGTACGTGATCTATCCCGACGGCGACTACGAGCCCGACGACCGGGAGATTCCGGTCAGGTCCCTCCCGAACCCGTTTTATAAGGGGTACCGGATCCCGACGTACCGTCGCCTCTCGACGCTGCCGGCGCTCGACGTGGTCCACTGTCACGGCCCCGCGCCGGTCGGGATGCTCGGCCGGTACTACGCCCGGAAACACGACCTCCCGTCGGTGTACACCCACCACACACCGCTCGAGGAGTACTTCCACCAGAGCGTCGGGTCCGAGGCGGTCGCGTCGGCCCTCTCGCGGCTGTACGTCCCGCTCGAGAACGCGTTCCTCCGGACGTTCGACGTGGTGACTGCCTCGACGAAGCGGATCGACCGCGACGTCGAGCACGTCCCGTTGCCGGTCGGGATCGACATGGACTTCTTCGAACCGACCGCGGAGGACTGGTACCCCGACGAAACCGTGATCGGCTACAGCGGTCGTCTGAGCATGGAAAAGAACGTCGAGGAGATCCTGCGAGTCGCCGAAGAACTGCCGGAGTACCGGTTCGTCGTCGTGGGCGAGGGGCCGCGCCGCGAGGCGCTCGAACGTGACGCGCCCTCCAACGTGGAGCTCCGCGATTTCCTCCCACGCGAGGAGTTGCCGACCTTCTACTCCTCCGTGGACGCGTTCGTGACGGCCTCCACCGGTGACACGCTCGGGCTGTCCACGCTCGAGGCGAACGCGTGCGGCACGCCCGTCGCCGCGGCCGACGTCGCGCCGTTCGACCAGACGATCGGTTCCGGAAACGGCGAACGCTTCGTCCACGGGGACCTCGAGGGGATGATCGAGGCGATCGAGACGTGCCTCTCGACGGATCGAGACACGAGGGCGGCCGTCGAGCGATACGACGTGTGGCGCACTCTGGAGAACCTCGAACACCTCTACCGCAACGCGCGGACGCCGGCGGACCACGCCGCGGCAGTCGAGGACGGCTGGCCGCTCTCGGACGACCCCGTCGAGTGAGGTCGTGGTCTAGATCCGACGGAAATCGCCGAGCCGCGTCCCGTCGAGGAGGTACGCGTCGCCGGCGTCGAGCCCCTCTGGGAGGAACGGCGCGAGGAACGACCCGCCCTCGACGTTGATCCACGTGCCGCCGGAGCGCTCGTTGAACGCCGGAAACACGATCAGTTCGGGACCGTCACTCGGAGGATCCGCCCCGTCTTTCGGCCCACTGTCGGCGTCGTCGTCGAAGACGGACGGCTTCAGCGGACCGCGCAGCCACGCGCGCTCGGTTCTGGATCCGCCGACGGCGTCCTCGAGTCTGACTTGCGGGTGCTCGTGGCCCATACAGACCACGTCCGCGGACCGGAGCGCTGGATCGGGCCGAGTGTGGCCGTGGAGGACGGCGACGCCCGAACCGTGGGGTCCCCCACCGTTCCCGCGAAGGACTCCTCCGCGCGGGTCGATCACGTCGATATCGTCCGCGAACGCCTCCGCGACGCCGGCGTCGTGGTTCCCCTCGATCAGCGTCATCGGGACGCGGTCCGTGACCGCCGCCACGAGCGTCTCCAGCTCCGCTCGTTCCTCGCCTTCGGGCGCGCCGACTCGGTGGGCGAGGTCGCCGAGGACGACGAGCCGGTCCACGCCGGTTTCGTCGATCAGCGAACACAGCCGGTCACGGCGCTCGGCGGCGCGACTCTCGAGTTCCACCCCGCGCTCGTAGCGGAGGCCGATCTCGATGCCGGCGTGGACGTCCGCGACGAGCAGCGCCCGCTTCTCGCCCAGATCGGCGACGGCCGCCGGTTCGCCGACGACCGGCTCGACCGCGGCCATCAGATCGCTTTGAGTAGCCCGTCACCCGGCTCGTAACACTTCCCGCCCATCAGCGCGTCCTGGACGGCGTCCTCGACGGCTTCGGGGTCGACGCCGTACTCGGACGCGACCGCCTCGACGACCGCCTCGCGGTCCGCGCCGTCGCCGTCGTCGCGCGCCTCCATCTCCTCGACCGCCGCGGCCTCGAGGTCGACGTCGTCGGGTGAGGCGTCTTCAGTGGGGGCGTCGTCGTCTTCGCCGGTGGTTCCGTTGTCCACGGGCTCGGCGTCGCTCACGTCTCCGGCGTCCTCGGACGGCTCGTCGGGCTCGGGCACGTCGATGTCGGCCTCGCCGGGTTCGTCGACCTCGGACCCGGTCGAGAAGTCGGTGCCGAACTCGGCTTCGATCTCCTCGCGCTCCTCGTCGTCGAGCTCGTACATCTCGTCGGTCCCGCCGTCGTCGAAGTCTCCGAGACCGGGCTCCCCGTCGTCGTCCGCGGAGTCGACGGGGTCGTCGGGGTCGGAGACGTCGATATCGTCGGCGTCATCGACGCCGTCGTCGTCGAGGCTCTCGGAGCCGCCGAAATCGCCGAGACCGTCGGGACTGCCCGCGGCGTCGGGATCCTCCGGTCCGTCGTCGAGCGTCGCGGTCGGGGGAGACTCGCTCGAGGTGGAGTCGTCCGAGGACGCGTCTCCGGCGTCGAGCGTCGACTCGTCGGTCGGTTCCGCGGATTCGTCAGTCGGTTCCGCGGATCCGATCGACGTCTCGATCGATTCGTCCGGTTCGTCTGGTTCGTCCGACCCTTCCAGTTCGCCCGATTCGCTCGGCGTCGTCGCGTCCGCTCCGGCCGCCGCAGCCTCGATCCGAACGTCGGTGTCAGGGAGCGGGCCGATCGTCGCGTCGCCGTCGTCGCCGGGCGCGATATCGGGCGCACGGACCTCGTCGCGCTCGCCGGCGATCAGCTCAAGCGCGTCGACGGCCATCCGTCGGACCGCCTCGACGTACGCGGGCGAGGTGTCGTAGTGGGCGAGCGCCTTGGGGATCCCCGCCGCGAGCGACGCGGAGGCCCCGCCGGTCTCGAGCGCGCCCCGCAACTCCTCGCCGCGGAGGTCGGACTCGAGCGCTCGCTCGAGGACCGCGAGGCGGTCGAGGGTCCGCTCGGCCGCGGAGACGACCCACCGGTCACGGGTGTCGGCGCCGACCTCGCTGAGGCTCTCCGGGCGGACGGAGGTGAACACTCGGTCGGAGTCCTCCGGCTCGAACGTCCGGGCCTTGCCCGTCAGCGCGACGAACGCGGGCGGGTCGGCCCGCTCGAGGAACGCCTGCTCGTCCGGCTGGTACTGGCCGGCGTACGTCACGAACGCGCCGGACGGGTCGACGACCCGGCCGCGGCTCGTCTGGTCGTTGACGCGCTCTATCTCCGTGAGCACGCCCGCGACGAACAGCCGGTTGACACGCGCGCCCGTCGGCGTCACGACGTAGTTCGGGGCGCGCTCCTCGTCGCTCTCGGAGTACGACAGCGAGGCGTCGTCGAACTCCGCGGCGAACAGCCGATGGGCGACCTCGCGGGTGCCCGGTCCGTCGTCGCTCATGCGCGCACCTCCGCGAGCGTCTCGCGGGCCGCGTCGGCGGGGTCGTCGTCTGCCGCCTCGAACCCGGTCGCGTCGAGCGTCGCGCCGTACTCGTCGACGGAGAGGCTCCCGCGGACGCGGTAGGCCCCGCCCACGAGCGTCTCGGCTATCGACTCCGCGACCACCTCCTTGTCCATCGCGTCCTTGGCGGCCGCGAGCGCGTCCTCGAGCCCGCCGCCGTACACCTCCGCCGTGAGCTCGTCGTCGAGCACGACGGTGACGGTGTCGGTGCCGTCGTCGAGGATCGCCTTCACGCGGAGGTCGTCCTCGCCGTCGACCTCGCCGTGGCTCCGGCACTGGCCGTTCTGGATCACCCGACCGCACTCCGGACAGCGCTCGATGAGCCCCGAGCCGTCCCGAACCTCGAGGACGTTTCCGACGAGTTCCACGTCGAACATCCCGCCGGAGGCGACCGCCTTCGCGACCGACAGCCGCGGCGCGCTCTCGGCGACCTCGACGGACTCGGAGAGCGGCGTCACCGTCGTGAACTCGGTGAGGTTGATCGAGGGGACGCCGCGGAACTCGCGGGCGTACACGTCCTCGATCCGGAGGCTCGCGCCGGCTTCCAGCTCCGGACGCGGGTCCCAGTCGGTGAAGGGGAGCCTCGCGGTCGCGTCGCCGACGACGCCCTCGCGGATCTCCGTTTCGCCGTCCCGGCCGGAGATCGTCTTCGACTCGACTTCCAGGACCCTGACCTCCACGTTGCGGCCGCGGTCGCCGGCCGCGATCTCGACGAGGTCGCGGTCGCCGCCGACCTCCTGATCGACCGTGACGGACTCGTCGGCGATGGCCACCGTCGTCGACTCGTTGAGGTTGAGTTCGGGTTCGCCGTCCCACTCGCGCACGCCGGCGTTGCCGATCGTGAGCGAATCGCCCGGCTCGAAGCCGAAGTCCTGCCAGGCGGTGTAGGAGATCGTCCCCGTCCCGTCGGCGAGTTCCCCCTCGCGGATCGTGAGGTCGTCGCCCTGATACCGGATCGTGCGGGTGCCGCGCGTGAGCACCCGGACGGTGACCGTGACGTTGCCGTGATCGGTCGTGATCTCGGACAGATCGACCGACTCGGGCGTCGGGCTCGACCCGCCGCCACCGCCGCCGTGTTTCCGCCGGACGCTCTGTTTGGCCTCGTCTATCGGGACGCTGTACTCGAGTAGGTTCTCCAGGTCCGCTTTGACCTCCGCCTTGTCTACGCCGAGGTCGGAGGCGAGCTCCTCGGCATGGCTGTTGACGTCCATCGGTCGCGATTTCGACGCCACCGCACAAAAGGGTTCACCCCCTCCCGTCCGGCACAGCTAAACCGCTCCCGTCCACAGGGAGGGACATGGCCGACATCGAGGCGAGCGAGGTCGGGATCGACACGCGTGTCACGGCGGAGCGGACCGTCATCGACGTGACCGGGACGCGGGACGTGGCGGTGGTCGTACGATCGGAGAGCGGCGAGCGGATCTACCTCCCCCCGGAGGGATTCGACGATCCGGTCTCGGAGTCGTCGTACGCGTCGCCGTACACCTCGCCGTACCAGGGCGCGGCGGCTCGCGAGGACGACGGGACGCCGTACCGCGGGGCCACGGAGAGCACCCGCGGCGTGATCGAAACCGCCGACGGCTTCCGGATCCGGCACCCGGAACCGGTGACCGAGTTCGACGTGTATCGAGGAGCTTAGAAGCGTCGCCGGTCGGCCCGCTCAGGCGACGTCCTCGTACACCGCGAGCGTGTCCTTGGCGACCGCCGACCAGTCGCGCCGTTCGTACTCCGGCGGCGACTCTCGGTCGAGCGCGGCCGCGAGCCCGTCGACGATCGACTCCGAGTCCGGCGTGACCTCGATCAGACAGCCCTCCGGCAGGATCTCGGCCGCGCCACAGCGCGTGGAGACGACCTGCGTGCCCGCCTCCAGCGCCTCGGTGATCGTGATCCCGAACGGCTCCGAGAAGGAAGGAGAGACGAACGCGTCGCTCGCGGCGTAGTAGTCGCCGAGCTCTGCCTCGGGCACGTAGCCCACGAACTCGACCTTCTCCTCGATTCCGACCAGTTCGACGAACCGCTTCAGCTGTTCGGTCTGGTGACCCGAGCCGCCCACGACGAGCGTGACGTCGCGCCCGCGGAGCTTCTTCATCGCGTACAGCAGGTGTGAGATGCCCTTCTGGTCGGTGTGCCGTCCGACGAAAAAGAGCATCTCGCCGTCGATACCGAGGTCCTCGCGCACGTCCTTCCCGGAGAACTTCGGCGTCGAGAAGCCGTTGTAGACGACCCGCGAGTCGGCCCCGTACAGCTCTCGTATGTCCTCGCGGACGATCTCGCTCACGGCGATGTTGGTGTCGGCGGCGTTCGCGAGCCGGCGCTCGGTCTCGACCTCGCGCGTGGGCGGGTCGATGTTGCGGTCGCTCGCCAGCGAGTGGAACGAGGAGACCCACGTCGCGTCAGAGGCCCGCGACGCCTCCCGGCCCGGCCCGTAGCCGAACCAGTCGTGGGTGTGGATCACGTCGTAGTCGGGCGCGAGCTCGACGAAGCGGTCGCTGAGACGACCCACGCGGGTCGCCACGTCTCCCTCGCCGGTCTCGACGCCTTCCAGCCCCGGCTCGTCGTCGGGTGCCAACTCGGCGGGCAACACCAGCTTCGCGTCCACGCCGAACTCGTCTCGCAGCCCGGAGAACAGCTCCCCGACGTGGACGTCCAACCCGCCGGTGACGTTCGGCGGATACCCCCAACCTAACATGAGCACGCTCGGCGGCATACGCCTACGAATGGGAAGTCGCTACTTAGCTATGGTCCCTCGTCGTCGACGGGGTCGATGTCGCCCGGATGAACGGGCCGGAAACGGGATCGACTAGAGCGTGGTCGAGGGGACTCGGGGAGAACGAAAACGTGACCGTACCGTCCTTCAGGCCGCCGTGACGGCGTCGCGAAGCGCGGCCGTCCGGTCCGTGATCGAGGTCGCCGCCGCCTCGACGGCGTCGAGGGGATCGCCGGACTCGGATTTCACCGTGAGGACGGGTTCGGTCTGGCCGCCGGACTGTTCGGGGTTCATGTCGTAGGTCGCGGCGGCGACGTCGTCGGCCTCCAACAGCGCGCCCTTCAGCACGTTCATGAACGTGTGGTCCTCGCCGGCGATCTCGATGCGGAGTTCCGTGTCGGTCTTCTCGATGACCCGCAGTTCCATACCCGTGATTCGCCCGAACGGCGTTTCAACGTTTCGTCTCCGGGATATCGTCGGTCGTAGCGGTCGATCGATGGCGAGACCGTCCGACCGTCGTCGCCCGCTCTTCGACCGCGCGTCTCCACGGTCGACCCTCGTCTTCAACTGTCAGTCACGGCGATATATTATATAAAATATATTGATAAAATACAAAAGCATACGTAGTATTGTATTTCAACGGGCGTCAAATTCCGATCCATCCGAACCGGCTGCGTTCGCGGTGGTGTGCCCTCGAGAGCGTTCGCCGGCGCACGAAACGGTGCGCGAGACGGAGCGTGCGGGAGCTCGAGACGGCTCGTCGGCGGTTCCGGCGAGACCCAGGATCGAGGACGAGGAGGCGTGAAGTGCGATTCCGTGTCGCGCGTCACGGGGTGGAACTCAGTCGGATATCCATGATCTCTGGGAGTGACACGACGGCTGGCTGTTCGGCGTTTTTACCGGAATTTCGGCCGAATACCTCCGATCTCTCCCACGTGAACGCCCTCCGTGCTGGCGACGACGTGTGATCGATCGGTTCGATCTACTCGAGGCACGTCACGGCGATCCCCTCTCCCCACACGATCCGCCCCGAAATGACTGATAGATTGGTATTATTTTTCTATTATCTTTCGTCGATCCAGCCGAACTGATCCGATCGACCGGATCGATCCGGTGAACCGTCGGCGCGCCGCCAACCAAGCGCGCTGCCAACCAATATATACGCGCCGCTCGCACGGTACTCACATGGACGTTCGCGACGAGAACGGCGTCAGACACGTCACGTTCGACCGCCCCGACTCGAAGAACGCGCTCACCGCCGACGTCGCCCGTGACCTCGCGGGCGCGCTCGAGGGACTCGATCCCGACGCGCTCGACGCGGTCGTGATCACCGGCACCGGCAGCGCGTTCAGCGCCGGCGGAGACGTTCAGGCGATGGCCGACCGCGAGGAGAGCGCCCGAGAGGCGTACGACCGGGTCCGCGGGACGTTAGGTCGGGTCGCGGAGGCCGTCCTCACCGCGCCCCTGCCCGTGATCGCGAAGGTGAACGGCGACGCAGTCGGCGCGGGCCTCTCGCTCGTCGCGGCCGCGGATTTCGCGTACGCCGCTCCCGACGCGCGCTTCGGCGCGTCGTTCATCAACGTCGGGCTCGTCCCCGACCTCGGCGGGACCGTGACGCTCCCCCGGCTCGTCGGGCTCAGAACCGCGAAGGAGCTCGCGTTCACCGGCGACCTGATCGACGCCGAGCGTGCCGCGGCGCTCGACCTGATAAACGAGGTCGCCCCCGACGGCGAACTCGAGGCGACCGTCGACGACCTCATCGAGACGCTCGCCGCCCGGCCGACCGAGAACCTCGCGCTGGCGAAGGAGGCGCTCCACGAGAACCTCGGGCAGCCGATCGACGACGGGCTCCGCCGCGAGGCCCACTTCCAGACGCTCGCGTACGACACCGACGCCCACCGGGAGGGCGTCGAGGCGTTCCTCGAAGGACGCCGCCCGGACTTCGACTGAAGCCCGGTGGTCACGGCCGATCGATCCGTCGATCGGTCAGTTCGTCGATCGTTACGATCGGTCACCGCTCGCGCCCGTGTTCGCGGCTTCCCCCATGCTCGCGTCCCCGTCGATCCCCTCCGCGCGTTCCCTCTCCGCGTGTTCCCGACAGACGTACCCGCGGTCGACGGCCTCCCGGAACGGGGTCCGGACGTGACAAACGGGACAGGTCAACTGGACGTCGACGTCGACCTCGATGTCGTCGCCATCCACGAGTTCTCCCTTCGAAGCCAGCGATCCCACCGCCTTCTCGGCCTTCTCCGCGGCACGGTCGGCGGCGATCCGGACGCTCTCGAGTTCCCACTCCGAAGTCGCCGTTTCCGTCGGTTTCGACCCTTCGAGACAGTCGTTCAGGTGGTGGCGCATCGTGCTCCATGAGGGCATGCTCGTGGTCAGTTCCTCGACCTCGATCCCGTCCCCTCGGAGGTCGTCGGCGACCTCCCGGCGGACGAGGTCGTCGTCGGACTGCAACGCCTCGTACTCGCCCTCGAGCCGGACGCCCGTCGCCTCACGATTGTGCTCGTCGTACACCCGCTTGAGCAGGCGCTTGTTGAACCAGTCGGTCAGCGTCCGGTAGCCGTCGGCCGACCGGCCGTCGTCGCCGCGCCACCGCCGGAGCAGGTAGTCGTCGACGCCGTCGTACCCCGGCTGGGGGACGTCGACCCCGTACTCGTCGATCGCGGCGTCGATCTTACAACTCATGCGGTTGGGGTCCTCGCATCGGTTACCCGACCGTCGGGTTCCGCAGTAGTAAAACTTAACGCGGCCGCTACGAAGGGCCGCTATGGGTTGGGAGCTCACGATCGAGAACGTCGCTGGCATCCGCGAGGGGTCCGCGAGGATCGACCCGGGGAACAACGTCGTGCGCGCCGCGAACTGGCAGGGAAAGTCGAGCTTCCTCCAGGCCATCGAGACGGCCATGGGAACGGCCGCGCCGCTCACCGAGAACGCCGACGCGGGCCGGGTCGAACTCGAGACACCCGACGGGACTCACGTCGTCGAACTGGAGCGACGGGACGGAACCGTCGTCAGCAGCGGGTCCGGACTGCTCTTCGACGAGTACGACCGGATCCGGGCGGACCTGTACGCGTTCCTCGACGAGGACAACGCGATCCGCGACGCAGTCCGCCGCGGTGAGGACCTCGCGGACCTGTTGACCCGGCCGCTGGAGTTCGAGAACATCGAGGAACGGATCGCCGAGCTGCGGTCCGAGCGATCGAGCGTCGACGCCGAGCTGTCGAACGCCGAGGACGCCGCGAGCCGGCTTCCGTCGGTCCAAGAGGAAGTGACCCGGCTTGACGCCCGGCTGGAGGAGCTGAGGGAGCGCCGGGAATCGCTCACGGAGCCGGACGACGCGGACGGCGAGGAGGCCGAACGCGAGGAGCTGAGTCGCCTGCGCGCCGAACGCTCCCGCACCGAACGGCGCGTCGACCGTCTCTCCGACGCGGTCGAGCGCATCGAGGGGACGCTGGCCGAGCTCCGCGAGGAGCGCGAGTCGCTCACCGTCCCCGAGGAGGACGTGAGCGAGGAGCTCTCGTGGATCCGCGACCGTCGGGAGTCGATCCGAACCGACGTGGAGCTGTTGCGGGCCGTCTACTCGGCGAACCGCCGGGTGCTGACGGAGGGCCGCGTCGAACTGCTCACCGACCGCGACCGCGGTCTGCTCGGCGACGACGTCGCCTGCTGGCTCTGTGGGACCGAGACCGACGAGGAGAGCCTCCGCGAGCGCCTCGAGGACCTCAGCGACCGCATCTCCGAGCTCACCGCCGAGCGCGCCGAGTACGACGACCGCGTGGAGGAGCTCGAGGAACGCCGCGACCGGATCCGGAACGCGACGAAGCGCCGCGACGAGCTCGACCGCCGGATCGGCGACCTCGAGGCCAAACTGGCCGACCGCGAGGAGAGCCTCGAGTCCGCGCGCGAGCACCTCTCGGAACTCGAGAGACGGATCGAGTCGCTTGAGGAGACGGTCGCCGAGCGCGACGAGGAGGTCACGGACGTCGCGAGCGATCTCGCGCGGGTGGAGACCGAACTCGAGGAGCGCCGCGAGGAACTGGAGGACCTAGAGCGTCACGCCGACAAACGCTCGACGCTGACGGACGAGCGGGAGGCGCTGAGCGAGGAGATCGAGGAGCTACGGAACCGGAAGACTGAGATGAAACGCCGGACGCGCGAGGCGTTCGACGAGGCGATCGCCGACCTCCTCGATCGGTTCGACACGAGCTTCGAGACCGCGCGGCTGACGAGCGAGTTCGAACTGGTTGTCGCCCGTGACGGTCGGACCGCCTCGCTCGACGCACTGAGCGAGGGAGAACTGGAGCTGCTCGGGATCGTCGCCGCGCTGGCCGGCCACGAGGCGTTCGAAGTCGGCGAGGACGTTCCGGTCCTGCTTCTCGACCGGCTCGGCGGGCTCTCCGCGGGGAACCTCTCGACGCTCGTCGAGTACCTCGACGGACGGGCGGAGTACCTCGTGTTCACGGCGTACCCCGAACACGACGCTCTCGAGGCGTCCGTCGTCGACCCCTCGGAGTGGGACGTCGTCAGTGCCGACGCGTCGCTGTGAGGCGACTCGCCGTCGTTCGGCGGCGCTCCGCCGGGGCGGTGTTCAGATAAGGATTGAAAGGTGAGGCGGTGCGTTTTCAAAGTGATCTATGCCCGAAAACGCCCGCCTCGGCGGCTGTTTAGACGAGAT
>NZ_FXTD01000005.1 GCF_900182635.1 Halorubrum cibi | reverse complement strand
CAGTTCCGTGAGATTGTCTTGATGTTCGCCATCACCAACATAGAACCGCTGTGTGAGCCGCTGTGACCGTGACTCAGCATCTATTCAACACAGCAAAAATAAACTAATTTGAATAATGGGCCTCACTCGACCGAGTTCGTCTGATGACGTTCTTGGGAGAAATTGACCTCCTCCCGCGCCTAAAGTCGCGGGTATGCGCTTGCACTATGTATCACGAATGGGCGAGGTTCAACTCGACCTCGTTCACGACGCTTCGGACGAGATCCGGGAGTTCCCGCTCCAATCGCTCGCCAGTGAGGCGGTGTGTCGGTCCCGCGACAGCCAGCGCACCGAGGACGCCACCGTCGGGTCCCGTAACAGGAACGGCCACCGATCGGAGCCCTTCGGTGCTCTCCTCGCTATTGAACGCGACGCCACGGTCCCTGATATCCGCAAGCTCGTCGAACAGAGCTGCTTCGTCGTTGATGGTCTGTGGTGTCGCCGCTGGGAGGCCATAACGGTCGACGATCTCGCGAACCCACTGGTCGGAGTAGCGTGAGAGGATCGCCTTTCCCGCGGCCGTCTGGTGCATATGGAAATGACGACCCTCTCGACCCCGAGAATAGACACCGCCGTGACTGACTTCACGGTGGAGGACGACCGCGTGGCCGCGCTCTTCGACGGCGAACTGGGCGCTCTCTCCCGTCTCCGCCGCGAGATCGCGGATTTTATGTTTAATTTCCGTCGACCCAGAATACTGTTCGCGAACGTGTGCGCCCAGGTCGAGATACCGGAGCCCAAGCTGGTACTTCTCATTCTCTTTCACTACGCAACCATGTTTCATCAGTGACCGGAGGTGCTTGTGGACTGAACTCTTCGAGAGCCCCGTCTTCTCGGCGAGTTCGGTCACACCCATCCCGTCAGACTCGCGGAGGGCTGTAACGATAGCGAACGACGTGTCGATACTTTGTATCGTCGATCCTCTTGATTCAGGGCTGGTACCGCCTGGTTTCCACTCCTCCATCGGATAATACAGTGTATAGCACTCACAAAATGCTTTCGCCAATACGAAACAGATCTGAATATCGTTTCACGAAAGTGCTCACGTTCTTCAACGAGCCCCCGTTACTTTTCGTTCGCCCTTGGCTGCTCGGATCGGTGTGTGTCCCAGGCACGTTCCCTCTCTCGGCGATCGATGAAGTGAGAACGCTCACAGAGGCGTTAGAAACCCTCTAAGACGTGTTCCGTCGTCGTGAATTGCCCTGGTGTATATACGTGCAATCGACCATGTGGTTCGTATGAGTTCCACCACGGAACGGCGAATCCGGTCGATTGACGACTTGGAGGTTATCGTCGACACCGACTTCCACCTGACTGAGCGGCAAGAAGACATCCTCCCGTACCTCGAGAGCCCGTTCGACGAGCTGTTGAACAGCCAGCAGGGTGACGACTACGGGTACCTCGGCCGCGTCTACCCCGCCCATGGGATGGTGTACTCGGTGACAATCGGGAAAGCCGACTCCGAAACCGTCCGTACCAAAGAGGACATCCAAACGGGGAGGGACCTCGTGGAGTGGGACAAAGCGATAATCACCCCCACGCAGAACCTCTATCTTGGGGGAGTTCACCATGACGACCTCGCCGCTGCGCTTGCGACGGCATATAACAACTGGCTCCTCGACGAGATTGTCGACCCCGACGACGGCCTGTACGGGGCTGCTCTCGTCGCCCCGCAGAAGCCACAGAAGGCGGCCGAAGAGGTCGAACGCCGCGCCGACGAGGATGGCATCGCGGCGGTGATGATTCCGAGCGGGTCGGTCGATCCGCTCCTCGGCCACGAGTCCTACTACCCACTTTACGACGCGTGCGAGCGGGCTGGACTACCGATCAAGATGCATAACGCCGCCGGAACGATGATGACACGGTTCCCGTCGACGTGGCAGGCGATGGATCGGGCGCTTCCCGTTCATGCGACCTCGCACAACATGATGCACCAGACGAACTTGGCGGACATGTTGACTCGGGGTGTTCCCGAACGGTTCCCCGATCTAACATTCGTCATCCAAGAGTCGGGGCTCGGCTGGTACCCGTACTTCATGCGGCGGTTCGATCACGACTATATGGGTGCGAAGTGGGACGCGCCGATGCTCGAGAAACGCCCCAGTGAGTACCTCAAAGACCAGTTCTACGTGACGAGTCAGCCCGTCGAAGGGCTGGACGACCCGGCGTACCTCACGGAGACGATTCGACACTTCGAAGGCGAGAACAGTCTGATGTTCTCCTCAGACTATCCGCACTTCGACTTCGACAACACCGGAGAGCTACTGAAGATGCTCCGTTCGGAGTTCTCCAACGAGGAGATACAGAACATCTACGGTAAGACCGCAGAGCGGGTGTACGCTTTCGACTGACGATGAGTGAATCCACACAACCTGAACCAGACTGGGACGATCTACACCATGTTATCGCAGCCGAGGACATCGCCGACGGTGAGCGCATCATCGTCGAAGTCTCGGGACGAGAGATAGCCGTCTTCCACTCGAACGGCGAACTCCACGCGCTGTCGAACTACTGTACACATCAAGGGGGACCGGCCTGTGAGGGCCTGCTGGGCGGAACCCTCGATGTCGACGAGGACGACGAACTCGTCTGGGCGTGTGAAGACGAGATCGTCGCGTGCCCGTGGCACGGGTGGGAGTTCGACATCACCGACGGCACTCACACGGCGAGCAACGATTACCGATTGCCGACGTACGACGTCCACGTTCGGGACGGCGAAGTCTACGTTGAGCTGTAGTTCCACCGTTTCGAAACAAGATGTGCCCGCCACAGCTAACCAGACCCTTCGTACAATGAATGTCTCGACACAGCGAGAACAACCACTACGGGACAGCATTGAACCGCCGGAGTTGCTTGACGGGGACGATCCGTACGCGAATGTCGACATCAATCGCCTACCAGATTGGTGGCGTGACGCAGTCGTGGAGTTCAGAGAGCACGACCTCCCCCCGTATCAACCACCACGGCTTGTGGACGGCACGCTCGTCCCGCCGCTTGCTGACGAACTAGAGACGGCCTACGGCGTCGAGATACAGCTGATGGGTCTTGACGTTGCCCACGGCGATGCGTGGGAGATTCAGGTTGACGGCGATGTCGTTGCTACCGTCGATCGGGAGCGAACGTCGGACGGTTATACACGATACGAGATGACGAGCGAGAGGTTCATCAAGATCGTGGAAGGGAAGGTGAGGACGTCCCCGAACAGTTCGTCCCTGGGAGACCGTGGATGACCGCCACTGCGAGTACAGGATCCGCTTGGAACCGGTGCCACCGCACAGCCGTGAAGGAACCGCTCGGGGACGAGCCCCCGTCCGGACGCCCGACGCTCCGAGACGAACGTCTTGATAGGGAACATTGTTCGTCGGGTGACGCGGTCGCGTCACCCTTGCCCGCTGTGACTTCCAGCTACTGCTGAGAACTCACCAACAATCCTCTACCCAAGAGCGAACTACGGAAATTACCTCATTCAAATCGGAGAGTACGAGGATTCGGAGAGAGTTTTACTTCAAGCTCTCCAGGCCCATCCAACAAACCCGAGCCTTAACGCAGTTTACGGAAAACTGCTTTCAAACCAGGGGGAGGTTCACCAAGCGGAGGCGTATCTTGATAAGGCACTTGAACTGGACCCCAATCGCCCTGTTGCCCACCACGACCAAGCAGAAGTCCTTGTACAACTTGGCGAGCTATCTCGCGCGAAAAGTCATATCGAAACCGCACTTAACTTAGATCCCTATAGCTCAGAATCGAGAAACACCTATGGGAACATCCTTCGAGAGCTAGAGTATACAGAACAAGCAAAGAAGCAATTTAATTATGCTATTCAACTGAATTCTTCGTATGCGTCACCTCTTGTTAACTTAGGGATCACATATCTAAAGGAAGATGAACTGGAGGAGGCTGAGCGTTATTTGAGGAGGGGGCTCAAGCTAGGCGGCGAGAGACAAGAAGAGGCGATCAATAACTTAGTATCCGTTTTACTGAAGGATTCTCGGATAGAGGACGCTTTGAGCCTAACCGAAGAGCATCTTAGAACCTCGGACAGCCATCTGCTTCAGAATACGGCAGGTGCTGTCTACAGCAGAGCGGGGAAATATGAACAGGCTGAGGCCGCATTCAAACAGGCCCTTTCTATGAACCCATATTATGATAACCCGAAAAAGAATCTACAGTCTCTCTATTCGAACCACGAATTATCTCTCCCTCCAAGAGGTATCCTTCAGGAGGATCACCACTCTATGAGCTTAAGACTAGCATTAAAGGAAATTCGCCTCAGACAGCTCGGCGACCAGGGAGAGTTTAGCAAATTAGTAGAAGAAGTAGAATCAGTTCTCACGCTTTGTTGAAATCCTTGGTCACTGATAGTTCGTCGAGGCCGTACTACTTACAGAGCGCGAGTCGGTCGCCCCCGAAGGGGTTCACTTGAGCTGGTTGGTCGTCACGATCAGAGCGTGTGGCCGCCGAGCATACAACCGTCGTCAGCGTCTGGGGCCGGACACGTTCGTGCCGATACCCTCGCAAACAGAACTATATTGTCTCACGACACGTGAACCATATGCCAACTCACGATCGCGAAGCCGACAACCGACTCGACCGGCGGTCGATGCTCCGTACTGCGGCCGTTCTCGGCGGGGTCGGTCTCGCAGGGTGTGGAGACATCGCGTCGCAGACGTTCCGGGCGAGCGGCGTCGAAGGGACGCGGGCGTTGACGGACGAACTCGGGTTCGAACAGACGAGCACGGAGACGTTCTCTGAGACACGAAGCCAGTCCGTCGGGCCGCTCGAAGGCTCCGTGACCGCCGAGAGCACACTCACAGTGTTCTCTGATGGCAAGTCAGAGCCCGCACCCTCTGAGGAAGCGCGCTGGGCAGAGAGCGACGCCCCCATGGCTACGTGGGCCAGCAACAGCCCCGTCCGTGGGGTCGGAGGCGGGGACGCGATCGCGGGTTCCGACATCACACCGACGGACGACGCAGCGCCGTTCGAATCGGTTCCTACGGCCGAACTCAGCCTCTTGTACCCGGCGGAGGCAGTCTCCGATGGGACAATCGGGTCGACGGATATCCTCGCCGTCGCTACTGGCGACGCCATCCGGTGGGGCGACCGGGAATCCGACGGTCGGGTCACACTCAACGAGCCGACACAGGTGTTCGCCGAGGGCACGTTCGTCCCCGAGAACGCCGTCTTCTCTTTCCAGTCCTGACTCGCATGCCAGCCGGGACTTGGACGCTTCGGCCGGCCGACGCAGATGACCGCCAAGCAATTCGACGCCTCTGGGCCGAGTCGTTCGGGCCGCCCGATGGCGAAGCGGATCGCTGGCTTGACCTCACGATCGGCGATGCGCCGGCCCGGTGTTGGGTCGCAACCGCCCCAGCCGCCGACGTCGTCGGTTTCCTCTTCGCGGCAGAGGTCGACCGGCGGTTCCTACAGTCCTACCTTCGTGACCACCCGATCGTGGATTCGCTGCCGACCCGGATCGCCCTCATCCACATGCTGGGTGTGACCTCCGAGTGGCAGTCGGCGGGTGTGGCGACCGCACTGGTCCGGCAGAGCCTCAAGTGGGCGAGTGAACGCGTCTCCGTGATGTTGGCGGCGCTCTGGCGACGCGACGACCACGTCGACTCCAGTGGGCTCTCGCCCAAGCTCGGGTTCACACACGTCAGCACGGTCGAGGGGTTCTACCACGACCGCATCTACTGCCCGGATTGCGGGACGTCGTGTTCCTGTCCAGCGGCCATCCACGTAAAATCGCTCACCGACGAGCAACCGTCGTAGCGGTTCGAGGGGTCGCACCGACGGCAAATCGCTGGTGTCGAAGGATCGGTCCATCCGATCGGGCTCCGTGCCAGCAATCGACTGGCAGACGTACTACTCCACGTCACGTGTCCCCACGATTTTATTACAGAACGTCGAGACAGTTCTGTATGGGAGGAGCCGTCGGCCTGAAACGAGACCCGAAACGCATCGCGCATCTCGGCGTTGGCGACGAGATGCCGTTCGCCAACGCCGAGGAACTCACCGAGTTCGACGTGAGCGGCGTCTTCGTCACGGTGGCCGGAACCGCTCTCTTCGACGCAGAGGAGTCGTTCGACGTGGGTTCCGGCAGGGGCTTTGCGTATCTACAGCCACTCGACGAGCAGTGGGTCGACCGGACGGCGACGACAATGTCAGTGTTCACAACGCCGACAGTGTCGGTGGAAGGGGAGTCGTTCAACCCACTCGCCGAGATCTCCGAGGAGACGTTCGTCACTGAGCGAGGTGGCCGCTACCTCGCCGAGTCGGGCATGCTCTCGGCCAGTGGGCTTGGGTCGAACGTGTCCTGGGTCGTCCCACCTGCCGAAGTCGGCTCGCGGTCCTCACGGCTGTTCGACAAATCGACGCCGCTGTTGTCGTACCTTGGGCTTGTCGAAGACGAGTCGGGCGACGTCAGGACACTCCTCGTCCACATCGCGAAAGCCACAGTCGACGACGAGACCGCCTTCGGGGTCGGCGTCCAGCACCGACAACTCTGGGCGGATGGGAACAGTGATGGTGTGTCCGCACTTGTCGACGACCTCGGAGAACAGTCGATTCCCGACCTTGTCGGGGAGGACGAGTCTGCGCTCGTCAGGCGGGCTGGGATCGACGCGAGCGCTGCCCACGTTGCCACCGCACTCGCCGAGATTCGTCGTGCCGACGAGTGACCGTCGTGGTGTAACCGATTGCTGTGTCTCGTGTTAAATTGCTGTTGTCCAGACGTACACTACGGCAGCACCGCCACAGACAGGTCGGCCGTAGATGGGCCAGCCCAGGACACTTGTGGAGTTCCACCTCGGTCACGGGCTCGTCACCTGGCGATAGAGGACCTTTCGAATCTACTGTTCTTGTACCTCTTGTACCAGTTTTTCCCGTGGCTGCCTCGGCACGAATGCTGGAGAATACACGAGACTGTCGTGCTGAGTACACCCTCTGTATCTCGTATTCCGGTCCTATCAGCTGCTAAGGATTTCAACAGAGCCAGTTCTCAATGAATTCGATTTCGAAGATTTGGATGAGGGTCTAGCTGTATTTGAGGATTCTTTCCTAGATCTCTATCTCAAGGGACTTAACCAAACGACCTTCTCCTATTAGCAATGCTGAGATCGATTGTTAGAGTCCTTTTGTCATCTTTACTTCGTCGTTTCCCCTTGAATCTCTCTTGAGATGAGACAAGTGGATCACTCTAACTGGGTTAGTGTGAATTCTTGCCATTCTTAACCCTCGCCACACTATCAATCTCCGGAACCGACGGGCGGCGCTGACCCCCGTTCGACAGCCTAATGGAATCCGTGTCTCAGCGAGCCACGGAAACCACCCAGAATATAACGAATCTGCCGCTACGCGCTCTGTAACGGGTGAGAACGGACCCTTACGGTCCGTCCGAGAATTCAGTGGGTCGGGGCGGATTCGAACCGCCGACCTGCTCCGTGTGAAGGAGCCGTCATAACCGGACTAGACCACCGACCCGTACGATACACCGTTTCCGATGTCGGGACTTAAGCGTTGCTTTGTCGCTCACATTCAAGTCGGATCGCGTCGATGACGGTCCCATGACCCACGCGCTTCGCCCGCTCGAACGCCTCCGGCGACTCGTGGCGAGCGTCCTCCACCTCCCGCTCTCGCTCGTCGGACTCTACGCGGAACGGAACACGCCGAACGAACAGTACGCGGTGACCGTTCACGAGCCGTACCGGCTCCTCGAAGCGCGACTCCACAGGCTGGGGTTCGTTCGCAACCTCGTTTCCTCCCTGAAGTACCGGTCGTACGAGACGGATCCGGAGACCACCGTCGCCAGTTGGGCGCGGTATCCCGACGGGGCGCTCGCGAGCGACCAGCAACTCCACATCGGCCTGTTCGTCGGATCGGACCGAGAGACGACCGACATGTACGCTCACTGGGAGCCCTCGTGGATCCGTCACCCCGTTCGACACTACCGCGCGGAAGACGTCGACGCCGAGGAGGGAATCCGCCGGCTCCGAGAGCTGTTCGAGCGCGAAGGGATCGTGTACGCCGTCCGACCGCCGAGCGATCGGATGGGATAAAAAAGCGGAGAGCCGATCCTGCGACGCGAGGCGCGGGAGATCAGTCGCCGCCTCGGTCGTCCACTCGGGCGATTCACTCCGCGTCGCGCTTGCGGTACGCCTCGACGCGCTCGCGTGCCGACTCCACGGCCTCGCGAGCCTCGCCCTCGGCGCGCTCCTCGAGCTCCTTCAGGTCCGCCTGGAGCTTCTCCAATCGCGACGGTTCCGGCTCCTCCTCGGGCTCATCGCCGACGAGCTTCGAGACTCGATCCTGGAGCGGTTCGAGTTCCTCCTTGACGCCCGCCTTCGCGTGCTCCGCCGCCCGACCCAAGTAGTATCGCGCGTCTTCGAAGTGCTTGCTCATATCTGTCCTTTGGTGAAGGACTAATATATGCTTTGTGGAGGTGCCGTCGAAGCGGGTGCGCCCGGTCAGTACGACGGCGACTCCTCGGGCTCTTCGTCGCGCGCGTTCGCGACCCGGCCGAGCGTGAACAGCAGGTCCGAGAGCCGGTTGAGGTAGCTCACGACGGTCTCGTTTATCGGCTCGGAGCGGGCGAGATCGACGGTCCGGCGCTCCGCGCGACGGACCACCGTTCGAGCGTGATGAAGCGCCGCACCCGCCCGCCCGCCGCCGGGGAGCACGAACGACCGCAGCGGTTCCAGCTCCTCGTCGAACTCGTCGATCCGCGCCTCCAACGACTCGACGTGTTCCGCCTCGACCGCCGGGTCGTCGGGGGACGGGTCGGGGTTCGCGAGGTCGGCCTGGACCACGTGGAGGTGGTTCTGGACGGTCTCTAACAGGGCGTCGACGTCGTCGTGGCCGGTTGGACGGACGGTCCCGATCAGCGCGTTCGCCTCGTCGACGGTGCCGTACGCCTCGATCCGGGGGCTGGACTTCGACACCCGGCTCATGTCGCGGAGATCCGTCTCGCCGTCGTCGCCGCGGCCGGTGTAGATCGTCATGCGAGCGTTCGCTCGACGTACTCGAGGACGTTCGCGCTCTCGGCCATCGTCACCCCGCGCTCCTCGTCGACCAGGACGGGGACGCCGCGCTGGCCGCTCACGCGTTTCACCTCGTCGCGGTCGGAGTGTAACGCGTCGACCCACGTCGTCTCGTATTCGATCCCGGCGTCGGCGAGCGCGTCGTGAACCTTCTCACACCACGGACATCCCTCGAGGGCGTACAGTCGGATCGGCATGCGTGAAGCGTGGGTCCGCGCAGGCAAGAAGGTACGTGTCCGGCTCGGACCTCGTGTGTTGCGTGTCCGGCTCAGAGTCCGTGATACGTCTCGATCGCCTCCCGGTACTCCTCGGGGATCGGGCGCGAGGAGCCCTCCTCGTCGACTGCGACCTGGACGGACTCCGCCTCGGCGACCACGTCTCCTCCCGTCCGGATCTCGTAGGTCATCGGCACGCTCGACTCGCCGAGTTCGGGCACGTCGACCTCGACGGACACCGCGCCGTCTTCCAGTTCCACCGGCCGACGGAACTGGATCGACACCGACGCGAGGACGGTCGCGACGCCCGAGAGGTCCGCCGAGAGGACGTCCCGGAAGTAGTCGGTCCGTGCCTGTTCGAGGTACGTCGCGTACACGGCGTTGTTCACGTGTCCCATCGCGTCGATGTCGCGAAAGCGAACGGGAACGTCGGTGGTGTACGTGCTCATGTGCGCTTCTCGTCGGGGCGCGATATGTACGCGTCGGAAGACGCGGTCGGCGGGGGAGCGTCGGTACGGCGGTCGGGATCAGTACAGCAGCTCGTCGTCGTTCTCGATCATGTACAGCGCGCGGGCGGCGATGTTGACCGCGTGGTCCCCCACGCGTTCGAGGTCTCGAATCGTCAACAGCAGCCGGGAGACGTTCGCCATCGTCGCCTCCACGTCACCCTCCTCGCCGAGGTCGTCCTGTTCTATCAGGTCCCGCACGACGAGGTCGCTCGCCGTCTCGCAGGCGGCGTCGAGGTCGTCGTCCATCTCGGCGACCGCGTGACACCGATCCGGGTCGGATTCCGCGTAGGCCGTCATCGCGACGTCGAGCATCTCCAGGGTGTCGTCGCCGATCCGCTGGACGTCGACGTCGGGGAACACCTCCCGTTCGGCCTGGCCGGCGTACTCGCCGAGGTTGGTCGCGAGGTCGGCGATCCGCTCGAGGTCGGTGATGATCTTGAACGAGGCCGCAATGAACCGCAGGTCCCCGGCGACCGGCTGTTGAAGCGCGATGAGGTCCGTACACTGCTGTTCCAACTCCAGATAGAGCTGGTTGACTTCGGCGTCGCCCGTGATCACGCGCTCGCCGAGTTCGGCGTCCCGACGCTCGAGGGCGTCGAGACCCATCCTGAGCCGATCGGCGACGAGTTCGCTCATGTAGAGCACGTCGTCGCGGAGGTTCTCCAGTTTCGTCTGATACTGTTCCCGTGGCATCGTCTCGGTCGAAGACCACGCCGAACGCTTAAAAACACGTCGCCGGACGAACGATCGTGGACGTATGGTCGTGAACGTGGGTCGTGGGCCCGTGGTCGGACTCCGGCAACCGACTCGGGACGTCGCCAGAGCGAAGTGCCGTCCGGACCAGTACCTTCCATGCCGATCCCTCGTGACGACCCGGTCGACGCCCTCGGGAGACTCCTCGATCGCTGGGGGATCATCGACGCCGATCGGTTCCGCCCCACCCTCGATCTCGCCTGGCCGCGCGTGGTGACGGGGTTCGCGATCATGTCGAAACAGACGGCCGACCTGGCGATGGTCGGCATCGCCATCGGCACCGCCGGGACGGCCGGGTTGGCCTTCGCGCTCGGCTACTGGAGTATCGTCGTCCTGCTGGGGCTCGGACTGGCGGGCGGGACGGTGAGCCTCGTCTCACAGAACTACGGCGGCGGTCGGACGCGGCGCGCCTCGCGCGTGGTCACCCAGAGCGCGCTGATCGCGGTGGCGGTGTCGCTTCCGGTCATGGCGCTCTTCGCGCTCTTCGCCCCCGAACTGATCGCCGTTTTGGGTGCCGAACCCGAGTCGCTCCGGTACGGAACGACCTACCTGTTGTACGTCACGCCGGCCGTGTTGTTCGAGACCTTGAACCTCATCGCCAGCCGGACGTACACCGGCGTCGGAGACACCTTCACCGAGATGGTCGCCAGAACCGGCGGCGCGATACTCAACGTCGTGCTCAGCGCGCTGTTCATCTTCGGGCTCGACATGGGCGTCGCCGGGGTCGCGCTGGGGACGACGCTCTCGACCGGGGCCGTGATGGTCGTCCTCGGGTGGGGGATGCTCGGCCGCTCGTACGGCGGGCTGGGAATGGAGCCGAGTCCGGTTCCGATCTCGATATCGAGACCAGTCGTCGACGTGGGGATCGTTCGGCAGTTGCTCGAGGTCTCCGCCCCCGAGATCGGCCGTCGGCTCGCACAGGGGCTCGTGGTCTTCCCGCTTTTATGGGTCGCCTCCTCGTTCGGACCGGTCGTCGTGACCGCCCTCGAGGTCGCAAGACGGGTGCGAGCGATGATAAACAGCGTCAACTGGGGGATGTCGCTGGCGTCGAGCTCGCTCGTCGGCCAGCGGCTCGGTGCCGACGAGGAGGACGAAGCCGGCGCCTACGGCGCGGAGATCATCCGGCTCGCGATGGTGATCTACGTGCTCCTCGCCGCGGTCGTGGTCCTGTTCTCGTCGCCGCTCGCGGAACTCTTCGTCTCCGGGCCCGAGGAGGTCGCCGCGACCGCGACGTTCGTCGCCGTCGCGGCCGTGAGTGCCGTCGGACTCGGCCTCGACGGGACGGCCTCGGGCGCGCTCGTCGGTGCCGGCGACACCCGGTGGCCCTTCGTCGCCTCGCTGCTCGGTCGATACGTCTTCGCGCTTCCCGCCGCGCTCCTCGGACTCGTCACGCCGCTCGGCGTCGTCGGGCTCTATCTGGCGTTGATCTTGGAGCCGTTCGTCCCGGGGATGATCAACTACGGGCTGTTCCGGTCCGGCCGCTGGAAGGTCGTGAGTCGGCGCTACCGGTCGAGCGCGGGCGGCGACGACTAAGGAACCCCCGATCACGCCTACCCCGAGAACGACTCGACGACGGTCGAGACGTCGGTGAACTCCGTGTCGCGGAGTTCGCTCACGTCGTCGATGAACGCCTCGAGTTCGGCGACGAACGGAGCGCGGCCGGCACACTGCGGGTGTAACAAAAGCGTCAGGACGCCCTCCTCGACGTGTTCGCGCATCCATCTCAATTCCGTCCGCCAGCGGTTGAACACGTCGGGCTCGTGGCCGTAGGAGACGAACTGCGGGTCGGAGGCGACGGGGAACAACTGAAGCCAGTCGTCGCGGTGCCACGGGACCGGAACTGCCACGACGTCGGTCCGTTCGCCGCGTCGGTACGGCTGCCCGGGTTCGACGGTGCCCCGCTCGCGGAGGTAGTACGGCCGGAGGTCGCGTTCGGTTCCGCTGGAATCCCACTCGAAACCGAACTCCCGAAGCAGGTCGACGGTGTGTTCGGAGAAGCCGCCCGCAGGGTTCCGGAAGCCGGTCGGCGTCTCGCCGGTCAGTTCCTCGATGGCCTCGATCCCGCGGACGAAGTCGCGGCGCTCGGCCTCCCGCGAGCCGAACGAGGGGAGCGGGTCGTGGCTCCACCCGTGGTGTTGGATCTCGTGGCCGCGATCGTGGACCTCCCCGGCGACCTCGGGGAAGCTCTCGATCGTGTGTCCCGGAACGAACCACGTCGAGGGCACGCCGGTCCGGTCGTGGAGGTCGAGCAGTCGCGGGACGCAGGTCTCGGCCCCGTAGACGCCCCACGATCGGTACTCGGGCAGTCCGGCGCTCGTCCACCCGGCGACGGCGTCGAAGTCGTACGTGAGACAGACACTGTGTGGCATGGGCCGAGGTCTCCCCCGAGGAAAATAAAGCTTCGACGATCGCTCGAGACGGCGGATACGAGGCCGACCTCGAGAACGCGACGCGGTCGCGTCGCTCTCTACGCGACCTCCGAGAGAAAGTGGGTTGGGGCAGATTTGAACTGCCGGCCTCCTCCATGTCAAGGAGGTGTCATAACCGGACTAGACTACCAACCCGCCGGGGCTTACTGACGCATCTCGTCGTTTCCGGGGGACGTAATTGAACCTTTCGTTTCGGGGGCCGGCTCGATGATCGCGGACTCGGATCGGCGACCGCACACCGCGGCACCGTCGACGGCTTTCGACCGGTTTTACTGCGTCGGCGCGAGCCGTTTCGTATGGTCGATCTCTCCGCTCGCGCGGACCGGTTGGACGAGTACCTCGACGCCCGCGGCCTCGAGGCCGCGTGGTTCGCCGAGCCCAACGGGTTCGCGTGGCTCACCGGCGGCGACAACGTCGTCGACACGGACGCGTCGATCGGCGTCGCCGCCGCGGGCTACGACGGCGAGTTCCGCGTGATCACGAGCGACATCGAGTCTCGACGGCTCGCCGAAGAGCAGCTTCCGGACGGCTTCGCGGTCGATTCCTTCCCGTGGTACGCCGACTCGCTCGCGGGGGCCGTCGCCGACGGCTCCCCGCTTCCCGCCGCCGTCGACTTCGACGCGCCGGAGTTCGACACGCCGAAGTTCGAGCCGATCGAGGCGAGTCGGCTCCGCCAGCCGCTCACCGACGGCGACGTGGACCGGTATCGCGAGCTGGGTCGCGAGGCCGCGGCGGCCCTCGAGACCGTCTGTCGGAACCTCGAGCCGGAAGATCCGGAGTACGAGGTCGCCGCCGGAATCGACATCTCGCTCTCCTCGCGGGACGTGAACACGCCGGTCGTCCTCGTCGGGGGCGCGGAGCGCGCGCAGTCGTACCGCCACTTCGTCCCCACCGACGAGGCCCTCGGCGAGTACGCGCTCGTCTCGATCACCGCCGAGCGCGGCGGGCTGTACGCCTCGCTCACCCGGACCGTCGCGTTCGACGCGCCCGACTGGCTCGAGGAGCGTCACCGGGCGGCCGCCCGGGTCGAAGCCACGGCGCTCGCCGCCACCCGTGCGGCCGCCGCCGGCGAACTCGGCTCGGGTGACGGGCCGGGAACCGCCGGCGACGTCTTCGAGGCGATCCGCGAGGCGTACGACGCGGTGGGATTCGACGGGGAGTGGAAACACCACCACCAGGGCGGGGCCGCCGGCTACGCGGGACGCGAGTGGATCGCGCGACCCGATTGCGACGAACCCGTGGTCGAGCCGATGGGATACGCCTGGAATCCGACCGTCGACGGGGCGAAAAGCGAGGACACGTACCTCGTCGACGGCGACCGCTACGAACTCCTCACGAAGACCGGCCAGTGGCCCACACACGAGGTCGAGTCCGTCGCCGTCGACGGCGTCCCCGCGGAGACGTTCGAGCGGCACGCACCGGCGATCCGCTGACCCGTCAACTGTCGTCGCCGGTCGAACGGGGTCGAGATCCCGGTCAGTCGGAGTCTCAGCCGGTCGAGGGAGCGGAGATCGAGGTCTCAGTCGGCCGAGGTCTCAGTCGATCGTATCCTCGACGGAACCGTCGGCGCGTCGCTTCAGCAGGTATCCGGCTCCGCCGAGGGCGGCGAGGCCGCTCCCGATCCCGAAGCCGGGGACCTCGATCGTCGATTCGCCGTCCGCTACGGAGACGGTCTCGACGGTGCTGGCGCTCGCGTCCCGGTCGTCGGTGACCGTGAGTCGGACGTTGTATCCGCCGGGATCGGCGTACGCGTGCGTCACCGTCTCGCCGGATCCCGTCTCCCCGTCGCCGAACTCCCACTCGTAGCTGACGATCTCGCTTCCCGGCGCGGCGGAGTCGACGGCGTTGAACGCGACCTGCGTCTCCGTCGCCGGCTCGGACGGTTCGTACTCGAACGCGGCGGTGGGTTCTCCGTCGGCATCCCCTCCGGCGTCTCCACCGCTTCCCTCGTCGTCCTCGTCGCTTCCGTCGCCGCCACCTCCACCGCTTTCGCCGTCGTCGCTTCCGTCATCGCTTCCGTCGTTCGATCGGTTGGCATGGATCCGGGCGATCTCCTCCGCGGACAGTCCGCCGTCGTAGATCCGGAGGTCGGACAGCTTTCCGACTAAGAGGTCGTACCAGTCCGGGTTTCCGGTTCCGTACCAGCTTCCGATCGTCTGATGTGACCAGTAGTTGGTGTTCTGCGGGCTGTAGCCGTTCATCTCGGTGTCGACGAACCGCTCCTCGCCGTTGAGGTGGAATCGTATGGACTCCTCCGGCTCCACGACGAAGGCGAAGTGGTTCCACCGTCCGACCGGAGCGTACAGCTCGTCGTCGGCGTGGTCCAACGTGGTGTAGCTCTCGCCGCCACCGAGATCGCCGATCCGGAAGGCGATCTCGACGGTGTCGTTCTCGTCCGTCTCCGGCGTCGCGAGGAGGGTGTACTCCGCGTCGTTCCGCAGGATGTGGTGACTCGCGGGTTCGTTGTTCGGTTTCCCTCCCTCCGCTCGGTCGAAGTACACCCAGCCGGCGATCGTGACCGGACCGTCGCCGGACTCGACGAAGCTCATCTCGGGGTTGTCGCCGCCGCTGCCGATCTGGACCCCGTCGTCCCCGTCGAACCGGACGGCCCGCCGCCCGTCGTAGCTCCCGACGGTCGGGTCGCCGTAGGCGGCGGTCCCGTCGATGCCGCCGACCGCGTCCTCGAGCCCGCTCGCGAACGGCCAGCGGGCGATCAGGTCGTCCCCGCGGACGAGCTCCTGGCCCGCCGCGCCGCCGGGGACCGCGGCGGCGACGAGGGCACCGCCGGCGGTCGAACGCAACACGTCACGCCGGGTGAGACCGTTACCGTTCATCCGAATCACCCCTTCGGACGACTCCGTCGAGACGATCGAGATGACGATCGAACGAGACTCCCGCTCCGGAACCGGCGAGCAGACTGCGATCCATGACTGTGTGTTGACGTGATCTCGGTAACCGGACTTACTTTTGCCGGTGGTCGTCCCATTTGCCAGCGATCCGCCAGCGGGGGAAGTTTCATAGCGATGGAATCCGACGTGTCTCTCATGTCAGACGAGCCGTACCGCGGGCCTCGCTCGGCGCTCGAGGCCGCGGCCGAGAGGCGGGAGATCGCCGATCCGAGCCCGGACGCGGGCCCGCGGGTCGCGCGAGTCCCCGAGTCGCACGTCCACGACACCTTCGAGGTGGGCGGACTCGAGACCAAACGCGAGGAGTCGCTGTTACAGGCGGTGCTCGCCGACCGCGACGGCGTCAGCGCCGCCTCGGCGACCCAGCGCAACGGGACGGTCGGGGTCCATCACGACCCGTCGGTCTCGCGGAGCGACCTCAGGGAAGTTCTGGAGTCGTACGACCTCGCGGTCGCTCCGGGCGACGAGGCGTTCTCGAGCCGTCGCGCCTCGCAGTTCGCCTCCGCTCGCGTCGCCGTCGCGGTGCTGTTCGGGCTCATGGTCGCGACGCCGTACGTCGCGGTGTTGTACCCCACCCGCCTCGAGTGGCTGTTCTACGACCCGGTAACCGTCGAGTACCTCCGGTCGATCCTCGACTCGCGGGTGGCGACGCACTTCTTCGTCAACCTCGCGGCGCTGTCGGGCGTCGCGTTCCTCGTCGCCTGCGGACCGGCGATCCGCCGGGCGATCGCGGCGGCGACGGAGGGACGACTCACCCGCGAACTCGCGTTCGTCGGCGGCGTCTGCGCCGTCTTCGGCTACAGCACGCTCGCGGCGTTCACCGGCTTCGACGGCGCGGTCCACTACGATCTCGTCGCGTACGCGGTCGCGGGCGTCACCGTCTGGAACCACTTCGCGACCGAGGAGGCGTCCGTCGAGCGGCGTTCGACGGAGCCGGAGGCGGCAGCGAACGAGCCGCAAGGGACCGTGGACGCCGACGACCGCGTCGCGCTGACCGACGGCGGGCGGTAGGCGCTTCCCCGCTTTTCCGTTTCGACTCACTCGATGTACGCGTGACCCACGACCGCGACGAGCAACGCGGCGACGACGATCCACGCGAACGGCTCGGCCGCGAGCAGCGCGAACGGACGGAGGACGGACTCGCCGAATCCGAAGAGCAGGCCGGCGACCACCACCGCGGCGATCACGGTCACCGCGACGACCACGGAGACTCCCAAAAGCACCGTGTCAGATCCGTCCATACCCGTCCTGTGGCGGGGACGGGCAAAAGCGTCCCGTCGCCGAGACGCGCAGTGAGTCCGGGACCTGACCCGGTCGGCCGCGCACGCGAACCCGTTAGCGCCGCGCGATCAGGTCGACTCGCGTGAGCGAGACGGCCGCGAGCACCATCGACACCGCCACCGCGAGGAAGACGACGCTGATGACGTTCACCTCCGGCGTCACGTTGTACCGGATCTGGTTCCAGATGTACACCGGAAGGGTCGGATCGCCCGACCCCTTCACGAAGTAGGTGTAGACGAACTCGTTAAACGAGAGGGTGAACGCGAGCAGGCCCCCCGCGATGACGCCCGGGAAGACGTTCGGCAGGGTGACCTGCCGGAAGGTCTCGAACTCGTCGGCACCGAGGTCCTTGGAGGCCTCCTCGAGGCCCCGGTCGAAGGAGATGAACGTCGGGAGGATGACCAGCGTCGCGAACGGAATGGTCCGGACCACGTGTGCGATCACGACCGACACGTAGTCCGGGAGCCCGAGGGTGCCGTTGAAAAACAGCACCATGGCGACCCCGGTCACCACGAGCGGGACGATGATCGGTAACGTCGAGAGCAGTTGTAGCCAGTTTCTCCCGGTGAAGACGTATCGATCGACCGCGTACGCGATCATCGTCGACAGCGCGACCGTGATCCCCGTCGCGGGGATCGAGATGGTAAGCGTCGTGACGATGGCGTCGAGCGCGGCGTCGTTCGAGAGGAACACCCGGTACCACCGGAGCGTGAGTTCCTCGGGCGGGAACGACAACACGCCGCCGTCCGCGAAGGACATGAACACGAGCACGCCGATCGGCAGCCAGAGGAACGCGAGCACCGCGGCGATCACGACGGAGGCCATCCGCGAGGCGTGCGCCTGCGCGAACCGCTCGAACGGCCCCGTGACGCTATCGATCGCGCTCACGACGTCTCACCCCCGGTGCCGAAGAGGCCGCCCCCGAGTCGCGTCGCGAGCACGAGGAGCGCCACGACGACCACCGAGATCACCATCCCGATCGCCGCGCCGAACGGCCAGTTGAACGCGCTCTTGAACTGGTTTTCGATCACCATCCCGATCATGACGTTGTTCGTCCCGCCGAGCAGTCGCGGCGTGATGAACGACCCGAACGTCGGGATGAACACCAACACGACGCCGGTCACCACCCCGTTGATCGTCATCGGCAGCGTGACCGAGAGGAACGTCCGGATCGGCCCCGCGCCGAGGTCCTTCGACGCCTCGATGAGGTCGGCGTCGAGGTTCGTCAACGAGGCGTAAAACGGCAGCACGGCGAGCGGCAGCCAGACGTACGTGAACCCGATGAGGACGGCGGTCTCGGTGTACAACAGCGAGAGCGCCGGCAGCCCGACGAGGTTCAGTATCGAGTCCAAGACGCCGTCGCTCTGGAGGATGTTGATCCACGCGTACATCCGGATGATGTAGCTGGTCCAGAACGGCAGGATGACGAGGAGGAGAAGCAGCGTCGTCCGCCGCGAGAACCGGACGATGCTGTACGCTAACGCGTACCCGACCCCCGCGACGATCGCCGTCACCTGGACGCTGAGTAGGAACGTCCGCCAGACGACCGTGAGATAGGTCTCGGAGGTGAGGAAGTCGACGTAGTTGCCGAGCGTCCACGCTCCACCGATCTGGTCGGTCTGAAACGAGACGACGAGCATCGCGAGCAGCGGTATCGCGAAGAAGAACACCAAGAGCCCGTACGGTGGCCCGGCGATCGCGAGCGTCCGGAGTCGCGGCCGCTCGCGGAAGAAGCTCGTGAGATCGCTCAACCGGCCGTCGGCGTCGGAGACGGAGCCGCCGTCCGCGGCCAGCCGCTTCCCGGACTCGGCGGATCTCTCGTCGTCGGAACGTGGCGATCTCGCCATCAGGCTCCCCCGTCCTCGCTAGGTGGGGCGCCGCCCTCGCGCCGGTAGACGTGGACGTCCGCGGCGTCCCACGCGATCGCGACGCGGTCGTCCACGTCGAAGGAGGCGGAGCGGACCTCCGCGGACAGCCGACCCCATCGGTCCGTCTCGATCCCGTACAGTGAGTCGCTTCCCTGATAGCTCCGGCTCCGCACGACCCCGGTCGTCGAGAACGTCTCGTTGGCGTCGTCCACGGCGTCGCGGTCGCTCTCCGCCGGTTCGGCGCGCATCAGGAACGGCCGGATACAGACGTCGACCGCGTCGTCGACGGCGAGTTCCTCGACCGCCGCGTCGCGCGGAACCGACACCTCGCCGTCGCCGACGTCGAGGCCGATCGTCCCGTCGTCGACGGCGGTGACGCGTCCCTCCACCGCGTTGACGTCGCCGATGAAGTCCGCGACGAACCGGCTCGCGGGCGCCTCGTACAGCTCCTCGACGGTTCCGACCTGTTGGATCTCGCCGTCGTCGAGGACGACGAGCCGGTCGGAGACCGCGAGCGCGACCTCCTGGTCGTGGGTGACGTAGAGGAACGTCGTGTCCGTCTCGAGTTGGATGCGCTGGAGCTCGCTTTGCATGTGCTGTCGGAGCTTGCGGTCGAGCGAGGAGAGCGGCTCGTCGAACAGCACGAGCGCCGGCTCGTTGACGAGGGCACGAGCGAGCGCGACCCGCTGTTGTTCCCCGCCGGAGAGCTCCGCGGGTGCGCGGTCGCCGTACCCCTCCAGTCGAACCATCTCCAGCATGCGCTCGGTCCGCTCGCGCCGCTCGTCGGCCGGGACGCCGGACTGTTTCAGACCGTACCCGATGTTCTCCGCGACCGTGAGGTGCGGGAACAACGCGAGGTCCTGAAACACCATGTTCACGTCGCGCTCGAACGGGGGCGATCCGACGATCTCGACGTCGTCGAGGGAGATCTCTCCCTCCGTGGGTTCCTCGAACCCGGCGACCATCCGGAGCACCGTCGACTTCCCGGACCCGCTGGGGCCGAGGATGGAGACGAACTCGCCGTCCTCGATGTCGAAGCTCACGTCGTCGACGGCCGTGAGGTCGCCGAACTCCTTCGTCAAGCCGCTGACGCGCAGCAGCGACATTCTAGGCGGCCTTGACCGCCGTCCAGATCTCGTCGTATCGCGAGCGGACCTCGTCGGAGAGGGTCTCGGAGAAGACGAGGTTCCACTCGTCGGGCCAGTTCGTGAACTCGGCGTCCTCCTCGGAGAGCTCGTCGCTGATGTCGACGGCAGGCTGGTACCCCATGGTCTCGAACAGCTGTGCCGCGTTCTCCGTCTCGCTGGCCCAGTTGGTGAACTGGAGGCTCGCGATGGGGTTCGGCGCGCCCTTCGGGATGACGAAGAGGTCACTCGTGTACATCGCGCCCTCCTGGGGCGCGGTGTAGTGGACCGGCGCGCCCTCGCCGAACCGCGCCGAGTAGGTCCGACCCATCGTGAGCGGCCCCGCGACGACGTCCTCGTTGACGAAGAGGCTCATCCCCTGCTGGTAGTCGCCCCAGTAGGTCTGGAGCAGCGGCTTCTGCTGGATGAGGACCTCCTCGATCTCGTCGTAGTCGTCGGGCTGGATCGGGTCCTGTCCGGTGTACAGCGCGGCGATCTGACAGGAGACGGTCGCGTTGTCCCACATACAGAGGTTCCCCTCGTGTTCCTCGTCCCAGAGGACGCCCCACGAGTCGGGAGCCGAATCGAAGTACTCGTCGTTGTACGTGAGCGGGTAGAGAACCAGCGACTCGGGGACCGCGTACGTCGAGCCGTCCTGCTGGTACGAGCTCGCCTCCTTGATTCGGTCGGTGATGTTCTCCCAGGCCGGCATGATGTCGACCGGGATCTCGTGGAGGAAGTCGTTCTCGATGGAGCGTTCGACCCAGTTCGTCGTGGCCGCGATGTTGTCGATCTCGTCGTTCCCGGCCTGTAGCTGGGAGTACCACTGGTCCGCCGAGGAGTACCCGGAGTTGCTCACGTCCACGTCGAACTCCTCGCCGAAGGCGTCGATCGCGTACTCCGCCCAGGAGTCGTACCAGTTCCACATGTTCAGGCTCGACTCGAGGTTCTCGGGCGGCCACTCCGTGACGTCCATGGGAACCCGGTCGCTGCCGCCGTCGCCGCCGAGACAGCCGGCGGCGGCCGCGACGCCCGTCGTCGCCGCGCCCTGAAGGAAGCGGCGGCGGTTCAGGCTCGTCGATCCGTCGGTGACTTTACGCATGCCGTCCCTCCGTCATCGGAGCGCGAAGTTCGTGATCCATCACGTGCGACCAACTACGATCCTCCGTGATAAGCGTATCGAGGACGGGAGAGTATCGCACGCGATGGAGTGGCGTGCGTGTGAGTGACGGTGTGCGTGTGAGTGACGGTGTGCGTGTGAGTGACGTGTCCGATCGACCGGCCGCCACGAACCTCGATGATCGTCGGCATCGATCACGGGGATCCGGGCGAAACCGGACCGGTTTTCCTGATCGACTCGGTACGCGGGGTATGACCTTCGAAAACGCGTTCGATCGTGCGCTCGGGAGCCGCCGGGTCGGCGGGATGAACGAGTCGGTCATTCGCGAGATGACTCGAGAGGCACACGCCCACGACGCGATCAACCTCTCACAGGGGATCCCGGACGAGGACGAGACGCCGCCGTCGGTCAAGCGGGCGGCGAGGGAGGCGATCGACACGGACAGCCAGTACACCATCACCTGGGGACTCCCCGCGCTCCGAGAGGCGGTCGCCGACCGCTACGCCGACTGGAAGGGGATCGAGTACGACCCGGAGACGGAAGTGACGATCACGAGCGGGACGAGCGAGGGGCTCATGTCCTCGCTCCTGGCGCTCTGTGACCCCGGCGACGGCGTCGTCTACTTCGAGCCGACCTACGAGAGCTACATCCCCGGCGTCCAGTTCGCTGAGGGGGAGCCGGTCCCGATCGACATCACCGACGGGCTGGCCGTCGAGGCGGACGCGCTCCGGGAGGCCGCCGCCGACGCGTCGATCCTGATCTTGAACCACCCGCACAACCCGACCGGGAAGGTGTTCACGCCCGAGGAACTCGAGCTGATCGCGGAGGTCGCGATCGAGGAGGACCTGATCGTGATCACCGACGAGATCTACGAACACATCGTCTACGCGGACCACTACCGCAGCCCGGTGACGGTCGACGGGCTCGCCGAGCGCACCGTCGTCTGTACCGGGATGTCGAAGACGTACTCGGTCACCGGGTGGCGCGTCGGGTTCGTGCTCGCGCCCGAACCGCTCTCGGCGGAGCTGCGGAAGTTCCACGACTACACGAGCATCTGCGCGCCGACGCCCTTCCAGCACGCCGGCGTCGAGGCGCTCTCGCTGCCCGAGAGCTACTACGAGGAGCTCTCCGACTCCTACGAGCGCCGCCGGGAGCAGCTGTACGACGGCCTCCGGTCGGTCGGGCTCGACCCCGTGAAGCCGGACGGGGCCTACTACATGCTGACGCGGTATCCGACCGACGAGGACGACACGGAGTTCTGTTTCCGGCTCATCCGCGAGGCGGGCGTCGCCGCGGTTCCCGGAAGCAGCTTCTACACCGATGAGGGCGAGGAGTGGGTCCGGTTCACCTTCTCGCGGAACGAGGAGACGATCGACCGCGCGATCGCTCGGCTCGACGAGAGCCGGTTCTGGGAGGAGTAGGGCCGTTCGTTCGAGGACGAGGGTTCCGTTGAATCCGATCCGGTCGGAGACGAGATTACCTGAAACACGGGGAAACTCCGATCGATCGAGACGAAGTCGTTGCTGGCGCGGTGACCATCTCCAAAGCCCCAGGCGCGAGGCACTCCGCGCCTCTGGCAGCCGGCGGCGTTGCCGCCGGCGACTGCCCCTTTGAGTCCCACCCCGCCCCGCAACCGGACAGCCCCGCACCTCACGCCTCCCCAGCCTCGCGGCTCGCGGTTTCACCGCTCGCCGCGTCCCTCGCGGTCGGGTTCGCGGTCGCCTGCGGCGACCGCTCACCGGCGCGCCACCGACCCGCTGCCATCCCGCCGCTACCTTTTTGCCCGTCACTCGCCAGGCTCTCGCATGACCGATACGTCCTTTCTCCGATCGATCCTCTCGCCGGACCAGGTGTCGACGACCGACGCCGACCGCGACCACCACGGCACCGACTGGGGAACCGCGCCCGAGTCGGCCTCCCCGCCCGACGTCGTCGTCTGGCCGGAGTCGACGGAGGAGGTCTCGGCGGTGCTCGCGGCCGCGACCGAGCGCGGGATCCCGGTCACGCCCTTCGCCGCCGGCACGGGGATCGAGGGCAACGCGGTCCCCGCTCACGGCGGGATCAGCCTCGATCTGACCCGGATGGACGCCGTGCTCGAGGTCCGGCCGGACGATCTCCAGATCGACGTCGAACCGGGCGTGATCGGGGCCGACGTCGACGAGGCGGTCGCCGCCCACGGGCTCTTCTTCCCGCCGCTTCCGACCTCCGGCGACATGGCGACGATCGGCGGGATGATCGCGACGAACGCCAGCGGGAAACGGACCGTCAAGTACGGGAAGGTGGGCGACTGGGTCCGTGAGATCGAGGTGGTCCTCGCCGACGGCTCCGTGCTCACGGCGGGGACGCGCGCCGAGAAGACCTCCTCGGGGTACGACCTCCGGGACCTGATCGTCGGCAGCGAGGGCACCCTCGGCGTGGTGACGCGAGCGACGCTCTCGCTCGCCGGCAGACCCGAGCGGACGCGGGTCGGGCGGGCGACGTTCGGGACCTTGGCGGACGCCACCGCGGCCGCCGCCGACCTCGTCTCCTCGGGCGTCGACGTCAGCGCCGTGGAGCTGGTCGACGGTCTGAGCGCCCGGATGGTGAACGACTACGTCGGCTCGGAGTTCCCCGAGGGGCCGACGCTCTTCTTGGAGTTCCAGGCCGACCACGGCCTCGAGCGGGAGGTGGAGTTCTGTCGGGCGATACTCGACGCGCACGACCCGGTCGAGGTCCTCCTCGACGGCGAGACCGACCCCGAGGCGGTGTGGAAGCCGCGGCACGAGCTGGCGGACGCGGTCCGGGCGTACTACCCCGAGCTGGAGTCGCTTCACGCCGGCGACGTCGCGGTGCCGATCGGCTCCTTCTCGGACATCGTCGCGCACGTCCACGCGGTGGCCGACGCCCACGACGTGCCGATCCCGACGTTCGGGCATTCCGGCGACGGCAACGTCCACTTCGACGTGCTCGTCGACCCCGACGAGGAGGGGGCCGTCGCGGAGGCCCACGAGATCTACGAGTCGATCGTCACGGAGGCGATCGACCTCGGCGGGACCGCCACCGGCGAGCACGGGATCGGGCAGGGGAAACGCGAGTTCCTGCCGGTCGAACACGGCGAGACCGGCGTCGCGGCGATGCGGTCGATCAAGGAGGCGCTCGATCCCCACGGGACGCTCAACCCTGGGAAGGTCTTCCCGGAGTAGGGAGAGTCCCTACAGCTCCGGCGTCGAGGAGGCGTCGATCGGATCCGCCGTCACGGAGCCGCCGGAGCCGCCGGACGACTCGTCGCGAAGCTGGAGGTACGCGGCGGCGATCACCCCGTACAGCGCGGTGAAGAGGACGCTGGTGACGACGCTCACGGCGACCTCGGAGGCGAGCGCGAGCCCCGCGAGGTCCAGGATCGACCCGACCGCGCCGACCGTGCCGCCGATCCCGCCGGAGAGGACCACGAGCAGGGCGAGCTTGAGCCGGTCGCCGCGCGCGAGCGCCCAGCTCCGCTTGAGCGCGCCGACCGTTCCCCGGTCCTCGACGCCGACCGCGAACGCGAAGAAGAGGAACGAGGCGGCGAGGAAGATCCCGGGGAAGAAGAGCGCCGCGAACCCGAGCGTGACCGCGATCGACACGACGACGCCGCCGACGACCATCGAGAGGGTCGCCCGGCCGGTCCGCCGCGTGAGCAGCTCCGAAGGGAACGACGCGAGGTCGCGAGCGGGGCGGGCCAGCGCCCGCGAGAGCACCACGAAGTAGACGGAGCTCGCGAGGAATGCCGCGGCGAGGAGCGCGACCCCGGCCTCCCCGGAGACGGGCAGCGCCAGTCCCGCGGTCTCGCCGAACTGCGCGGCCACCTCCGGGGGAAGGTAGCCGATCACGGCGGTGTTGACCGCCGCCTGTGTGACCAGTTGAATGGCGAGCAGCCCCGCGAGGAGGATCCCGCCGGTCCTGGTGAGTATCCGTCCGATGCCGTCGCTAACCGCCTGGCCGAGTTGGAGGGCCATGTCATCGAATCGAAACCACGAGCGTAATAAAACGACCGGATCGGCTTCGGTGGGAGGTCCGCGGCGGTGGAGTTTCGATCGCGTGACGGTCGCTCTCTCGACGTTCTCGTCCCCAAAGGTCCGAGACGGATCAGACGAACTCCGAGGGTCGCGGCCCGTTCGTGACGTGGACCTCGAACGGCTGCGTGCCGACGTCGTCCCGCTCGACGAGATGCCAGTACGTCTCGGCCAGTTCGTCGGGGTCGAGGAACGTCTCCGCCTCGCGCTCGGGCCGGCGCTCGCGGGCCTCCGGCGAGTCGATCTGCCCGTCGAGGACGACGTGGGCGACGTGGACGCCCTCCGGCCCGAACTCCTGGGCGATGTCCATCGCCATCCCGCGGGCGGCGAACTTCGCGGCCGTGAAGCCGATCGCCCCGCCGCGGCTCCGCACCGCGGAGGTCGCGCCCGTGAAGATCACCGTCCCGCCTCCCGTCTCGAGCATGTCCGAGACGGCCTCCCGCGAGCAGACGAACGCGCCGCGCCCGCCGACCGCCCACGCCTCCTCGAACTCCTCGACGCTCGTGTCCATGAGCCCCGTCCAGGAGGCCGCGCTCGCGTGGTTGACGAGGACGTCCACGGGACCGAACGCCTCCCGGACCGCCTCGAATCCCTCGCGGACCCGGTCCACGTCGGTCAGGTCGACGGGGACCGCGAGCCCCTCTCCCGGTTCCGGGAGGTCGGCCGCGAGCTCCTCGATGTACCCCGCCGACCGGGCGAACAGCGCGACCCGGCACCCCTCGGCGGCGAACTCCCGTGCGATCGACGCTCCGAGCCCCGGACCGACGCCGGCGACGACGACAGTGCGCGTCATGTCTCCCCGTACGCGCCGCGGGGTGAAAAACGCGGACCCGGACGGCCGGGAAACGGGTCGGGGACCGGGGAGCGAATCCGTACGAACGGGGGCCGCGGGATCGAGCGACGCTCCTCGGGGAAGACGATTTAACGGAGGGCGTTCTCCGGAGACGCGTGCAGCGCGAAGCCCTCCCACGACGCGCGTTCCGTGATCCGGACGTACAGACACCCAGTCCCTCGCGCCTGCCGATCCGCCGGCCGATCGGTGTGGTGGGCGAATGAACCGCCTCCGATCCGGCTCGGCCGTCGCCGGCGTCCTCCTGGCCTGCGCCCTCCTCGCGGGGTCGTTCGGCGGGACCGCGGCGCTCGCCTCGGCCGACACCCCCGCCGTACAGGTCTCCTCCGTGACCGCGTCGCCGGACTCCCCGGTCGTCGGCGAGACCGTCGCGATGGAGACGACGATCGCCAACCTCGAGGGGACCAACGGGACCGTCGAGATCACGGACGTGTACTTCAGGGACTGGCCGACCGAGTTCGAACGCGCCGAGAACGTGGGCTCCGTCGCCCCCGGCGGAAGCGTGACCGTACCGGTGACGACCGTCTTCGACGAGCCGGGCGAAAAGCGGATCACCGTCAACGTCGTCGTCAGGGACGAGGCGGGCGACTCCCACTCGTACTCGTACCCCCTCGTGGTCGACGTCGAGGAGCCCGACGCGGACGGGGGCCTCTCGGTGGATCGAAACGCCTCCGGAGAGACCGCCGTGACGCTCACGAACTACGGGAACGTGGACTTCACCGACGTCGAGGTCGCCGCCGTGACCGGGGACGACCGCCGGGACCGACGACGCGCGCTCGACGTCGAGCCCGGCGGCGATCGGACGGTCACGTTCGACACGGAGGGGTACGACAGGGCCGATCTCGCGTTCGTCGCGAACTACGCCGCGAACGGCGAGACCTACCGGCTCAGGCGCGCGTTCGGCGAGACGCCCGACGTGCGAGGCGGCCTCTCGGTCGACGAGAACGACCCGGACCGGGCGACGGTCACCCTCGACAACTACGGGAACGTGGCGTTCTCCGACGTCGAGGTCCGCGTGCTGATCGACGGCGAGGTACGCGACCGGCGGTTCGTCCGAGACGTCCGAGCCGACGGGAACCGATCGATCGCGTTCGATACCGAGGGGTACGACGCCGAGAACGTCACGTTCGCCGCGAGGTACCTCGCGAACGGCGAGACGCACGAGGTGACTCGCGAGGTCGCGCTCGAACCGGAAGTCTCCGGAGAGGTACGCCTGACCGCCACGGAGGCCACGCAGCGCGGCGGGAGCGTGTCGATCGACGGGGAGGCGGCGAACGTCGGCGGGACCGACGTCGAGTCCGTCCTCCTGAACGTGCGGGACGCCGACGGCGTCACGCCCGACGACGGGAGCGGTGAGTACTTCGTCGGCGCGATAGACGCGAGCGAGTTCGCCACGTTCGAACTCTCCGCGTCCATCGCGAACGGGACGTCGACGATTCCCGTCGAGGTCTCCTATCTCGTCGACGGCGAGCGGGTCACGACGACGCGAACCGTGACCGTCTCCTCGACCGGGCTCCCGCCGACGGGAGCCGCGACGGGCGCTCCCGACGGCGGCGGGCCGTCCGGAGGCGGCGGAGCTCCGCGGGGACCGCCGGGCGGGTCCGGGCTGCCGACGGTCCCGATACTCGTCGGAGTCATCGCCGTGATCGGTGCCGCCGGCGGGCTCTATTACCTCTGGAACCGCGAATGAGCGTCGTCGAACTCCGCGGCGTGGGCAAACGCTACGAGAGCGGTGCCGAGATCATCGACGCCCTGAAGGGCGTCGACTTCTCGGCCGAACGCGGCGAGATGGTCACCATCACCGGTCCCTCGGGGAGCGGCAAGAGCACGATGCTCAACCTGATCGGCCTGCTCGACGAGCCCACCGAGGGGACCGTGTCGCTCCGAGGGCGGAACGTGACGGACTTCGGCGAGGACGAGCGCACGGAGGAGCGCCGCTCCGCGCTCGGGTTCGTCTTCCAGGACTTCCACCTCCTCCCCATGCTCACCGCCGTCGAGAACGTCGAACTCCCCTCGATGTGGGACACCTCCGTCGACCGGCACGACCGCGCCGTCGACCTCCTCCGTCGCGTCGGTCTCGGCGACCGGCTCACGCACACGCCCGACGAGCTGTCGGGCGGGCAGAAACAGCGCGTCGCGATCGCCCGGTCGCTCGTCAACGAGCCGGAGGTGCTCCTCGCGGACGAGCCGACGGGGAACCTCGACCAGGACACGGGAGGGACCATCCTCGACGAGATCACGCGACTGAAAAACGAGGAGGACCTCGCCGTCATCGCGATCACGCACGACGAACAGCTGGTCGAGTACGCCGATCGCGTCGTTCGGCTCGTCGACGGGGTGACGCGAACGTGAGGATCGCCTCCCTCCTCTGGCGGTTCCCGAGCGTGTTGATGGCGTGGCGCAACCTCGGGCGGAACAGGCTGCGAACGGCGCTCGCGGCACTCGGGATCGTCATCGGCGTCGTCGCCATCTGTTCGCTGGGGATGGCCACCGTCGCGCTCGAACAGCAGGCGACCGCACAGCTCGGCGACCTCACGAACGAGGTGACCGTCTCCTCGGGGGCGGACAGCGACACGGACGGGGTGACGGGAGAGCAGGTCGAGGAGATGCGGGCGATCGTGACCGACGCACGGGTGATCCCCCAGAAGACGAACGCGACGACGCTCGAGGCGAGAAACGGCATGGAGGCGAGGATGAGCGTGACGGGGGTGACCGACGCGAGCGCGCTGTACGACCTCACCGAGGGGGAAGCCCCCGAGCGGTTACAGTCCGGCGCGTTGATCAGCAACGCCACGGCGGACAGGCTCGGTCTCGAGTCCGGCGATCCAGTCGAGTACGACGGGCGGATCTACCGGATCCGCGGGTTCATCGAGTCGGAGCACTCGTTCGGCTTCGGCGGCGGGGACCTCGTGATCCCGGTCTCGGGGCTCGCCGACCAGCGACACTACGACACGGTGACGATCATCGCGGCCGACGGCGACGCGGCCGGTCGGATCGGCGACCGGCTCGACACCCGGTTCAACACCGAGGAGGACGAGGAACTGCGCGTCACCACGTTCGGGAACCGGGCGCAGGTCGGCGGGTTCCTCGACACGCTGTCGCTCGCGTTGCTCGGGATCGGGGGGATCTCGCTCGTCGTCGCGAGCGTCGCCATCCTCAACGTGATGTTGATGAGCACGGTCGAGCGTCGCGGCGAGATCGGCGTGCTTCGAGCGGTCGGGATCCGCCGGGGCGAGGTGTTGCGGATGATCCTGACCGAGGCGACGCTGCTCGGCGCGCTCGGCGGCCTGGTCGGCGCGCTCGTGTCGCTCGCGACGGGGATGGTGCTGTTTCACGTGATCACGGGCGACGCGACCGGCGCGCTCGGGTGGGCGAGCTCGCGGTACCTGGCGTACGGCTTCGGGTTCGCGGTGGCGGCCAGCGTCCTGAGCGGCGTGTATCCCGCCTGGAAGGCCGCGAACGAGTCTCCCGTGGAGGCGCTCCGCGGCTGAGCGCACACTGCCGACGGCGTCGGCGTCGCCACCGTCGGACGCTCGTTCATCGACCGCCCGTTCGTCGGCCGGGCGTTCCGAGGCCCAAATCGTTTTTTACGGTCGGGCGAGACTCTCCGAGCATGGCAGTCACCGGGGCGGAATATCTGGTCGACGCGTTGGAGGAGTACGGCGTAGAACACGTCTTCGGAAACCCCGGAACGACGGAGCTTCCGACCGTTCAGGCGGTCTCGGACAGCTCGATCGAGTATGTCCTCGCCCTCCACGAGGACGTGGCCACCGGGATGGCCGCGGGGTACGCCACGGCGCGGCGGTACCACTCGCATCACGACGATTCCGTGAACCCGCTCGGCGTCACGAACCTCCACGTCGCGCCGGGGCTCGCACACGGCGTCGGCAACGTCATCGGGGCCGCCTTCTCCGGCTCGCCGCTCCTCGTCACCGCGGGCAACTACAGCACCGACTTCCAACACGAGGAGCCCATCCTCCACGGCGACCTCGAGGCACTCGTCGACCAGTACACGAAGTGGAGCGCCTCCGTCCCCTCCGTCGAGGCCCTCCCGGCGATGCTGCGGCGGGCGGTACGACAGGCGCTCACCCCGCCGACGGGCCCAGTCTTCCTCGAGTTGCCAGTCGACGTGATGACCGACGAGACCGACGCCGGGGTCCAGCGGCTCGGCCCGATCCCCGACGCGGGACGCGGCGACCCCGACGCGGTCGCGGCCGCCGCACGTCTCGTGGCCGAGGCCGACGAGCCCGTGATGGTGATCGGCGACGAGGTCGCCCGGTCGGGCCCCGCCGCGATCGAGGCGGCCGTCGACTTCGCGGAGTCGGCCGGCGTCCGGGTCCACGGCGAGTTCATCACCGCGGAGTCGAACTTCCCGACCGACCACGAGCTCTGGGGCGGGACGGTGCCGGGGACCGAGCCCGGGTTCGTCGAGACCGTCGACGGCGACACGGTCGTCTTCGTCGGCTGTGGCTCGGCGACGACCTCGCTCGCGCACGACGAGGAGCTGCTCGCCGACGCGACGATCGTCCAGATCGGCCCGGACGGCTGGGAGCTCGGGAAGAACTGGCCCGCGGACGCGTCGGTTCTCGGCGACCCCGAACACGTGTTCCGCGAGCTCACGGAACTCCTCTCGGAGGAGCTCCCCGCGAGCGAGCGCGACGAGCGCCTCGACCGAGCCCGCGAGCGCGTCGCGGCGATCCGCGAGGACCAGCGCCCCGCCGCTCCCGACCCGGACGACCCGCGCGCGTCCAAGGGCCAACTGGGCGAAGCGATGGCCGAGGCCGCGTCGGACGCGCTCGTCGTCAACGAGGGCGTCACCGCGGGCCACGCGGTCCGGTGGAGCGTCCCACTCGGCCCCGAACAGTGGATCGCGAACAAGAGCGGCGGGCTCGGTTACGGGCTCCCGGCGGCGATCGGGGCGGCGATCGCCGAGCGCGAGCGCCCCGACCCGCGCGACGTGGTCGCGTTCATCGGCGACGGGTCGTACTTCTACTACCCGCAGGCGATCTACTCGGCCGTGCGACACGGCGTCGATATCACCACGGTCGTCGCCGACAACCGGAACTACCGGATCTTGAAGGACAACACGCTCCGGGTGCTCGGCGGCGAGGAGGGCGACCACGACTTCACCGCGATGGACTTCGAGCCGCCGATGGACATCCCCGCGAACGCGGAGAGCTACGGCGCGACGGGGGAACTCGTCGACGACCCCGACGCGATCGCGGACGCGATCACGGAGAGCCGCGAGCGGGACGGCCCGACCGTCCTCGACGTCGCCATCCACGACTGAACGGGGGCGACCCGGCCACCGGACGCGGACGACATCGCGGCCGCCGGATTTAGTTACCCCTCCGACGCAGTGGGAGACATGGTCACCATCGACCCCGAACGGTTCAGGGAGACGTTCGAACGGTACTCCGAGATCGGCCGAACCGACGCCGACGGCCTCCACCGGCTGGCGCTCTCCGAGGAGGACCGGGAGGTTCGGGACCTGTTCGTCTCGGATCTCGAGGACCTCGGCCTCGAGGTCCGGATCGACCGGATCGGAAACGTCTTCGGGCGCGCGGAGGGGACCGACCCCGACGCCGAGCCGGTGCTGATCGGATCACACCTCGACTCACAGCCCTACGGCGGCCGGTTCGACGGCCAGCTCGGCGTCCTCTCCGCGCTCGAGACGCTCCGGGCGTTCGACGACGAGGACGTCGAGCACCGCCGGCCGATCGAGATCGTGAACTGGACGAACGAGGAGGGGTCGCGGTTCAAGCCGGCGCTGATGGGCAGCGGGGCGTTCACCGGCGAGCTCGACCTCGCGGAGGTGCTCGAGCACGCGGACGCCGACGGCGTGACCGTCGCGGAGGCGCTCGATCGGATCGGGTATCGCGGCGACCAGCCGGTCGGCCCCCGCGAGGAGTACCACTCCTCGCTCGAACTTCACGTCGAGCAGGGGCCGAAACTCGAGGACGAGGGGCTCTCGGTCGGCGTCGTCGAGGGCGTGTTCGGGATGGCGTGGCTCGAGGTGGTGGTCCACGGCGACGCCGACCACGCCGGACCGTCCCCGATGTACTCCCGGAAGGACGCGCTCGTCGCCGCCTCGGACGTCGTCGGCGCGGTCCGGCGGCTGTCGAACCGCTTCGCCGACGACGTGGTCACGACCGTCGGGGAACTCGAGGTGGAGCCCGGCTCGATCAACGTCATCCCCTCGGAGGTCCGGTTCACGGTCGACGTTCGCAGCTACGACGACGGGGTCGTCGGCGACCTCGTCGAGGCGGTCGAACGCGAGGTCGAGACCGCCTGCGAGCGCGAGGGCGTCGAGTACGACCTCGAGGAGATCTGGCGGATCCCCCACACGGAGTTCTCGCCGAGGGTCGCCGAGACCGCGCTTTCCGCCGCCGACGACGTGGGGGCATCCCACCGGGCGATGGTGAGCGGGGCCGGCCACGACGCGAGCTACGTGAACGAGATCACGGACACCGCCATGCTGTTCGTGCCGAGCGTCGACGGCAAGACCCACAACGAGGCCGAGTTCACGGAGTGGGCGGACGCCGAGGAGGGCGCGCGCGTGTACGTCGAGACGGTGAAGCGGCTGGCGGACGTGGAGTGAGGTGAGCTCGGGGTCGCTTCCGGACTGCCATCGGCCTCAAAGCGCGATCAGCGTCACGCCGACCACCGCAAGCAGCGCCGCGATCAGCCGGAGCCGGAAGTAGCGCTCGCCGAGCAGCACGCCGCCGAGGACGACCGCGACGATCGCCTGCGTGTTGATCACCGGCGAGGCGATGCTGGCGGGCAACGACGCGAACGCGAGCGTCGTGACGTGCTCGCCGACCGCGACGATCCCGCCCGCGGCGGCCAGCTTCGGGAGGTCGGCGCGGACCCCGGTGGGCGGGTTTCGGACCGCGCTCGGAAGCAGGACGAGCGCGACGCCGACCAGAAGAAGCGGAACCCACAGCGTCTCGGGGAGCGCGAGCTCCTGGAGCGCGACGCGTTTCCCGAGGTCGCTCACCGCGTAACACATCGCGCTCACCAGAGCGAGTTGAGCCGGGCGCGATCGGGCCGCCTTGCGGAACGGCTCGAGGAGTCCGCCCGGCTCGTAGTTGGCGACGTACACCGCGAACGTCGCGACGACGACCCCGAGCACTTGGACGGGACGCAACACCTCCCCGAGCAGCAGCACCTCGAGCGGGAGGACGAACATCGGCACGACCTTGTTGATCGGCGTCACGTACGAGACCTGGCCCTCGGCTATTGCCCGCAGGAAGAGGACGAACGCGAGCGCGGTCGACGCGACGGTGAGCGCGACGATCCCGACCTCGGGGAGTCCGAACGCGCCGAGCGCGGCGAGGGATCCCTCGCGGTCGGCGAGGGTGACCGGGGCGTACCAGGCCAACGCGAACGAGTTGATACAGACGGTGAGCGCGGCCGGAGAGTACCCGTCGAACCACCGCTTCAGTACGAAGACGTAAACGCCCCAGACGACGGCGGCGACGACCGCGAACCCGAGGCCGAGATCCATCGCTCGCCCGGACGACCGGGCGATTCAAGAGGCGTTCGATCGGGCGACGGAGTGGACATCGCGGCGGCGACGTGGCGGATCGGAAGTCGACACGTATATCCGAGGGCCGCGCGGCCCTCGTTCGTATGCGATTCTGCGACGAGTGCGGGTCGATGATGCACACGGAGGGTGACGCGTGGGTGTGTCGCTCCTGTGAGAACCGGGAGCCGCGGGACTCCCGGGCGGAAACGGCGATGACGACGCAGGACGGACAGCGGGACGACGGGGCACCCGCCGTGGCCGACGCGACCCAGGGTTCCACCGAGACGACACGGGAGCCGTGTCCGGCCGACGACTGCGACGGCGAACGAGCCGACTACGAGATGATGCCGAAGCCGGGCGGCTCCTACGAGGTGCGCTTGTTCACCTGCGTCGAGTGCGGTCGCAAGTGGCGCGACTCCTGACGGCGCGTCTCGCGAACCTCGCCGCGTGAAACGGCGACCCGGTTCTCACCGTTCGAATCCGTCTCCCGCGGCCGAGCGGAACCTTTTTGCGGCCCGTGACGCCCCCTTTGCGCATGGTCGAGCCCTCCGCCTCCGAGTCGTCATCGAACCGCTACGACATCTCGACGGTCGACCTCGTCGACGATCGCTACGAGGTGAAACAGTCCGCGATCCGGAACAAGTACGCCGTCCGTGACGGCGCGGGAAACGTCGTCCTCCGCGGGAAACAGAAGATGTTCAAGATGAAAGAGGAGTTCCCGTTCGTCACCGGCGACGATCGGGACGCGTTCACGGTGAAGGCGGGCGGCATCATGGACGTCGCGGGGAACTACGCGATCATCGACGCGGGGACCGGCGAGGAGGTCGTCGTCCTCGACGAGGACTTCTCGATCTTCGTGGAGAACTGGACGATCCGCGACCCCGATTCCGGCGAGGCACTCGCCACCATCCGGTCGAAGAACAAACTCCTCTCGGCGCTTCGACACCTCGTCTCGGTCGCGAACCTCGTCCCGAACAAGTACGAGATATTCGACGCCGACGGCGACCACGTCGGCGACATCGAGGGGAAGTTCTCGCTGCGAGACGCCTACACGGTCAGTATCGACGACGCGACCGGCGTCCCGAAGGAGGCGGTGATCGCCGCCGCGTGCGTCCTCGACGCGTTGGAGAACCAGTGAAGGAGCCGGGATCGCCGTCGGCCGGGACGCTCCCGCCGCCGTCGACGCCTCAGTCGTCGGTCGACTCGGGGCTCGCGATCGGTTCCTCGACGTCGACGCCCCGCTCCGTGAGGTCTCCCTCACGCCAAGTACCACGACGGTACCAGGCGTAGGCGACCGCCGCGCCGACGACGTTCGAGACCGCGAACGACAGCCAGATGCCCGTCTCGCCGATCCGGCCGGCGGCGACCCACGCGATCGGGAACCGGACGACGCCGAGCATCAACACGGAGATGGCGGCGGCCGTGAGCGTCCTTCCGGCGCCCCGGAAGCTCCCGGTGTACGCCCGCATGATCCCGATGAACCCGAAGGTCAACGCGACCACCCGCAGGAACTGTGAACCGACCGCCACGACCCGGTCGGCAGCGACCTGGTCCGCCCCGACGAACACCGAGACGATCGGCTCGGGGACGAGGAACACGAGGATCCCGACGGCGGAGAGGATCCCGAAGAGCGTCTTCGCGGCCAGATCGGCGGCCCGTTCCGCGCGGTCCGGCCGGTTCGCTCCCACGTTCTGGCCGGTCATCGTCTCGACGCCGCGGGCGACCGCGATCGCCGGCAGGAACACCACCGAGAACACCCGCGTCCCGATGCCGTAGGCGGCGACGATCGGGTCGGGAAAGAGCGCGACGATGAATAAGAGCAGGTTCATCGACAGCGCCCGGCCCGTCCCCTCGACCGTCGCGGGGAGGCCGATCCGCAGAAGCCGGCGCAGGTAGTCCGCGTCGGGCGCCATGTCGCCGAGGCGGATCCGGACCCCGCGAGTCCCACGGAACATGATCGCGAGGCCGACGACGAGCGCCAGCGCCCGGGAGAACACCGTCGCGATGGCGGCTCCCTCGATCCCGAGCGCGGGGAACGGCCCCCAGCCGAAGATCAGGAACGGGTCGAGCGCGATGTTGAGCACCACGGACCCGAACATCACGAGCATCGGCGTGATCGTGTCGCCGTACCCGCGCATGAGCGCGATGAACACCGCGAAGCCGAACATGAAGACGAGCCCCGCCGAGATGGTCTCCATGTATCGCGCCGCCAGCGGAAGGACGCTCTCCGATGCGCCCATTATCCCGAGGAACTCCTCGACGAGGAAGTAGCCGACGCCCCCGAGCAGCACCGAGGCGATCACCGCGAACGTCACCGTCTGAGAGGCCGCGTACTCCGCCTCGCGCGACTTTTCCGCGCCGGTGTACTGTGCGACGAGGACGCTCCCGGCGACGGAGATCCCCATCCCCAACGAGATGAGCAGAAAGACCATCGGAAACGCGAAGCTGATCGCCGCCAGCGCGTCCGTACTGTACTGCCCGAGCCAGAAGGTGTCCGCGAGGTTGTAGGCGGTCTGAAAGAGGTTCGTGACGACGATCGGCATCGAGAGGAAAAACAGCGGCTTACCGATGCCGCCCGAGGTGAGATCGAACTCCTCGGGCCCTTTGAACAGAGAGTCGATCCGGTTCCGGATCCCCATCAGCGGGTCGCCTCCGAACCCGCGGTCTCGGTGTCTTCCATGTCGATGAGTGGTCGAACTTACTAACTAGTTAGTCAAAAATCTTCGGAACCAGACGATCCACTTGGAGATCGGTTTCTGGGTCACGTATCTACCGTCTCCGACTGATAGAACGGTATCTTTGACGTCGAAAGGGGATCGAACGCGACCGGATCGCCCCGAACCGGACCGGGTTGGAACGGAGCGGAGCGGATCGAGTCCGTCTCGATCGCGTGAGGAACGGTACCACCCCTACGGATCCGAAATCTGTTATGGGTGGTCGTGGTACTCCTCGACGACATGGACGTCCGCGAAGACGCGTTGCGGGAGACGATCCGAGAACTGGTTTCCTTCGAGAGCTATCCGGGCGAGGAGGCGGCGGTTCAGTCCTGGTTCCGCGAGCATCTCTCCGACCTCGGCTTCGAGGTGTACGAGTGGGAGCCCGATCCCGAACTCCTGGATGAACATCCCTCGTTCCCCCCGGTCGAAACGCTCGATCTGAAGGACCGACCGAGCCTCGGCGGCGTCCTCGAACTCGGCGACCCCGACGCCGGCCCGACCGTCGTGTTGAACGGCCACGTCGACGTGGTTCCGGTCGACGAGGGCTCCTGGACGAAGCCCTCGTTCGATCCTCACTGGGAGGACGGCCGCCTCTACGGGCGCGGATCGCTCGACATGAAGTCGGGACTCGCCGCCTGCGTCTTCGCGGCGCTCGCGGTCGAAGAACGTGCGGACGAACTCGGCCTCGACGGCCGGATCGTCGTCGAGGGCGTCGTCGGCGAGGAGGAAGGCGGTATCGGCGCGGCCGTCGCCGCCGGGAGGAACCCGTATCCCTTCGAGCGCGACGCGGCGATCATCGCCGAGCCCACGGACCTCTCGCTCGTCGTCGCCGCCGAGGGGAGCCTGATGAAGCGGCTCGAGATATTCGGCGAGTCGGCTCACGCCGCCCGAACCTGGGAGGGCGAGTCGGTGCTCCCGCACTTCGAACGGGTCCGCCACGCGTTCGAGAACCTCGAGCGCGAGCGCGCCGAGCGCGTCACCCACCCGCTGTTCGAGGCGTTCGACAACCCGTGGCCGATCAACTTCGGCACCGTCGAGGCCGGCGACTGGGCGTCGTCGGTTCCGTCCCACCTCACTTCCGAGATCCGGATCGGCGTCGCTCCCCAGGAGACGGTCGCGGGGGTCGAAGCCGAGTTCCGAGAGCGGCTCGACGAGGTCGTCGCCGAGAGCGAGTGGCTCACCGAGCATCCGCCGACCTTCGAGCGGTTCTCGGTCCAGTTCGAGGGGTCGGAGGTGGACAGAGACGAGCCGGTCGTCGAGCGCGTGGCGGAGGCTGCGAGCGATCACGGCATCGAGCCGAATTACGAGGGGTTCACCGGCGGCACCGACGCCCGCCACTACCTCGACGCCGGGATCCCGACGGTCGTGTTCGGTCCCGGCTCGGTCGACCTCGCGCACACGCCCGACGAGCACATCGAGTGGGACGACGTCCGGCTCGCGAGCGAGATCATCGCCGACGCGACCGCGGCGACGCTCGAGTCGTACTGATCCCGGCCGAAACCACCGTTCAGGTCAACGCTTAAGCGATCCTTCCGCCAACCCGTCCCCGTGAACGCGAAATCGCAGTCCCGACTGATCGAGTTGCGTCGCGATCTCCACCGGCGGCCGGAGATCGGCTGGCGCGAGTTCTACACCACGGACCGGATCGTCGAGGAGTTGGAGGAGATCGGTCCCGACGAGCTGTACGTCGGCCACGAGATCCACCGCGAGGAACGGATCCGCCCCCCCACCGACGACCAGTTGGCCCGCGCCCGCGAGCGGGCGCTCGAGACCGGCGTCGACGACGACGTGCTTTCGCAGGTCGAGGACGGTTACACCGGCGCGCTCGCGGTCCTCGAGAAGGGCAACGGGCCGACCGTCCTGGTGCGCGTCGACATCGACGGGCTCCCCCAGCCCGAGTCCGACGACCCCGACCACCACCCCGCCGCGGAGGGGTTCCGGTCGGAATACGACGAGCGCATGCACGCCTGTGGCCACGACGCGCACGCCGCCATCGGCGTCGGGGTGTTCGAGGCAGTGAAAGAGAGCGACTTCGAAGGGACCCTCAAGGTGCTCTTTCAGCCCGCGGAGGAACTGGGCGCGGGCGCGGCCTCCGTGGTCGGCAGCGGCCACCTCGAGGACGTCGACTCCCTCATCGCCGTCCACGTCGGCCTCGACGTCGAGACCGGGGTCGTGATCCCCGGCATCGAGTCGTTCCTCGCGATAAACGGCTTCGAAGCGACCTTCGAGGGGGCGCCGGCTCACGCCGGCAACAGCCCGCACGAGGGCGCACACGCCATCCAGGCGCTGTCGACCGCGGTCGGGAACCTCCACGCGATCCCCAGACACGGCGACGGTGCGACGCGGATCAACGTCGGCGTCGTCGAAGGCGGGACAGCGACGAACGTCGTGCCGGAGTCGGCCTCGCTCGAGGGAGAGGTCCGCGGGACGACGACCGATCTCAGAGACTACCTCGAGGAGCACGCGACTCGCGTGCTCCGGAGTGCGGCCGAACTCCACGACTGCGAGGTGGACGTTTCGTTCCGCAACGGCGCGCCGAGCGCCGAGTGCGACGACTCGATCGTCGACGCCGTCTCCGCGGCCGCGGCGGGACGCGACGCGACGGTCACGCCCGACGAGGGCGACGCGCTCGGCGGCAGCGAGGACGCGACGCGGCTGATGCGGGCGGTCCAGCGGAACGGCGGCGAGGCGACCTACGTCGGCTTCGGCGCGAGCAACCCCACGGGCCACCACACCGCGACGTTCGACGTCGACGAGGCGGTCATCCCTCTGGCGGTCGACACCCTGACCGATGCGGTCCGGTCGCTGTCGGCCGCGGAGTGACCGACCCGCTCGCGACGGGGACCGTCACCCGGCCCCCGCGGCGGGAGCCGTCACGCGAACTCTGCCAGCGCCAAGAGGACGCTCGGCGCGGCGAGCAACACGAGGCCGACGAGCATCAGTCCCGCGGGGATCCAGAGCAGCCCCGTCTCGGTGAGTGCCCAGAGCGCGACCCCCGCGAGGACGGCGATCAGACCGACGGCGCGAAGCAGCCAACTGACGACGCCCTCCAGCCCGGCGTCGGCGACGAGGTCGACCGCGTCCAGTAGCTCGTCCATGGGGGGCGGTTCGCGCTCGGAGAAACTTGAGCGGATCGGACGCGAGCGGGCGGGGAGAACGCGATCGAGGGGATCGAATCCGATAGGGAAGGTCGAACGCGGCGCTGGTGGAGCCGGCGAGTCGACCCCGCATGCGAACGCTTATCGACGTCGGTGGAGACGGCGAAGCAAGGTGATGTCCATGGGACGTGACGACACGAGACACGTCGAAGCGGCACCGAATCGGGACGCGGTCGGTCGGAGACACGGGGGATGGCGGGCGTGAGCCGGTACGAGCCCGTCGACTCGCCGGACGCGACGACGATATTCCCGTACCACGATCTCACGCCGCCGGAGCCGGGCGACGTGTACGAGGCCCGCGAGGTCGTCCGACGGTACCTCCCGCGGACGCCGCTGGTCCGCAGCGAGGCGCTCTCCGCGGAGACCGGCGCGGACGTGTACTTCAAACGCGAGGACACGCTCCCGACGGGCGCGTTCAAGGTCCGCGGCGGCGTCACGCTCGGCCACCGACTGTCCGAGGAGTTCCGCGAGGCGGGGCTCATCGCGGCGTCGACCGGGAACCACGGCCAGTCGGTCGCCTACGCCGGCCGCGAGTTCGGGGTCCCGGTGACGATCGCCGTCCCCGGCGACCCGAACCCGGAGAAGGTGGCCGCGATGGAGCGGTTCGGCGCGGAGGTCGTCGCGACCGGCGCCGACTACGACGAGGCGCGCGAGTGGGCCGAGCGCCGGGCGGCCGAGGACGGGCTCCGGTACGTCCACTCGGCGAACGAACCGGACCTCGTCGCCGGCGTCGCCACGGCCGGGCTGGAGGTACTGGAGACGCTGCCGGACGTCGACCGCGTCGTCTGCCCGATCGGCGGCGGGAGCGGCGCGGCGGGTTACTGTCTCACGACCGGCGCGATCGGTGGCGCGGAGGTCGTGGGAGTCCAGTCCGCGGCCGCGGACGCGACCTACAGGGCGTACCACGAGGGCCACTTGGACGAACAGGAGTCGGCGACGACGGAGGCGGAGGGGATCTCCTCGCGGGCCCCGTTCGCGCTCACGGTCGAGATCCTCCGCGACCGGCTGGACGACCTGATCACCGTCCCCGAAGAGGCGATCTGGGACGGCGTGCGGGACGTGTTGGCGGAGGAACGGATCCTCATCGAGGGTGCCTCCGCATCCGCCGTCGCCGCGGTGCGGTCGATGGACGACGTCGCGGGCGAGACCGTCGTCCTCCCGGTCACCGGCCGCAACCTCTCGACCGAGAAGCTCCGGCGGGCGGTCGCGCCCCCGTGAGACGGCGCGCGCAGGTGCGCCCCCGTGAGACGGCGCGTGGCGGGTGTACCCCGCGTCACCGCCCGCTCGCCCGACAGGATTAATTGGGAGGCCCGTCGTTTGGTTAGGTTAGTTGTCAACAGACAACGAGTACCATGACACGGGACACATCCGCGGCCGCGACGGTCGCCGCACCGACGAACGAGAGCGGACGGGACCCACGGGGGCGTGCCGATGCCGGATAGACACGGGCCGTACCGGAAGATCCGATACCTGCTCGAGATCGACGGCGTCGCGAAGGCGGGGTTCAGCCGCTGTTCGCTCCCGACCGCCCGGAGTGACGTGATCGAGTACCGCGAGGGGAACGAGCCGCCCACTCCGCGCAAGCTCGGCGGGCTCGGCCGGTACGACCCGCTCGTGTTGGAGAGCGGCGCGACCGACGACTCCATCGCGCTCTACGAGTGGCGCAAGCTGGTCGAACAGGGGAAACTCGGCGAGGCACGCCGGCCGATCGCGGTCGTCCTCCTCGACGAGGAGGGCGGCTCCGGGCCGCGGTGGGAGTTCAAGAACGCGTGGCCGAGCCGCTACGACGCGCCCGACCTCGCCGCCGACCGGTCGGAGGTCGCGATCGAGCGGCTCGAGATCGTCCACGAAGGGATGGAACGGACCGCGTAGCATGGTCGACCGCCGAGCACGCTCGCGGTCGGCGCGGGAACGGAACCGAGGGGGAGGAGGAGGAGGAGGAGGAGGAGGGTGCCACGATGCCGGCGGGTGATCGGACCGACCCGTACCCGAACCACCGATTCCTGGTCGAGATCGACGGCGTCGGCGCGGCGGGGTTCAGCGAGGTGTGCGGGTTGTCGGCACGTGTCGACGACGGGGCGGAGGCGGACGGGCCGCTCTGGCGGCGACTCCTCGCACGCGACGCGTCGTGGGGGAATCGCACCGACGACCTCGGCGACCGCGGATCAGCGCTCGCGTCGTCGCGGCTCGAGCTCCGGCGCGGCGTGACCGACCGGACGGCGCTGTGGGAGTGGTTCCGCGAGTGGACCGACGGGCGCGGCACGCCGCGACCCGTCAGGGTGGTCCTGTTGGACGAGCGCGGCGACCCCGCCCGCGTCTGGCGGTGCGAGCGCGCGCGCCCGGTGCGATGGGACGGCCCCACGCTCTCGGCCGTCGGCTCGGGCGTCGCGACGGAGACGTTCGAACTGGCACACGACGGGGTCACGGAGGTGTCTGCGGAGTGATCCAACGGGCCGCCGTCCTCGCCACGCCGTCGCGCCGGAGGTGTCGAGCGTGAGTTCGCTCGAGGAGATCTACGGGATCGGCGACGTCCGCGCGGCGCGGCTCCGCGAGCACGGGCTGGAGTCGGTCGAGGAGGTCGCGAACGCCCCGATCGACGGGCTCGCGGACCTGCTCGACGGGGTGGGTCGCCAGCGGGCGCGCCAGGTCCGCGCCTCCGCGAGGCGGCTCGCCGCCGAGAAGGGAGCCGACCGGCCGTCCTCGGCGTCATCGGCGTCGTCGGCACGCGCCGGCTACGTGACGACGAGGCGGATCCCCGCCGCCGACGCGGTCGTCGTCGTTCCGGGGCGCGCGTTCCTGACGCGCGCCGGCGGAACCGACCACCACCGAGCCTTGGGGCACGCGCTGGCGTCGGTCCCCGGCGACGGCTTCCTCGAGGCGGAGCCGAGGGGTGAGACGGTCGTGTTGTGTCCGCCGGATCGGACCGCCGCGGCGGCACCTGGCCTCTACGAGGCGCTCGCCGACCCCGAGGAAGACTCCCGATCCGCCGGCGGCTCCTTCCTGACCGCGGTTCTTCGTCCGGGAACCCTGATCCCCGGCGACGCCGTCAGAGACCTGTACGATCGACGCCCGGACCTCGAGTCCGAACTCGACGCCATCCTTCGGAACGGGACGGTCCTGCGTCGCGGCGACTCGTTCGACCTCGGCGATCCCGGCGAGGCGAAACTGCTCGCCTCGGCCGGGGCGTACCTCCGCGGCGACCGCGTCCTCCCGGAGGGCGCGGCGTTCGACGCCGGAGCGACGCTTCCGGGGGAGGACGCCCCTCCACGGGCGTCGTTCCTCGCGCCCGGCGTCGTGGCGGTTCCGGGTCGGCGCGCGCTCGGGAGCTTCGACGCCGACGCCGGCGACGACCCCGCGCTCGCGCTACTTCGCTCGGGCGGGGTGTTGCTCCCGCCCGACGCCGTCCGGGAGCGGTGAAGCGGCGAGCGCCCCGTTCGCCAGATCTCGGAGCCTTCAGCTTCAGGCGACGCTCCGCTCCGTGAGCGTGTCGCCGCGCTCGAACCGGTCGCCCGCGAGCGGCGAGACGTCGAGGAGGTCAGTCTCGCCGTCGACGGCGAGGTCGGCGGCGATCCGCCCGGAGGCGGGTGCGTGCTGGAAGCCGTGTCCCGAGAAGCCCGCGACGGTCACGAGGCCAGGGATCGTCTCCTCGACGATCGGATGGTGGTCGGGCGTGACCGCGTATAGCCCGGCCCAGCCGCGCTGGATCCGGGTGTCGAGCCCGAAGTACTCGGCGTACTCGGCGGCGTTCTCGACCGCGCGCGCGGCCCACTCCACGTCCATCCCCTCGTCGTAGGCGTCGGGGTCCTGGTCGGGGTCGTCGTCCGCCTCGAAGTGGCCGCCGACGAGCGCCACCCCGTCGCGCTCGGGCCGGAAGTACGACCCCGTCTCGAGGTCGATCGTCAGCGGGACCGACTCCGGCACCGGCGGCGTCGGGTCGACGACCGCGATCTGCCGCCGCCGGGGCGCGATCGGGAGGTCGACGCCGGCCATCTCGCCGATCGTCGCGGCCCACGCCCCCGCGGCGTTGACGACGCAGTCGACCTCGAGGCGCTCGGATCCCTCCTCTCCCGCGCCGACCGCCCGAACGTCCGCGCCGACGACGCGGTCGCCCTCGCGGTGGAGGTCGGTCACGGCCGTCTTCGTCCGGATCTCGACGCCGCGCTCGCGGGCGGCCTCGGCGTATCCCTGGACGGCGAGGTTCGGGTCGGCGATGCCGTCGTCGGGGTTGTACGTCGCCGCGACGAACGGGTCGGGATCGAGCCCCGGACAGTGATCGGTCGCCTCCTCGGGCGTGAGAAGCTCGCTCCCCGCGCCGAGCTCGCGCTGCATCTCGACGTTCTCGCGGAACCGCTCCGCGGTCTCCTCCGAGCGGGCGAGGAACAGGTAGCCGTTCTTCCGGAGGCCGATGTCCACCCCGAACCGTTCCTCGAAGGCGTTCCAGACCTCCTTGCTCGCGAGCGACAGCTCGACGTTCACGCGCGTGGAGAACTGCGAGCGGATCCCGCCGGCGGAGCGAGCGGTGCTCGCGTTCCCGAGCGAGCCCTTCTCGACGAGCGTCACGTTCACGTCGCGGTCGGCAAGCGAGTACGCGGCGGAGAGTCCGACGACTCCACCGCCGACGACGAGTGCGTCCATATCCCCCGATCGCCCCCCCGGGATATAAACGTACGACGCGGGAGCCGACGCGTCGATCGTGTCGACCGTTGCGCCGGCCGTTGTGCCAACCGTCGCGCCGACGATCAGGCTAAGTCGCCGGGGGGCGACGCCCCGGACATGGTGCTCGTACTCTCCGCCGAGGAAGTCGAACGGAGCCTCGATCTGGCGGAACTCGTCGACGTGGTGGACGACGCGCTGATCAAACAGGCCGCAGGCGAGGTCGAGCGGCCCCATCGTCCGCACTTCCCCGTCGGCGCGGGACTCGACGGCGACGAGCCCGCGGGAACCGGGATCGCGATGCCGGCGTACGTCCACGGGGCGGACCACTACGCGACGAAACTGGTCGGCGTCCACGAGGGGAACGCGGAGCGGGGGCTCCCGACGATCAACGCCCAGATCGCGCTCACGGACGCCCGGACGGGTCTCCCGAAGGCGTTCATGGCGGGGACGACGATCACGAACGCCCGGACGGGCTGTATCGGCGCGGTCTCCGTTCGGGAGCTGGCCCCGGAACGGGACGGGGAGGGACTCTCCCTCGGCGTCCTCGGCGCGGGCGCGCAGGCGCGCTGGCAGACCCGCGCGATCGCGACGGTCGCGACGCTTTCGGACGTGCGGGTCCACTCCCCGTCGGACTCGCGGGCGGCGTGTGCCGCGGATCTGAGCGAGGAGGGGATCCCGGCGCGCGCGGTCGACACGCCGAGCGAGGCGGTCGAGGGGGCGGACGTGGTTGTGACGGCGACGACCGCGACCGAGCCCGTCTTCCCGCCGGAGGCGCTCGGCGCGGGGACCCTCGTCGTCGCCGTCGGCGCGTTCACCGAGGAGATGCAGGAACTCGATCCACGCGTCCTCGAGCGCGCCGAGCGCGTGTTCGCCGACGTGCCCGAGGAGGTCGCCGGGACCGGAGACCTCCTCGCGAGCGACCTCGACGCCGACGACCTGGTCGAACTCGGCGTGCCCCTCGCGAACGGGTACGACCGGGAGTCCCCCGACGGGGTGTTGGTGGTCGCTAGCGTCGGTTCCGCGACGCTGGACGCCGCGGCGGGCGAGACGGTCTACCTGGAAGCGAGAGACGCGGGCGACGGGACCGAGATCTCCCTGTAGCGGCGATCGGGGAAGTCGAATACCGAGTTCGATCCGTCGGTGACGAAGCGCCGAACGACACGCGACCCGCAATAGTATAGGATCTCCGACCTAATTGGCGATTTCTCTCACTGCGTCGACCATGGTAGGGTCCGTTTTTAATACCCGGTGTACGGGATCCAGTATCGGAATGTCACCCGATAGCAATAGACGCGCGAATCGTCGGAGGTTTTTGACTCTCGCCGGGAGCGGTGGGATGGTCGGACTCGCCGGCTGTGTGAGCTTCGGCGGCGGCGAGGGGAGCGACGACGACGGGAGCGGGGACGGAAGCGGCGGGGACGACGGGAGCGAAGACGGGAGCGGCGGGGACGACGGGAGCGGGGACGGAAGCGGCGGCGACGACGGGAGCGACGACGGAAGCGACGCCCCCGAGACCATCTCGCTCGGTCAGCCCGCGTCGCTGAGCGGGCAGTGGGACTTCCTCCAGCCGGGGGTTTCGCAGGCGACGGACGCCGCGGTCGCCCACATCAACGAGGCCGGCGGTCCCCTCGACGCGGAGCTGGAAGTGATCCGGCGGGACACCGCCGTCGACCCCCAGGAGGCGCGGACCGTCACGACCCAACTGATCGAAAACGATGGAGTGCCGGCGATCGTGGGCCTCTTCTCGAGCGAGATCAACCCGCTCTGGGACTTCCTCCAGGACTTCGAGGTCCCGATGGTCACCCCCTGGCCGGGGTCGACGTTCCTCGACACTCGCGGCGGGGACAAGGGGACGCCCGAGGACCTCTCGGACGACGAGTGGATCTGGCGGACCGTCGTCGGCGACACCGTCCACACGAGCGGGAGCGCGGTGTACGCGCTCGAGAACGACCTCGACACGCTGGGCGTGCTCAACGGCACCACCGAGGGCGAGCGCAGCTACGTCGAGGGATTCCTCTCGGTCTACGAGGACAACGGCGGGACGGTCGCAGAGCGAGTGGAGGTCGAGATCGGCGGATCGAGCTATCAGTCGGCGCTCAGCCGGCTCTTCGACGCCGAGTTCGACGCCTTCCTCGTGAGCCTCCCGCTGGAGTCCGCGATCACGGCGCTCTCGGACTGGGCCGACGCCGGCTACGGTCGCCAGCCGATCCTCTCGGACCCGCTGGCACAGCAGGACCTCGTCGACCAGGTCGGAAGCGACATCCACGGCGCGTGGGCCGGCTCTCCCGGCCAGTCGGGACCGAGTTACGACACCTTCGAGGAGGTCTACTCGGGCCAGGGCGACGCGGAGATCAACGCCTGGACGCCGCCGGCGTGGGACGCCATGCAAGTGATCGCGCTGGCGATCCAGCGGGCCGGCGAGGCGACCCCGGAGGCGATAGAGCGCAACCTCGGCCCGGTCAGCCGTGACGGCGGGACGGCGGTCAACAACTTCGCCGAGGGGAAGGAGGCGCTCGAAAACGGCGAGGAGATCTCCTACCAGGGCGCGGCGACGCCCACGAACTTCACCCAGCACGGCAACGTCTTCGGGAGCGTCACGATCAGCACCGCCGGCGAGAACGGCTTCGAGGCGACGAGCGAGGTCCCGGCCGAGGACATCCGGGAGTACGTCGCCGAAGGCGAATACTGATCCCGATGGGCTTGCTTCAGGAAGCCATTTTCGGGGTCGTCACTGGGTCGTACATCGCGATCGCCGCGATCGGGTTCACGCTGATCTACGGGATCGTGAACATGATCAACTTCGCGTACGGGGAGTACCTCACGCTCGGCGCGTTCGTCGGCTTCCTCGCCGCGAGCGCGATCCCCGTCCCGCTGCCGGTCGCGGTCGTCCTCGCGATGATCGGCGGCGGGGTCATCAGCATCGTGCTCGCTCGGGGCTTTTTCACCCCGATCAACCACACCGGCCCGGTGCCGATGCTGCTGACGTCGATCGGGCTCGGGATCGCCATCCGCAACGCGATCCGCCTCTTCGGCGGGCGAAGCGCCCGCTACATCGAGACCGAGACGACGACGTTCCGGTTCGACGGAGTTCCGGACGTGGCCATCGGCTCCCTCGACCTGCTGGGCGGCTTCTTCGTCACCTCCGAACACCTGGTCGTGGTCGGCTCCGCCGTCGCGGTCTTCCTCGCCATCCACGCGCTCCTGACGCGAACCGACGTGGGGATCGCGATGCGGGCGATGGGCGACGACGAGAGCCTGGCGCGCGTCCGCGGCATCGACACCCAGCTGATCCGCGACAGCGTCTGGGTGCTGGCGGGCGTCCTCGCCGGGCTCGCGGGCGTGCTCATGGCGATCCAGACGAACGTCAGCTCCACCACGGGATTCAGCCACATCCTCCAGATACTCTCGGCGGCCATCCTCGGCGGGGCCGGCAGCCCGTACGGGGCGATCATCGGTGCGTACGTCATCGGGCTCGCGCTCGCGATCTCGACGGCGTTCCTGCCGTCGTCGATGACCGGCCTCTCCTCGGCGGTCGCGTTCGCGATCCTGATCGCCGTGCTGCTCGTCAAGCCGAGCGGGATCGCGGGAACGGAGGTGCGTGAGGCGTGAGCGCTCTCGACCGCCTCCCGTCCGGACGCGGCGATCGGGCGCTGATCGCCGGGGTGGCCTGCCTGCTCGTCGGCGGACTGTTCGCTCTGACCCCGCTTCAGGCGAGCCTGCCGAGCGCGCTGTACGTCTTCGTCGAGGTCGGGATCACGTTCGTGATCTACGGCATGCTCGTGCTCGGGCTCGATCTCCAGTACGGCCACACCGGCTTAGTCAACTTCGGGCACGTGGTCTTCTTCGCGGTCGGCGCGTACGCGACCGCGATGCTCGCCGCACAGGACAGCTTCGCGGGGATTGCGCTGGGATACCCGTGGCCGCTCGCGCTTCTGGTCGGCGTGATCGCGGCCGCGCTCCTCGGTCTCGTCGTGAGCGCCACGTCGATCCGGCTTCGCGACGATTTCCTCGCGATCGTCACGCTCGCGACCGCCGAGATCTTCCACTCGATCTTCGTCAACTTCGAGGGGATCTTCGGCGGAAACGTCGGGATCCTCGGCGTGCCGCGACCGATCGCGGGGCTCGTCGGCGACGCCGACACGCGGATGATCGCGACGATCCTCGTGATCGGCGGGGTCACCCTGATCACGCTCGCGGCCGTCACCCGACTCACCGACGCGCCGTACGGGCGCGTCCTCCGAGCGATCCGGGCCGACGAGCTCGTGACGCGCTCGGTCGGCAAGTCCACGATCGTCTACAAGACGCAGGCGTTCGTCTACGGCGCGGCGCTAGCCGGGCTCGCCGGCGGGCTGTTCGCGCTGTACAACGGCGCGGTCGCGCCCGGCTTCTTCACCATCCAGGTGACGGTCACCATCTGGATCGGGATGCTGCTCGGCGGCGCGGCGAACCACCGGGCGGTGCTCGCCGGCCTCGCGATCATCATGGGGCTGCGACTCGTCTCCCGGTTCGGCTTGAGCGTGACGCCGGTCTCGGGCGACGTCTTCGCCGCCTTCCGGCTCGTCGTCGTCGGCCTGATACTGATCGCGGTGATCCGGTTCCGCCCCGCGGGGATCTGGGGCGACCCGCAGGAGCTAGGGGTGGACCAATGAGCCTCCTCTCCGCGGAGGGGCTCGTCAAGGACTTCGGCGGCCTCCGCGCGATAGACGGTCTCTCCGTCTCGATCGACGAGGAAGAGCTCGTCGGCGTGATGGGACCGAACGGCGCGGGCAAATCGACGTTCTTCAACTGCGTCAGTGGGGTCATCCCGCCCGACGAAGGGACCGTCACCCTCGACGGGACCGACGTGACGGGCGACCCACCGGAGTCGCTGGCACACCGCGGACTGGTGCGGACCTTCCAGAACACCCGCGAGCTGGAGACCATGACCGTCCGCGACAACGTCCGGCTCGCCGCGCCCGACCAGCCCGGCGAGCGGACGCTTCCCGCGCTGCTCCGGAGCGGATCGATGAAACGCGAGGAGGAGGCCGTCCGGGACCGGGCCGAGGAGCTGATCGAGACGTTCGAGCTGGACCACCTAGCGGACGAGTACAGCAGCAACCTCTCGGGCGGCCAGCGGAAGCTGCTCGAGCTCGCACGCACGCTGATGCTCGACCCCGACGTGCTGATGCTCGACGAGCCGTTCGCCGGGGTAAACCCGACGCTGACGCGCGAGATAGCCGATCACATCCTGGACCTCAACGCGGAGGGAATGACGGTCGTGATAATCGAACACGAACTCGAGACGCTGACCGAACTCGTCGACCGGCTGGTCGTCCTCCAGCAGGGACGGCTGCTCGTCGAGGGCGACCCGGAGGCGGTGCTCGAAGACGAGCGCGTCATCGAGGCGTACCTCGGGGGTGACGCCGAATGAGCCTGCTCGAGGTCGTCGATCTCGACGCGGGCTACGGCGACCTCCAGGTCCTCTCCGGGGTCGACATCCACGTCGACGACGGCGAATACGTGACGATCGTCGGTCCGAACGGTGCGGGCAAGTCGACGGTGATGAAGACGATCGTCGGTATCGCGACGTGTCTCGGCGGGTCGATCGAATACCGCGGAACCGACATCGCCGGGATGGCCCCCGAGGAGGTCGCCCACGAACGGATCGGCTACGTCCCCCAGTCGGACAACGTCTTCCCGACGCTGACCGTCGAGGAGAACCTCCGGCTCGGCGCGTACGTGCTCGATGAGGTTCCGCAGGACCGGAAGCGCGAGGTGTACGACCGGTTCCCGGCGCTCGCCGACCGGCCGGGCGAGGACGCCGGCTCTCTCTCGGGGGGCCAACAGCAGATGCTCGCGATGGGGTGTGCGCTGATGCTCGATCCCGACGTGCTGTTGTTGGACGAGCCCAGCGCGGGGCTCGCGCCCGACCTCGTCGACGACATGTTCGACCGGGTCGACGAGATCAACGATGCCGGCACCACGATCCTGATGGTCGAACAGAACGCCAAGGAGGCGCTTCGACGCTGTGACCGCGGCTACGTGCTCGCGAACGGACAGAACCGCTACGAGGACGACGGCGACGCACTCCTCGACGACGAGGAGGTCCGTCGTGAGTTCCTCGGCGGGTAAAGTTCCACCTTTTTCATCGTCGGGTTCCCTCGCTCACTGCGTTCGCTTCGGGAACCACTCCTCGAAAAACCTGGAGGGAAAAAAGCCGACGGCTCGGCGTTCGCCTCGCCGTCGGTGAACCGCTCACTCCGTTCGCGGATGCTCACTACAGTCTAAGGAGGGAGCGATCGATTGCGGTGGCGCGCCTCCGAGCGCCCGAAGGGCGCGAGGAGCCCGCGAGGGACGCCGCGAACGCTTGAAAAGCGTGAGCGGCGAGGCTGGGGAGGGGTGAGGTGCGGGGCTGTGCGGGGCGGGGTGGGACACAAAGGGGCAGTCGCCGGCGGCTCCGCCGCCGGCTGCCAGAGGCGCGGAGCGCCTCGCTGCCACGAGGACGAAGCCCGGCGAACCAAGCACCGCAGTGAAGGAGCGACAGCGACTGAGTGAGGAGCACAACGAGGCTCCCGAGTCCTCGCGACTGGGGCTTTGGAAATGGTCACCGCGCCAGCAACGACTCCCTTCTCCTCACCTCGATCATCAATGAAACAACCGTCCTACAACACCCACGATCGATCGGTTGATCCGATCGGAAATGATCGGGATTAACCGTCGATACCGTGTTCTACGGGGTCCGTCCCCGTCGTTTACGAGTCCGTCTCGACGAACCCGAGATAGTGACGGCCGATGGGGTGTGTCACCGGCGCCCACTCGACCGGCCGGTCCCCGATCGTCCCCGACACGAGGTCGTCGAATTCGGGATCGTCGCCATCGTACCCGAGGAGGTACGCGACGGGGCGCGGCCCGAACTCCTCGAGGCGATCGGCGAGCCACCCCTCGCCGCGTGGGGCCGCGAGGGTGACCGGCAGATCCGGAAACGACGCGGTCTCGGCGTCCAGGTCGGGACTCTCCCCGAACGTCGGCGCGTCCGCGTCGAACGCCGTCTCGAACCTCCCGACCGCGGCGTCGAGATCGGCGACGCCGAGCACGACCGCGTCGATCCCGACGATCGGCGACGAGTCCAGGTCACCGGTCGGCCGGACCCGGCGCTCTCGTGGAGTCCGGTCGCTGATGAGGAACGGAAGCGTCGATCCCGGATCGCCCTCCTCCAGGTAGGTGAGGTCCCACTCGACCAGCGTCCCGTCCTCGCGGGTCCGCTCGTATCCCGAGGGGCCGTCGACGCGCACGCCGCGGTCCCGGAGGTCGGCGCTCGCGGCCTCAATGTCGTCGACGTCGACCGCCCACGCACACGGACCGCCGTCGCCGCGGATGGGGGCGTCCCACCACGGCGAGTCGGCGTCGGGCTCCAGCGTCGAGATGAGTTCGACGTAGCTCCCGTCGCGAAACCCGACGATCGCCATGTGCGTGACGCCGTTCGAGTGGCGGCCGCCGTACTCGACCGGGAACCCGGCCTCGTCGAACGCGTCGACGAGTCGGTCCAGATCCCGTCCCGCGACCGTCACGTGATCGATGCGGAGGTCCATACCGGGAGACCGAAAGCGACCGGCAAATACGTTCCGACGGATCGGCCGCACCGAGGTCGACGAGGGACCGCGAGTTCACGGCTCGAAGTCGAGACAGCCATATCCGTGTGTGGCCAGTGGTCGCCGTATGAGCGACCCGGACGGGAGGACGGACGACTGGCGTGAGAAGATGGGGTCCGGATCGGAGATCCTGCGACATCGAGCGGTTCGAATTCCGCTCCCGGACGTGGAGGCGGAGCGATCCCTCCACGAGAACATGACGCGGATCGCGGCCGCCGGCGAGCGAAAGAGCGAACTCCTCGACGACCCGGACGTTCCGGTGGTGGAGGTGTACGAGGACGAACTCCGGGAGATGGGGCGGAGCTTCAAACACCGCCTCCAACAGGTCGCCGGCGAGGACTACTACGACGTCGCGACCGCCTACATCGAGGGCGACCGCGACGACTGGATCGGCGCGCTCGCGGTGTACTACCTCGAGTGTTACTACCGCTTACAGGAGCGGTACACCGTCGACGAACACGTGTTCTTCCTGGCGATCCTCAGATATCCGGACTGTTTCACCGTGAACCTCAGTTTTCTCGACGCCGAGTTCGGTACCGACGGGGTTCGATACGAGTCGTCGAAACACGGGACCGACGAGATCGACGAGGAACACCACGACCAGTACTACGCCGACTGTCAGTACTCACAACACGCCGCCGCGAGGTACGTCCGGGAGAACGTCGGTCACATCCGGGAGGCGTTTCCGGACCCGGAGACGACGTCGTTCGAACGGCGTCGATACGGCGGGTTCGTTCACGTCACCGGGCGGAACGGACCGGTGTTCGGAGAGATACTCGACTCGCTCGCACCGGACCCCGATCGGTTCGGCGATGCGGCGTCGACTCCGGGTCTCGTTCCGGAAGGACCGGAAGTCGAGCGGGCCAAACGGGATCTCCTCGTCGATCCCGAAGTCGTGGTCTGAGGGCGGCCCGTCCGCGATCGGCGGACGTCACCCGAGTCGCTCGAGGGCCGATTTCCCGAATCTCCGTCCGGGGGCTCAAAGCACCGTGAAGAGGCCGCCGACGAACGCGACCGTGACGACGAGCCGGCCGAGGCTCCCGAGGAACGTGGCCACGGCGAACCGGGTGTAGTCGCGCTCGAGGACCGCGAACGCGTAGATCGAGATGGTGTCGGGGAAGAAGGGGACCGAGAGCGCCATCGCGAGGCCGCCGTAGCCGTACCGTTGAGCGAGCTCGACCGAGCGCTTCTCGGACCACTCCATGACGTTCCACCGGGATCGCCGAAGCCACCGGACGACCGGACCGGACTGTTTGACCTCCTGGCCGATGTGGAACGCGAACAGGCTGCCGACCGCCTTGCCGGTCGCGCTGACGAGCATGATGCTCCCGAGGTGCGCCCACGGGGGGAGCCCGAGGTCGATCGGCGCGACGAGCACGACCTCGCTCGGGCCGGGGAGCGCGAAGGCGATCAGAAACGAGTACACGAAGATGATTCCCATGCCGGGCCAGCCCGTCGCCGACTCGACGAGCGCCTCGAATCCGCCGCCGAAGGCGGAGAGCGTTCCATCGACGACGAGCGGGGCGGGGGAGACGGACGAGACGAACGGCGTCACGGAGCTCACGTGTCACCCCACGTCCAGCGAGCGTCAAGGACGTATCGGTAGAGCCCGCTGAGGAAGATCGCGACCGCGTTCGCGATGAGGTACATGAGGTCTCCCCACTCGACGAGCGCGAAGAGGATGGCGAGCTGGATCGGGATCGCGGTCCCGCGAACCAGGTTCGTCTTGAGCAGTCCCGAGAGATACTCGATCCGACCGGAGTTCCGAGAGGTGCGGAACGTCCAGGCGTTGTTGAGGACGTACGAGAGGACGATCGTGAACTCGATGGAGATCGTCGCGCCGAGCAGGTAGTTCATCTCGCCGACGTCGACGAAGAGCCACAGGAGGGCCATCTGGACGGCGGACGCGACGAGCCCGACCGTGACGAAACGCCGGAGCTGGACCGCGAGCGGCCCGTAAACGAGGCCGCGAAGGAACGACCGGACCATCTATCGGTAGCCCAGCGCCTCCAGACGAGCGTTGAGGTCCTCGTCGACGGACTCGCCCGCGTCCCGGTCGTCGCGTTCGTCGCCGTCCGTCCCGCCGGCGCGGATCGATTCGGCGTGTGCCGCCGCGAGGGGAGCGAACCGATCGATGACCCGCCGATCCTCCGCCGACGGGTCGGCGGAGCGATCAGTCGCCTGAAGCGGGTCCGACGGCCGGTGATACAGCTCGGTCGTTCCGGCGTCGACGTTCTCGATGTAGGTCCACTCGCGGTCGCGAACGCTCACGTACAGTTCGCCGTCCGAAAGCGATCGCGGGATCGGCTGTGCGGTCACGTCCTCGCCGCGAACGGTGACCGACGTCACCGGCTCGTCCGCCGGCGTCTCCCCCTCGAGTACGGTCGGGGCGAGACTCGTCCCCTCCCACGTCGCCGGCGCGTCGACGCCCAGCAGGTCGGTCACGGTCGGCGGGATCGCGTCGAGGCCGACCTGGCGATCGACCCGCCGTGCCGACGCTCCGGGAACGTCGACGATGAAGGGAACCCGTATCAGCTCGTCGTACAGCTTCGGGTAGTGTGCGAGGTGGCCGTGTTCCTGGAACTCCTCGCCGTGGTCGCCCGCGAGGACGACCGCGGTGTCGTCGTCGATTCCGGCCGCCGAGAGCGTCTCGAGGATCCGACCGACGCTGGCGTCGATCTGGCGCACCGCCGCCTGGTACAGGGTGCGAAGCTCCTCGAGAGTCCGGTCATCGACGTCCAACCCGAGTCCGGTTCGGGTGTGTGCGTGGAGCATTCGATGAGTCCCCAGCCAGTTCGAGGAGACCTCACGGATGTACCGCGGTGCCGGGACGTACGGAGTGTGGGCGTCCATGTAGTGGACCCAGAGGAAGAACGGCGCGTCGGCCTCGTCGATGAACTCCGTCGCGGCGTGTTCGACGTCGAACATCCGCGAGGTGTCGAGGAACGGTCGGTCGTCGGTCTCGCCGCGGATCCACGACCCCGCCCGCCTGAGCGGCGACGCCGCGAGCTGGATCCACGCCTCGACCGTCGGGTGGGTCGCGAGGTATCGACTGTAGATGCTCGATCCGACGCTGGCGACGAACGGCTCGAAGTCGTCGAATCCGTCGTCGTACCCCCAGTGTGAGGTGAGAAATCCGTTCGCGGCGTTGAACCCCCCCGTCGACACGCCGTCCGCGGAGAGCGTCTCCGCGAGCGTCTCGGCCCCGTCCACGCCGATCTCGCCGGTGTCGGTAAACACGTCTCTCGAAGCCAGGATCGACGGGAACGAGAAGGGAGTCCAGTTACCCGTCGCGAAGGCGTGATCGAAGGCGGTCCCTCGATCGGCGAGCGAGTCGATGACCGGCGTGTGTCGCGTCTCGTCGTACGCCCCGACCGCGTCCGCTCGGAGCGAGTCGACCGTGACGAGGACGACGTTCGAGACGTCGGCGTCACCCACGGGTCGATGACACCCCTGTCGAGGTTCCGATCGAGAACGCGGTCACGATGGCTGTACCATGGTCAGTTTCGGCTTTTACCCTTTCGGTACCGCCCACGAACCCCGATTCATGACTCGTCCGCGAGGAGCGTGGCAGTCACGTACTCGTCTGTGACGCGCCGCGCCGCGGCGAGCTCGGTCGGGTCCTCCAACACCGCGGCCCTGGTGCGCGCCCCGTCGACGATCGTCATGAGCGCGCTCGCGACCCGTTCGGCGTCGGCGTCCGCGAAGACGCCCTCGGCGATCCCGTCGTCGATCACCGTCCGGAGCAGGTACCGGACGTACTCGTCGTTCCGTCGGAAGCGCTCGCCGAACGCCTCCTTGTAGGGCGCCTGACTCCGCATCTCCAACATCGCGACGAGCAGGTCGTAGTGGTCCTCGGCGTCGACGAGCAGTTTGTCCAAGAGCAGATCCAGCCGCCGTTCCGGATCGGTCGTCTCCACGTCGTGGATCGCCGCGACGAACCGATCGAGGATGTATTCGAGAAACGCCGCGAGCAGGTCGTCCTTCGTCTCGTAGTGGTAGTGGATCGCAGCGGTCGATTTGCCGTACTCCGCGGCGATCCGTTTGATCGTGAGATCTGCGTAGCCGTGTTCGCGCAGGGCCCGGTACGTCGCACGCATGATCTCCTCGTCCGCGTCCGAGACGGACCGTTCCGGCGCGTCGACCATTACCGGGGGCTGTTTCTCCGGTCAAATAACGGTTTTGACTCTCCGATCAGATCCCGCATATCACGCCTCAGCTCGTATCTGCGTACTGCTCCGTTGATTCCCCGAGACGAGATGGCTGTGCTCGAGCGGAATTGATTGATCGGTTAGTAAGAAGCTCCCGTGTCTTCTAACGCCCGGCGCGCTCACCGGGTTTTTATTCTCGACCGACCGAGTTCCGGTATGCCAGATCTCCACCCGATCGCCAAACGGATCCACAACGTCCAGCCCGATCCGATCCGCCTCGAACTCGACTCCGGCGAGTCCGGCGTCTTCGAGTTCTCCTCGACGGAGTTCTTCCAGCGCGAGTTCCGCGGCGAGGGCGCCCGGACCGACGCGGACGCCGACGCCGCCTTCCGGCTCGTCACCTCGGAGGACCACGAGCGGGTGCTTCTCGGGCGATCCGGTCCCGACGAGGACGGATGGTCGATGCTCGGAACGATCGTCGCCGCGGACCGCGCCGGCGACGCGGAAGGGGCCGGCGATTCGGACCGCGCCGGCGACGCGGAAGGCACCGAGGCCGAGCCGGGTGGCGACGACGTGAACGGGTCGGATGCGGGATCCGACGGGTCTCCGTAGCTCACCGAACGACTGTCACCGGGACCTCGGCGCGCCGAACGACGCCCTCGGCGACGCTCCCGAGGACGACGCGCGAGAGCCCCGTGCGTCCGCGGCTCGCGAGCACGACGTGGTCGAACGGTTCGCCGTCTTCACCCTCGGGACTCTCCTCTCCGGCGGCGACGTCGAGGATCGTCGTGGTCGGTCGGCCGACCTCCAGTCGCGTCGCGACGTCGCGGTCGATACGGTCGGTCGCGTCCGCGAGGATCCGCTCGCCCCGGTTCTTCGCGCTGTCGTACCACTGGTCGACCGCGCCGGGGAATCCGCCGTCCGCGCCGGTCGTCGAGTCGGCGGGATTTATCACGTGAAGCGCCGTCAGGTCGGCGTCCGGCCACTCCTCGGCCGCGAACCGGAGCGCTTCGGCCGCCTCCTCCGAGCCGTCGACCGCCACGAGGATCCGTTTGGTCATGCCCGAGGATTCTCGCGGTCGTCTCAAAAACGCGTCGGCGGTTTCTCGACCCTGAAAACGCGCCGCGACGAGGTGGTCACCCGCGGTGACGGGCCGGTCACTTCCCGTGTCGGGTGACGCACGTCGACAGCCCGATCAGCTCGACGGGCTCCGAGTTGTCCGGCGAGTAGACGGCCATCTGACCCTTCTCCATGTACGGCACCTTCCCCGCGAGGTTCGAGGGAATGTTCACGCTCGCGATGGCGTCCTCGTCACCGAGGTTCAACACGATCTTCGTGTTCACCTGTTTGAACACGGACTCGGCCACGTCCTGCGGGTCCTGCGTGATTAAGAAGAGCCCGAGTCGCTCCTTTCGCCCCTGTTTCGCCGCCTCGGTGAACGTGTCGAGGACCTTTCGCGCCTGGACGTTGTCGGCGTCCGCGAGGAAGTTGTGCGCCTCGTCCATCCCGATGAGGAGGGGAGTCTCCTTGATCCGGTCGCTTCGCGGGTCGTTCGAGAGCTTGTCCCCGACGAGCATCGTCGAGACCGCGAGCACGACGATCTCCTTCTGTCTCGAGGTCGGGAGGTGGTACGTCGGAACGACGCTGAGTCCGCCCGAACGGACGAGCGTGTGGTCGAGGTCGGTGATCGGCTTGGCGTCGCCGTCGAAGACGCCGCCGGGAACGCCGCGAACTCGGCGCATGACCGCCTCGAACGTCTTCTCGTGGACCCGCCCGGACTCGTCGAGTTCCTCTTTGAGCGCCGGGTCGTCGAGAAACGAGAGGAACTGCCGGTAGGTTCCCGAGTCGCCGTAATCGGAGAAGAATCGATTGAGAAGCGTCAAAAGCGCCGGATACTGGTTCTCGTTGAGCCCGGAGCCGGCGACGAGCCACGGCATGTCGTACTCGTTCACCATGGAGAACGGGATCGTGAACTCCACCCGCTCGGCGCGGTGTCCCTCGCCGGGATACGTCGCGTTCGGGACCTTCGGCACGAGCGCGACCGTGTCGTCGTGGCCGCCGTGGGCGATCCCCTCGCGCTCGAACCGCCGGGCGGTCGAGGCGTCCATCGCGGGGTTGTCGTCGTGCATCTGCGCGTACTCGTCCTGCGGATCGAACTGGACCACCGCCATCCGCGCCTCCCGGCCGTCGTCCATCGGGTACGTCCGGTCGGGGTCGAGGTACTGCCGGAGCACGTTCTTCGAGGCGTGGGTCTTCCCCGACCCCGTCCCGCCGGCGACGAGCGTGTGTCTGAACGCGAGCGGGTCGCCGTCGGCGTAGTCGTCCGTGATACGGTAGTCGACCGTCGGGGGCTCGGCGGCGGTCCGAACCTTCTCGCCACCGACGGAGAGGTGACCGAGGAAGACGCCCTCCTCGGGGATCTTCAGCCCGGTCTTGATCTCCGCGTCATCCGCGGCCTCCTCGACGACCGCGCCCGGCTTGGGAACCCGGTCCGTCATCCGCCGGCTCAAGCCGCCGTCGTCATCGTACACGATCGACATGGGTTCGAGTTCGGCCATGAACTTGTAGTCGCGTTCGGCGAAGTCGTCGCGGCGCATCTGTCGGCGAGCGTGTATCTCGGTCGCGTCGTCCGACTGGAACTCCTGGGCGTACTCCAGGGCCGTGATACGCGAGAAGAGCCGCTCGCCGTTGGGGTACGGGACCACGAGGTACTTCCCCAGTCGGATCGCGTCGCGGTTACCGGTCGTGACGAACGCCTTGAGCGCCGTGTCGTCCTCCTCCTCCGAGATCCGGAGTCCCTGTGACACCGAGACGACCCCGAGCCCGGCGTCGCTGCCGGCGGGGTCGACGTCGTAGGCGGCGAACTCCTCGTCCGCACCGCCGTCGGGACCAGTGACGTCGTCCGCGTCGTCGGGAGACCCGTCTCCGGAGCCCGCGGCTGCGTCGATCCCGTCGGTCGCCGCGGCGGTGTCCACTCCGGTCTCCGTCGCGTCGGCGTCGTCGGCGCCGCCACCCTCGTCGGTGTACTCGCTGAAGTCCTCGAGAGTCATGTCCGAGCCACCGTCGCGCAGGCCGAAAGCGTTTCCCCCACGCGCCGGGGGATCGGTCGCGGTCGCGGTCCGTTTTTACCGGTAGGGGTCCTACCGGAGACATGATACTCGTTCGCGGCAGCGGCGGCGGGACCGACCTCACCGGGACGGTGTTCGAGCGCGGCGAGGAGCCGCCGACGTACAAGGGCGCACCCGACGAGGACGCCGCGTACGTCTGGGTGTGCGACTCCTTTTATCAGGTCGAGAGCGGCGGATCCCCGCTCCTCGTCGAGGGCGAGGAGATCCGCGTCGCGTTCGAGGAGCCGATGCCGCGCGGCTTCGACACCCGCGATCGGGCGGTGGCCGCGGCTCGCGAGCACGTCCGGACCCAGTTCGCGCGGATCGGCGTCGACCCCGACGACGTCGAGATCGAGGTGACGAAGGCGGATCCGGCCTGAACGTCGGAACCTCCGGACGGTTCCCCTCCGACGAGTTCTGATGATCATCCTCCCTCGACGGCCTTCCTCGACGACTTCCCCCGACGCTCCTACGTCGAGCCGTTCGCCTCCCGAAACTCCTCGACCTCCGAACGCGTCGGGAGCGCCGTCATCGCCCCCTTCGCGGTGGTCGATCGCGCCGCCACGGCGTTCGCGAACGCCAGCGCCTCCGAGAGGGACTCGCCGGCCGACAGCGCCGCGATCGCGCCCGCAGTGAACGCGTCTCCCGCGCCGGTCGTGTCGACGGGGTCGATCGGGTACCCCTCGTGTTCGACCACCAGCGGCTCGCCGGTCGGGTTCCACGGCGCGTCCGGGGTCGCCCGCGCGAGCGAACCGTCCGGGCCGCGGGTGAGGAGCGCGGTGTGAGGCCCCAGATCACAGACGGCGCGGGCGAGTTCGTCCGCGTCCTCGTCGTCGGCGTCCGGCTCCGCGATCCCCGCCGCGACGAGGTCCTCGGCGGTGGCCTTCGCCACGTCCGAAAGCTCGAGAGCGCGTCGGCAGGTGTCGACGAACTCCGTGCCCTCGAACAGCTCCGGGCGGGCGTTCGGGTCGAAGGAGACGACCGCGTCGGCGTCGTTCGCGCGCGAGAGCAGGTCGAACGTCGCCGTTCGGCTCGGCTCGTCCGCGAGAACGACGCCCCCCGCGTGGACCCACCCGGTGTCCGCGAGTTCGTCGTCACCGACGGTTCCCGGGCGCATCCGCGTGTCCGCGGTCCCGTTCCGGTGGAAGCTGAACGCCCGGTCCGCGTCGGGATCGAGGCTCACGAAGACGAGGGTCGTGTCGGCGTCCGGGTCGCGCTCGATCAGGTCCTCGCGCACGCCCTCCTCGGCGAGCGTCCGGGCGAGGTAGTCGCCGAACGCGTCGTCGCCGAGGCGGGTCCAGAACAGCGGGGGCTCCTCCAGGCGCGAGAGCCCGACCGCGACGTTGGCGGGCGCGCCCCCGGCCCGGCGGTGGAACGTCTCGACGGCGTCGAGCGCACCGTGGCCCTCCGGAACGAAGTCGATGAGCGTCTCGCCGGCGACGAGGAGTCGAGTCATGTCCTCCCGTCCGGCCGGGGGGAGGAAGTCGGTTCGGGTTTCGAGGGGCCTCGCGGCGACGGCTCGTCGGGTGCGGTCCCCGGCTACAGCTCGTCGACGACCTCCTCGGCGAACGTCGTCATCGCGGCGGCCGGGTCATCGGCCTGGAGGCCGACGATGACGTGATCGAGGCCGTACGCCTCGAGGTCGCGGAAGTACTCGCGGAACCAGCGGACGCCCGCGCGAAAGCCGAGATGGAGGTGCTCGGGGTCGGCGTCGGGGTCGTCGGCGAGCGCGACCCTGACGGCGATGACGAACGGCTTCTCTCCGGCGAGTTCGCGCCAGCGGTCGAGGTAGGACCGAAGCGTCTTCTCGGGGAGGTGATAGAAGAGCCAGCCGTCGCCGTGCTCGGCGATCCACTCGTCGGACTGCCGGGCGTTCCCCGTCGGGAGGAGCGGGAGCGTGTCGGTCGTCGGCTTCGGCAACACGTCGAGGTCGCCCTCGAGTTCCCCCCACTCGCCGGCGATGGCGGGGAACTCCTCGCTCCAGATCGTCCGGATCGCCTCGACGCGCTCGCGGAACGCGGCCCCGCGCTCGTCGGCGTCGACGCCGAACGCCGGGTACTCCGGGTCGCGGTCGCCGGAGGCGACCCCGAGGACCACTCGCCCATCGGAGAGCCGGTCGACGGTCGCCGCGGACTTCGCGACGTGGATCGGGTGCCGGAGCGGCAACACGACGCTCGAGGTGCCGAGCGCGATCGACTCCGTGTGCGCGGCGACGTGCGAGAGCAGCGGCCAGGGGTCGAACGCGCCGCCGGCATCGCCGAACCGCGGCCAGTAGGTCGGCACGTCTCGCGCCCAGAGTCCGTCGAAGCCGACGGACTCCGCGCGGCTCGCGAGCCGTACTTCCTCTGCCGCCGCCGCCGGCGTCGACTCCCTCGTCCCGGTGAGCGGGAAACCGATCCCGAAGGTCAGCCCGTCGGGGTCGAAGAGCCGCCGGTATCCCCGGTTCTCGTGGTCCGTCCCGGTCATCGGCTGATTCTCGCGGTCATCGGCGGGAGTTCGCCGCGAGGACGTATCTGCCCTCCGAAGGCGGAAGCCGTCGGCTGGCGGAGTCGACGGCGACGACCGTACGGAGTCGAAGACGGAGCGAAAGCCGCAGGAAGCGTGACCGAAGGAACCGGGCCGTTACGCCTCGAGGACGTCGTCGTAGTCGCCGGCGTCGACGCGGTCGTCGAACGTCCGGGCGTCCTCGCCCTCGATGGTGACGCCGAGGGAGGCGCAGGTGCCGCCGACCTCCTTGGCGGCGTTCTTCGTGTCGTACGCCAGCAGGTCGCTCGACTTCTGCTCGGCGACCTTCTTCACCTGCTCGACGGACATGTCGGAGACGAAGTCCTTCTGGGGCTCGCCGGAGCCCGTCTCGAAGCCGGCCTCGTCCTTGATCAGCTCCGCGGTCGGCGGGACGCCGACCTCGATCGTGAAGGAACCGTCGTCCTCGTACTCGACGGTGACGGGGACCTCCATGCCGTCGAACGCGGCGGTCTCCTCGTTGATCCGGTTCACGACGTCCTGCACGTCCACCGGCGTCGGGCCGAGTTCCGGGCCGAGCGGCGGACCGGGGTTGGCCTGCCCGCCGGGGACGAGCGCTTCGATGGTTCCAGCCATGTCCGTACGAACCCGCCGATGACTTTTAACGGTTGTTCTTTCGTCCAGCGGGCGCGAGCGGTTCGCATACGGCGGTCCAACGACGTCCGGTCACGCCTCGGCCGGACGCGCGACTCACGCCTCGCTCGGCGCGGGCTCCCCGCCCGCCGACTCGCCGGCGTCGCGGCCGGGAACGAACGTCCCCGTCTCCCGCCGGACCCCGACGAGCAGCGCGATCCCGGCGACGAGCGGGACCACCGCACACGCCGCGTACACCGGCGTGAATCCGACGATCTCGACGAGCGGGAGCGACACCATCGGACCCAGCCCGCCCCCGATGTCGCCGAAGACGTTGTTGGTGCCGGAGGCCCGCCCCATCCGCTCGTCGGGCGTCAGGTCGGCTAAAAGCGCCATCATGGGACCGCTCGTCCCGCCCTGTCCCGCGCCGATGGCGACGCAGGCGACGCCGAGTTCGAGCGACGAGCCGGCCCGCGCCAGAAGCAGGAACCCGACGAACGAGACGACGAGGAACGCCAAGAGGATCGGCGTCCGCGACTCGCGGGAGTCCGAGACTCGACCGCCGGCGAACATGAACACCGCCGCGGCGATCACGGTCCCGGCCATGAACAGTCCCGAGGTCCCCTGCGGAGCGAGCCCGAAAAGCGAGATCTCCGCCTCACCGAGGAACAACACGAGGGTCGCGAACAGCGCCCCGATGTACGCGAACATCAGCCCGAAGTTCACGAGTCCGACGGTCACCGCCGGCGTCGAGGTGTCGATGTCCCACGGTTTGACCGACTGCTTCTCGCCGTCCGTCGTCACGTGCGTCTCGGGGACGAGTCGGTACGCGACGACGCTGGCGAGGAGCGCGAACGCGGCGGCGACGACGAACGCGGCGACATTGCCCGCGACGGAGGAAACGATCCCGCCGAGCACGAGGCCCGCGGGAAAGCCCATCGTGATGCCGCCGCGGACGACTCCCATGTTCGTCCCCCGCGACCCGCTGTCGGAGACGTCCGCGGCGATGGTGTAGGCGGTCGCGAACACCGCGGCGGACCCGACGCCCCAGAGGACGCGCGCGAGCAGGAACCACGTCTCGGGCGCGACCGCGAACGCGACGGCGGCGAACCACTCGCTCGAGCCGACCGCGAGCGGGCCGATCGAGATCGCCGGCAGTCCGGCCGCGACCGGACGGAACGACTCCGCCGGCGGCAACGCGATCGCGACGACGTACCCGAGGGTGGCGATCCCCTCGATGAACAGTCCCGCGACGAAGGGCGTGCGCGTCCCGTACCGATCGACGAGCGCCCCCGCGGGCGCGTTGGCGACGAGCCGGACCCAGCGGTTCGCCGAGAGGATCACCCCGACCATGAACGCGGAGATGCCGAGGACCGCGCCGAGGTTCGGGAGGATGGGAAAGACGACGCCGCCGCCGAACCCGACGAAGAAGGTGCTGGCGATCACCGCGAGCAGCACCGTCGGGAACTCCGAGAGACCGATCGAGGGGAGTCGGGACATCGGTTATGGACCCGCGTGAGGCGGCGACCACGCCGAGCGTGACCGCGTCATGTTCCCGCTTCGTTCCCCGGTTCGGACTCCCGCTCCGTACCCTGACTCCCGCCGGCGGGGTTCTCACCGGTTCGGGCCGTGAGTTCCTCGAGCGTTTCGTCGAGAGACGGGAGCGTCACTCCCTCGGCGAGCAGCGGCTCGACGATCCGTCGGAGCGTCGCCTCCGCGACCGTCCGAGTGTACGCGAGGTCGGCTTCCGTGGCGTCGACCCCGTCGCCGCCGGGTGCGCCGTCCGAGGTCCTCCGGTCACCGGGTGCGCCGTAAGAGACCCCGTCGCCGCCCTCGGCGGCTCCGACGTCTCTCTCCCCGGCGGCCCCGGGCGCGGTCTCGCCGCCGAGGCCGGTCCCGAGGGTGATCTGCCTCGTCCGCGCGCCGTCCAGCGTCGCCACGAGGAGCGCGGCCGTCTCGTCGACGTCGACCTCGCGGAAGACGCCGGCGTCGATTCCGGCGGAGAGAACGTCCGCGGCCGTCTCACGCAGGAGCCGGTCGCTCCGGAGCAGCTGCTCGCGGATCCGGTCGTTGAACGGCCCCTGCGAGCGCATCTCGAGGAGTCCGATGTGGAACGACTCGCGCTCGGTCTCGGCGGGCTCGAAGACGAACCAGCCGACGAAGGCGACGAGTCGTTCGACCGGCGGCGCGTCCGCGCCGCGGGTCACGCGCCGCTCGAAGTCGGATATCACCCGCGAGAGGAACGCGACGAGCAGGTCCTCCTTCGTGTCGTAGTGGTAGTGGAGGAGAGACTTGCTCTTCGAGCACTCGTCGGCGATGTCCTGCATCGTGAGCCCCGCGTAGCCGTGTTTACACAGCGCCCGGTAGACGCCGTTCATGATCTCGTCGGCGGCGCCCGGCTGCTCGCTCATTGACTGACCGGTCAGTCAGCAAGAACCAAAGCCCTATCGGTGAGCGGCACGCCTCGCCGGGATCGGCCGGCAGCGGACGCGATCGCCGGGTGACTCATTCGCCCCGTCAGATCGTGACACGACGCCGTCGCTATCGGGTGTAGAACAGTCGAAAAGCCGATACAACAGAACGTTCTGACGCCTTACAGACGGGTGACGTTCGTCGCGCGCGGACCCTTGTCCGCCTCCTCGATGTCGAACTCGACTTCCTGACCTTCCTCCAGGTCCGGGCCGCCGACGTCCTCCATGTGGAAGAACACGTCCTCGTCCGCGTCGTCAGTCTCGATGAATCCGTAGCCGCCAGTGTCGTTGAAGAAGTCAACTTCGCCTTTCGCCATTGCGTCCGTACTGGCGGGAGGAGTACATAAAAGGCTTCCGCGACCGACCCGCGAGCGACAACGGCTGACACACGCGTGTGAACGGTGAGACGAACACGGGACTCGAACGCGAGAGCGACCTTCACGAACGCGACGATCGACCTTCACGAACGCGACGATCGACCGCGGCGGAACCGGACCGATCGATCGCGGGGGAGTTTGACGGATCGACCGCCGGGAAGTTGGACGGATCGATCGCCGGGAAGCTGGACGGATCGACCGCCGGGAAGCTGGACCGATCGGCCGTGGTAGTAACTACTATACGACCCCGGTACCGAGGCCCTACGTATGAGTCAGTCGTACAATCGAGGCCTCATCGAGGACTTCAGTCGGTGGCGGGAGTTCGAGGCCGGCATGTGGGCGTGGATATTTCATAAGTTTACGGGGTGGGTGCTCATCGGGTACCTCTTCACCCACATCGCCGTCTTGAGCACGGCGATCCCCGCGTCGGGGGCGGAGACGGCCGTGCTCCAGGCGGGCAACGACGTGTACACCCAGACGATCGTCTCGCTCGAGGGGCTGTTGCTGGTTCGGGTCCTCGAGGTCGGACTGCTCTCCGTGGCCGTGTTTCACATGCTCAACGGCACGCGCCTGCTGTTGGTCGATCTCGGCGTCGGATTGGAGTCACAGGACAAGAGCTTCTACGCGTCGCTGATCCTGACCGGGGCCATCACGGTCGCGTCGGTTCCGACGTTCATCGCGGGGGCCTTCTGAGATGGCACAGCGCTACTCCTCGTTCGACAAAGGCGGGCGGATGTGGCTGCTCCAGCGGGTCACGGCCGCGTTCCTGCTCGTCGTGTTGGCGTTCCACTTCTTCCTTTTACACTTCGTCCACCACGCGGACGAGGTGTCCTTCCTGATGAGCGCCGGCCGGATGGAGACCGTGAGCTACTACTCGCTCATGGTGTTGTTCCTCCTGACGGCGACGTTCCATGGCGTCAACGGCGTCTATAACGCGCTCGTCAATCAGGGACTCACGGGAACGAAACGCACCGTCATCAAGTGGACGCTCGTCGCGGCGAGCGTCGTCCTGATCGTCCAGGGGATCCGGACCGCGAACGCGTGGGCGGGGATCCCGCTTTACTGAACCATGAGCACGCAGATACCCAAACAGACCGAGAAAACGGAGGAGACGGCGGCCGAAACCGAGACGGAGGCCCCCTCAAAGGGGGACGAGCGCCGGGCGGAGAAGCGCCGGCGGGCCGACGAGCGGCGCCGCCAGCGCGAGGTCGAGGAGGCCGAGAAGGCGGCGGCCGACGAGAACACCGTCGAGTTGCGCGTGTTCCGGTACGACCCCGACATCGAGGGGAAACAGGAACCGCGCTTCGACACCTTCCACGTCCCCTTCACGAAGGGGATGACGGTCCTCGACGCGCTGATGTACGCGCGCGACACGTACGACTCCTCTCTCACCTTCCGCCACTCCTGCCGGCAGGCGGTGTGCGGCTCGGACGCGATGTTCGTCAACGGCGGACAGAAGCTCGCGTGTAAGACCCAGATCGACGAGCTCGAGGAGCCGATCCGCGTGGAGCCGCTGCCGCACGCCGAGGTCACGAAGGACCTCGTCGTCGACATGGAGCACTTCTACGACCAGATGGAGGCGGTCGAGCCGTACTTCCAGACGAACGAGTACCCCGACGGCGAACTGGAGGAGCAGCGCCAGAGCAGGGAGAACCGCGAGAAGGTCAAGATGTCGACGCGGTGTATCTGGTGTAGCGCGTGTATGTCCTCGTGTAACATCGCCGCCGGCGACAACGAGTACCTCGGCCCGGCCGCGATCAACAAGGCGTACCGGTTCGCGATGGACGAGCGGGAGGGCGAGGACGTGAAACAGAAGCGCCTGGAGATAATCGAGCAGGAGCACGGCGTCTGGCGGTGTCAGACCCAGTTCTCCTGTACGGAGGTGTGTCCGAAGGACATCCCCCTCACCGAGCACATCCAGGAGCTGAAACGTGAGGCGGTCAAGAACAACCTGAAGTTCTGGTAACGGATCGGATACGAACTCACCACCACACCACTATCACAACACCATGTACGAACACGACGTCGTCGTCGTCGGCGCGGGCGGGGCGGGCCTCCGCGCGGCGATAGCGGCACAGGAGGAGGGAGCCGACGTGGCGATCGTCTCGAAGCTACACCCGGTGCGGTCACACACCGGTGCGGCGGAGGGCGGAATCAACGCGGCGCTCCGGGACGCGGACTCCTGGGAGGACCACGCGTACGACACGATGAAGGGATCGGACTACCTCGGGGACGCGCCCGCGGTCGAGGCGCTCTGTAAGGAGAGCCCCGAGGAAGTGATCCAGCTCGAACACTGGGGGATGCCGTTCTCTCGCGAGGAGGACGGTCGCGTCTCCCAGCGTCCCTTCGGCGGGCTCTCGTTCCCGCGCACGACGTACGCGGGCGCGGAGACTGGCCACCAGATGCTCCACACGATGTACGAGCAGGTGGTCAAACGCGGGATCACGGTGTACGACGAGTGGCACGTGATGGACCTCGTCGTCACCGACGAGGACGACCCAACCGACCGGAGCTGTCACGGCGTCGTCGCCTACGACATCCAGCGCGGCGAGGTCGACGGGTTCCGCGCGAGCGGCGGCGTGATCTTGGCCACCGGCGGGATGGGGCAGGTGTTCGATCACACCACGAACGCGGTCGCGAACACCGGCGACGGGGTCGCGATGGCCTACCGCGCGGGCGTGCCGATGGAGGACATGGAGTTCATCCAGTTCCACCCGACGACGCTGCCTTCGACGGGCGTGTTGATCTCCGAGGGGGTCCGCGGCGAGGGTGGGATCCTCTACAACGAGAAGGGCGAGCGGTTCATGTTCGAGCACGGCTACGCCAACAACGACGGCGAGCTCGCCTCCCGCGACGTGGTCTCGCGCGCCGAGCTGACCGAGGTCAACGAGGGCCGCGGCATCGAGGACGAGTACGTCCACCTCGATATGCGCCACCTCGGCGAGGAGCGCATCCTCGACCGGCTGGAGAACATCCTCCACCTCGCGGAGGACTTCGAGGGCGCCGACGGATTGACGGAGCCGATGCCCGTCAAGCCCGGCCAACACTACGCGATGGGCGGCATCGAGACGAACGAGCACGGCGAGACCGCCATCGACGGGCTCTACGCCGCCGGCGAGTGCGCCTGCGTCTCCGTTCACGGCGGCAACCGCCTCGGCGGGAACGCGCTCCCCGAACTCATCGTCTTCGGCAAGCGCGCGGGCAACCACGCGGCCGGCAAGGAGATGGGCGAACCCGAGATCCCGACCGGCAAGACTGGCGACTGGGAGTCCGCGGAGTACGAGTTCGAGGTCGACGTTGGAACGGTCGGCGACCGCGGCCCGGCGGCGGCCGACGGCGGCGCGGTTGCGGCCGACGCCGAGGGGCTGCTCGAGGCGGAGATAGAGCGCGCCCGCGAGCGCGTCGAGGATCTGCTCGCGCGAAAGGGGCGCAACCACGCGGAGATCCGTTCCGCGGTCCAGGAGACGATGACGGCCAACGTCAACGTCTTCCGCGAGGAGGAGGGGCTCAAGCAGTCGCTCGAGGACCTGCGTGAGGCGCGCGAGGCGTACACGGAGGTCGCGGTGTCGGACCCCTCGCGGACGTTCAACACGGACCTCATCCACACGATGGAGACGCGGAACATCCTCGACATCGCGGAGGCGCTGGCGATGGGCGCGCTCGCGCGCCGGGAGTTCCGCGGCGCGCACTGGCGCAAGGAGCGTCAGGAGCGCGACGACGAGAACTGGCTGAAACACACGCTCATCTCCTGGAACGACGGCGAGCCCGAACTCTGGTACAAGCCCGCCATCCTCGAGGGCGAGGCCAAGACGTACGAGCCGAAGGTCCGGTCGTACTGAGGCGACGCGGAGTTCGCTCGGCGTCGCGGATCGCTCACGGTTTCTCATAAGTCGACGGTCGAAAGTACGGACCGGATCCGGCCGCGTCCGCCCCGAACCTACCGCTGCGGGGACGACCCGACCCGACGAGAAACGCTTCGACGAGCGCTGTCTCCGCCATCTCCAGGAATTCGACGATCGTTGAAATAGGGATTTATTATCGTCGAATTCATGGACCAGCGTACGATGTTAGAGACGGAGACGGCGTACGCGGCGACCCCCGCGCTACCGCCGGAGCTACAGTCGCCGCGCGCGAAGCTGGTGTACCTCTATCTGACGACCAACGGTCACGCGACGGTCGGGGAGATGGGCGACTCGCTCGGGATGAAGAAACTGTCGCTGTACAGCGTCCTGAAGACGCTGCGCGAACGGGACCTGATCGACCGCAACGGCGACGCCTACGCGCCGACTTGAGGCGGTGGGGTTCGCTTCCCTCCGCGCCACGCTCGCGACGGCCCGCAGACTTTAGGTCCTCGTGTGCCGCAGTACGGCCGTGGACGCAACCCAGGAGGAGTTCGCGAACCCGTTCGGGATGGACCTCGACTGCGAGAACTGCCCCGAGCTGTGTGGCCGCCGCGACCGGGTGGTTCACGGCTTCGGCGACGTGGGCGCGGAGTTCCTCGTCGTCGGCGAGCGCCCCACGGCGGCCGCCGAGCGGAACGGCATCCCCTTCACGGGCGAGGGCGGTGGCGAGCGCGTCCAGTCGATCCTCGCCGACCTCGGCTTCGTCAGGTCGTCGCCGGACGCGGCCGAGCCGGACGTCCAGAACGTCTTCTTCACGAACCTCACGCGCTGTCGACACCCGAATCGCGAGCCGACCGACGAAGAGGTGACGACCTGCGAGCCCTTCCTCAACGCGGAGATTCGGATGATCAACCCGCAGATCATCGTGGCCGTCGGCGAGCGGGCGCTCCGCGAGCTGGCGGTGGCGTACACGACCCGACGGCCGGACTCCTTCGACGTCGCCGCCGAGCACGCGACGACGATCCGCGGCCGCGGCTTCGAGATCGTCCCGATGCGCGAGCCGGAGTCGATGTCCGACGAGGAGGCGGACGCGTTCGTGGAACACATGCGCGAGAACGTGTTGAGCCGGGACTACCGCCAGACGAAGGGTCGGCGGAGTCGGTAGGGCCGGGCCGAGCCGCTACTCCGCCCCGGAGTCGAAGGCGTCGTCGACGAGCCCCGCCATCGACTCGCCGTTCTCGCCGAACGCGCAGTCGATGAGGATGTGGCCGCCGAGCGTCGCCGGCGAGATGACCTGATCCGCACCGGCCCGGCGGAGCTTGTCGATGTTCTCCCGCTGGGTCGCGGCCGCGACGATCCGAACATCGGGGTTGAGCTGGCGAGCGGTGAGGATCGCGAGCGCGTCGCGGGCGTCGTCGTCGGTCGCGACCACGACGGCGCGGGCGTCCTCGATGTGCGCGCGATGGAGCGGCTCCACGTCGCTCGGGTCCGCGGTCAGCACGGGTATCGACCGCTCGTCGAGCCGCCGCGCGGCGGTCTCGTCGGTCGTCACGACGGCGTGTTCGACGCCGTCCCGCTTCGCGAGTTCTTCGAGTATCGGTTCCGTCAGGTCCCCGGTTCCCAACACGAGGACGTGGCCGTCGAGGAGGTCGAACTGTTTCTCTGTCATCTTTCCGAGCGCCTTGGAGAGCTGCGCCTCGATGGCGGGCGTGAGGAGGACCCCGAGCGCGACCGCGAAGGCGGCGACGTTCATCACGAGCGCGGAGAGGACGAACAGCTTGGCTATCTGTGTGTCCGGCGTCACGTCGCCGTAACCGACCGTCGAGGCCGTGACGACGGTGAAGTAGAACGCGTCGACGAGCGTGTCGACGCTTCCGAACTCGTCGCGGAGCGCGTACGACCCCAGGGTGCCGTACGAGATGGCGGCCGCGAGCGCCGCCGCCGCGGCGAGTTGCGTCGGAGATGGGGTGAACGGGCGGTCGAACCGTCCCCGGTTGATCACGAGCGCGGGGACGGAGACGAGAGAGAGCACGACCAACGGCAGCGAGAAAACGGACACCTGGAGGAGCCCTTGGATCGCGGTCAACGGGAGCAGGACCGCCGCGGAGCGCCAGCCGACGCGATACCCTCGCCTGAGCGCGAACCCGCTCCCGAGCATCGCGAAGCCGGTGATCGTCCCGGTGAAGCCGACGGTCCGCCGGATGAGTTCGGGAATGTACGGCGAGAGCGGGCCCTGAACGCTGAAGCCGCTGATGTGTAACAGCCCGACGACGATGGAGAGGAGCGCCACGGCGAACGTCAGAATCACCGAGGCGCGCACCGAGACCCACTCGCGAGTCCGCTCCATAGACACCCGGTGACCGACACCGGACTTAAACCCCTCGCGGACGGCGCGGGAGTCGACGCGCGTCGGCGCGGTCGGTGACGGCCGCGCCGGCGGCGGTACTGGTTTAACCGCTCCGGAAATTGTCCGGGTATGGCTCTGCCCGTCGAGATTCTGTTCGGCATCTACTTGGGAGTCCTCACGGGGATCATCCCCGCGCTGATCGCCGGCGTGTTGGGGTTCATCTTCAAGTACTTCACCGGAGTGACGATCCCCGGACTCGGGGTCGTGGCGCTCGCGCTGGCGATCGCGGGCGTGAACGGCGGACTGCTCGCGTTGAACGACGAGACGATCCGCAGCTCCGACCGCGCGCCGGCGATCCTCACGGCGATCCTCGTCGTGTTGATGCTCTCGCTGTACGCGCACGCACAGGGCGACAAACTCGGTTCGAACGTTCCCAAACGCGTCTCCTTCCGGAAGCTCCGCGAGCGCACCCTCTCGACCGACGTCGTCGAGCTCGTCGGCGGGCGCGGTCAGGTGCGCGTCACCGTCGCCGGCGAGGTCGGCGACATGGAGGGATACCCGCCGCTACCCGCCGAGACTCGACGAGCGATCGCCGAGGGCGAGTGGACGTTCCCCGCGGACGTGCCGCTCGAGGAGCTGGAGACACGGTTCGCGGAGCGGCTGAAGACGGAGCTCGAGCTCGTCGACGTGAGCGTCCGAATCGACGAGGAGGCCCGGGCGACGGTGGCGGCGGCCCCGCCGACGGGCGGGCTCTCCAAGCGCGTCCCGAAGGGGAAACGGGCCGTATCGGTCCCCGCGCTCGTGCCGACCGGACTCGCTCGCGGGGACGTCGTCAGGGTCCTCACGCCCGACCTCGCGGTCGAGGGAACGCTCCTGGCGGCGAGGTCGGGCGGGAACTCCGCCGCCGACCCCGGCGTCTCGAGCGCGGTCGGGGCTGACGGCGACGGTCCGGAGGCGGGTTCACAGCCGGAGCACGGACGGGCGGGTGACCCCCGAACCGACGGCGGCGATCCGGCGGCGACGCCGGCCCCCGCACCGACTCCGACGGCGAGGACCACGACGGGCGGCGAGGGTCGCGTGACCGTCGCGGTTGACCGCTCGGAGGCGGGCCCGCTGCTGCGGGCCGGTCGCGGGCGGGTCCTCGTGTGTTCGCGCGGGACGCGTCGGGAGTTCGAGCTGACGACGCTGCTTCGTCGGGCGGGCAAGCGGTTCCGGAAGGTGAGCGTCGTCGCCGGCGGGGCGCTCGACGGTCACACCATCGGCGAGATCAGCGTCCGGGAGGCGTACGACGTCGCGGTGCTCGCGGCGCGACACGACGCTGAGTGGACCGTTGCGCCGAGCGGGAGCCAGTCGCTCTCGGCGGGCGACGAGCTGTTCGTCGTCGGCACCCGCGACGCCCTCGATCGGTTCGGGGAGGTGGCGGCGTGACGGCAGTCGTTCTCTCCGGAGCCGGAGCGAGGGCGGCCGCGAACGCCGTGAACTTCGGCGACCCGCGCGCGGCGGCGATCACGCTCGTCACGTTCGCGGTCCTCGCCGTAGTCGCCTCGGCGTCGGGTGCGCTCGTCTACCGATGGTACTTCCGGGCGGCGATCCCGGAGGGCGTCGCGGTCTTACTCGGCGTCTCTATCGTCGCGCTGTACCTCAACACCACGTCGCTCGGCGCGCTCGTCAGCACGGAGACCGCGGAGCTGCTCACCGTCGAGACCGTCGTCTTCAACGTGGCCGCGCTCGCGCTCGCGGCGGTCGTCTCCCCGGCGGGCAGGTACGGGGGCGACCGGCTCGCGGTCGACGTCTTCGCGCTGTCGGGGATGAAGGGCATCGAGGGCGAGATGAGCCGGTTCGTCAGGACCGTGGGCCGGATGACGCCCGTGACGCTGCCGGCCACCGACGAGATCGAGGACATGGACACCTACGAGCCGGTCACTCCCGAGAAGAAGGCCGAGATGGCCGAGCGGACGCTGATATTCGCCCGCGGCCTCACGGTCGAACAGCTCCGCGAGCGGCTCGTCGAGCGGGTGAAGACGGACTACGGGGTCGGCTACGTCGACGTCGACGTCGCTGAGGACGGCACGCTCGAGTACTTCGCGGTCGGCTCGCGGGTGACCGGGCTCGGCCCGACGCTCGCGCCCGGCCGGGTCGCGGTCGCGCTCTCCGCGGACCCGCCGAACAACGCGACCGCCGGCGACATGGTCCAGATCTGGCGGGCGGAGCCCGAGCCGGAGCGCGTCGCGACCGGGGAGCTCCGGGGCGTCGCCGGCGACGCCGCCACGGTCGCGCTCGACGAGTCGGACGCGGAGGCGCTCTCGTCCGAGGGCGGCTACCGGCTGGTGACGCTCCCGGCGGAGCCGCAGGCCGACCGCGAGTTCGCCTCGCTGCTCCGCAACGCCGACGAGACGATGGCGACGGTGACCGTCGAGGCGGAGAGCGAACTCGTCGGTACGACCGTCGGCGAGGTGAGCGCGGTCGTCGCCGCGGTCCGACCCGCCGACGGATCGGTCCAGCCGATCCCGCGTCGAGCGTACGCGTTCGCGCCCGGCGACACGGCGTTTCTCGTCGGGCGCCCGGACGCGATCCGGCGGTTCGAGGCGGACGCGAGACGCGTCGAGGAGGGCGGAAGCGGGGAGGAACCCCACGACGCGGGGTCGGACTCCGCGATCGGCGCCGACGACTCGGCGAACGTCGACGACGCGACGGACGCCGAGAGCGGATCGCCGGGCGGTGACGTGACACAACGCTAATGACGCCGCCCCCCGGGGATCGCGTATGGAGTGGAAGCTGTTCGCGGACCTCGCGGAGATCGCCGGCGACCGCGTCGTTGCGGTGAACGCCGAACCGGGCGACACGGTCGGAGACGCGTTCGAGGCCCTGCTCGAGGCGCATCCGGACCTTCGCGACCGCGTGCTCGAGGACGGCGAGGTGGCGGATCACATCAACGTGCTCCGCAACGGGAGCAACGTCCACCACGAGGAGGGGATGGAGACGGTCCTCGAGGCCGGCGACGAGCTCGCGCTGTTCCCGCCGGTAAGCGGCGGGTAGGGCGATCTCAGACGGATAACGGAGCATCGAGGACGCGCTCGTCGGCGGACCGATCGGTCGTTTCAAACGGTCGCGCGTCGCAGTGGCGGACATGAGCGACGAACACGAGGCGGACGCGGACGGTCACGAGGAGGACGCCGGCGGCCACCCTCACCGCGAGGAGTTCGACGACGACCCGGTCGGGCACGCGCGCGTCGGCGCGGGGATGACCGTCGGGGAGCTCCTCGAGACGTACGGCGAGGCGGGGATCGGCGCGGCGGACGTCCACGAGGCGGGCGACGTGCTCGCGGAGATGTTCGGGAACGACGACTGTACGGTCTTCCTCTCGCTCGCGGGCGCGATGGTCCCCGCGGGGATGCGCGGGATCGTCTCGGAGCTGATCCGCGACGGCTACGTCGACGCGCTGGTGACGACGGGCGCGAACCTCACCCACGACGCGATCGAGGCGATCGGCGGGAAACACCACCACGGCCGCACGCACGACCCCGAGAAGACGGAGCGTGAACACGACGAGACCTTGCGCGAGGAGGGCGTCGACCGCATCTACAACGTCTACTTACCCCAGGAACACTTCGCCGAGTTCGAGGGCCACCTCCGCGAGGAGGTGTTCCCTGCGCTCGACGGCGAGGGGTCGGTGTCGATCGCGGACCTCTGTACCGAACTCGGCCGGGCGAACGCCGAGGTGAACGCTCGCGAGGACGTCGCCGAGGACGCGGGTGTCGCCGCCGCGGCCTACGAGTCGGACGTGCCCGTCTACTGCCCGGCGGTCCAAGACTCCGTGTTGGGACTTCAGGCGTGGATGTACGGACAGACGGCCGACTTCACGCTCGACGCGTTGGCGGACATGACCGACCTGACCGACCTCGCGTTCGACGCCGACGACGCGGGCTGTCTGCTCGTCGGCGGCGGCGTCCCGAAGAACTTCACGCTTCAGACGATGCTCGTCACCCCGCGAGCGTACGACTACGCGGTCCAGGTCACGATGGACCCGGCGGCGACCGGCGGGCTGTCGGGAGCGACCTTGGAGGAGGCGCGCTCGTGGGGAAAACTGGAAACGGACGCCCGGAACGCCTCCGTCTACGGCGACGCGACCGTGATCCTGCCGCTCCTCGTCGCCGCCGCCCGCGAGCGGATCGAGTGACTTGGAGAGGGCCGTAATTAGATGTAATTAGATTTTAGTGGCGAGACGGCGGTCCCTCCCACATGAGCGAGTACACGACGATCTCGTTGCGAAAGGAGTTCGTCGCGGACGTCGAGGAGTACATCGAGGAGGAACCGTTCGGCTCGGTCAAGGAGTTCGTGAAACACGTCGTCGTCCGGGAGATGGAATCGGACGACGAGATCGGCGAGGCAGAGGCGAAACAGATCGCCCGGAAGCTCCGGGAGCTGGGGTACATGGAGTGACCCGGAGGGTCGAGGACCGCTTCGCTGGGCTTCCCGACGGGTTCTCGCGGGCCGACCTGATCCTCGCCTGTATGCCGCTTCTGTTCCTCGCCGGCTACGGCGCCGGCGCGCTGGCGTTCGACGGCCGGCCCGCCGCCACCGCGATCGCCGCGGCCGCCTGTGCCCCGCTGATGCTGGAGGGACTCTTCGTGAATCCGCCCGAAGGCGGGTGAGCGAGGGTCGTCGCGGTCGGCGAGTACGAGCGACCGACCATCGCCGTCGACGAGTCGAGCGAACGCCGCCCGGTGTCCTACCCGTCGATCCCCACCGCCTCCGCCAGCAGTTCGTGTGACCGCAGCGCGTCCTCGTGGTCGGGGACGACGTGTTGGATCATCACCTCGTCGACGCCGACGCGGTCGGCAAGCTGGGAGAGGAGGCCGTCGATCGTCTCGGGACCGCCGGAGATCGCCCGCGGCCACTCGTCGGGGTCGAGCGTCGCGGGGGTCGGGTCGAGGACGCCGCCCAGTTCGCCGATCGCCTCCTCGACCGAGGGTGTCGATCCGATCACGCCGCGTCGCATCCGCCTGTAGGTCGCCTCCGCGGGCGCGCGCCGCCGGGCCGCGGCCGCGTCGTTCTCGGCGGCGACCGCGTTGACCGCGAGGGTTCCGTGCGGTTCGTCGGGGCCGTCGGTCACTTCGGAGGGTTCGAAGTGCTCGCGGTACGTCTCGAAGGCGGCCTCGGCGTGGCCGGGCCGGATGAACGCCGCGAAGCAGTACCGCGCGCCGAGTTTCCCCGCGATCTCCGCGCTCGACGGGCTCGACCCGAGCACCCAGGGGACCGGCGGAGCCGCCCCGGACCGGGGGATCTCGAGGTCGGCGTACGCGTGATCTTCGGGGAAGGCGTCGTACAGGTGGTTGATCACCGCGCGGATCTTCTCCGTGTGGTCCCCGTCGGGATCCGCCACCCGTCGGTCCGTGCCGAGCGCGCGATCGGCCGCGGGCGACCCGTTGGCGCGGCCCAGGCCGGCGTCGATCCGCCCCGGCGCGAGCCCGTCGAGCGCGCCGAAGACCTCGGCGACCTTGAACGGGCTGTAGTGATTGAGGAGGACGGCGCCCGACCCGATCCGGATCGAGTCCGTGGCGGCCGCGAGCCGTCCGAGGAGCACCTCCGGGGTCGTTCCCGCGAGTCGCCCGCCCATTCCGTGGTGCTCGGCAACCCAAAACCGCGAGTATCCGAGCCGTTCAGCCCGCTTCGCGGCCTCGACGGTGTTGGCGTAGGCGTCGGCCGCGGTTCCGACCTCGGGAATCGGCGAGAGATCGACGATCGAGAGGTCCATGTCCCGGATCGGAGGTTCCCGTCGTTAACCGTTGGGCTCGCGGCGGGATCGGTGGGTGATCCGTGACGACATACGGAAGCGTTTCGAGGGAGAGCCGCGGCTGGCGGGATCCGGAACGATACGGAGAAACCGCGAGACCTCAGTTGTCGCCGGCCTTCGACTGCCAGGCGTAGTCGCGGCGCTTCGCGGACTTCCCGAAGCCGCACGAGGAGCACCGCTCCTTCGTGAGGTGGTAGGACTTCTCGCCACAGCGGCGGCACTTCACGTGAACCGTCTTGTTCTTCTTCCCTTGAGAGGGCGTACCGGAGCCGGTCATGCTTTGATGGAAACGACGTTATCGCCGCGTATAATCGTTGTGTCTTCGATCGCGACGGCGAACTCGCCGTCGAGATCGTCGTCGACGCGGTCGTTCACGCCCGACTCGGGTTCGATGACGACGTTCATGTGCTGGTCGTAGCCGGCCAGGACGCCGTAGTAGGTCGTGCCGTCCTTGAGGTGTACCGTCACGGGGTCCTCGAGCGACGCTTCGAGCACGTCGAGGGGTCGTCCACTCATTGTCCCTACCGCCTCCCGTCGCGCTATTAAAAATACCGGGAGACGGGCGCTTCGACCGAATGCGAGGAGTTCTCTCCCACGCTCCCGGCGTCGCCGTTGCCTCGCCGCGCCGTCGAACCCGGACGTTTTTAACACGTCACGGTGTATCGGCGAACACCACACTCCCGCGGGACACGGTGAGCCGACGCCGGCTCGGCCGTAGCGGGGCCTTCACCGACACGCGGTTAGACGCCGGGGCTGACGGCTCCTTTGCGGGGAATCAGTGACAGAGCGTCGGAAGACGGCGCTCGAAGACACACACCATGGAAATCGAAATCGCGACAATCGGCGGATACGAAGAGGTCGGTCGACAGATGACGGCGGTCCGTGCGGGCGAGGACATCGTCATCTTCGACATGGGCCTGAACCTCAGTAAGGTCCTCATCCACGACAACGTGGAGACCGAGAAGATGCACAGCCTCGATCTGATCGACATGGGAGCGATCCCGGACGACCGGATCATGAGCGACCTGGAGGGCGACGTCCAGGCGATCGTGCCGACGCACGGTCATCTCGACCACATCGCGGCGATCCCGAAGCTCGCCCACCGGTACGACGCGCCGGTCGTCGCCTCCCCGTACACGATCGAGTTAGTCAAACAGCAGATCTCCGACGAGGGCAAGTTCCAGGTCGACAACGACCTCGTGAAGATGGAGGCCGGCGGCACGATGGCCATCGGCGACTCCGAGCAGGTCGAGATGGAGTTCGTCAACGTCACCCACTCGATCATCGACGCGATCAACCCCGTCCTCCACACGCCCGAGGGCGCGATCGTCTACGGGCTCGACAAGCGGATGGACCACACGCCGGTCATCGGCGACCCGATCGACATGGACCGGTTCGCGGAGATCGGCCGGCAGGACGAGGGCGTCCTCTGTTACATCGAGGACTGTACGAACGCGGGTCGGAAGGGCCGGACGCCCTCCGAGTCGGTCGCTCGCAAGCACCTCCACGACACCCTCAACTCGATCGAGGACTACTCCGGCGGGATCGTCGCCACGACGTTCTCCTCGCACATCGCCCGCGTGAAGTCGCTCGTGGAGTTCGCCCGCGAGATCGGCCGCCAGCCCGTGCTGCTCGGCCGCTCGATGGAGAAGTACTCCGGCACTGCGGAGCGACTCGACTTCGTCGACTTCCAGGGCGACGTCGGGATGTACGGTCACCGGAAGTCCGTCGACCGCGCGTTCAAGCGGATCATGAAGGAGGGGAAGGGCAACTTCCTCCCCATCGTGACGGGCCACCAGGGCGAGCCGCGCGCGATGTTGACCCGGATGGGTCGCGGCGAGACGCCCTACGAGCTGGAGAACGGCGACAAGGTCGTCTTCAGCGCGGGGATCATCCCCGAGCCGACCAACGAGGGCCAGCGGTACCAGTCCGAGCAGTTGCTCCGGATGCAGGGCGCCCGCATCTTCGACGACATCCACGTCTCCGGCCACCTCCGCGAGGAGGGGCACTTCGAGATGCTGGACACGCTTCAGCCCCAACACGTCATCCCGGGCCACCAGGACCTGAAGGGGTTCTCGCCGTACGTCGGGCTCGCGAAGTCGCAGGGGTACAAGCTCGGTCGTGACCTCCACGTCACGCAGAACGGCAACACCGTCCAGATAGTCGAATGACGACCGAGACGACGGAGGCGCGGGTGCTCGACGCCATCCGCGAGCGGCGCGACCTGGTCAACGCCGCTATCGACGAGGAGTTACCCGTACAGCGCCCGGAACGGCTCTACGAGGCGTCCCGGTACATCCTCGAGGCGGGCGGCAAGCGGCTCCGACCGACGGTCACGACGCTGGCGGCCGAAGCCGTCGCCGGAATCGCGCCGATGAGCGCCGACTTCCGAGAGTTCGACGCGCTCGACGGCGAGCCCGTCGACGTCATGCGAGCGGCCGTCGCGATCGAGGTGATCCAGTCGTTCACGCTGATCCACGACGACATCATGGACGAGGACGACCTCCGGCGCGGCGTGCCCGCCGTCCACGAGAAGTACGACGTGTCGACGGCGATCCTCGCCGGCGACACGCTGTACTCGAAGGCGTTCGAGATCATGAGCGAGACCGGGGCGGACCCGGCCGACGGCCTGGAGGCGATGCGGCTTCTCGCGTCGACGTGTACGCAGATCTGTGAGGGCCAGGCGCTCGACGTCGCCTTCGAGTCCCGCGACGACATCCTTCCCGAGGAGTACCTCGAGATGGTCGAGTTGAAGACCGCCGTGCTGTACGGGGCCGCGGCCTCGACCGCGGCGGTCCTGCTCGGTGCCGACGACGAGACGTCGGACGCCCTGTATCAGTACGGGATCGACTCCGGTCGGGCCTTCCAGATCCAGGACGACGTGCTCGATCTCACCGTCCCCTCCGAGGAGCTCGGCAAACAGCGCGGGTCCGACCTCGTCGAGGGGAAGGAGACGCTGATCACGCTTCACGCCCGTCAGGAGGGCGTCGACGTCGACGGCCTCGTCGACGCCGAGACGCCCGCCGAGGTGACGGAGGAGGAGGTCGACGAGGCGGTGGCCGTCCTCGAGGAGGCCGGCTCGATCGCGTACGCCCGCGAGACCGCTGCGGACCTCACCGCTCGCTCGAAGGAGCACCTCCAGGTGCTTCCCGAGAGCGACTCTCGGGCGCTGCTCGAGGATCTCGCGGACTACCTCATCACGCGCGGGTACTGATCGCCGAGCGCGGAACGCGACGGAACTCGGAACACAAGAGAGTTGAGCGTCCCCCGGCGAGGGGACGTATGACCGACCACTTCGAGGTCCACGAGCGCGACGGCGCGGCCCGGATCGGGGAGCTTCGGCTCGCCGACCCGGTGACCACGCCGGCGCTCGCGGACCCGTTCCTCGCCGACGCGGGGAGCCTCTGGACCGCCGACCACGAAGTACCCGAGGGCGACGAGGCGGCCCTCACCGTCCTACCGCATCGGTCGTTCCCGGCGGGGACCCGCGAGGAGGTGCGCGAGTCGTTCCGGGTGGATCACCCCGCGATCGACGCGCCGACCGCCGCGGTCGTCGACAGCGAGGCCCCCCGCGACGTCGGTGCCGACGCCTACGTTCTCGCGGACGCCTCCGGATTCGTCGGCCACGGCGAGGCGTTCCGCGACGCGATCCTCTCGGCGAAGGCGGCGCTGCCGGCCGACACCGCGCTCCTGCTCTCGGGCGTCGCCACGCCGCTGAACGTCGCCCTCCTCGCGTACGCCGGCGTCGACCTCGTCGACGCCTCGCTCGCGCGGACGAAGGGGACGCAAGGGATGTACCTCACCGCCGACGCCGAGCACTTCCTCGAGGACCTCGAGGAGTTACCGTGCGCGTGTCCGGCCTGCGCGACGCCCCGCGAAGAGTTCACCTGCACCGACTGCGCCGCACACAACGTGAACGCATTGGAGGCCGAGCTCCGTCGCGTCCGCGAGCGGATCCGGGCCGGGAGGCTGCGGGACTACATCGAGGGACAGGCGCGCCACGAGCAGTGGCTCACCGCCGCGTTCCGCGAGTTCGACGACCAGTGGGGGTACCTCGAGGAGCGGACGCCGCTGATGCGCGACGCCGAGGTGACGGCCGCGACGAGCGAGACCCTCGACCGCGTCGAGATTCGCCGGTTCGCCGACCGCGTCACGAGCCGCTACCGGAACCGGTTTTCCGACCAGCCGCTGGTGTTGGTCCCCTGTTCGGCGACGAAGCCGTACAGCGACTCCCAGAGCCACCGCCAGTTCCACGACGCGGTGAAGTGGCGCGGCCACACGGTCTCGATGACCTCGCCTATCGGCGTGGTGCCCCAGGAACTGGAGACGACCTACCCCGCCCAACACTACGACTCCGTCGTGACCGGCGACTGGAGCGAGGACGAGATCGGGTTCGTCGCCGAGGTGCTCCGCCGGTATCTGACTCGGAACGAGTACTCCCGCGTGATCGCGCACGTCCCGGAACACGGCTACCGCGAGGTGTGCGAGCGCGTCGAAGCCGATCCCGAGATCGACGTTCCCTTCGAGTACACCTGCGTCGACCACCCGACGACCGACGAGTCGCTGGGGGAGTTGAACGCCGCGCTCGACGGCGAGCCCGCATACAGCAAGCGCGAGCGCGAGCACAACACGGTGAAGGCGATCGCCGACTACCTCCTCGGCGACGGCGCGGGCGACGACCTGTTCGGCGGCCCCGGCGACGGTGACGGGAGCGACGACGCCGGCGACGCGATCCGCACTACGGGCCGCTACCCCAAGCTCCAGGTGTGGGGCGACGACCCCGACGCCGGCCGCGAGGGCGAGCCGGGCGCACAGCTCGCGACCATGGTTCCGCAGTACGGCACCCTTTCGTTCACGCTCGAAGGCGCGCGCCGGTGGGTCGAGAGCGACGCGCCGACGAAGCGCGTCGAGATCGACTCCTTCGTCCCGCACGGCTCCGTGCTCGCGCCGGGCGTCGTCGACGCCGACGACGGGATCCGCGTCGGCGACGAGGTCGTGATCGAGGGGCCGAGGGCGTTCGCGGTCGGCCGCGCGGAGATGTCCGGCCCGGAGATGGTCGAGTCGACCCGCGGCGTCGCCAGCGAGGTGCGCCACGTCGACGAGAAGTAGGCAACCGCGCCGCGGTCGACGAGAGTTCGGGGACTACCCGTCCGTCCGGACGTACGTCCGCAGCGCGGTCAGCCGACCGTCCTCGACGTCGAAGACGTCGACGAACGCGAACAGCTCGTCGCCGTCCGCGTCGAGGAGCCGTCCCTGGACCGCCACGCCCGTAGGGCCGGCGGGATTCGGCGGGTCGTCGCCGTCGGGATCCGACTCGTACACCGCGTCGACGACGTGTTCGGTGTCGGTCATCGGTCGCTCGTCCCGCATGAACGCGACGAACCGGTCGCGTCCCTCGAGCGTGCGGTCGGGTCGGCGGTGGACGAAGCTCGGGTCGAGGAGGGCCGCGAGCCGGTCGTACTCGCCGGCGTCTATCGCCTCGTAGTAGCGTCGGACGGGGCGGGTCGTCGGGGTCACGTCGCCAGGGCCGCGAACTCCGCGGCGGAGGTCCGCGTCCCCTTCGAGATGATCGCGTCGCCGGCGCGGATCGTGGTGTCGAGGTCGGGGCCGACGAGCCACCCCTCGTCGGGGCGGCGGATGGCGAGCACGCTCGTGGCGATCTCGGTCGCCGGGACGCCGGCTTCGATCCGAGTTCCGGCGAGTTCGCTGCCGCGACCGACCCGGGTTCGGGTGATGATCTCGTCGGACTCCTTGACGGCCATCTCGACGACGGGGTGGACGCCGATGTCGCGTATCACGCCCTCGGTGATCTGGAGGGCGGCGTCCGAGATCTCCTCGGTCGCGACCCCGAGGTGGATGAGCCCCCGAAGCGAAACCGGGTCCTCCGCCTCCTTGGCCGCTCGCAGGGTCCACGCCTCGAACCGCGACTGGAGCGCGTCGACTTCGATCTCGAGGTTACTCACCTCCTCGGCGAGCTCCTCGTTGTCGAAGAGCACGGAGCCGTAGGCCAGATCGACGGCGAGTTCGGAGAGGTTCTTCATCAACACGATCGAATCGACCGCGCGCTCGAGGTCGTCGATCGCGGGCTCCGGCGCGTCGTCGAGTTCGAACGGCTCGCCCGTCAGCGTCGGATGTACCTCCGCGACGCCGCCCTCCGGCCCCCGAAGCAGCGTCACGTCGCCGCGTTTCAGTCGGGTCGTCGGGCCGGGGTTGAGGATCCAGTCGTCTCCGCGATGGATGGCGATCACCCGGACGCCCGTCTCGGATTCGAGATCGACGTCCCGAAGCGTTCGACCGCTGTAGGTCGACTCGTCGGCGACGGTGCCGCGGACGAGCGTCTCGACGCCCTCGGTGAGCGCGCCGCGCATCGCCTCCGGAAGCCCGATCTCCTCGATCACGATCTTCGCGATGTCGCCGGCGGCTCCGGACACCTTGTCCGCGGCGGCGACGACGCCGAGCACGGGTGCGAGCGTCTCCGCCTCGTTGGGGTTTCGCGCCGCGAGCATGAGGCTCATCCGGGCGCGCATCTGGAGGACGTCCATCCGGTGTTCGAGTTCGACGACCTCGCGTGCGACCGAGGGGCTGGCGTGAAGCACCGCCGAGTACGACAAGTCGATGAGGAGCTCCGCGGTGTCCTTCATCTCCACGAGGAGCTCTTTGACGCTCGCGGGCTCGTAGGACACCGTCTCCCGCGATCGCCGCCCGTGGAATCGTCCCATACGACTCCGTCTCCGGCTCCGGGCAAAAGGCTTGTTACGCGCCCGAGAGGGCGTCGCCGGCGACGTATCCTCGCCCGGGGTCGTCTGGAGCGCACTCGCCGTCGAGGCCCTCGTCGCGCTCGATCAGCGCGGCCAGATCGACGAGCGCGAGCCATCGGAGGAGGCGGTCTGCGCGGTTACGCCAGGACCGCTCCCAGTCGGCGTCGCGCGCGCGGTCGTGTCGCGGGACCGACTCCCGAGTCGCCGAAAAGAGCGTCTCCGCGGTCACCGGCTCCGCCGGCGACGCCGCCCGCAACAGCGAGAGCGCCTCGGGGACGAACAGGACCCCATCGCGAAGCCCGTTCCGCACCGACTCCGGCGTCGGCTCCGTGTCGGTTCGGACGAACCCCCGCGGCGTCTCGCGTGCGAGCTCGAGCGTCCGGAGGAACGCGAGCCAATCGTTCGCGCGCTGGCGGCTCGGGAGGTCGCGGCGGTCGCGCAGCCGCGCACAGCAGTCGTCGGTGCTGCCCGGCACGAGCGGGACCGCCCGCTGGAACTCGGCGAGCGTCGCGAGGTCCGCGGGCGGTTCGGGGACCGGCTTGATACGCATCAGCGGTAGCCGAACGACTCCGCGAGCAGCGCCTCGTCGGTCTCGCCCACGGTGTAGACGGGACCGTCGACCACGTCGACGGTGACCTCCGCCGGCGCGAACACGCTTTCGGGAACCTCGTAGAAGTCCCAGTCGGCGTCCTCGAACACCTCCAGGAAGGGGGTTCCGTAGTCGTCGCGCACGGTGGAGACGATCTCGTCGAACCGGTCGTCGTCGCGCGCGACTTGGAGGTGGACTTTCCCGCCGTACGCCAACGCGTCGTTCGTCCGGCCCATCGCGCGGTCCTCGTCGCGGGTGACGGGCGCGATCGGCGCGCTCCCGGACGCGTAGAGCACGTCGGTCGGCTCGTAGCCGATCTCGAGCAGGCGGAAGACCGCGAGTTCCGCCGCGCGCGCGGCGGTCGAGACGGATCCCGCGGTGGAGCCGGTGGCGTACGTCGGGAGGAAGACGCCCTCGGGATCGACCTCGGCGAGGTCGGCGACGTGCTCGGCGACCTCCTCGTCGGGAAGCGACGTGGACTCGATCGCGAGGGTGGCGAACTCCGAGGAGTCGTAGTAGCCCACGCGCTCGAACTCCGTCTCCTGGCCGACGAGCGCGCGTGCGGGCCCGGATCCGAGCCCCTCGAACCCGCTCTCGAACGCCAGCTCCCAGCCCGCTTTCTGCGAGCACAACAGCGCGACCGCGGGGTGATCCGTCGACAGCTCGACGTACCCGCGGGGCGCGCCGGCGACCTCGCCCATCCGGGTGTTCACGCTCGCCAGCCCGGCGGTCTGGATCTCGGCTAAAAGCAGGCCGGCCTCGACACCGCCGTTGGCGTCGACGCCGAAGTCGACAACCGTCGCCCCGTTCTCCAACTCGTACCCCGCCACGTCAAGCTCGCCCGCGAAGTCGAGCGCCTCGTCGACGAGCTCGATCGCGGTCCGGTTGATGCTCTCCATACGGCCCCTTTCGTGTCCCCACCTAAGGGGTTTGCCGGTCGCGGCCGCGGGATCGGGGCGGGTCACCCCGGGATCCGCACCGACGGGTCCACGACGGGAATCGTTCGTATATCCCGTACACATAATGACATTATTTTATGGTTTATAGAAAATAATAATCCAGTTATTATTTCATTTTCGAAATTAATGACGTGTCCCGTATGTCGGACCGATCCGATCCTGCGCTCGACGGGGCAAACGGAGAGAACGACTCGATTGACGGGCGTCGCTTCACACCCGACCGGCGGACGCTTCTCGGGTCCGCCGTCACGGGAAGCGCGCTTCTCGGCGGCATCGGCGTCACCGGGGCGGCGGGACAGGGCAACGGCAAGGGAAGGGGTAAGGGGAGGAGTAACGAGGACGGGAACGACGGTTCGGGCGGGTTCCCGCCCGACGGGATCACCGAGTACGGACGGGCCGTGAATCTCGGGGACGGCCGAGTGCGAACGTTCACCAGCGAGACGTCGTCCGGCGAACCGAAGTACCACGGCGTCGAGTTCGACCGCGACGCGTTCGACGGTCTCCCGGAAGCGGACGACCTCGCGGACGCCGACAACCGGGCGGAGACGGACAAGTACCGAGAGGACGGTCAGGCGGCGACCGTCCACTTCAAGGAGTCGCTCCAGTTCTTCGTGCCGTTTCCGGACGCGGCGGAGACGCCGTTCACCTTCCTCGGACTCAACTGGAACCCGGGCGGCCACTTCGGCGGCAAGGGCGCGTGGTTGAAACCCCACTTCGACGTCCACTTCCACATGCTCGACCCGGCGACGGTCGACGCCATCGAGGGACCGGGGCTCCCGCCGTACGACACCGGCAACGACGAGTACACGTCGGGACCGGGACCGGACGACGAGGGCAAAGTCACCGAGACGAACTTCGATTTCGATCAACTCCCGGAGGGGTACGAACGCGCCCCGGATCCCGTCGTCGACCAGCGGTACATCCGTGACATGGGCGAACACACTGCGCCGTCTGATGCCCCCGAACTCCCGGACGGCCCCGACGACGTGGGCGATCCCGACGGATTCAGCAACACGCTCATCCAGGGGTTCGTCGGCGACGAGGAGGGGTCGCGGCTGGCGTTCGTCGAACCGATGGTCACTCTCGAGTTCCTCGAGGGCTTCGACGGAACCGAGAAGTACGACGTCCCGCAGCCGAGAGAGTACCCACACGACCTCCGACATCCACGCGGCTACAGCGTTCGGGACCTCCCGTCCAAGGACGCGATCGCCATCGTCCTCGAGGACTTCGAGGAAGTCTGACGTACCGGGAGGAGCCCCGAGTTCCGTCAACGGAACCCGTCGGGACCGCCCGGCCCCGCCGGCCCGGAGAGTCTCCAGCTCGGGTCGATCGTCACGAACTCGCTTTCGGCGCGGGGGTCGATCTCCCTCCCCTCCTCGTAGCGGACGAACGAGAGGTAGAAGGGCTCGCCGCAGCCGTCGGCCGCCGGCGACGGGTCGTCGCCGCTTCCGTCTCCGCTCGTGTCACCGACCCCGTCCCCGTGCGGGTCCCAGACGACCCCGTCGCTCTCGCCGCAGACGAACCGAACCCCGTCGGCGGCGTCGCCCTCGAACGGCTCGTCGGGGTCGGCGTACGTCCAGCCCTCGAAGGGGTACGGCCGCACCGCCTTGTCCGCGAGGTACCCCTCGCGGTCGATCTCGACGATCGTCTCACAGCGCGGGCAGTGGTAGGTGACGGGATAGCCCATACGTCGGGTACGAGCGGAGCCGATAAACACCCGTCGGCGGCCAAAAAGCGGAAAACTCAGTCGTCGGACGCCTCGACCGCCGGCAGTTCCGCGCGCGTCGCCCGCGCGAGCGCCGCGATCCCCTCGTCGATCTCCTCGGGGGTGACGTAGCTGAAGGAGAGCCGCGCGTGCCGGCTCCCCCGCTCGTCGTGGAAGAAGTACGACCCGGGGAGGTACGTGACGCCCTCCTCGGCCGCCGTCTCGAGCAGGTCCTCGGCGTCGATCCCCTCGGGGAACTCGACCCAGACGAAGAAGCCGCCCTCGGGTTCACTCCAGTCCGCTTCCGCCGGCATCCGTTCCTCGAGCGACTCGAGCATCCGATCCCGGCGCTCCCGGTAGCCGGCGCGCAGACCGTCGAGGTCGCCCTCGAAGTCGGTCGCCTCGCAGTAGCGGGCGATGAGCCCGAGCGTGAACACGTTCTCGCCGCCCGCGTTGATCCGGTCGAGCTCCCGGACGATCGCCTCGTCGGCGACGACCCACCCCGTCCGGATCCCGGGCGCGATCGTCTTCGAGAACGTGTCGACGCGAACGACGCGGCCGTCCGTATCGAGCGACTTGATCGGCTCCGGCGTGGTGCCGTCGTATCGGAGCTGCCCGTACGGGTCGTCCTCGACGATCAGGAAGTCGTACGTCTCCGCCAGCTCGAGGAGCCGCTTCCGGCGGTCGACCGACAGCGTCACGCCGGTCGGGTTCTGGAAGTCGGGGACCGTGTACAGGAACTTCGGCAGCGCGTCGCCGGCCTCCTCGCGGGCCGCCAGATCCGCGGCGAACGCCTCGACGTCGAGGCCGTTCTCGTCCATGGCGTACCCCTCGATGTCGACGCCGTAGTTACGGAACAGCCGCAGCGCGCCCATGTAGCTCGGCGCCTCGACGGCGATGGTGTCGTCGGGATCGAGGAAGCTCTGTGCGACCGTGTCGAGCGCGTGCGTCGCGCCGTTCGTCACGTGGACCTCCGCCTCGGTACACTCGATCCCGCGGGCCCTCGTCCGTTCGACCACGGTCTCCGTGATCGCGTCGGCGTAGTCGCCGCCGGCGTACTGGAGCGCGTCCTCGTGGTCGGCCTCCAGCAGCGTGTCGACCGCCTCGTTGATCTTCCCGTTCGGTAACGCGTCGGGATACGGGAACCCGAACGCGAGCGACACCGCGTCCGGGGCCGTGATCGCTCGCCACGTTCCGTAGGTGGCACCATCCATCGTTTCTCGGACGGGATCGGCGAAGAGACGCTCGTACCCGTCGGATCCGTCGCTCTCGCTCATCTCGTATACCACACGTTCGCTCACCGATATAAGCCTACTGGCGGGGGAACGAAACCCCGCAACCCCTTTTAACCGCGGCGTCGACTCTCCGGACATGATCGACGAGACGGTCGCCGAGATCCGGGCGATGCGGACCCACAGCACCTCCGCGGTGGCCGTGAAGGCGACGGAGTCGCTCGCGGAGCTGCTCGACCGCGAGTACGTCACCGTCGACGAGTTCGAACGCGACCTCGAGCACAACGCGGGCGTGTTGCGCCGGTCGAACCCCTCACACGCCGCGCTCCACAACGCGATGCGCGAGGTCGAGCGGTCGATCGTCGGCGAGCCGACGACGGTCGAGGGGGCCAAACAGCTCTTAGAGGACGTGATCGACCGCGTCGTCGCGGACGTCGAGACCTCGAAGGCGGCCGCCGCGGCCAACGCCGCCGAGCGGATCGTCGACGGCGACACCCTGCTGGTCCACGACTACTCCACGACCGTCCTCGAGTCCATCGAGACTGCCGCGAGCGACGGCGCGCACCTGACCGTGTACGTTACCGAGGCGCGCCCGCGGACGCTCGGCCGGAAGACGGCGCGCGCGCTCGCCGGCATGGACCGCGTCGACACGCGGATGGTCGTCGACGGGGCGATGGGGTACGCGCTCCGCGACTGCGACCGCGTCCTGCTCGGGATCACGTGTATCACCGGCGGCACCTACTACAACCGAGTCGGGACCTTCCCGCTCGTCGTCACCGCCCGCGAACTCGGCGTCCCCGTCACCGCGGTCGGATCCGGGGCGAAGACCATCGAGGAGTTCCGGTTCGAGAACGAGTTCCGCGACGCCGTGGAGGTGATGCGCGAGCCGGTCGAGGACGTGACGATCGAGAACCCGAGCTACGACGCGACCCCCGTCGGAATGATCGACACCGTGATCACCGACGACGGCGTCAGGGAGTGAGCGCGTCGATCCGGTCGCGGATCCGCCCGATCGTCGCGTCCGAGAGCCCGTGACCCGAGCCGGGATCGATCCGGACGTCGACGGTCGCGCCGCCCCCTTCGAGGACCCGACCCGTCTCGCGCACCCGATCCGCCGGGACGTGCGGGTCCGCCCCGCTTGAGTCGAGTAACACCGGCGTTTCGTCGAGCGGGGTGAGGGAGTCGCGATCGCCGTCGACGCCCGCGACTTTCCGCGTTTCGAGGTCCTCGCCCGGTAGCACCGCCGAGGCGACGACCGCCCCGCCGAACCGTCGCGGGCGACGACACAGGAACTCCGCGAGGACGCACCCGCCCTGTGAGACCCCGACGAGGAGCGTCCGAGTCGGGGGGAGCCCCACGTCGCCAGCGGCCGCGACCGCGCCGGCGACGCAGTCGACCGCCGAGGACAGCGCGGGCTCGTTGTCGGCTATCGGCGCGTCGTGGCCCGCCGGGAACCAGGTCGACCGGCGGGCCGCGGGCGCGAGCAGGGTCACGCCCGGCCGGTAGAACTCGTCCGCGAGTCGCACGATCCCCTCGGCGGTCCCCCCGCGGCCGTGGAGGAGGACGACCGCGACCTCGGCGGCCGCGGCGGGCGCGCCCCCGACGACGAGCCGGGCGTCGGCGTGCGGGCCTTCGACGTCGCGAAGTCGACGCGTCATCGGCGACTCGGCGGCTCGATCCGCGGCAGCTGCCCCTCGATCAGGCTCCGGTCCTCGGCGAACCGGTCCGGGAGATACAGATCGGTCGCGTGGCCGGACGTGTCGGGGTCGTCGAGTCCCGGTCCCCGTGGACCGTCCGGAGTCGGTGCCTCGGTCGCGAGCTCCACGAGGAGCCCGCCGGGGCCGCGGACGTACAGCGAGTGGAAGAAGTGCCGGTCCTTCACGCGAGAGACCTCGTACCCCCGCTCGCGGAACAGGTCGTGCCAGCCGAGGAGCGCCTCGCGGTCGGGGAGCCGCACGGCGACGTGGTGGAGCGTCCCGGGACCCTCGCGGAGGTAGGGCGCGTCCCGGTCGAGGAGGTCGATCGCGGTCGCCCGTTCGCCCGGCGCGCGGTACCGGATGCGGTCCCCGGTCTCGGCCTCGTACTCGAAACCGAGCGTTTCGAGGACACTCGCGGCACCGTACGGATCCGTCGGCGTCGCGGTCGCGCCGTACAGTCCCCGGATCGCCGCCGATTCGGGGACCGATCCCTCGGACCACGGCTCGGAGGGGTCGTCGGTCGCGACGAGTTCGATCGCGGTCCCGGCGGGATCGGATAGGCTGAATCCGCGGTCGCCGAACCGCTCGTCGGGGCGGATCCGCTCGACGTCGACCCCGCGGTCGGTCAGCCGATCGTGCCAGTACTCGAGCGAGTCGCGCGGGACGGCGAGCGAGACCGACTCGTAGCCCGGCTTGCCGGGTCGCCCCGGCGCGCCCGTCGGGTCGGGAAAGACGGTGAGGACCGAGCCGGGACGGCCGTCGTCCGTCCCGAAGTAGAGGTGATGTTGGAGGCGGTCCTCGTAGTTCACCGTCGTCCGGAGCAGCCGGAGTCCGAGCGCCCCCGCGTAGAAGTCGACGCTCGCCTGCGCGTCGCCGACGATCCCCGTCACGTGGTGGACGCCCGGAGTCTGGGTTGTCACGCCCGACTGTTCGGTGCGGGGGATCAAATCGGTGTCGCCGCCAGTCCGCGCGTCCCGGACGAAGAGTCGCTTCGGTTCCGGAACCGGGACCCGATGTTCACCGCGTGACACCTCCCAAAACGGTTTTGAATGTGCGATGTGTTAACGAAATTATGAGCGTGAACCGGGGCGGCGACGTCGCCTTCAGGATCCCGAGCGAGCCCGCCCTGGAACCCGAATGTACGAGCCTCTCGTGTGAGCTGTCGGCCGCGGCGGCCGAACCCGGCGTCGTCACCACCGTCGCGGTCGCGGGGCTGCTCGCGCTCGTCACGTTCGCGTACGTCCGCGACGCGGAGACGGCCTGTCGTCGCGAGCGCCGCCGCGTCACCGACGAACACGACGCGTTCGAGGAGTTCGCCGACCGCATCGCGGCGCTCGATCCGTCTCCGACGGAGACGACGGAGCCGACGAAGCCGTCCGCGGCCGCCACCAGCCAACTGATCGGTACGCACCGGGCGGGAAGCGGGCGCGCGGTCGGCGACCTTCGCCTCAGGCGCGTCCTCGATACGTACCGAGACACCGTGATGTCGTTACCCCATTACACGGAGGAGTACGACGAGAGCGTCGCCGAGAGCCTCGCGGCGGAGCTGGGCCCGGACACGACCGTGTCGCTGGCGTCGAACGGGACGCTCTCGCCGGCGTTACAGTCGGCGTTCGTCGACCGGAGCCGTCGGGCGGCGGCCGCGAGGCGATCGCTCGCCGACGCCATCGACGTCGAACTCGACGCGCTCGACGACGCCGGCGCGACGCTCTCGGGAGTCGATCGCCGCCGAAGCCGGTTGAACCAGCACCTCGACGGCATCCCCCACGGCCGACGGGTCGACGCCTCGATCGACGTCTGGGAGCGGCTCGGTGACCTCGAATCGGAGTGTAACGCCGTCGCGATCGATCGACAGTCGACGCTCCGGGACCCGCCGATGTCTCCGGAACGGGTCGCCGGCGACGTCGAGACCGGATTCTACGAGTACCTCTATGCTCCGATGGACGGGCCGGACCACCCGGTGTTGGCGTCCATCGCGACCGTCGTCGACCGGCTCCGGGAGGACCGCGACCGCGTCGCACGCCGGATCGCGGACGGCGTCTGAGGCGGTCGGCACGCGCACCGACGCTGCCCGCGCGATCGACGTTCCCGAGCGGCCGACACGGAGCCGAGGTCGATTCATCGCCTCGTCCGTTCTACCGCGAGATCGGCTGCGATCCCGACGAGGAACGCGATTCCGAGGTTCGTAGCCAGCGCGAGGACGCCGATCCCGACCGACAGCGCGAGGTTCGAGGACTCCTCGACGGCCCGGCCGAGCGACACCGCGACCACCGCGAGCACCGACCCGACCATCGAGAGCGGAAAGGCCGCGAGCAGCGCTGGAGTCACGACGAGCGCGGCTCCGAGGTAGCCGAGGCCGATCAGGACGTTCGCCCCGCCGGTCCGCGCGCCGAAGGCGTGTTTTCCGGCGACGCCGTCACAGCCGTGACACATCGGGATCGCGCCCATGGGGACGGCGAGCAAGTTCGTCACGCCCATGCTCGTCGAGAGGTCGTCCGCGGAAACCTCCGCGTCGAATCGGTCGGCGAAGATCAGAGAGGTCGCGAGCGCGGCGTTGCCGACCGTCATCGCGAGCTGGGCGAACGCCCCTTCCGCCGCGTTCCAGCCGATCGCGGACGCGAGGTCCGGAACCGGCGGTGCGCCCGGAAGCGTCGGCGTCGGCACCCCGGCGGTCCACGCCGCGATCGCGACGCAGGCGACCACGACGACGAGTCCGCCGGCCTCTCGCCGTCCGACGGCGACGGCGATGCCCGCGATCGCGATCCCCGCGGCCCCGAACATCGGGTCCTCGAGTCCGAGCCGGACCCCCGTTTCGAGCAGGATCAGCCCGACGGCGAACTGGATCCCGCGAATGACCGGGTCACCGATCCAGCGCTCCACAGCCGCGAGCGTTCCCGAGAGGCCGATCGTGAGCAGGACGACGGCCAACGAGAGCCCGGCGAGAGCCAACTCGGCGTAGGTGAGCACCCCGGCGATGGCCAGCGCCGCGAGCGCCTTCATCGGCTCCACCGAGATCGGAAGCCCGTAGGCGACCCCCCAGACGATCTGGAAGACGCCGAAGCCGACAAGCACGTGCGGAAGCGACACCTCCGTCAACAGTGCCAGCGCGACTATCAAGGGAATGACCGTAACCGAATCCCCTATCGCGCCAGTGAACTCTCCACGAGTGAAGTCGAGCCGCGTCCGAGTCGTTTCATCCCCGAAATACCCCATCAATCCGACGAAATCGACAGACTGACTTGAGGTTTGTCGGTAATCGACTCCCGTCACGCTCTGTGACAATATAACTAGATGTGCTTTCGTCGGCAGTATCAATTCACTCGGCGGAACCGCTCAAGCGATACACCTCGAAGGCGATCGACTATCCTCGCGTCGTTCTCGCCGCCCGACCGCTCGACGTTCTCGCTGCCTCGATCCGTGCGTTGGTCGCCGTCGTCTGCGGCCGTACGATCGCTTTTGACCGGGCCGGAAAGAATACCGAATCACGGTCGCAGATCGAGGAGTTGCTCTCTGATTGGAGTTCACTCGGCGACGGTTTCACGCCCGCTACGGACTCCTCGCTAGCGCTTGCCGTTACGAAGTGGGGTGAAAATGGGCCGGCACGAATTTGAATCGTGGTTACGGCCACCCGAAGGCCGAAGGATACCAAGCTACCCCACCGGCCCGCATCCCAACGGAGGCCGTTCGTTCTTTTAATCCTTCCGAAAACGGGGTATGACGCGAATCACGCTCGAGGGTCAATACGACGTGTACCCATCCGTGTCCAGCCAGTTGTGAACGACCGAGACGGTGTGATCGGCGTGGAGCCGCTCGGGGCCGACGCGGAGCCGCCGATCACACGCCTCCGCGAGGAGCGACGACTCCGTCTCCGTGAAGTCGTGGTGGTCGGAGAGGACGAACGTCGGATTCTCCGGCGGCGAGGCGTCGACGAGCGGTGCCCCCTCCTCATGAAGCTGAACCAGCGTTCCCTCGGCTGCGAGTCGATCGAGCGTCGCCGAGAGTCCCATGCGACGCAGCTCCACGCCGGGAGAGACGTCCGCCGGCATGTGGCCGATCGCGTCCTCGCGGGCGGCCAGCGCGTCGCGGACCCGAGCGGCGACGTTCCGCTCGTCGGGGTGAAGGTGTCGGAGAGTCCCGGCGTCGAACGTGACGGTGAGTTCGTCGGCACAGACGAGGTGGACCCTGGCGTCCTCACGGATCCCGTGTGAGAGGAAGACGCCGGTCGATACGCATCGACACAGCAGGTCGAGCCGGCCCGCGCCGGGTATGTCCGAAAGGGAGATCGCGTCCGGGTCGGTGGGGACGTCGTGGCCGACGACGACGAACTGGCGCATACGCATCGATCCCGCCCGAATCGTCATAAGCGACCCGGGCGACGATCGACCATGAGCGTCACCGGACTCTGTCAGATATGTGAGAACGCCCCGGCACGACACGGCTGCCGGTACTGCGGACGACAGGTCTGCCGCGACCACTGGAACGAGGCGGTCGGCGCGTGTACTCCCTGTGCGGAGTCGTCGGGCGTCGGTGACGGCGGCGGCCGGTCAGACGGTTCCCAGCCGGGGGGCGACTCGGACGGATATCGGGTCGAATGATTCGAGGCGGTCGGAGACCGACCACTCGGGGAGATCGATCGACTACCGATACCGGTTCAACCGCCTCTTCAGTCGTTTCGCCGCGTCGCCGGCGGCTCCGAAGTAGGCCGTCTCGTCGTCGGGCCGAGCCGCCTCCTCGCCGGCGAAGACGATCCCCCGCGAGGAGTTGACTAGTCCGACGTCGACGTCGACCTCCGGATACGTCGCGAGCCCGTGGTCGACCGCGGCCTCGGCGTCGCCGCCCTGTGCGCCGACGCCGGGGACGAGGAACGGTATCTCCGGAACGATCGCCCTGACCTCCGCGAGTTCGTCGGGAGTCGTCGCGCCGACGACGAGACCGACGTTCCCGTTCGCGTTCCAGACGTCCGCGAGCGCGGCGACGCGCTCGTACAGCGGCTCACCCGAACCGAGTTCGAGGTCCTGGAGGTCGCTCCCGCCGGGATTCGACGTCCGACAGAGCACGAAAACGCCCCTCTCCTCACGGTCGAGGAACGGTTGGAGCGAGTCGCGGCCCATGTACGGGTTGACGGTGATCGCGTCGACCCACTCCAGCACCTCGGCGTACTGGCGTGTCGTGTTGCCGATGTCGGCGCGTTTGGCGTCGAGGAGGACTGGGACGTCCTTGCCGGCCGCGTACGCGACGGTCTCCCTGAGCGCGCGCCAGCCGTCGGCGTCCTCGTAGAATGCCGCGTTCGGCTTGTAACAGGCCGCGTGCTCGTGGGTCGCGTCGATGATACGCCGGTTGAACGCCCACCGCGGGAGGTCGGCGTCCGAGAGGAACGACGGGATCCGGTCCGGGTCCGGATCGAGGCCGACCGAGACGACGCTGTCGGTCCGTTCGATCCGGTCCGCGAGCTGCTCGAAGAAGCGCATACGCGGTGTGTGCGGGCGTCCCGACTAAACGTTGTGTTCCGTGCCGGAGACGTGAATCGAGATTCTCGTCGGAACCGCCGATCGAGCCCGTGTGCGAGACTTGAGCGATCCTCTGGGCGGTGGCGCGCCTCCGAGTGCCCCGCAGGGGCGCGAGGAGCCCGCGAGGGAGTCGCTGGCGCGGTTCCGCGCCAGCGACGAGGCTGGGGAGGCGTGAGGTGCGGTGCGGGTGGGACTCAAAGGGGAAGCCGGCTCCGGGAAGACGGCCGACATCAAGGACCGCAGGAGCGAACGCAGTGAGCGACGAGGACCACAGCGAGGCCCTCGACCGGAGCCGGCTGGGGCTTTGGAAGTGTTCTCCGAGATCGTGATCACCGCCCCAGCAACGCTCTCGTTCTATCCATCCAATTCTCCCACGAAACACCCATTCTACAAGCAGGTCGGTTCCAATAACGTATTCTGACGTTTGCCTGTGAAGTGAACAGCCGTGAGGAGAGTTGTATGATGCCCTCCGACCGCGACGAATGGTGTTTTCACGACCCCGACCGAACGACTGGACATGAGCGACGACGCCGATAATCACGACCACGACACCGAGCATCACGACCACGATCATGACCACGGACACGGTCACGCTCACAACCACGACGACCACGACGATCACCATCACGCTCACGACGCGGAGACGGTCGCGGTCGCGGTCGTCACGGTCTCCTCTTCCCGATCCATCGATGAGGACGTCTCCGGCGATCTGCTCGTCGAGGCGTTCGAGGACGCGGGCCACGAGGTCGCCGTCCGCGAACTCGTCGACGACGACTTCGACGGGGTCCAAGGCACCGTCGACCGCCTCGCGAGACGCGAGGACACGGACGCCATCGTGACGACCGGCGGCACGGGGGTGACTCCCGACGACGTCACGCCCGAGGCGGTCGATCCGCTCTTCGAGAAGGACCTCCCCGGCTTCGGCGAACTGTTCCGCCGACTCTCCGCCGAGGAGGTCGGCACGCGGACGGTCGGTTCACGCGCGACCGCGGGGGTGGTCGACGGAACCGTCGTCTGCTGTCTCCCCGGCTCGGAGAACGCGGTCCGGCTTGGCGTCGAGGACGTCATCCTCCCCGAGATCGGCCACCTCGCGGGGCTGGCCGATCGAGGCGAGGAGTCGTCCGCCGACGCCGATTCCGCCAACGCCGCTGACGACGTCGCTGACGACGTCGATGTTGCCGTCGCTGACGACGACGCCGAGGAGTGAGCCGTCCGAGGGGCCCGCTCCGCGCTGTCACTCCTCGTTCCGGCCCGCAGCCCACCCGCCGAGCGCGATCAGTCCGCCGTTCATCACGAGGAAGGCGACGACGATGACGCCGAACGCGGGATCGACCCGGCTCGCGCGAAGGTAGACTCCGGCGAGAAAGACGACCACGAGGAGCGTGACGGCCGGCCAAGAAGCGTCCGTGAATCGTTCGAGCGTGGAGGGCGACGGCGACATGGTCGCGGCGACGGTCGCGGGGAACGAAAACCTCCCGGCTGACCCGCTCGGTCGACCGCTCTGGACCGGAGCGCCGCTACTCGACTGGGAGCAGCCCGGCCGTCCGGAGGTCGTCGTCGAGGATGCCGTCGCCGTGTTCGGCGTACGCCTCGGGCGTGTACGTCTTGATCTCCAGCGCGTGGACCGATCGAGTCATGTCGTCGCCGACGGCGTCGTACACCCGCTGGTGCTGGTCGACGAGCGATTCCCCCTCGAAGACGGGCGAGACGACGACCGCGGCGAAGTGGGCGTCCTCGTCCTCGTCGTTGTGGATCCGAGGAGTCGTGACTCGCGCAACCGATTCCGGGATCCCCGACTCGATCAGCTCCTCGACCGTCCCCGTGTCGATGGTCATGACACCCCTTCCGGCGCGGACGGGCAAAAACGGACCGGGAACGCTCCGAGGACGAACGATCCGCCTAAATCCCTTGCCGAGAGAGTGTACTCCATGACCCCGCGTAGCTCGAAGCGAGTCGTGTCGATCGTCGACGACGACGTCACGACGGAGGGGCGCGCGTGAGCGGCGACGAGGAGCTCGCGAAGGACCTCGGTCCCCTTGCGGCGCTCACGATCGGGATCGGCACCATGATCGGTGCCGGTATCTTCGTGCTACCCGGGACCGCGGTCGCGCGGGCCGGCCCGCTCGCCGCGGCCACGTTCGTCCTCGGCGGCGTGATCGCGCTGTTCACGGCGCTATCCGCCTCGGAACTCGGCACGGCGATGCCCAAATCCGGCGGGGCGTACTTCTACGTCAACCGGGCGCTCGGCCCGATGTTCGGCTCGATCGCCGGCTGGGCAAACTGGCTCGGGCTCGCGTTCGCCTCCGCGTTCTACATGTACGGCTTCGGCGAGTACGTCAATGCGCTCGTCGGGCTCGGTCCGGTCGGCCTCGGGCCGCTCACGCTGGAGGCCGCACAGGTGATCGGGCTCGCCGGCGCGCTGCTTTTCATCGCGATCAACTACTTCGGCGCGAAGGAGACCGGCGGCCTCCAGATCGTCATCGTGATGTCGCTTCTCGGCATCCTCGCCGTCTTCACCGTCGTCGGCCTGCTGAACGCCGACATGGACTCCCTGCGGCCGATCGCACCGCCGGGAACGGTAGGGGAGGTGCTTCCCGTCACCGGGATCATCTTCGTCTCGTATCTCGGCTTCGTCCAGATCACCTCGGTCGCCGAGGAGATCAAGAACCCCGGTCGGAACCTCCCGCTCGCGGTCCTCGGATCGGTCGTGATCGTCACCGTCGTGTACGCGCTGTTCCTCGTCGTGTTGCTCGCGGCGGTGCCGAACGAACTGGTCGCGAACAACGAGACCGCGGTCGTCGACGCCGCCCGTCTGTTGTTCGGTAACTACGACGTGTTCGGCTACTCGCTGGGCGCGGTCGGCGCCGGGATGCTGCTCATCGGCGGGCTGCTCGCGACGGCCTCGTCGGCGAACGCCTCCATCCTCTCGTCGTCGCGGATCAACTTCGCGATGGGTCGCGAGAAGATCGTCACCCCGAAGCTCAACGAGATCCACGAGCGGTTCGGCACCCCGTACAAGTCGATCGCGCTCACCGGCGGGCTCATCCTCGTGTTCCTCGCCGCCGGCGGCGTCGAGTCGCTGTCGACGATGGGGTCCGTGCTCCACCTCATCGTCTACGGCCTGCTCAACCTCGCACTCATCGTGATGCGCGAATCGGGCGTCGAGGGGTACGACCCCGACTTCGAGGTTCCCTTCTACCCGGTCGTCCCGATCATCGGGACGCTGTCGTCGTTCGCGCTGATCGTCTACATCGAGCCGACGATCATCCTGATCTCGTTCGGCCTCGTCGGCTTCGCCGTGCTCTGGTACCTCGTGTACGCCCGCTCGCGGGTGGAGGCGCGCGGCGTGCTGGGGACGTGGGTGCTCGACCGCTCGGAGGAACTTCCCAAGCCCGCGGTGTCGGCGGCCACCTCGGTCCAGCCGAGCGGCGGCGACTACCGGGTGATGGTGCCGCTCGCGAACCCGGCGACCGAGGAGCACCTGATCACGCTGGCGTCGGCGATCGCGAAACAGCGGGACGGCACCGTCGTCGCGGTCAACATCGCGAACGTCCCAGACCAGACCTCACTCGAGGCCGCGCGGGACCGGGGGGCTCACGAGGCGGCACACGGCCTGTTGGACCAGGCTCGCGACGACGCCGAGACGTTCGGCGTCGACGTGGAGACCCACGTCGTCCTCTCACACCGCGTCTTCGAGGAGGTGTTCGACGCCGCGCGGACCTACGGCGCGGACCTGACGGTGATGGGCTGGGGCGAGAACTCCCACGGCGCGCCCGGGCGGGCGGAGTCCGCGGTCGACGAACTCGCCCACTCGCTGCCGTGTGACTTCCTCGTGTTCCGGGACCGCGGGTTCGACGCCTCCCGGATCCTGGTTCCGACCGCGGGCGGCCCCGACTCCGAGCTATCGGCGGCGGTCGCGCGGACCCTCAAGGTCGAGTTCGGCTCCGAGATCACGCTGCTCCACGTCGCCGACGACCGCGCCGAGGGGGAGGCGTTCCTCGAGTCGTGGGCCGCGGACAACGGCCTCGCTGACGCGGAACTCCGCGTCGAGTCGGGCGACGTGGAGTCGCGGATCGCCGAGGCGGCCCGCGACGCGACCCTGCTCGTGATCGGCGCGACGGAGAAGGGACTGCTCTCGCGGCTGGTTCGCGGATCGCTCGTGCTCGACGTGCTCTACGACGTGGAGTGTTCCGTGCTTCTGGCGGAGAAGCGCCACGACCGCGGTATCGTCGACCGACTGTTCGGCTCCGGCTCCCGCGACCGCGACGACTCGTACGCAGACGTCGGCGTCGAGACCGAACCGACGACGCCGGCGGTCGAGGAAGGAGTCGACGCCGACGTGGTGGAATCCGACACCGACGACGACCGCGACGCCGACGCCGATGGCAACCGCAACGCCGACCGCTAGCCGTCCCGCCGCTCCGCGTTCACTCCGGCGACCCTTCGACGATCGCGACCCCCGAGGACGCGCCGATCCGTTCCGCGCCGGCCTCGAACATCGCCATCGCCTCCTCGTAGGAGCCGACCCCGCCGGAGGCCTTCACCGGGAGGTACTCGCTCATCAGCTCCACGTCGGGGACCGTCGCGCCGCCGTCGGCGAACCCGGTCGAGGTCTTCACCATGTCGGCGTCGGCGTCGACCGCGACCTCACAGGCCCGGCGCTTCTCCGCGTCGGTCAGGAGCGCGGTCTCGATGATGACCTTCACCGGGACCGGAACGGCCGCGACGACCTCGGCGAGCTCGTCCGCGACCGCGTCGTCCTCGCCGGCCGTCAGCCGACCGACGTTGATCACGAGGTCGATCTCGTCGGCCCCGTCGTCCCAGGCGTTGACCGCCTCGTCGCGTTTGGTCTCCATCGACGACTGCCCGTGCGGGAACCCGACGACGGTCGCGACCGCGTCGGGATCCGCGTCGTGATCGGTCGCTTCCGTGAGATAACACGGCGGAATACAGGCGTTCATCCCGTGTTCCGCGGCCTCCTCGAGAACCGTTTCGACGTCCTTCCACGTCGTCGTCGGGCCGAGCACGGTGTGGTCGATCCGGGCGGCGAGCTCCTTGCGGTTCATACCGGTGACTCTCGCGGACGCGACAAAGGCTTGCTGGGTCGACGTGGCGGGATCGGTTCGGTCGGTCCTACGCCACCACGCCTCGCCGGCGAAGCTCGTCGCGGATCGCCGCCCGCTTGACGAGCAGGAAGCCGCAACAGATGAGGAGGAAGCCGGCGATCGTGTTCGGGGTGAGCCCCTCGTCCAGCACGAGCCAGCCGGAGAGCGCCGCGAACACGGGCGCGACGTAGGAGACGAGATTGATCTCGATCGGCCCGAGCCGGTCGAGGAGGTCGAAGTAGATGAGGTAGCCGAGGCCACTCGCGAACACCGCGAGGTAGCCGAGCGCGAGGAGCGCGTCGGTCGTCCAGACGACCTCCGCCATCGACTCGCCGAGACCGAACGCGATCGCGTGCATGATCGCCGCGCCGAACAGCATCGACCACGCCTCCATGGTCTCTATCTCCATGCCGACGTCGAGTGCGCGGGTGAGCACGGACCCGAGCGCGAACGCCGCGGCCGCGAGGAACACGAGGAACTTCGCGACGGTCCCGCCGGCGGTCAGGTTCGCGGGGTCGGGCGCGGCCAGCACGCCGGCACCGGCGAGCCCGACGAGCAGGCCGACGACGCCGAGGAGCGTCAGACGTTCGGAGGGGAGGAACGCCCGCGCGAACACCGTCGTCAACACCGGCGAGAGGCCGACGGTGACCGACGCGACCGCGCTCGTCACCTCGGGATCGGTCTGTCCGATGAACAGGAAGGCGTGGTAGGCGGCGATGAGGAGCACCGCACCCACGGCCACGAGTTTCCACTCGTCGCGGCCGCGCGGGATCGGGTCGTCGACGACGTAGGCCGCGTACGTGAGCACGACCACGCCCGCGACGTCGTAGCGGAGGGCGGCGAACAGCACCGGCGGGAAGTACGCCAATCCGGCGTTGATCGCCATGAACGCCGAGCCCCACACCGCGGCGAGGACTAAGAACAACGAGAGGTTTCGGTAACGGCTCACGCCGGTGATGCGTCAGCCGGCAGTCAAAAGCTTCCGAAAGCGGCCGAGGCCGCCGGGTGCTGGTTCGGGTTGTCGCGGCCGGCGACCCGACTGCCGGACGCTGCCGGACACGGCCGAAAGCGGTCTCAGCGGATCCGGAACCGTTCGCGTTCCCTTTCATGGGTGACGACCCCGACGTCGGCGAGCCGCCTGAGGGCGTCGACGACGGCGTCCTCGGGGGCACCGACCTCGTCGACGACCGCCTCCACGGACCCGTCGGTCTCGGCTAGGGCCGCGAGCACCGCGGCGTAAAACCGGCTGTCGGCCTCGGTGCCGAGCCGCTCGTCGATCTCCGCGAGGGCGTCCTCGACGCGGCCGTGGACCCATCGCTTGGCGACCGATAGCTCCCGGTCGAGCTCGCGGAGCCGACCGTACTCGGCGGCGAGGTCGGCGATCTCGTCCGTGCTCTCGCCGCCGTCGGGTGCCTCGATCGAGAGGTGGGGACACCGTCCGGACATGTCGAGGCTGTTGCTGGCGGGGTACGCGCTCTTCGCGCCGAACCCGTACGGGGAGACGCTCACTTCGAGCCGCAGGCTCCGAGTGATCCGGAAGTACTTCCGCCGCTGGTCGTCCGTGGTCGACTCGATCAGCCCGGCCTCCTCCAGCTTTCGGAGGTGGTCGATGACGGCCTTCGGGCTCACGCCGAGATACTCCGAGATCTCCGTGACGTAACAGGGTTTCTCGGCGAGCAGCCGGAGGATGCGTCGCCGGTTCTCGTTCCCGAGGAGATCGAGCAGTACCGCGGAGTCCATTAACGTATGGTTAGCCTCCGACGGACAAAAGGTTGGCTTCCCGCGATCGATCGATCGTCGCGGGGTCACTGCGGGATCGCCGCGCCGCCGACCCTCCGGAACGAAGGGTAATTACCTCGCGGCGGGGAGGGTGAGGTATGCGAACTGCGCTCGTCGTACTCGACGGCTGGGGCCTCGGCCGCGACTCGCCACACCGGACCGGTCTCGAGCCGGACGACCCCTACGTTCCGGACACGCAGGGGCGCGACGCGGTCACGGCCGCCGAGACGCCGACCTTCGACGCGGCGGCCGAACGGGGGGCGTACGGGTCGCTCGTCGTCCACGGCCGGCGCGTGGGACTCCCGGACGGACAGATGGGTAACTCCGAGGTCGGCCACCTCAACATCGGTGCGGGCCGGGTCGTCAAGCAGGCGTACACCCGCATCACTGACGCGCTCACGGAGGGATCGTTCGCCGACAACGACGCGCTCGCGTCGGCGTTCGAGCGCGTCGCGTCGACCGGCGGCCGCGTCCACTTCATGGGGCTCGTCTCCGACGGTGGCGTCCACTCGCACGTCTCGCACCTGGAGGCGCTCATCGACGCGGCCGCCGAGGCGGGCGTCCCGGCGACGACCCACGCGTTCACCGACGGTCGCGACACCGCCCCGGAGATCGCGGAGGAGTTCCTCGCCTCGGTGGAGAAGAAGGCCGCGGGCCGCGGGACCGGTGCGGTCGCGACCGTGACCGGCCGGTACCACGCGATGGACCGCGACGAGAACTGGGATCGGACGAGACGCGCCTACGACGCGATCGTGAACCGCGACGCGCCGCACGAGGCCGAATCGGCGGTCGAGGCCGCTCGCGAGGCGCACGCCCGCGGCGAGACGGACGAGTTCATCGAGCCGACGCTCGTCGCCGGCGGGCCCGCCCTCACCGACGGCGACGCCGTCGTCTTCTTCAACTTCCGCGCGGACCGGGCGCGCCAGCTGGTCCGGATGCTCACCGGAACCGAGCCGGAGTGGGAGTTCGAGGTGGACCGGCCGGACGTCGAGCTGGTGACCATGACGGAGTACGACGAGACGTTCGAGTTCCCGGTCGCGTTCCCGCCGCAGATCCCGACGAACACGGTCGGCGAGGTCGTCTCCGAGGCCGGCGGGACCCAGCTTCGGATCGCCGAGTCGGAGAAGTACCCGCACGTCACCTACTTCCTCAACGGCGGCCGGGAGGTCGAGTTCCCCGGCGAGCAGCGCTCGATAATCGAGAGCCCGGACGTGGCGACCTACGACTTGCAGCCGGAGATGTCGGCCCGCGAGCTCACCGACGAGGCGATCCGGGTGGTCGAGACGGACGACCCCGACCTCGTGGTGTTGAACTACGCGAATCCGGACATGGTGGGTCACACCGGCGACTTCGAGGCGGCCGTCGAGGCGGTCGAGGCGGTCGACACGCAGCTCTCCCGGCTGCTCGAGACGGTCGCCGACGCCGGCGGCCACGCGGTCGTCACCGCCGACCACGGCAACGCCGACGACATGGGGACGCCCGAGAACCCCCACACCGCACACACCTACAACCCGGTCCCGTTCGTCTACCTATCGCCCGACGGAGACGGCGGCGGCCGCGTGATCCGCGCGGGCGGGTCGCTCTGTGACGTCGCCCCGACCGTGCTGGAGACGATGGGGATCGACCGACCGACGGAGATGACCGGCGAGAGCCTGCTCGGGGAGTCCGAGGAATAAAACGATAAACGGCGGGAGGATTCCTTCGGGTTCCACGCCATTTTAAGCCCGTCACGGCTCTCGGTTCGGGCATGACCGACGACACGACGCCGGTGATCGCGGCCGCGTATCGAACGCCACAGGGGCGAGACGGGGGCGTCTTCGCGGACGTCCGCAGCGAGGACCTCTCGGTCCGGCTCATCGACCACGCGCTCTCGAAGACGGGGCTCTCGAGCGACCACGTCGACGACCTCATGTGGGGAGTCGCCCAGCAGCGGACGGAACAGGACAACAACGTCGCCCGGGTGATCGCGCTGCTCTCCGATCTCGGCGAGTCGGTGCCCGCGACCTCGATCAACCGGTGGTGCGCCTCCTCGATGCAGGCGATCATCTCCGCGGCCGACGCGGTCGCCGCGGGTAACCGCGACTGTATCGTCGCCGGTGGCGTCGAGAACATGAGCCGCGTCCCGATGGACGGCGACTCCTACCAGCACCTCCACCCGGAGCTCTCCGAGCGGTACAACGTCTTCCAGCTCCAGATGGGGATGACCGCGGAGAAGGTCGCCGAGGAGTACGGCGTGAGCCGCGAGGCCCAGGACGAGTACGCCGCGCGGAGCCACCGGCGCGCCGCCAAGGCGACCGATTCGGACCGCTTCGACGACGAGATCGTCCCCGTAGAGACCGAGGAGGGGATCGTCACCGAGGACGAGGGGATCCGCCCAGACACGACTCCCGAGAAGCTCGCGGAGCTGCCCCCGGCGTTCACGGGTGACGGGACCGTCACCGCCGGGAACGCCTCGCAGATCTCCGACGGCGCGGCACTGACGCTCGTGACGAGCAGGGCGTTCGCGGAGGATCACGGACTGGACGTGCTCGCGGAGGTGGGAACGAACGCGGTCGCCGGCGTCGACCCCACGGTGATGGGGATCGGTCCGGTGCCCGCGACCCGGAACCTGCTCGAGCGGGCGGGGACGACGGTCGACGACTACGATCTCGTCGAGCTCAACGAGGCGTTCGCCTCCCAGTGTGAGTACGCCCGCCGCGAGCTCGGCGTCGACGAGGAGATATACAACGTCAACGGCGGCGCGATCGCGATCGGCCACCCGCTGGGTGCCTCGGGCGCGCGGCTACCCGTCACGCTGCTTCACGAGATGGAGAAACGTGGCGCGGAGCGCGGGCTCGCGACGCTCTGTGTCGGGTTCGGCCAGGGAGCCGCGATCGAGTTCCTACGGTAGTCGGCGAGAGCCGGCGGGCGTCCAGCCGTCGGTGACGACGGGAGGGGCTCGTCCCCGGTTACCGCTCGACCGCGCCGGTCCCGGCACGGTCGACGTCGTCGAGGGAGATCGCCCCGCCCTCGAAGGCCGGCCCCTCGAAGGGATCCTCGGCGAGCAGCAGCGAGCCGTCGAGGTCGGCATAGTCCAGAAGCGGCGCGAGGTGGGTCGCGGCCGCGATGGAGGCGTTCGACTCGATCATACAGCCGAGCATCACCTCCAGTCCGTGCGAGCGCGCGGTCGCGATCGCCCGCCGCGCCTCTAAGAGCCCGCCCGTCTTCATCAGCTTCAGGTTCGCGATGTCACACCGGTCGGCGATCCGCGGAATATCCGTGGCGGTGACACACGACTCGTCGGCGGCGATCGGCAGCGCCGAGCGCTCGTAGGCGAACTTCAGCCCCTCCGGGTCCTCGGCGGGCACCGGCTGCTCGATGAACTCCACGCCGAGCTCCGCGAGCCACTCGCTCTTTTCGACCGTCTCGCGGGGCGTCCACGCCTCGTTGGCGTCGACGCGGATCGTCGCGTCGGGCGCGGCCTCCCGGACCGTCTCGACGATCTCGCGGTCACGGTCGCCGCCGAGTTTCACCTTCAGGATCGGGTAGCCGGCGTCGGCCGCGTCCGCGGCCTTCTCGCGGATCCGCTCCGTGGTGTCGATCCCGACGGTGAAGGAGGTGTTCGGCGTCGCCGAGGCGTCGAGTCCCCACAGCCGGTAGAGGGGAACGTCGAGCCGCTTCGCGGCCAGGTCGTGGAGCGCGATCGAGACCGCACAGCGGGCGGCCGGGTTGTCCTGGACGACCTCCGTCATCCGCGACTCGATCGTCGTCAGCGCGTGGGGGTCGCCGACCTCCTCGACGACCGAGAGGAGTTCGGGCAACACCGCCTCGACCGTGTCGGCGGTCTCGCCGTAGTGTCGCGCGGGGGCCGCGCCGCCCACGCCGGTCGTCCCCTCGTCGTCGGTCACGCGGACGATCAGGTTCTCGGCTTCCGTCTGGGTCCCCCGCGAGATCGTGAACGGCTCCTCGAGCTCCATAGAGACTCGCTCGAAGGCGGCCTCGAGGCTCATTCCTCGAGCACCTCGTCGACGATCCCGTCGACGATCCGATCGGCCCCGTGCCGGACGGGGTCGGCCGCGGGAACCCCGACCTCCTCGCCGAACGCGTCGACGATCGATCCGGCCTCGTCGTCGTCGCCCACGTCCTTCGTGTTGACCGCGCCGGCGACGATCTCGGTCTCGTGAACCGGCCTCGCGAGGTCCTCGTAGAGGTCGACGTAGTCGGAAAAGGGCGGGAGCTCGAAGGACTCATAGCCGTGGATCGCCTCGCGGCCGGCGGCGTGACAGAGCACGAGGCCGTCGGCCATCGAGCCGTGGAGGATCCCGCAGGTGACCGCCGAGTAGGCGGGGTGGATGATGGTCCCCTGTCCCTCAACGACGAGGAGGTCGTGCTCGTCGCCCTTCTCGAGGATCAGGTCCTCGACCGCGCCCGCGGTGAAATCGGAGATCACTCGGTCGATCGGGTTCCCCCAGCCCGCGATCATGATCCCCGTCTGACCGGTGGGGACGAAGGCGGCGTCGATCCCGCGATCGCGGGCGGCCTCAACGATCTCCAGTGAGGCCGTCATCTTCCCCACCGAGCAGTCCGTCCCGACCGTGAGCACCACGTCGGCGTCGACGTCGGCGGAGTGGCCGGTCGCGACACCCAAGTCCTCGGGGGGGTCGCGAACGTCGCGCAGCTCCACGCCGTGTTCGGCCGCCAACTCCGCGAACTCCTCGTCCTCGTTGAGGAAGTAGTGGAGCCCGCTCACGACGTCACAGCCCGCCGCGATCGCGGCGCGTACGTCGTCGCGCCAGGTCTCGTCGAACCCGCCACCGATCGGCGCGATACCGATGTAGAGGGCGTCGATGCCGCCCTCGGCCGCGGCGATCGCCTCCTCGAAGGAGTCGACGATCGGCGCGTCCGGGAGATCGGGTTCGTGGTCGGCGACGCGGTCGCCGGCGCGGTCGCGGTCGAGGACGGCCTCGATCTCCTGGTCGCCGTAGCGCATCACGCCGAGGGCGGTCTTCGCTTCGTCCGGAAACTTCTCGTGGGCGAGAACGACTATGCGTTCGCTACTCATGTCCGGTCGGTCATCGCGGGGTGGCTTAAATGGGACGGAGCCGGATCGTGGGCGTCGTCGGGAGCGCCGAACCGCCGACGAAGCGCGGGACTACGCCGAGCCGCCGACGAAGCGCTCCGCACCCTCGTAGAACCAGTAGCCGTTCTCGCGCATCGCGCGCCCGAGTTCCTGGTGGAACTCGACGAAGTCCCCGAACTCCTCCTTCTCGACGCCCTCGAATATCTCCTCGACGGAGACGACCGTCTCGTAGTCGATCCGGATCGGGTGATCGCCGTACTGTTCGACGTAGTCGGCCGCCGAGAGCGGGAAGTCCTCCTCCTCGTCGATCTTCTTGGCGAGCACCGCGTGACCGTACTGTCGCATGCCCTCGCTCCCCTGTTCGCCGTCGGGGTCGTGTGGCCAGTCCATATCGGCGGTTCGCCGGGCGCGGGCATAGTGGTTACGGAGGCGGCGGCGACCCCTCCGGACTCCTCGAGACGTCCTCTCCTGTCTGATTATCTTATTTGATAGCTCATCGCGTGCGTTTATAACCCCATGTGAGAACCGCGGTACAATGCCAACTGACGACGAAGCAGGCGTCGCTCGGCGCCTCTACGACCGGCTCCGTGGCCGGTACTTCTTCAAGATCGCAGGCGTGATACTGGTCGTCTCGGCGGTGTTGCTCGGTGCGGGCGCGCTGACGTTCGACCAGGTCCAGGCCAGCGTCGAGGCGGACGCGGAGAACACCTTGATCACCTCGGCCGAGCGCGAGGCACGGGGGATCGAGGGCTTCATCGAGGAGGGCGAGGGCCACGCGGCGCGGATCTCCGACACGCGCCAGATCCGGACGTCGAACGAACACACCATCCGACAGGAGCTCCGTAGCAACGAACGGGCTCTCCCCGAGTACGTCGTCGACGTCCACTACTACGACCTCACGACCGACGAGATCCTGGTGAGCACCTCGCCGATGAAGGAAGGGACCATCCACACGATCTCCGACCGACCGTGGGCGGTCGACGCCAGCGCCTTCGGAAGCCACCAGTCCGCTCGCTCGTTCGAACCGTACGCCGTCGAAGGCGAGAAACGACTCGGGTTCGTCAGTCCCGTCACCACCGACACGGACAAGGCGATCGTGGTCACGGCGGACCTCTCACAGCGCGGTGATCTGCTGACGCCGCCGATCGAGGGTTCGAGCATGGAGGTCGTCTCGACGCGGACGGGTCGGGTCGCACTCGCCGGCGACGACGAGGCGATCCTGAACGAGTACTTCCTCATCGAGGAACTCTCGCACCTGCGCTCGGACGTGACCGAGTCGCGCGTCGACGAGGTGTCCGACTCACAACAGACCGTCGTCGACGCGGACCGACTCGTCGCGGCCACCGTCCCCGTCGAGGGCAAGCCTTGGGCGGTCGTCGTCGCCGCGCCCGAGGAGGCGGTCTACGGGACCGTCGGCGACGTGACCCAAAGCGTCCTGTTGCTGATCGGGATCGCGATCCTCGGACTGCTGGCGGTGGGACTGCTGATCTCCCGGGACGTGAACGGTTCCGTCGACGAGCTTCGCGGGTACGCCGAGGCGATCGAGTCGGGCGATCTCGACGTCGACGTCGACCGATCGCGCACCGACGAGTTCGGTCAGCTCTCCGCACTCATCGACCGGATCCGGCTGACGCTACGCGAGCAGATCGCGACCGCCGAGGAGGCCGCCGAGGAGGCCGCGACCGCGCGCGAGGAGGCGGAGGCGCTCTCGACGCACCTCGAAACGAAGGCGGACGACTACGGCGAGACGATCGACGCGGTCGCCGAGGGCGATCTCACCCGACGGCTCGATCCCGAAAGCGAGAGCGAGGCGATGACGGAGATCGCGGAGTCGTTGAACGAGATGCTCGACCGGGTGGAGGCGCTCGTCGTCGCCATTCAGGGCGCCGCGGAGACGGTCGGCGAGCAGAGTTCGGAGGTGACCGCCTCCTCCGAGGAAGTCGAATCGACGAGCGTCAACGTCGCCGAGAGCGTCGAGGAGATATCCGTCGGCACCGAGCGCCAGGAGGAGCACCTCTCGACGGCGGCCGCCGAACTCAACGACCTCTCGGCGACCGTCGAGGAGATCGCCTCCTCGACCGACGAGCTGGCACAGCGGTCGGCGACGACGGCGGAGAACGGCGAGTCGGGGCGCGAAAAGGCGAACGAGGCGATCGACCACATGGACCGGATCGAATCGGAGATGGGCAGCACCGTCGAGGAGATGACGGCGCTTCGCGACGAGGTCGAGCGGATCGGCGAGGTGGTCGGGCTGATCGACGACATCGCCGAGCAGACCAACATCCTCGCGCTCAACGCCTCGATCGAGGCCGCGCGAGCCGGCGAGGCCGGCGAGGGGTTCGCGGTAGTCGCCCGCGAGGTGAAGGACCTCGCCGAGGAGACCGCGGAGGCGACGACGGAGGTCGAAGACCTCATCGAGGGCGTCGAGGAGTCGACTCACTCCGTGGCCGACGACATGTTCGCGATGGAAGAGGACGTGGAACAGGGCCGCGACGTGGTCGACGAGACGGTCGACACGCTGGAGACGATCGTGGAGGACGTCTCCGACGTCAACGCCGGGATCCAGTCGATCAACGACGCGACCGACGATCAGGCGGACTCCACCCAGGAGGCGGTCTCGATGATCGACGAGGTCTCCGAGGTGAGCGTCGAGACCGCGAGCGAGGCACAGAACGTCTCGGCGGCGGCCGAAGAACAGACCGCGGCGCTCGCGCAGATCTCGACGAGCGCGGAGTCGCTCTCCTCGCGTGCCGACGAGCTCCGCATGCTGGCCGGGGAGTTCGAGGCGCGCGAGGACCGGGAGGTCGACGTCGACGCGGGGACGGACGGGGCGGACTCGCCGGTCGAGGTCGACGACGCTCCGGCCGACGCCGGAAGCGATCCGGCGAGATCGGACGCACCGCCGGCCTCCGGAAACCCCTCGACCTCCGCGGTGGAAACCGATGGCGGTGACGACGCGTTCCAGCCCGATGACGAGTTCCGGCCCGACGACGAGTTCAGACCTGACGATACGTTCCGATCGGATGACTCCTTCCAGCCCGACGGCGAGTTCCGATCGGACGACGGCACCGACGTGGACGGCTCCGGAGACGACTGAGACGCGTCTCGGTTCCGGCGACTCCACACAAGACACTTGTCCGATTCCCGTCGTGGTCCGCGCATGCGACGCAGAGCCCTCCTCGCGGTCGCGGCGACCGTCCCCCTCGCCGGCTGTCCGACGCCCCCGTGGGGCGAGATCCCCGAGAACGTCGACGGGGCCGCGGTGACCCTGCGGCGCGAACACACCGGCGCGTTCGATCCGGGCGAACCGGAGTATCGGGACGCCGCCGTCCTGGTCCGCGCGCTCGACGCCGACCCGTCGCGTCTCACGGTCAGAGGACAGTTGCTCGCCGGCGCCCGCGAGTGCTACCGCGTCGACCTCGTCGAGGCGGACCTGACCGAGTCCCGTCTCCTGCTCCGGCTGACGACCGAGGACGATCCCGACTGGGAGGGCGGCGCGTGTCACGACGTCGGCGAGGCACACCCCTACGAGGTCGAGGTCGCGTTCACGGCGGCTCCGGTCCCCGACCGGGTCGAAGTTCGACACGACGACGAGACGGTGCTCGAGGAGACGACCACGACCGACTGAAGCTCGGATGCGGACGGTTCACCGACGATCGATCCGTCGTCGTCACTCGTCCACGGCGGAGCGCGCGGCCACGCGGACCGCACCGTACAGGACGCTCGCGAGCGAGGTGGAGATCACGACGATGCTTTCGATCACGGACAGCGACGGAAGCTCCCACCCGGAGTCGTCGGGCGACGCTTCCGACCCGTCCGCGGCCGAGGAGTCTCCGTCGGTCGTCGATCCGCCGTCGTCGTCTCCGGCGGTCGATCCCCCCGTGGACTCCGCGTCTTCCGGTGACGTGTCCTCCGACTCGGTGCCCGTCTCCGTCGAGTCCGAGTCCGTCGAGTCCGACTCCGCGGACGATCCCCCGTCGAACGCCTCGGCGGTGACCAGCCGCGAGGACGCGCCGTCCGGAACGAACAGCCCGCCGGGAACCGGTACGGGTCCGTACCCGATCGCCGGGTTGTCGACGTCGAGGGAGAGCCGCTCGAGGCCGTCCTCCAAGCCGACGCCGACGACCCTCCCGCTTCGCGACCCCGTCGTCGCCACGAAGTACACCGTTCCGCCGGCGATCGTCGCGCCGCCGGTTCGTCGGCCGTCCTCCAGCGAATATCGCCACTCGAGTTCGCCGGTTTCGAGGTCGTACGCGTTACAGCGAAGGGGTTCGAACGGATCGTCGTCGACGACCGCGACGAACCCGTTGCCGGCTGCCAGCGGGTGATGCGCCTCTCCCCGGAGGTCGACGGCCCACTGCTCGACGCCGCCCGTCAACGACACGAGCCGAAGGTGTTGCTGTGTCTTCACGACGACGCCGTGGTCCGTGACCGCCGGTGGGGACAGGACGTCGTCCTCGATCGCGTACTCCCATTCGGGCTCGCCGTCGAACGAGATCGCTCGATTCCTGGGCGGTAGCCGGAGTCACGCTTCCGGCGGACAGCAACGCACCGCCCACGGTAGCGGTCGACACCAGCCGAAGCGCGTCCCGACGAGAAACGGAGGTTCGAGACATCAACTATCCGAACGTAAGTGGCATACGCATTAAACATCTCGGACGGATCCCTCAGGCAGCGACCGTTCGGATCGATCGGGCGAAACGGTTCGCCACTGGTGGGTTCGTAGCCACTGACAAGGTCGTGAGATCGCGAGAAAGCGACGGAGTTGGATGCTCCGGCAGGGATTTGAACCCTGGTCCTTGCCGTGAGAGGGCAAGATGATTGGCCGGACTACACCACCAGAGCGTGCGTCCGCGTTCCGTCGCGTTTCCGGGTAGGGCGTTCCACACTAAAACGGTTCCGTTTCGACCGCGCCGTGTCTCGGTTTGTCGCGATCTGATCGGTCGTTCTGTCGCGATCTGGTCGGCCGGTCACGGTCGCCATCGTCCGCGGCGATCGACCGCGAACGCGTCAGATATCGACCGCGAACGAGTCGACGTCCTCGGCCGCGTCGGCGACCGCCGCGAGCAGGTCCGCGACGCGGTCCAGGTCCTCGAGGTCGACCACCTCGACCGGCGTGTGCATGTACCGGTTCGGGATCGAGACGGTGAGCGACGGGACCCCGCCGCGGGCGGTGTAGAACGCGTCGGCGTCCGTGCCGGTGCGCGTCCCGGCCGCCTGGAACTGGACGTCGATCCCGGCGTCGGACGCGGCGTCGCGCGCGAGGTCGACGAGGACCGGGTGGTTCGCGCTACCGCGTCCCACGACCGGTCCGCCGCCGAGTTCGACGGGGCCGCGACGCTCGGCGTCGACGTCCGGGTTGTCGGTCGCGTGGGTGACGTCGACGGCGACGAACGCGTCGACCGCCTCGAGGTCGTGGCCGACCATTCGCGCGCCTTGGAGCCCCACCTCCTCTTGAACGGTCGAGACCGCGTGGACGGTGGCGTCGACGTCGGCCGCGGCGGCCCGGCGCAGCGCCTCCGCGGCGACCCAGATCCCGGCCCGGTTGTCGATCCCGCGGGCGGCGATTCGAGAGCCGACGAGGTCCTCGATCCCGCTCGAGAACGTGACCGGGTCGCCCACCGAGACGCGTTCGCGGGCCTCCTCGGCGTCGGTCGCGCCCACGTCGACGAACTGCCCCTCGATCGACTCGTACTCGTCGGCGTCGGGGTCGCGGAGGTGAATGGCGGTCTGCCCGACGACGCCCTGGACGGGCTCGTCGGCGTGGACCGTCACGTGTTGGCCCTTCGAGACGGTTCGATCGGATCCGCCGACCGGGGCGATCCGGAGGAAGCCCTCCTCGAGCACGTCGCGGACGATGAACCCGATCTCGTCGGCGTGACCCGCCACGGCGACCGTCGGCGCGTCCGGGTCGCCCTCGTGGACGGCGACGGCGTTGCCGTACGCGTCGGTCGTGACGTCGTCCGCGAACGCCGAGACGTGGTCGATCCAGACGCGTTGGGCCGCCGTCTCGAACCCGGAGGGGCTCGAGGTCGCGAGCAGGTCGTCGAGGAACGCGCGGCGAGGCTCGTCCATACGCCCCCGTTCGTATCGGGGAAAAAGAAGCTCGCGGTCCGCGAGGACCGACGCCACGGTTAAGCCGTCGGCGGGAGAAGGGATCGACATGACGAACAAGTCCTTCACCCTCCTCGAGATCCACCTCGCCGACGGCGCGATCCGGATCGACGGGAACCGACTCCTCGGCGGCGGAACCGACGCCGACGACGCCCACGCAACGGGTGACGCCGGCGCCGGAGACGGAGACGACGGATCGGAACGCCCGTCGTGGGCCTCGGCCAAGGCGGTGCTGGTCGCGCTGGCGGTCGCCGGGGTCGTGGCAGCGGCCGCGTTCGCGGCCGCGAGACTGCTCGGCGGCGACCTCGAGGACGCCGCGGCGATCGACGAACTCACGGAGTGACGGAGAGAGCCCCCCGACACAAGGGACTTGAGGCCGGCACGCGTCCCCTCGGCATGGACATCCTTCGAAGCCTCCGGGCGGTCTCCGAGGCGTCCGGGACCGGCGTCGTCGACTGGGCGAAAGCCGGGGAGGCGGCGAAGGCGAGCACGGAGCCGGGAGCGCTGGACCTGACGCCCGCCGACCGGCGGGGCTACGCGACGGACGTGCGGGACGCACGCGATCGGCTCCGGGAGGTCGCCGGCGTCGACTTCGCGGTCCCGGACGCGATCGAGGTCCAGAACCGCCACCACTGGATCGACGCGAATCTCGAGACGTTCCGGAACGTGATGGAGCCGATCGAGGCGGCGGCGACCCCGGCGATGCCGGACCTCTCGCGGGTCGTCAACACCGGTTCGATGGCGTTCGCGCTGGGGTTTCTCGCGCGGAACGTGCTCGGCCAGTACGACCCGCTGCTGCTCGCCGACGAGCCCGACGCCGACCACGGCCTCTACTTCGTTCACCCGAACGTCGTCGCGGTCGCCGCCGCCCTCGACGTGGCGTACCCCCGGTTCCGCCGGTGGATCGCCTTCCACGAGGTGACCCACGCCGCGGAGTTTGGCGCGGCCCCGTGGCTGTCGGAGTACCTGGAATCGCGCGTCGAACGCGGGATCGACGGGCTCGGCGCGGGCGGGCTCGACCCCGACGCGTTCGCCGAGCTACAGACCGCGATGACCGCGGTCGAGGGGTACGCGGAGCTGTTGATGGACCGCGCGTTCGACGACGAGTACGCCGACCTGCGCCGCAAGATCGACGAGCGGCGGGGCGGCGGCGGGCCGGTGACGCGTCTCGCGCGCCGGCTCCTCGGGCTCGGACTCAAACGTCGGCAGTACGAGCGCGGAGCCGCCTTCTTCGAGCGCGTCGCCGACGAGCGCGGGCTCGCCGCCGCGAGCACGGTGTGGGAACGTCCGGAGCACCTCCCGACGGACCGGGAGATCGACGACCCGGTCGCGTGGCTCGCACGGGTCGATCCCTGACCGTTTCCGCGCTCGATCGATCTCCCGCCGAACGCCCCGCGTCGACCCCGTGAACCGGACGGTGGTTTTAGGCCGATTCCGTCCGGATCGATCGCATGAACCTCACCGGCCCGTGGGACCGGTCGCGCGTCGACGAGTTCCTCGCGGACGCGACGATCCCGGTCCGTATCGGCTGTCGGACGCCCGCGGACGATCCGTGGATGGTGTCGCTGTGGTTCCGGTGGGACGGGGCGGTCCACTGCGCGACCGGCGCGGACGCCGACGTGGTCGGTTTCCTCGCGGCCGACGACCGCGTCTCCTTCGAGATATCGACGAACGACCCGCCTTACATGGGCGTCCGCGGACGCGGTCGAGCGACGACGACCGCGGACGGGGACAAACGGCTCCTCCGGTCGTTGCTGGAACGGTACCTCGGCGGGACCGACAACGACCTCGGCGATCGGCTCCTGCGACCGGAGCGCGAGGAGGTACACGTCCGGATCGAGCCCGAACGGCTCCACTCGTGGGACTTCACGGGCCGGATGCCGTCTCGGGCGCCCCCGGTCGAGACGGGTCCGTCCGATCCTTCCGAGTGAGCGAGCCTACCGGCCGAGGTCCCGGAGGTCGTCGACGGCGACGCGGTCGGGAACTCGGTCGAGCGCCGTCTCCGCCCACCCGTCGTGGCCGAGCGTGATCGCGGTCTCCGGGTTGGCCTCGACGAGCCGGCGAACCCCCTCGGCGGCCGCGGTCTGGGCCGCGGCGTCGACCCGCTCCGGGACCTCGGCGGTGAGCGGGTACGTCTCCGAGAGCGCCCGCGGGAAGGGGCCGAACGGCGGCTTGACCCGCCAAACGGCGTCGTGGTCGTGGCTCGAGGGCGGCTTCGACTCCGTGAGAAGCAGGTCGTCGGGCGTCTCGAGCCACGCGAGCCGATCGTGATGGCGGCCGACTTCGGGGCGGCGCGCGGCCTCGTGGGAGGTGTAGAAGAACGCGTCCTTCGAGACGGGATCGGTCGCCTCCAACTGGTCGGCGTGGTCGAGGAGGGCGCGGTAGCCATCGAGCATCGCCGGATGCCCGCGGGCGCGCCGGTCGACGAGTTCCAAGAGAGTCCCGTCGCGTATGGCGGCCTTGATCCGACGGATCTCCTCGAAGGTGACGTGGAGGTTGTGCTCGGCGAGCAGCCGTTCGGCCCGGTCGTCGTCGCCCTCGCGCAGGTCCGCAGGAGTGTGATCGGCACACACCGGACACGAACACGGGAAGTACGACATCTCCTCGAGGTGTTCGGTCCCCGACACGGTGAGGTAGCGGCCGTCCCGAGCCATCAGCGCGTAGGCGGCGGAGTCGAAGAGGTCACAGCCCATGGCGACCGCGAGCGCGAGCATCATCGGATGGCCCGCGCCGAAGAGGTGGACCGGGCAGTCCGGGTCGAGCCCGCGTTTCGCGGCCATTACCGCCTCGACGACGTCGGCGTAGCGGTAGGCGTTCATCAGGGGGACCATCGCGCCGACCGGAAACACGTCGAGGTCGGTGCCGGCGGCGTGCCGGCCGGCCGCCTCTCGGAGGTCCGGGTACTTCGACCCCTGGACGGGCGCATTGACGAGCATCTCCCCGGTCTCGGCGGCCTCCGCGTCGGCGAGCGCGCGCTCGGTCGTCTCGAGTTCGCGCTCCGCGCGGTCGCGGTCGACGTCCGGCGGCGTGGGCACGTCCACGGGCGTCGCCACGTCGCTGCCGATCCGGCGCTGGAACTCGAGGATCTCGGCGGTCGTGACGTCGATGTCGCCGTACTCGGCCAGCTGGAACGACCCCGAGTCGGTCATGATCGCGCCGTCGAAGTCGAGGAAGTCGTGGAGGCCCTCGGAGAGCACGCGGTCGCGGATCCGGTCGGTGCTCCGGATGATGTAGGAGTTCGTGATCAGCATCTCCGCGCCGAACTCAGTCCGGAGCCGTTCGGGCTCGACCGTGAGCACGTTGGGGTTGACGACGGGCAGGAGCGCCGGCGTCTCGACCGTGACGTCGGCGCGAGGGACCTCGAGCCGGCCGATCCGTCCGGCGGCGTCGTGGTCCCGGATCTCGAAGTGGTCGCGCATACCCCGACTGCGGGCAGCCGGGCGGTAAGGGTTGCGTTCGGGCGGGAACGGCGAACGCGTCCACCCCTGATTCGAACCCGATTCAGTCGGCGGCCGCCGGCGTCGGTCGCTCGGCGACGTCGAGCGAGCGCCCCGTCGCCGCGACGGCGAACAGCGCGAGCGGCGAGAGGAACGCGAAGAGGTAGTACGGGGCGTACTCGAGCGTCGGGAGCGCGGGGTACCCGCGGAGCGCCAGCCCGAACGTGACGACGAGCGGGAGGAACGCCAGCACGGAGATCGCGTACGTCTCACCGAGCGCGCCCTGTATCTCCGCGATACGGTCGACCGGGATCTCACCGGTCGCCCCGAGACCGAGCACGACGAACCCGAGGACGGCGAGTCCGAAGGCGGCCGCCGTGCCGTCGCGCATCCGTCGGATGTGCGCGTAGAGATCGGTGTTGGTGACGCCGGCGGCGAGGTTCGTCGTGTCCGAGAGCGGCGACTGCTTGTCGCCGGCGTACGCCCCCGAGAGAACCGCTCCGACGGTCATCGGGGAGGGGATTTCGAGACCCGCACCGATCCCGACGAACGCCACGCCGAGGGTTCCGACGGTGGTCCACGACGAGCCGATGGCGAACGCGACGATCCCGGCGAGGACGGCCGCCGCCGGGAGGAACGTCGCCGGCGTGAGCGTCGCCAACCCGTAGTACATCAGTCCGGGGATCGTGCCGGCGCTCACCCACGTCGCGATCAGCCCGTAGATGACGAAGAGGATGAGGATCGCCTGGAGTCCCATCACGAGTCCGTTGGCGACCCCTTCGAACAGCTCGTCCCAGTCGTACCCGAGCCAGAGGCCGAACGCGCCGACGGAGACGATGCTCCACAGAAGCGGCGGGTGCGGGTCCAACCCGAGCACCGCCGACCCGATGCCGAGAAACGCCACGACCGCGAGGACCGGAACCAGCGCCGCCGCGAACGACGGGCGCCGCTCCGGATCGAGGTCCTCGATCGTCGTGGGCGTGAACGATCGTGTCATCGACTCCAGGTATGCCTTTGAAGCATAAATAGTCGATGAATTATGCCCACAGTGTATGTATCACGGTACCGAGAGACACGTCAGCGAACGGCTCAGCCACTCGTCTCACTCCCTCCGCTCGCTCCGTCGTCTCACGGCGATCCGGCGAGGGATCGCTACAAAAAGAGGGGAGTCGACCGGTCCGCCCTACGCCTGCTCCGCGCCGAACACGACCCGGACCGAGACGGTCACGTCGACGTCACCGACCTCGATCCCGGTCCGAGGCGCGCCGCCGGCGTCTCCGGCCTCGGCCGCGAGGGCCGTGGTCGCGTACGGGCTGGTCCGGACGTTCGTCGTCGAGACGGTGTAGACGCCGGTCACTTCGAGGTCGGCGTTGGCGGCGAGCGTGTCGGCCTCGGCGTGGGCGTTGTCCATCGCGTCGCCGAGCGCCTCCGAGCGCAGTTCGTCCGCGCGCTCGTCCGAGAGCCCGAAGCGGACCTGCTGGACGCCGTCCGCGCCGGCGTCGACCGCGACGTCGATGACCTCGCCGACCGCGTCCACGTCGTCGACGCTGACGGCGTAGACGTGGACGCCGACGTACTCGCTGCGGTTCGCGTCCGGGCGCGTCTCGCGCGTCTGCCGGATGTCGTAGCGCTCGGTGCGGACGTCGTCCTCGCTCAGCCCCCAGTCGTAGAGGGCGCTCCGGAGCGCGTCGTCGCTCTCCGCGAGGTCTCCGCGGACGGTTCGCGCGTCGTCAGCGCTCGACTCGACCGCGACCAGCACGGTCGCGCGGTCGGGCTCCGCGGACGCCTCGCCCTGCGTAGCCACCTCGATCGACCGCTCGAGGTCGTTCGTCTCCGTCACCTCCGGCGATCCCGCGTCGCCGTCGGTCAAGGTCCCCGATACGCCCGAACAGCCGGCCATGAGGACGAGAAGCGCGATCCCGAGTCCGGCGAGGTGTCGTCTCTGTCGTGCCATACCGTCGGAGACGGCGGGAGAGAGCTATAACGTAGCGAATACACAAAGAACCGCTTGTCCGATCGGGTCGGACTACTCAGCGGCCCGCCGGAACCCGTTAGACCTCGCTAGAGGCCCGTCGGGTGGCTCACGTACGTCGTCTCCAGCCCCCACTCCTCGGCGAGTGACTGGAGCGAGCGAACCCCGAACGTCTCCGTCGCGTAGTGCCCGGCGAGAAAGACCGTGACCCCTGCCTCCCGCGCGTCGTGGTAGACCTGCTGTTTCCCCTCGCCGGTGACGAGCGCGTCCGCCCCGGCCGCGGCCGCCTCGTCGAGCCAGTCGGCCCCGGAACCGGTGACGACCGCGACCCGCTCGATCCGGTCCGGACCGAACTCGAGGACGCGGGTCCCGTTCGTGGCTCCCTCGAACCCGTCGAGCCGGTCGCGGATCGTCGCCGGCGGGAGCGGCTCGCCCGTCTCGCCGACCGTCCCGATCGCGACCGGCCCGAGCGTCCCGAACGGCTCCCGCTCCGCGAGCCCGATCGCCTCGGCGACGCCGGCGGCGTTCCCCAGTTCCTGATGCCCGTCCAGCGGGAGGTGTGAGACGTACAACGCGAGGTCGTTCTTCGCGAGCGCGGCGATCCGCTCGTACGTCTTCCCGGTCACGTGGTCGATCCCGCCCCACGAGATCCCGTGGTGGGTGACGAGGACGTCCGCCCCGGCGTCGGCCGCCGCCTCGATCGTCGCCGCCGCGGCGTCGACCGCGAACGCGACGCGATCGACCGATCCCGTCTCCGGGCCGACCTGGAGGCCGTTCGCGCTGGCGTCGACGTCGGCGTACGCGCCGGTGTCAAGCCGGTCGTCCAGCCGGTCGACGAAGGTCCGTAGCTCCATACGCGCCCGTACGGACTCCGGGAAAAAAGCGTTCCCGTCGGCCCGCGACGTACGGCGACTCCGCCTAGTTTAGACGTGGTATAGACCAGACGAGACGGGTGCCACTCGAGGAACAAAACCGAACAATGAGACACTCGTGGACGGATCCAGTTCTCCCGATACAGACACCAACCCACGTTATCATGAACGTCTAAACGGGCCCCAGAGGGTCTCTTATCGAACGATCGGTAGTTTCGGCATGTACCCAGACGAGAAGCATCTCAGTAATAGCCACGTGTCGACAGCGGAGTCGATCTACGCGATACGTTCCCTGAGGCGTTTGGTCTCGGTCATAGACGCTCCGAAGTCGAGCGGCACATTCTCTAGCTTAACGCGACTCTCACGGGCTGCGGAACAGTTATACGAGCAAGCTATAGTGTTAGAAACTCCTGAAATGAGCTGGCAGTTGTCCTTCTCGAGCCAGGACGAATCGCCCCGCCCGGACAGAGAGTGCGACACCACATCACACGTCCTGACGGAATTCGCATCGGTCGGATCCGATGAATATATCGAGGAGTTCATCGGCGAACGGGTCGCGGGACGGGACGTGAGCGAGCACGTGGTTTCGGCGTCGATCGACGTCTCAAACCAAACCGAGGGAGATAGATGAATCTCAACGAGTTCAGAGCGACGATTCCATCAGTGAACGACGTGACGTATCTAAACACCGGGTCGAGTAGCCCGAACAGCGTCGATGTCGTCGAGTCGATGCAGGACTTCCTCGAGTATCACGGCTACGAATCACCGACCGGCCCAGGCATGTACTCGCCCGTGTACGAAGTCTTCGAGAAGACACGGAAGGACGTAGCCACCTTCCTAAATGCCCGACCTGAGGAGGTCGCCCTGACACAGAGTACAGGCGACGGCATCAGTCGGGTCGCGAACGCCATCCAGTGGAACGATGGCGACACGGTCGTTCGAACCGACCTCGCACATCCCTCCTTCGCCGTCCCGTGGAGTGCTCTCGAACGGGATTTCGGCATCAACACGACGGTCGTAGAGACGACCGATGGACACGTCGACTTGGACGATGTGAAGGACGCCGTCGCGGACGCGCGACTCGTGTGCCTCAGTTCCGTCACGCGTAACTACGGGACTCGACTCCCGGTCGAGACGATCACCGAAATTGCCCACGATGCGGAAGCAGAAGTCTTGGTAGACGCCGTCCAGTCCGTCGGACAGGTTCCAGTCGACGTGACCGACTGGGGGGCAGATTACGTCGCTGGAGCGAGTCACAAGTGGCTGGTCGGGCCGTGGGGGGCCGGGTTCCTGTACGCCTCCGAGGACGTCGTCTCGGACTTGCGTCCCAGACACCGCAGCTATCGTGGCGTCGATAGAGACTCGGAAGAGTTTACACTCCATCCTGACGCGCGCCGTCTGGAGGTGGGGACGAGATCCGCCGCACCGTACGTCGGGCTTCGAACGGCACTTGATCGAGTTTCCTCGATCGGCATGGAAACCATCGAAAGCAGGATAGAGTCGCTAACCACGCTTCTGAAGGACGAACTGCCGGCGTCAGCGCTCTTGTCACCGCGTACGTTCGAGTCGGGATTGGTCGCGGTCGATGATGACACGCCAGAACGAACCGTCGAACGATTGGCAAACCACGACGTTCAGGTACGGTCGATCTCCGAGCCAGATGCGATCCGCCTCTCGATTCACGCGTTCAATACCGAATCCGACATCCGGCGGTTTCTTTCGGTATACGACGACAGTGGTGGGAGTCCGTAGGGTACGCTCAGGCCAGTAGCTGGATCGCCTTCGTGTTTCGTCTTTACCGGCAGCAGCGACCGCTGTTCGCCATCCGCATGAACAACGACCGATTCACGGAGATGTACGGGGGAAGCCAACGACTTCAGCCGGGCTCCTGACCCGCAGTCGTTCAGAAGACTACGGGCGCCCCTTCGACGATCTCTAGAGCCGTCCGATCGCCGACGGAGATGTCAGTCTGTCGCCCCTGAATCACGGCTTGGATCTCGTCAATGGCGGCGTCAGGTTCGACGACGTAGTTCGTCTGATCGCCCTGGAAGTATCGTTCCCGGACCGTGCCGCTGATCGCTCCCGACTCGCCGATCTCGAAGTCCTCGGGGCGGATCGAGACGGTGGTCTCCCTCGCCGATCCGGATGCTGGGACGGTGAACCCTTCCTCGCCCCCGACCTCGGCGACCATGGCTCCATCCTGCTCGCGGATCTCAGCGTCGAAGAGGTTCGTGTCCCCGATGAAATTGGCGACGAAGGGGGTGGCGGGCTCGCGGTAGATCTCTTCGGGACTGCCTATCTGCTCGATGTGACCCTCATTCATCACGGCGATACGGTCGGAGAGCGTCATCGCGACCTCCTGGTCGTGGGTCACATAGAAGAAGGCACCCTGCGTCTTCTCGTGTATCTTCCGGAGCTCGACTTGCATTAGCTTCCGCAGCTTCCGGTCGAGCGAGGAGAGCGGCTCGTCAAGCAACAACACGGCGGGTTCGTTGACCAACGCACGCGCAAGTGCGACCCGCTGTTGCTGCCCGCCGGACAGCTCCGTGGGGTTGCGGTCCTCGAATCCCGAGAGATCCACGAGATCGAGGTATTCCGAGATACGCTCCTCGCGGATTTTCTCCTCCGACCTGTCGTCGTCGTGGGTTCCGGGAAGGCCTTTCTTTTTCAGTCCGTAGCCGGTGTTCTCGGCGACAGTCAAATGCGGGAACAGCGACAGATGCTGAAAAACGAGGTTGGTGTCTCGCGCCTCCGGCGGGACTGACGCCATTGACTGTCCGCCGATGCGGACTTCCCCGTCGGTGGGATGTTCGAAGCCGCTGATCATCCGGAGGGTGGTCGTCTTGCCACAGCCCGAGGGACCGACGAGCGTGAAAAACTCGCCCTGTCGAACGGTGAAATCGATGCCCTCGACCGCGACGAGGTCACCGAACTCCTTGCGGACGTCGTCCAATTCCACGAGTGTCTCATCACTTGTAGCGGTCTTCCCTTGCGATGCCATGGCACGGCGTTTCCAAGATTCGAGTATAAACTTACCGACTGAAGGATCGAATGTCATGATACATAATTTTATAAAAGGGTAGTAAAAACTACGCAGTTGATATGTCTGACAGTTAGACTGACGGCGATCAGGCATCGAGCGGTAACAGTACGGTCTCGCGGCGGACCTACATAGCGGGTGCCGGTGCGGTGGGACTCACGGGGACCGCAGGCTGTCTCGGTGGTCTCGGTGGTGGCAGTGGCTCACAGACGATCAATATCCTGACGTGGGAGGAATACGCGGACCCGGACATCAAATCCAGGATCGAAGACGAGGTGGGAGTCACGCTGGAGATCACGAAGTCGACCTCCTCCTCGAAGATGTTCTCTTCGTGGAACTCGGGTCAAAACGAGCAGTACGACATCGCGATCCCGAACAACAACTACGTGCCGAAGATGATGGACGCGGACCTGGCCGCGCCGGTCAACGAGGACGTGATGACCAATAGCGGGGACATTTACGAGGTGTTCAAGGGGTTCCAGGAGTCGCAGTTCACCAGCGGCGGTAACACGTACGGTGTCCCGATCCGCTTCGGGTGGTACGGCTACTCCTACGACTCGCGGGAGATCTCCGAGGACCACGAGCAGAGTTACGACATGCTGTTCAACGACGAGTACTCGGGGAACATCATCATGTACGACAACCACTTCAAAGCCATGTCGGGAGCCGCGTTGTACCTCGGGTACCGCGACGCATTCGAGGGATCGTCGGTCAGCCTCTCGGAAGACCAGATCGAGGAAGTGAAGAACACGATGATCGACCAGAAGGACATGCTTCAAGGGTACATCGCCGCCGACCCGACCTACATTAAGCAGTTCAATCAAGGGAACTTCGTCATCGGCCAGTCCGGTCGCAACGAGATCGTCGAGATGTGGTCGAACGGCAAGAGTTGGCCCAAGATGGCGGCACCGAAGGAGGGATCGCTGGCGTGGTTCGAATCCGCGGTCGTCTCGAAGGCGTCAGACAACAAAGAGGCCGCGTGGAAGGTCATCAACGAGTATATCTCGCCCCAGAACGGTGCGTCCCTGGCGAAGACCGGGTACTCCCCGTCGGTCAATCCCAAGACCCAGGAGCACCTGAGCGACGAGCAAAACGAGATGTTCGGAGCGATCGATCCCTCACAGCTGGAGTCGATGATCCCGTTCAAGTCTGTCGAGAACGAAGACGCCTGGCTCACTGCGTGGGAGGAGATCAAGTCCGCGTAAGATGGCCGCAAGCACAGACACCAACAACAGATCGCTGCTCCGGACGGCCAGAGGCAAGCTCGCTCTGACCGCCGGACCCTCGACGATCTGGCTTGGCCTATTGCTGTTGGCGCCGCTGACGTTCATGGTGACAGTGAGTTTCATGAACATCAACGAGGCGTACAACATCGTCTGGCAGCCGTCGCTGGACAACTACGGGCAACTTACCGGCCCCGGTCTACCCTGGGAGAGCTCGTTCTGGAACACCGCGTTCATGGAATCGCTGCTGCTCTCGTATGTGATCGCCATAGTGACAACCGTGATGTGTTTCTCGCTTGCCTTCCCCCTCGCCTATCTGCTCGCACGGAAAGGCGGGCGGGTGTTCAAGATCGTCATCTTCCTCGTGCTCCTCCCGTTCTTCACGATGTACCTCGTGCGGGCCTACTCGTGGCTGTTGATGTTCGGTCCGAACGGGGTTCTCAACGCGACGCTGCTCAAACTCGGGATGATATCCGAGCCTCTAGCCGTGTTCAACTTCGGGGTCCCGGCGATCATCGTCGGTCTGACGCACGCATACTTCCCGTACATGCTACTGTCGCTATACGCGAGCCTCGACGGCATCGACTTCTCACTCGTCGAGGCGGCCCGTGATCTCGGTGCGTCGCGTCCGGCAGTACTGAAAGACGTCATTCTCCCGCTCGCGTTACCGGGAATCATCAGCGGGAGCCTGTTCGTGTTCGTCCCCTCCCTCGGGGCCTTCATCACGCCACGTTTCCTCGGACAGGGGAAGGTATTGATGATCGGCCAACTGATCGAGGAGCGCATCAACTCACTGTACGCGATCGGCTACGGTAGCGCTGGCTCGATGTTCATCGTCTTGACCATCGTCGTCGCGTTCGCCCTGGCTTTCCGCTACGTCGACGTCGACGAACTGGGAGGTGTCTGAGATGGCGACTAACACGGAAAACACGACTGACGTGACGACCGTCGAACGGTTCTTTGACCACCGGACCCGCGAGCGCTGGCTGCGCCGGGGACTCTACGGAATTGCGGGGCTGTTGCTCGTGTTCCTGTGGATCCCGCTCGCAGTGATGGTATTCCTCTCGGTTGCACAGAACGCGAGCACCCTGTTCCCGTTCGAGGGGTTCACCCTCCAGCACTACGCCGCGACGTTCTCCGATCCCGGACTGATGATGGCGCTGTTTAATAGCGCCCAGGTCGCGACGGTTGCGGCGTGTATCGCAACGGTGCTCGGCGTGCTGGCCTCGTTCGCCCTCGCACGCCGGGAGTTCCCGCTGAAGTCCGCGTTCCGGACCTTCGGCATCCTACCGATGATCGTTCCCGGCGTCGTTCTGGGTATCGCGCTCCTGATCTACTTCCGGACGCTGCTGTCTGCGATCCCAGTAGTGGGTGACCTGTTCGTCCCTGGGTTCCTGACCCTCGTGTTGACTCACTCCGTGTACGGGTTCCCGTTCGTCCTTCTCATCGTCTCCGCCCGGCTGTACACCTTCGACGAACAGTTGGAGGAGGCTGCGCGGGACTTGGGTGCGAGTCCGCTGGAGACCTTCCGGGATGTGACGCTGCCGATCATCGCCCCGGCGGTCGGCGCGGGCTTCCTGTTCGCGTGGATCCGATCGTTTGAGGACTTCATCCGTGCGTTCTTCACCAAGGGCACGATGGACGTGCTGACGACAGCGATGTTCTCGATGATCAAGTACGGCGCCGCGCCGAAGATGAACGCGATCTCCGCCTTCATCGTCCTCGTGATCGCGATCCTTCTCGCAGTGGCGATGAACCTCGGAAACGTCACCCAGTACGTCGCCGGCGGACCCGACGAGTAGGGTCAGCCGTCTGGCCTTCTTTTCGGTTCGCACCGTCCCGGACGAGCGTGCCCACACCTACCGGCGTCGCGCTCGTGCCGGTTGGACGGTCGCCAGAGAAAAGAATCCGAAGAGTGACTTGCGGAAATCCGACAAGAGCTGCTCGTCATGTCACACTAGTTGGCGAACTCACGACAGGCCGGATCTCGAGGGTCTCGACCGCTAAACCGTCTTCCGCCCACCTGTAAAATCGAGGGAGTATCCCATCTTTGGGCGCGGAATGGATCGTAAGCACGGCCGACTCCTCCTCTCGGAGACACGCACGGTCAACTCCGCCTCTCGAAAGGGTTCAACGTGAACGAGTCGCGGTCCGGTTTCATCCTCACAGCGTACGAAACCCGCCTCGACGTGGAAGCCGAGAACGTCCAGCGTACGTGCCGTCCAGAGCGGGGACTCCACCTCGTCCGTAAGAAGTGGGTTCCGGTCGAAAACGCACCCAGCGTCAGTCGTCGAGCTCCTCGGTCGCCGAGTCGGGGACCGCGCCCAGCGGCGCGCCGGCGGGGGCCTCGACGTCGTCCTCGGAGCCGCCGGGCGTCTCCGGCAGCGCGTCGAACTCGGGGTCGAACAGCTCGAGCGCCGTCCGGATCGTCTCCCAGTCGTCCTCGCCGGCGGCGTCCCGGAGCGACCGGGTCGGGGCCGCGAGCAGCTGGCCGACGAGCGCGTCCGCCATCGCCTCGACGGTCTCGCGCTGGTCGTCGGTCAGCCCCCCCTGCGCCTCGAGCTTCGTGAGCGCGCGGTCGAGCTCGCGGGCCTTGACCCGGTCCGCGCCGGCGTACATCGCCGAGATGGCGTCGTCCGCGCGCTTGCGCTTGTACGACCGGAGGATCCGGTCGAGCTCCTCGTCGATGATCGACTCCACCTCGCGGGCCTCCGTCTCTCGCCGCTCACGGGTCTCGCGGGTGACGTCCTCGAGCGCGTCGATGTCGTACAGCGAGACGCCCGACAGATCGCCGGCCTCGGGGTCGACGTCGCGCGGCTGGGCGATGTCGATACACACGACCCGATCCGTGCCGGCGAAGGTCGTCTGGTCGAGCACCGGCTCCGGGCTGCCGGTCGCCGCGATCACCAGATCCGCGTCGGGGACCACGGCGGGGAGGTCGCTCAGGTGGACGACCGAGGAGTCGGTGTCGACCTCCTCGGCGACGTACCGCGCGTTCGGGACCGTCCGGTTCGCGACGACGATCTCCGAGACTGCCGTAGCGTCGAGCGTCCGCGCCGCGAGCGTCCCCATCTCGCCGGCCCCGATGACGACCGCGGTGCCGTCGCTCAGGTCGATCTCGCCCGCCGCGAGCCGGACCGCCGCCGAACCGAGCGAGACGACGCCCTCGTTTATCGACGTCTCCGTGCGGGCGCGCTCGCCGACGTGGAGCGCCTTCGTGATCGCGTCCTCTAAGACCGGGCCGATCCCGCCGGCCGACCGGGACTCCTCGTACGCCTCCCGCATCTGGCCGATGATCTGGTCCTCGCCGAGGACGAGGGACTCGAGCCCGGAGGCGACTCGCATCAGGTGTTCCAGACTCCCCTCGTGGTCGAGTCGACGAACCGCCGCGCCGCGGACCGACGGCGCGAACGACTCCAGCGCGTCCCGTCCCTCCGTGGTCCGGTCGGTGACGACGTACGCCTCCGAACGGTTACACGTCCGGATCGCGAACGCCTCCTCGACCCCGTCGCGCGCGAGGAGATCCGAGACGGTTCCTCGGACGCTCTCGCCGCCGGCGGCGTCGATCTCGTCGATCGTCGCGGACCCGTGAGCGACGCTCACACCCGTGATGGCACCCGGCTCGTTCATCGGTCGACGACCTCCTCGATCACGTTATTTGCCTCGGTTCGAGCCTTGGATCTCCCCTTTTGTAAACCCTTCCAAACCCCCTCGGATCGCACGACTTGACGGATCGCCTCCCGACGGATCTCGGGGGCGACGCCGGCCGTCGAGAGCTCCTCGCGCAGCTCTCCCGTGAGTTCGGCCATCGCGCCAGCACCCTCGATCTCAGCACTGATCCGCTCGCGGAGCGCCTTCGAGAGCGCGGGGCTCTGCCCGCCCGTCGAGACCGCCACCCTGACCGGGTCGTCCGCGACCGTCGCCGGGACGACGACGCTCCCCGGATCGCGACCGCCGGAGACGTCCGTGCGGTTGACCAAGAGCCCGGAGTCGAGCGCCGTCGCCTCCGCGGCCGCGTTCACCGCCCGGTCGTCGGTCGAAGCGACCACGAGCGCGGGCGCGACTCGGTCGATCCACTCGGATACCGATTCGGCGTCCGGGGCGGCACGGACCAGTTCGATCGACGGCGGGGCGTCGTCGCCGCCGCTCCCGTCGTTCCCGGTGGCGGCCTCGATCAGCCGGTCGTCGAACGCCGGACTGACGACGACGACGCGCGCCTCCTCGACGAAGTTCAGGGCCTTCCGCCGGCCGACCGCGCCGCCGCCGACGACGAGGACGGTCTCCTCGGACAGGTCGTGGTACAACGGGATCATTGGGTGAATGCCGTCTCCACGGCGGATCAGGCCGTGTTGCTGTCGGCGCGCTCCTCGATCCGGATACCGGTCTTCTTCAAGATTCGGGTCGAGAACAGCGTGTCCCAGTCGTCGGGACCGACGTCCCAGCGGTCGGCCATCGTCTCTCTCACCTCCGCGACCCGACGCTCGCTCTCGGTCTCGGTCCGGCCGTGCGTCATCGCGAAGAAGTTGTACTCCCAGACGCCCGCGTGCCGTGGGCGCTGGTAGCAGTGGGTGACGAAGTCCAGTTTCGCGACCGCGGGACCGACCTCCTCTAAGACCTCCTCGGGAACGTCCCAGACGGTCATCCCGTTCTCCGTGTACCCGAGCGCGTAGTGGTTGGGGATGACGCCGACCCGGCGAACCTTCCCCTCCAATCGGAACCGCTCTATCGTCTCCACCACCCAGTCGACGTCGGCGCCGATCGCCGCCGCCACGTCGGCGTACGGCGTCTCCGTGACGGGCAGCCCGCCCTGGATCTCGACGACGAGGTCGCGCTCCGCGGGCGAAAGCGTCGACCGGCCGGACGGCTCGACGTTGGGGGCCAGATCCGAGAGGTCCACGTCACCGTCCGAGACCGGCCCGTCGACGAGGAACCTCGCGCCGACGTGGAACTCCCGGAGTTTGGGGAGGTTGTACGTCTCCTGGCCGGTGGCCGCCTCGATCTCCGCGAGCACCTCCTCCACCCGGTCTCCCCCGTCCTTGTCGGGGTCTGGGTGGTCGGCGACGCTCACGACGAACCACATGTTGAGGTGCGGGTGCTCGCGCTCGTAGTTGTGCGCCACCGCGGTGAAGTTGTTGACCGTCTCCGCGACCTCCTCGTAGCGCTCCTCGGGCGCGTGCATCGCGACGAGCGAGGCCGCGCCGCCGATCTCCTCGGCATTGACGAGCGCGCCGAACCGCGAGAGCACACCCGACTCGTCGAGCTCCCGGACGCGCTCGCAGAGCTCGGAGCCGGTGACCTCCAGCCCGCGTTCACGGAGCGCGGCCGCGGCGGGCTCGAACGGGCGCGCGGTCACGGGGAACCCACCCTGGAACGCATTGATGATCGCCCGGTCGAGCGCCGTCAGATCCGCGTCGACCTCCTTCATGTACGGGGGTCGGGGTCGCGAGAGAATAAGGGATCCGGCCCGCGTCGATCGGGGCCGCGCTCGGTCGGTCGCGGTCGCGACTCAGCCGTCGAGGTCGCGTGCGATGTCCGAAAGCGAGGATCGGGGACCGCGGTTCGCGTCGTAGACCGCGCGTTCGCCGGGGATCCGGAGGCCGTACAGCTCGCCGGGAACCACGACGTCGAGGACGACGCTCTCGCCCGGTTCGCGGTCGTTGGCGGCGAGCCACTCGGCGATCCGGTTCTCGCCCGCGCCGGGATCGCGCGCGAGCCGCCGGTTGTCGTACGCTCCGCGGAGCAACCGGCCCGTCGCGTCCGCGATGACCCGCGCGTGGTACTCCTCGCGGTCGATGACGACCCTGACGACGTCCCCGTCCGCGAGCGAAAGCGACGTACACGATCCCGACTCGACGCGTCCCTCGAGGTCGGCGTCGTCCGGGAGGCGGACGCAGGGGCGTCGGGTGCCGCCGCTGCGGGCGAGCGTCACGCGGACGGACGCGACGCTCTCGTCGTCGGAAGGAACGCGGGGCATGAAGGGCGACTACTCGTCGTCTTCGAACGCGGCGGCGACGTCGCCCTCGCCGTCGACGACGGAGACGTTGATCTGGGCCACGTCGTCGGCGATCTCGCGACCGCGGACGGTGATCCGCTTGCGCTCGCCCTCGCGGGACGGCTTGAATCCGACGCCGCCTTCCAAGAGCAGTTCCTTCAGGCGCGTTCCGGAGACGTCCTCGCGCATCGGTCGGCCCGTCTCGTCCGAGCCGCCGGTGACCTCGACGGTGTGGTCCGGGAGTCCGACGGCGTCGCCGCCGATCTCGTCGCCCACGTCTCGACCGAGGAACCGGTTCGCGTCCTGTCCGTCGACCTCTCGCTGGAACGTCTCGCCGGTCTCGGGGTCGGCGACGACGACTTTGAATTCGGCCATGCGCAGACCGAGACGCCCGCGAATAAAAAGCACGTCGAAAGCGCGACACGCCGAGAGCGCGTCGAACCGTCCTCTCGCCGCGATCGTGGCCTGTTTCGGCTCACCACGGTTCGACGCCGACCCGCTCGGTTCGCCAGGAGTCGGCGTTCGACCGGTCGATCAACGCCCTCTCGACGCCTCGCGCGACTCGTTCGGCGTCAGCGGGACCCCCGGCCTCCGCGATGCTCCCGATCGAGCCCGGGTCGAACGGAACGTCGAGCGCGTCGTACACCGATTCGAGGACGGTCGCCAACGCCGCCGCGTCAGACCGCGAGACCACCAGACAGCCCGCGACGAGCGCGGCGTCGGCGCGGACTCGCTGGGCGATCCCCGCCAGCTTTCCGCCTCCCGGCTTCCCGCCGTCGCCGACGCGAAGGGAGTGGTCCCCCGGACAGAACGACCGGGATGGCTCGCCGCGCGAAACCGCGGCTCCGATCCCCTCGAGACCCGATCGAACCGCACGGGTCACCCGCGAGTACCGCTCGTCGATGCGCCCGCGGTCCCGATCGAGCGGGATCGAGACCGCGAACGTGAGGGTTTCTCCGGTGTGCGCGACCGCCCTGCCGCCGACGTCGCGCTCGTACGGAGTGAACCCGGCCGACTCGGCGACTCGGCGCGCCCGGTCGTACCCGGGTTCCCGCGCATCGCGCCGACCGAACGCGACCTGCCGGGGAGGCGTCCAGACCCGCACGCCGGGACGGCCGTCAGCCGCGTCCGCGAGAAGCCGGGCCGTGTGCTCGCGGTCGGCCCGAATGGTCGCCTCCCGTCCCCGAAGCACTCTCATGTGACCCGCGACGGAGCGGACCGACAAACGGCTTGCGTCCGGAGGCGGTCGCCGTGCGGAATGGCGCAAAGGTTTTGCCGGTCCTTGGGCTGGTTCCGGTATCGATGAGCGACCCGACCGCGCTCCCGGTCCAGGCGTATCTCCTCGCCTGTCTGCTCTCCGGAGTCGTCGGGCTCTTTCTCGGGCGGGTCGCATGGCGTGAGCGCGACGAGCCGGGCGGGCTCGAAGTCTCACTCTACCTGGGCTGTGGCGGCGTCGTCGCCGTGCTGTACGCGCTCAGAGTCGCGAGCCCGAACCCGCTCGTGATGATCGGCGCGCTCCAGACCGCGACGCCGTTCTTCGCCGCGATGCCCGCGCTCTGGGTCGCGTTCGCGTTCGCGTACGCCGGCCGCGACGAGTGGCGGACCGAGCGCCGGCTGATCGGGCTCGCGACGCCGGCGTTCATCTGGGTCCTCCTGGCGTGGTCGAGTCGGACGCACGGACTGGCTCGGTCGTCTTTCGATCCGATCGTCGAGGGGCCGTTCACGCTCGTACAGACCGGACTCGGTCCGGCGGGACTCGCCTTCCTCGCGTACGCCTACGGGCTGTACGTCGCTGGTATCCTCGTGATCGTCGACCTCTACCGTCGAACCGGGAACCGCTACCGACTCCAGACGTTCGTCGCCCTGCTCGGAACGCTGTTTCCACTTCTCGCCGGCATCGCGACCGTCTTCGACTTCGGAAGCTATCCGACGGTCGACTGGACTCCCGCGGCGTTCGTCGTCCACGGCGTGTTCCTGTACGGCGTGGTGTTCTGGCTCGGTACCCTCGACGCCTCGGTCGTCGCGCGGGACACGGCGGTCGAGGTCATGCAGGACCCCGTGATCGTGGCCGGCTCCGACGGGCGGATCCGCGACCTCAACCCCGCCGCGGAGCGGATCCTTCCGGATGATGCGGTCGGTGAGTCGCTTTCGACGGCGTTCCCCGATCTGGAGTCCGGCGACGAACACCCGATCACCATCGACGGCCGCCAGTTCGACATCCAGGAGGACCCGATCACGGACCCGCGCGGGACGGACCGCGGCCACGTCTTCCTCCTTCGGGACGTGACGGAACGGGAGCGCCGACAGGCGGCGTTGGAGCGCCGAGAGCGACAGCTCGAGCGGCAGAACGAGCGGCTCGAGGACTTCGCTGGCGTGGTCAGTCACGATCTCCGGAACCCGCTCGCGGCCGCGACCGCGGCCGTCGAGTTGGCGCGTCACGGCGACGGCGACGACGACGCGTTGGAACGGGCCGCGGACGCACACGAACGGATGGACGATCTGATCGAGGGACTCCTCTCGCTCGCCACCGCCGGCCGGGCGGTCGACGGGGTCGAACCCGTCTCGGTCGACGCGACGGTTCGAACCGTCTGGTCGCGGCTCGAGACGGGTTCGGCGACGCTTCTCGTCGAGGACGGCGACGAGACGGTGTTGGCCGACGCCGATCGGCTCCGACAGCTCGCGGCCAACCTGTTCCGTAACGCCGTGGAGCACGCCGGCGAGGACGTGACCGTTCGCGTTCGTACGGAGCGGAGCGACGGCGGTGTCGCGCTCCGGGTCGCCGACGACGGGCCCGGAATCCCGTCCGACGAACGGGACCGCGTCTTCGAGCGCGGCGTCTCGCTCGACGACGGCACGGGTCTCGGACTCGCGATCGTCGGCGACATCGCCGACGCGCACGGCTGGTCGGTCCGCGTCGTCGACGAGGCCGACGGAGGGGCGTGCTTCGAGATCGACGGGATCGAGGTCGCTCCGAAGTGACCGCACCGATTCGGATCCCCGCGGAGGTCGTCTCCCGTTACCGGCGGTTCTCGCGGTTCAACTCCCCGTACCCAGCACACGACACCGGGTGTGCGGTCGATCTCTATCCTCCCGGCGGGGACGGTATCTCACCCGTCGCCGGCATCGTCCGGGAGACGCACACCGTCGGCTGTCCGGAGCGATCGTACGCCGCGTCCGAGGACCACCTGATCGTCGTCGACCTTGACGAGGAGTGGTGTCGGCGGACCGACGCTGAACCGGGAACGCTCGCGCGGATCCTTCACGTGACTCCGAGCGTGGAACCGGGCGATCGGGTCGAAGTCGGCGACGCTCTCGGACCGATGACGCGATCCGGCTTCTTCGGTCGGTGGGTCGACGATCACGTCCACCTCGAGTTCCGGTCGCCCGGGACGAACGCGCTCCGAGCGAGCGGATCGCTCCCGATCGGCGTGGACGTGAACGTCACCAGCGTCCCTTGGGACGGCACCGGGGTGGTCGTCGAGTGCGGGCCGAGCCACGTCACGCTGGACGGACCGGCACATCCGGATCCGGGCGAGCGGTTCGCGGCGATCGGGAGCGACGAGGGCGTCCCGCTCGACGGCGGGCTCGCGCACTACGCGGGCGGCGGCGCGTTCGCGACGCTCGACGCCGGCGAGAGCGTGTCGCTGTGGGGAACTCGAACCGGCGTCGCCACCGACCGAGGGATCGAGTGGAAGCCCATCGACGTGACCGCGAACGGGGAGCGCGTCACCGGACTGTCGCTGTTCGCGGCTCGAGACGCCGATTACGGCGCGAAGGTGGTTTGTCTGGGCCACGAGTTCGCGATCGGCGACCACGTCTCGATCGACCTCGCGGCGAGCGACGACCCGATCCGACTCGGCGTCGGGTGAAGTGGCGGCGTCCGGCGGGTGATGGTACGGATTCCGGCCGCACTTCGAGAGAACGTGTCGGGCGAACAGCCGGCGCTCGGAGTCGTGTTCCGCGGCGGTGCGCCGGGCTCCCGTCTCGGCCGCCGCGGACGGTTCGTCAGGTCACGGGGAGGCTGGTTCGGGATCGGATATGAATCGACGGGTCGCTGGCACGGATCCGGGGATACAAACGGACCGGTGGCGATCTCCGGGCATGGACGAAGAGGACGTCTCGGAGATGGATCCGCTCTCCGCGGAGGCGGTGTCGGTCATGAAACGCCGGATCGAGGAGGAGCACGGCTACCTCTCGTGGCTCAACACGTCGGTCGACGTCGTCGAGCGCGGGCGGATGGTGCTGTCGATCCCGTTCGATTCGAAACTGACGAACGCGGACGGACGGACGATCCACGGCGGCGTCGCGGCGACGCTGATCGACACGGCGGGCGGACTCGCTCAACGGACCGCCTTCGAGGATCCGCTCTCGGGCGGCGTAGCGACGGTGAATCTCAACACGAACTACCTCCGGCCCGCGAACGGCGACCTCGAGGCGGAAGCGACCGTCGTCCGGTCGGGCGGGTCCATCGGTGTCAGCGAGATGTCGGTGACGAGCACGACGGAGAACGGTTCCTCGGAGGTCGTCGTCGGGCAGGGCTCGTTCCGGCTCTTCCGGTGAGCGTCCCGGCGGAATCGCCTCACGTCGACGCGTCCCCGAAGGACTATACCGGGCACCCGCCACTCTCCGAGCGATGTCTTCCGAGGAGCCGACCGTCCCGATCGTGTGTACCGATTGCGAGACGGAGACGCGAGTCCCGCTCTCGGACGTTGCCGACGCGCTCTCCCGACATAACGAGGGGAAACACGGCGGCGAAGAGGTGGCCGAGGTCGATCCGGGGCTCAAAGACCAGTTGGCCGACCTCGTCGCCGACGACCTCGGGCTGTTCGAGGAGGGCTGAGACCGACGCCGCGAGGCTCGGACTCAGTCGTCGTTCGCCAGCGCGCCCTCGGGGTGACCCTTGTGCTGGAGGTTCCGGTTGTCTCGCTTCTCGACCGCGGTCGCGGGGATCACTCCGTCCACTTCCGATCGAGGGCGACCGGTGTAGCCGTGGTCCGGGGTCTCCTCACAGTGAGCCATGGCGTCGTGAGCGCCCTCCCACGGTCCGGCGTCACACCCCTCCGCCGTACAGACGAAAACTATCTCTTCTGACATGCTATCCGGCCGTTTCCCGCATGAATATAAAAACCTCACATGCGAATTATCAGTCGTGAGATCAGTGTGGCCCGGAGGTCTCGAGCGACCCGGAACGCGTCTGTCCGTCGACGATCCCGCGGAGGAACCGCCGGACGCGATCGCAGGTCTCCTCCCAGGTGGGGTGCGTTCGGAAGGTCTCGCGGGCCGCCTCGCTCGACCGGCGAAGGCGGTCGCGGTCGCGCGCGAGCGGCTCGATCGCGTTCGCGACCGCCCCGGCGTCGCCGGGGGGGACGAGCGCGCCGTTGTGGTCGCCGACGAAGTCGCTCGCGCCGCCGTTCGCCGAGGCGATCGCCGGCAACCCGAAGGCCATCCCTTCCAGATACACGATCCCGAACGGCTCGTACCGGGACGGGACCGCGAGAACGTGCGCCGAGCGCAGTTCCTCCCGGAGGGCGTCGTCGTCGACGCGGCCGGCGAACGCGACGCGGTCCGCGACTCCGTGTCGGTCCGCGAGCGCCCGCAGCGACGCGACGTGATCGGGCGCGACGTCGGTGTCGCCGACGACGCGGAGCCGCCAGTCGATCCCGTCGTCGAGACGCGATAGCCCCCGTATCAGGGTCGCGATCCCCTTCCGCGGGGTGACGTTACCGACCGCGATCACCCGGAACGGGTCTCGGGTCAGCCGGTCCCCCGAGAGCGCCGGAGCCGTCCCGAGTCGATCGCCGGCGGGAGGCGCGACGACGCCGGGGAGCGATGTTCCGGCCGTTCCCTCGGTCCACTCCACGACCTCAAGCCCGCACAGATCGGCGACCGCTTCCCGCGTCGGGCGGCTGTTGAACACGTACGCGTCCGCGGTCCGGAGGTAGTCGCGTTCGATCGCCCGAACCGCCCGGTCGCCGACGGATTCGCCGACGACCGCCGACCGGAGGTAGTGGACCAACGCGACCACCGGCGTTTCGACTCGGCGGTTCGCGAGGAACAGCGAGGGGCCACAGTAGGCGTCCTCGAGGACGACGTCGAAGCGTTCGAGCCGGTCGACGAGTCCGGGTGCGAGGTTCGTGAGAAGCGACCGCCGGTAGGATCGCTCGGGCAGCGAGACGACCTCGACCGTCCAACCTCGGTCCGCGAGGTGGTCGGCGAGCCGGCGGTCGTAGAGGAATCCCCCGGAGCGGGAATCGAGATCGCCGTAGACGACGATCCCGACGCGGGGGGCGTCCGTGTCGCTCCCGGCGTCGACGCGGCCGGGATCGGGGCCGCCGCCCCGACCGTCCATCTCAGTCGCTCGCCGCCGGCGCGCCGAACAGTTCGACCGCGGTCCCCGCGTGGCGGCAGTCCTCCAGCGCGTGTTTGGCGGCGAAGCCCGCCTCGTGGGCGGATTCTCCTCTCCCGACGCCGACCTGGAGCTCCACGTCGACGTCGGCGACGACGTGGTCGACCGCGTCCGCGAACGCGGCCTCGGGCATGTCCGGGCAGACGGCGATCACGTTGTCGCCGCCGACGAAGAAGGAGAGTGCGCCGTGTTCCCGTCGGAGGTGCCGCATCAGCGAGGCGTACGCTCGCTCGATGTCGATGAACGTGTCGAACTCGTTGAGCCGGTCGGTGTACTTGCCGGTCACGTTCACCACGTCGAAGTGGGCGATCTGGACGTCTCCGGGGCTCCTCTCGGTCAGGTACTCGCCGGCGAGCACCTCGGTCCGGCCCTCGTCCTGCGCGCTTCCCTCGGTCTGGAGCCGGGCGTTGGCCGCCTCGAGGGCGTCGATCGGCCGATCGCTTACGGCCGTCCCGAGGCTGACGGTCACCGGGTAGCGGTTGCCGATCGATTCCTGGAGCGTGGCGTGGGCGTCGCCGTCGACCCCGTTCGTCACCGCGATCATGTTGTCGAAGCGGGTGAAGAAGGCGTACCCGTCGCGGTGGCCGAGGAACTCGGCGATGTCGGCGAAGAGCCGGGACTGGAGGCTCTGGAGGTCCATCTCCCGGCGGGGCTCCGGCGTCACCGTCCACGGCCCGTAGTTGTCGATCTGGACGAGGGTCACCTGAGTCGTCGTCACAGTACACCTCGATTCGGACCGCCGCCGCTTTACCCTTCCGTTATCCCGTGAGTGCGACCGATCACGATATTGGAACGAACCTGCCACTCGGCCGGTCGACGGCCCCAACGCGCCGCCGAGCGCAACCCATACGGCGACGGCGGCCCAGGGACGGACATGGACTTCTCCGGTGCCGTCCTCGACGTCGACGGGACGGTCGTGCGCGGTGACGACCCGATACCCGGCGCACCGTCGGGCTACCGCCGGCTTCGCGATGCCGGCGTCGAGATCCTGTTCGTCTCGAACAACCCGACGAAGGCGCCGCCGGCGTACGTCGATCGGCTGGGTGCGGCGGGGTACGACGCGACCGCGGACGACGTGATCACCGCCGGGAGCGTGACCACGGCGTACCTCCGCGAGCACCACGCTCGCGACGATCTGCTCTGTCTCGGCGCGCCCGGCCTGCTCGAGCAGTTCGCCGACGCGGGGCTCTCGACGACGGACGACGTCGACGCCGCGGACGCGCTCGTCGCCTCGATCGACCGGTCGTTCGACTACGACGACCTCTGTGCGGCGCTGTGGGCGCTCGATCGGGGGATCCCCTTCATCGGCACGGACCCCGACGTGGTCATCCCCGCGGCCGAGCGGGACGTTCCCGGGTCCGGCGCGGTGATCCGGGCGGTCGCGGCCGTCGCCGGGCGCGACCCGGACGTCGTCCTCGGAAAGCCCTCGGATCCCGCCATCGAGACAATTCGAGAGCGGCTCCCGTACCCGCCCGAGGAGTGTCTCGTCGTCGGCGACCGCCTCGATACCGACGTCGCGCTCGGCGCGCGCGCCGGCATGACCACCGTCCTCGTGCTGTCGGGCGTCACTAACGAGAACGACCTCGCGGCGAGCGACGTCGAACCCGACCACGTCCTCGACCACCTCGGCGAGATCGACCGGGTGCTCTGACCGCGCCGGAACCGGTCGTTATTTCCGCATAGTTTATGTAGGAGTACGGTAACTACCGAAGTATGACAGCGGTTGACTCACACGACGCGACCGCGGACGACGACGAGCCCGATTCCGAAAACGAGATCCGGGTCATCGAGGGTCACGCGGTCCAGTTCAACGAGTACCGGTACTGAGCCGCGGGGAGTCCGTTCGTATTTCCGTTCTCCGGTGTGAGTTCCTCGAGTCGGCCGAGCCGTCGTCTCTCGCGTTCTCCGTCCGCTCCCGTCGTTCAGCCGGCCGCCGCCGGATCGCGCCGCCCCGCTGTCGGGAGGGTTAAGTGGTCGTCGCGGATACTCGTCGGTGTGTATCGGAGGGTCAGGCGAGCGAGCGTGTTCGCCGCGGTGGCCGCGCTCGCGGCGTTCTCGCCGGCGGTCGGCACCGCCGCCGTCGTCCCGTTCCTTCTGGCAGCCGCCGTGTTCCTCCTCGCCATCCGCGACGGCGAGTGGTTCGAGACCCTCGCACTCCCGGGCGACAGGGAGGAAGAGCGACTCTACGGCGTCGGCGCGTTCTCGCTCGCGCTCGCCGGGCTCGCCGCCGTCGCCACGTTTCCACCCGTTCCGCTGCCCGCCGGAGCGTTCGCGTCGGCCGCGCTCGCGGTCGGCGGCGGCCGTCTCGGTCGCGAACTCGTCCGGACTCGCTCCGACGACGAGTTCCGGCTCGTCGCCGGCTACCTCGTCGCCGGCGGCGTCGCCGCGGTCGCCGGACAGGTCGTCTCCGACGGGACGGCCGAACTGATCGTCTCCGGGAGCGGGTTCGGCGCGCTCATCGGCTCGCTCGTTGGCTCGCTCCCAGAGTTCGCGTTCCTCGGCGCCGTCGCGGTGCTGACGGCGGCGCTGGTCCGCTCGCTCGTGTACGCGCGGGACGCCCACATCACGGTCGTCGTCGTCGCGCTGATCGCGTGGGGATTCACTGCGCTCGACCCGACCGTGACCGCCGTCGGCGTCGTCGCGGCGCTCGCCGTGACGGCCGCGCTCGGCTACGCCTCCTACGCGCTCGGGGCCGCCTCGGTGCCGGGGATGCTCACCGGAGTCCTGCTCTCGCTTCTCACCGTCGTGCTCGGCGGCGTGGCCTGGTTCCTCACGCTGATGGCCTTCTACGCCGTCGGCGGGCTCGCCTCGAAGTACCGGTTCGACGAGAAGGCCGACCGCGGGGTCGCCCAGGAGAACCAAGGCGCGCGCGGGACGGGGAACGTCCTCGCCAACTCCGCGGTCGCGCTCGTCGCGCTCCTCGGCTACGCCGCGGCCCCGCACGTCGCCGTCCCCGAATCGGTCTTCCGGCTCGCGTTCGCAGGCGCGATCGCCACCGCGATGTCGGACACGCTCTCCTCGGAGATCGGCGGGCTCTTCGACGATCCGCGGCTGATCACGACGCTCCGGCCGGTGGAACCGGGGACAGACGGCGCCGTGACGTGGCAGGGCGAGGTCGCCGGCCTCGTCGGGGCGGCGCTGATCGCCGTCCTCGCCACGGCTCCCTTCCCGGCGGTCGCCCCCGTCGTCGGCGGCGGCGTCCTCCGCCCCGGCGGAGTCGTCGTTCTCGCGGGCGTGTTCGGTATGACCGTCGACAGCGCCCTCGGCGCGTTGATCGAGGGAGATCGGATCGGTAACCAGGCCGTGAACTTCCTCGCGACGCTTTCGGGCGCGGCCCTCGCGGTCGGCGTCGGCGTCGGCGTCGCGGTCGGCGTCGCGGTCGGCGTCGCGCTCTGGTGACCCGGATGACCGATCTCGACGCCCACTCCGACCCGCGCGTTCGGCGGATCCGCCCCGCCGACGCCGGCCGTGTTCGATCCCTCCAGCAACACCTCCGTGAGCCGAGTTCGGACCTGCTGGAGTACGGGGTCGCGATCGGGTCGGGATTCGTGAGCGTCTCCGAAACTGATTCGGTCGCGGGAGATGGCTCGATCGCGGGGAGTGGTTCGGTCGTCGGCTACGCGCTCCCGGTGGACGCGGCGACCCGTCCCGGCTGTCACCTCGCGGAACTCGTCGTCGATCCCGACTTCCGACGAGAGGGTCGTGCCCGCGGGCTCCTCGCAGCGGTCGTCGACGACGTGTCCGGCCCCGTGACGCTCCAGGCACATCCGGGAAACGACGCCGCACTCGCGCTCTACGAGACGTGCGGGTTCGACGTGGTCGATCGGCGGAAGGACGCGTACGCCGACGGCGACGCGCTCGTGTTGCGCCGAGAGTAGAGCGTGATCGTGGCGTCACGCACTCGGGAACGAGACGTGAGGATCCTGATCTCGTTTCGTGTCTGAATTGTGAACCATCTGTATGAGTTGGATGCCTATAGAGCGGGCGTTTCGTGAATTCTAGAGGTAATAAAAAAGAGATCGTTGCTGGGGCGGTGATCACGATCGCGGAGAACATCTCCAAAGCCCCAGTCGGCTCCGGTTGAGGGCCTCGCTGCGGTCCTCGTCGCTCACTATGTTCGCTCCTGCGGTCCTTACGTCGGCCGTCTTCCCGGAGCCGACTGCCCCTTTGAGTCCCACCCGGCCGCAACCGCCCAGCACCTCAGACCTCCCCAGCCTCGCGGTTCGCGCTCTCCGAGCGCTCACCGCGTCCCTCACGGACTGCTCGCGCCCGCGGGGCGCTCGCAGGCGCGCCACCACGATCGCTCGTTCTTTCATCTGTAGTGAGCATCCGCGAGCGAAGCGAACGGTTCACCGACGGAGCCGTCGAAGACGGCGGAGTCGGCTTTTTCCCTCCAGGTTTTTTCGAGGAGTGGTTCCCGAAGCGAACGCAGTGAGCGAGGGCACCCGACGATGAAAAAGGTGGCTGTACTGAGCGATTCCTGTTTGGGTAGAAAATCTCCTATGACACTCTCCCGTACACGGCTGGCAGTGGCACGCACACGGGACCTAGGGGAGCGGATATTTACGCGCGCGGCGGGAACGACGCCGTAATGACCGAAACCGGAGACCGAGTCGGTCTCGTCTGCCCGTCGTGTTCGCCGGGCGAGGAGACCGTCCACGAGGTGTTGAAACCCGGCGGCCAGGCCACCGTCCGGTGTACCGACTGCGGCCACACGCACAAAGCCGAGATCCCCGAAACGGAGACCATCGACCTCACGATCGTCGTCTCGCAGGGCGGCGACTCCTTCACCACCGAGATGGAGGTTCCCGCCGAGGGCGGCGTCGAGACCGGCGAGGAGTTCGTCGTCGACACCGAGGACGCGCTGATGCAGGTCCGGATCACCGGCATCGAACTCGGCCCCGAACACCGCGTCGAAGACGCCGCGATCACCAGCGTCGAGACGCTGTGGACCCGCGCAGTCGACAACGTCGCCGTCGACGTCACGCTCCACCCGAAGGACGGGGACGCCGACAGGACCCGATCGGTTCGCGTGAACGTCCCCGGCGACATGGAGTTCGTCGTCGGCGAGACCGTCGAGTTCGGCGACGAGGAGTTCACGATCGAGGGGCTCCACATCCGCGAGGACGCCCCCGAGTACCGCCACGAGAAACTCGATCACGCCGGCGACATGGCGTACGCGAAGGACCTCAAGCGGATGTACGGCCGCGATGAGAGCCTGACCGCCTGGTCCGCCTGGTAGGCTCGGACCGGCTGATCGGCGCGCCGACGGACTCCGCGGAACCGACGCCATTTCACGTCACCCCGAATCACCTCGACTCAGGCCACCCCGCACCAATCGATCATCGTGAGCGCGTGGATCTCGGCCGTCTCCACCAGCGAGTCGATCTCGACGAACTCGTCGGCCCCGTGCCCGTTTCCTCCCTCCGGACCGACGCTCGGCGTCGGGATCCCGTAATATCGGTTGTAGAACCGCTCGTCGTTGCCGCCGAGACCGCCCCGGTGTTCCACGCTCCCACCGGTGACGTCCTCCGTCTCCTCGCACACGAGGCGGTAGAAGTCGGTCTCGAAGTCGATCTCGTGCGGGTCCGTGCTCCAGCCGAACCACTCGATCTCCGGGGGATGCTCGCTCAGCCACTCGTCCCCGGCCGCGACCTCCGCGACGACTTCCTCCACCTCCTCGCGGACCGCGTGGCGGTCCATCCTCGCACTCGGCGGCCACCCGACCCGGAACTCCATGACCGCCTCGCCGGGAACGGTCGACGTCCACGATCCCGGGACCTCGACGTTCGTCAGGCTCAGGTTGGCGGTGCTGCCCGCCGCCTCGGGGTACTGGTTGAGCGCGGGGCCGTAGTCCTCGATCCGGCCGTTGAGTTCGTTGTGGTACGCCTCAAGCGCCCGGTACACCTCGAACGCCTTCCCGACGGCGTCGACGCCGAGGAACTTGTAGGCGGTGTGTGCCGTCTTTCCGGGAACGATGACGCGGAAGTACAGCACGCCCGCGCTGGCGACGCCGACCCTCGGGACGCCCGAGGGCTCGGCGACGATCGCGGCGTCGGGACGGTAGCCACGCTCCAGCGCCGAGAGGACGCCGCCGACCCCGCCGGCCTCCTCCTCGATCGTCGTCTGGAGCGTCAGTTCGCCGGCGAGGTCGATGCCGAGGTCACGGAGACACTCGTAGGCGTGGACGAATGCGGCGATGCCGCCCTTCATGTCCATCGTCCCCCGACCGTACATTCGCCCGTCCTCGACCGTGGGATCCCACGGATCGTACGTCCAGTCGCCGACGGGATCCGGATTGACGACGTCGACGTGGCCGCTCATCACGAGCGAGCGGCCCCCCTCGCCGGCCGCCTCGTCGACCGCGGCGACGTTCTCACGACCCTCGTATCCGTACTCCCGATACGCCGTCGTCTCGAAGAACCCCGGATGCTCCTGGAGGGCGTCGGCGTCCGGTTCCCAGGCGTCCACGGCGAGGTCGAGATCGCGGAACTTCGCCTTCATCACCTCCTGTGCCGGCCTCTCCTCGCCGGGAAGCGATCGGGCGGAGACGAGCTCCTCCAGAAACGCCACCAATCGATCTCGGTTCTCCTCGACGTGCTCGCCGATCGCCTCTCGTGAGACATCCGTTGTCATGCCAGATCACTGCGATCGGGCGGTCATAAATCGACCGGCGGGCGGAACCGTTTCGGAGCGGGACCCATCGGGCCGCCGAGGCATCAATTTAAGTACTAATCCGCGGAATTCATCCGCGGAGATCCCCATGGAGTACGATTTTACCCACAAGCCGTCGTACACGCACCTGATCGTCACGCTGGAGCCCGGAGAGTCGATCGTCGCCGAGCCGGGCGCGATGGTCGGCCACTCCGCGACCGTCTCGATGGACACCGGTACGAGCCGGGACGGCCTGCTCAGTTCGGCGAAGTCGCTCCTGGGCGGGGAGTCCGCCTTCGCCAACGAGTTCACCGCCGAGGGCGGGACGGGGACGGTGACGTTCGCTCCGCCGTCGCCGGGCGACGTCGCGGCCCACGAGCTTCGCGATGAGACCCTCTACACGGTCGACGGCGCGTTCCTCGCGGCGACCGACGGGATCGACATCGACTCCGAGATCGGCGGCCTCAAGTCGATGCTCGGCGAGGCCAGCCTGACGCCGCTGGCGTTGAAGGGAACCGGCACGGTCTTCGTCGACTCCTACGGCGGCCTCGAGACGATCGAACTGGACGCCGGCGAGTCGTACGTCCTGGACAACCAACACCTGGTCGCCTGGGACGACACGATCGACTACTCGATCGAGCGCGTCGGCGGCCTCAAATCGAGCCTCCTCGGCGGCGAGGGGCTCGTCTTCGAGTTCTCCGGGCCGGGGACGGCCTGGTACCAGACGCGCGACATGGACGCGCTGGTGTCGGTGCTCGCGCGGCGGATGCCGAGCCAGGGGGAGTAACGGAGGGGAACGCGCCGATCGCGAGGGGTCGATACCCGCTCGTGGCCGTCGCTCGGCGAATCGCCCTCACTGACGGTTCCCGTTAGTCGTCCCCCGTCTCGGTGCCGACATCGACGCTATCTGCCTCGATGCTACCCATCTCGGGCGCGTCCCGTTCGCCGCGGGCGGACTGGACCTTGCCCAGCGCGACGGCGCAGACGTAGATCCCCACGGCGACGAGGACGATGATGCCTCCGGCCGTGACGCCGCCGTAGTAGGCGACGGCTATGCCCAGCAACACCGCGAGCTCCGCGAGGACGACCGAGACGACGAGCGATTCGGAGAAACTACGGGACACCTGGGTCGCGCCCGCGACCGGAACCACGAGCATCGCCGCGACGAGGATGACCCCCATGATCTGCATCGCGCCGACGACGACCATCGCCGTCAGCATCACCATCACCCGGTTGTACCAGTTGACGGAGATTCCGGAGACGGCGGCCGCGGTCTCGTCGAACGTCACGTACAGGAGCTGGTTGCGCGTCACGGCCACCGTCCCGACGATGACGACGAACAACACCAAGAGAATGGCCGCACTCTGGGGCGACACCGTGGCGAGGTTGCCGAAGAGGAACTGGTTGACGCCGACGGCGAGCCCACCCGCGTTGAGGCTGATGAGCGTCGTTCCCAACGCGAACCCGGTCGACAGGACGATCGCCATCGAGACGTCGTTGTAGGCGTCCGTGACCTCCGAGATGAGTTCGATGAACAGCGCGGCGATCATCGCCACGACGACGGCGGTGAGATAGGGCGAGACACCCAGATCGAAGACGGCGTTCAAGAACAGCCCGATGGCGACCCCAGCGAACCCGGTGTGAGCCAGCGCGTCGCCGATGAGCGCGAGCTGTCGATGAACGAGGAACGTCCCGATGAGCGGCGCCATCACGCCGACACAGAGCCCGACGAGTATCGCCCGGTGCATGAACCGGTAGCGCGGGTTCAGCATCTCCAGTCCGGTGAAGTAGTACACCCAGTCCATCAGCCAGTACCACTGATCGAGGAACCACAGGAGGATCCCGAACACCGAGTCGCCGAGTCCGCTCTGAAGGGGGAGTACGAGCGCCGGATCCGCGGTGGCGAGGCCGCTCGCCGCGAGCACGGCCACCACGCCTGCGCTCATTCTCTCACCCCCGTGAGAAGCCGTGCTTCGGCCCCGAACGCTCGGACCAGCGCGTCGCTTTCGACGAACTCGTCGGTCGAACCGTCGAAGTAGATCTCGCGATTCAGACAGACGGCGCGGTCGGCGTGCTCGACGACCGCCCCGAGGTCGTGCTCGATGAGGATGATAGTGATCCCCTCGGCGTTGAGCGCCGCCAGCAGGTTATAGAAGGCGTCGACCGACTCGGCGTCGACGCCGACGGTCGGCTCATCCAGCACGAGCAGGTCGGCCTCGCTCGCCAGTGCCCGCGCGATGAACGCGCGTTGACGTTGGCCCCCGGAGAGCTGCGTGACGCGTCGGTCGGTGAACGCGCTCATCCCGACGGTCGCGAGCGCGTCGTCGACGATGGCCCAGTCCTCGCTCGACAGTCGGCCGAACCTGACGTGCGGGAATCGCCCCATCTTCACCACCTCGCGGACGGTGATGGGCATCCCCTTCGCGGCGCTGGCCTGTTGGGCGACGTAGCCGATCCGCTCGCCGTCGTCGAAGCGATCGGCACGTTCGCCGAACAGCCGTGCCGTGCCCGCGTCGGGCTCAAGCAGACCCAACATCAGTCGCATCAGCGTCGATTTTCCCGAGCCGTTCGGCCCCACGACGGCGACGTACTCACCCGGATCGATGGTCAGCGACACGTCCTCGACGACCGGCGTCGCCGTGTAGCCGAACGTGACGCCGGAGAGGTCGACGACCGGCCCGTCCTCGGAGGTGGCGGTCTCGCCCTCTGCGCGTCCGGCGACGGTCGCGCGGTCCGCGTCGTTCGCGCTCATACCGGCTCGAAGTTCCGCCACTGTTCGACCCAGCCGTCGGTCGGGGCCGCGTCCTCGGGCGTCTCGTTGCCGAGGACGATCTCGAACGTGGGCATGTTGATGTTGTACGCGATCTCCTCGTACCCCCAGTTCTCCTCGACCCACTCCTCGCGGACGCCGGCATACGGCGTCACGGGGAAGTACGCCTTCACGCCCGTCTCGCGGACGAGTTGCTGGGCCGGGCGCTGGGACTCGAAGACTCCGTTGGCGATGTACTCGATGTCGTTCTCGCGGATGACCGCCTCCGCTTCCCGGATGTCCGCGGGCTTGACGTCGCCGCTCGCCGCGAGACTCGTCACCAGCGGTCGCATTCGCACGCCGTAACGCACCCCGATGTACTGGAAGGCGTTGTGCGCGGCCAACTGGACGACGTCGCGCTCGGCTCGGTCGAAGACGGCCTCGTAGTCCGAGTCGATCCGTTCGAGCACCTCGGAGTTGTACGTCTCGGCGTTCTCGCGGAAGGCGTCGGCGTGTTCCGGGAAGACCTCGGCGAACCCGTCGGCGATGTTGTCGACGGACGCCATCGCGCGTCGAGGATCCAGCCAGAAGTGCGGGTCCTTCCCGCGTTGAGCGCCGACACCTTCCTCCTCACGATCGAGGGACGCGGCGAGATCCACCAAGTCGATTCCCTCCCGGGCGTTGATGAGCGCCGTGTCCACGTCGTCACCTTCGATCGTTCGGATGGCGCGATCGGCCCAGGGTTGGAAGTCTTCCCCGACGTGAACGAACGCGTCCGCCTCGATGACGCGCCGGGTGATGCTGGCGTTGGGCTCCCAACCGTGACCGTGTAGCCCCGTCGGAACGAGGTTCTCCACCGTCAGCGGGGTACCCTCGGCGATCTGCCGTCCGAAGTCGAAGAAGCTGAAGAACGAGGCCACGGCGACCGGCCCGTCGCTGCCGTCCTCGCCTCCGGCCTGTCCCGGAGCGCTCGGCAGTGCCGTACAACCGGATAACCCCACGACTGTCGCGGCACCGCCGGCGCGTAGCGCGTCCCGTCGCGTGACTGCTCGTCCGGCGCCCTTTCCGTGTGTCATATAATGGCGCCGAATATATTAATTAGACTCATCTAATCTATTGTTATCCGCTAGCATATTTATATGTTGTGCTCTCAAAAGAAGGTTGGACGGACCATACGTCGCCGGCGGAATGGATACCTTCCAAGCCAGTTGAACGAACGAGAGACGACTCCGTGACTCGCCGGGAAAAACGTCCTCTAAACGCGCTTTCCGAGAGTTATCGGCGCGGTGCCGTGGGATTCCCACGTCTTCAGGCGCGGGTGGATGTCAAAGGACGAACGGTGGTCCTACACTCGTCGGCCTCGGCACTCACGACTCACGATCTATCCATTAGTGAATGTGTTTAGCGCGTCTATAGAGCCGCTCGTCCCGCTACTGGTCGTCCAGCATCTGGATGCCGCGCTCCACAACCGCTTCGGTCACGAAGAGACTCGTCTCACGCTGGAGTGCTCGCATACGCGATGCCGCTTCGTCCCTGTCGAGCGATCCGCGGCCGTAACCGAGCGCGATGACGCCGATAGAACCGCGCACTTCGACGCCTGCGTCGGATGCCGTCTCTCGGGCGGCGAGGTCGTTGGTTAGGAGAACAATTCCCCCCTTCAGCGACCGCGATCGCGGCGCGTTCTCCGGCGTCCAGTTCTTCAGTTCCGACTCGGCTTTCGTCGGCTTCGACGAGTTCGTACGAGAGGTCGGCCAACCCGTCTGGAACACCACCGGCGTCGATCTCCTCGTACACCGTTTCTGGAACGAGGAGTGTGTCGAACGTCGCGAGGAGTTCGAGTGAACCGATTTCGGCGAGGTGAATGAGCGGTCCAGCGTCCGAGACAGCCGCAAGCGTCACGCGTTCAGGCCCCAGTCGACGTCTTCCTCGACGACCTCGCGCTCTCGGTCCGCTCGCTCGACTTTCGTCCGACCGACGCGATCGATGGCCTCCTCGCGATCGAGCTCGCCGTCGAGGTACCGCGCGAGAACGAGGTCCTCCAACAGGTCTTCGAGACCGCGTTCGAGTGCCCGCTCGAATACCTCGGACTCCGGAAGGCCGCGAGCCTCAGCGATTTCTCGAACCCGGTCGGAAATTTCGGCGGCCATGAAACACGATTGCTCGGCAACGTTCTTAAATCCGTGTCTGCCTGTTCGGCGAGAACCTGACTGGGGCTTAGGTCTACCGTGGCCACAACCAGATGTCCTCAGAAATCCCTTCTACCGTCGAAAATGGCGGCCTCGGCACTCATAGGGCTCGTCGTGGCCGGGTGCCGAGTCCGGCTCGGAGCGGTGGATCGTCATCGGCCGTTCGGCGCTACTCGTTCGGGCGTCTAAAAGGGTCCGACGTGAGGTCACTCCTCCACGTGACACGACCCCGCGTACCCGTTCCACTCGTCGGTCCCGTTCGGGATCCGTCGCGTGTCCGTCGGGTCGAACGTCGCGGCCGCCCGCGCGACCGCCTCGGCCGCCGTCGGTAGTTCGTCGTCCGTGTCGTCCGTCTCGTGATCTCCGCGCCCGACGGGAACCGCACCCGCCGGGTCGGGTTCCGATCGCCGATCAGTCGTGTACTACGGATGCCACACTCACTCCTAGGCCACTATCCTTAATAATTGTTCGTGTAGTTTCGAACGTTGCCGCCGCACGAACGCCGTCGATACGTGAACGACGTCGGCGTGGCCTCGGCTCACGGGAGGTGAAACCGGGAACCGATCGGAAGGGCGCGGGCGAGGGCGGGCGAGGACGGTCGTCCCGGTCAGTCCTCGGACTCGGGGGACGCCTCGGCCGCCTCCGTCTCCGCGGAGCCGGCGTCGCCGTCCGCGCCCTCCTCGGAGCGGGCCGCCACCAGTGCGCCGCTGGCGACGCTGTACATCGGCTCGTCGGGCGAGCGGACGCCGCTTATCGAGAACGGGATGTTCGCGTCCGCGAGGTGGTCGGCGAAGAGGTCCTCGAAGCCGTTCGGGCTGGAGGTGCCGCCGGTGACGACGACGGGCACGTCGAGGCCCTCCTCGACGTCCTCCTCGTCGACCTCGCGCGTGATGTTCTCGATGACGTAATCGAGTAAGTTCTCGTAGTAGATGGCGAGCGCGCCCTCGACGCCGCCGACGTCCGTGCGGAAGTCGAGCTCGAAGTCGTCCTCCTTGATGCTCGTGACCTTGTCGACGGGCGTCCCGGTCGCCTGCGCGGTCTGCTCGTCGACCCAGTCGCCCCCGCGGGCGATGGAGAACTTCATCACGGGCACGGCGTAGTAGGCGAGACAGACGTTCGTCATCCCCGCGCCGAAGCTGATCCCGAGCCCCGTGAAGTTGTTGTCGGCGAGCTCGGAGTAGATGACGGCCATCCCCTCGTTGATCGGCTCGGGGTCGTATCCCATGTCGCCGAGCATCGACTCGAGCGTCTTCTCGTGATACAGCGTCGTGAGCGGCGAGTCGATCGGGTCGGCGGGGCTGGAGTAGAACAGCCGCTCGTTGGGGCGGGAGGGCTCGCCGACGACCTGCTCGGTGATGAGTTTGATCATCGGGATCGCCGAGGACTCGTCGCTCGATAAGATCCCGTGTTGCATCGGCCGCCGCGTTTCCTTGTTGAAGATGTTCGCGAAGTTGAGCGCGTCGTCGCCGACGACGTACACCTTGTCGTCCTTCCGGATGTGGAGGACCTCGCTTCGGGAGAGCATCTGTTCGGCCATATCGCTGTACTCGATCTCGACGAACGAGTTGCGCTGCTGTACGAACACGGTCTCGGAGCCCTCCTGTCGCCCCGAGAGGATGTTCATCGTACCGACGTCCAGGCCTTTAGCCATGTGCGTCCGTTTCATTCCACATGGCATAAACGTTAGTGAGCGCCAGGGGGATCGAATCCCCGTCGACCCGTTCGTCGAGTGACCGGAGCCCGCGTCGTCGGTGGCCGGACCGATCCCGCGTCGTTTATGTCGCGTGCGCCGGTGGACGGAAACGAGTTGAAAGACACGTTACGCGGGCTACTGGAGCTGACGCGGCCGGGGAACTGCGTCGCCGCCGGCGTGTTGACGGCCACCGGCGCGTTCGTGGCCGGGATCGGCGACGCGACGCTCGTCGCGGCGGTGGCGGTGGTCACGACCGCGGTCGCGGTCGCCGCCGGCAACGCGATCAACGACTACTTCGACCGCGAGATCGACGCGATCAACCGACCGGACCGCCCGATACCGCGCGGCGCGGTCTCCCCGCGTGGCGCGTTCGCGTTCTCGGTGGCGCTCTTCGGCCTCGCGATCGGTCTCGCCGCGCTGCTGCCGGTCGCGGCCCTCGCCATCGCCGCGGTCAACCTGGTCGCGCTCGTCACCTACACCACGGTGTTCAAGGGAACGCCGGGGCTCGGGAACGCCCTCGTCTCCTACCTCGTCGGCTCGACGTTCCTCTTCGGCGGGGCGGCCGTCGGGAGCCTCGAGGCCCCGTTTGCGCTGGCCGCGCTGGCCGCGCTCTCGACGTTCACCCGCGAAGTGATAAAGGACGTCGAGGACCTCGCCGGCGACCGCGAGGAGGGGCTCCGGACGCTTCCCGTCGCGATCGGCGAGCGCCGAGCGCTGTGGGTCGGGGCCGGAACCCTCGCCGTCGCCGTCGCTGTCAGCCCGCTCCCGTACCTCCTCGGCACCTTCGGTGCTATCTACCTCGTCGTCGTCGCGGTCGCGGACGCGGTGATGCTGTACGCCTGCTACGAGGGCTTTTCGGACCCGACCACCGCACAGAGCCGCTTCAAGTACGGGACCTTCCTCGCGACGGCGGCGTTCGTCGTCGGGCGCGCGGCGCTCCTGTTCTGAATGCGATCGTCTCTCTCCTCCCGAGAACGGTCGTCGCACCGATGACGACCGGCCCCTAGGGGGAACGGCCGCACGGCTCGCCGAACGTGAAAAACGGTGAAAAGCGCTCGACGACGGGTACTCAGGTGGCGGTCACGCGACGTTGAATCCCTTATCGCGGAGGAAGTCCTCCACGCGACCCGAGTGGTTCCCCTGTAGCTCGATGGCGCCGTCCTCGACGGTGCCGCCGCAGGCGAACTTCGATTTCAGGTCCGAGGACAGCGAACTCATGTCCACGTCCTTCGGGTCGAAGCCTTCGATGACCGTTACCTCCTTACCGTACCTGCGCTCGTCGATGCGGATGCTGATCTGCTGGGACTCCTTCGCGACGTCCTCGCAGACGCAGAGTTCCTGGGGCAGCCCGCACGTCGAGCAGACTTCCGACATTACAGTTCGAGAGTACAGGGTGCCCGTATTAAATAGTGTCGGCAGCCCGCCCGATCGGGCCGGCCTCCTCGATCCCGACGCGAACGGGTCCGAACCGGTCTCTCACTCCTCAGTGGTCGACTCCTCCTCGAAGAACCGGCCGACGAGAGGGGTCGACTCCAGCGCGATCCGTCGCACCGCCCGCCTCGCCGCGTCGGCCTCCTCGCGGGTCACGTCCCCGGCGTACGCCGCCCGCTCGTACGCCTCGCCCACCGCGTGGACCCGATCGTCGACGCCGCGCTCGCGGAGCGCCTCGAGGTACGCTCGCGGCGTCTCGCCCGCGCGACGCTCGCGGTACCGCCGCGAGAGGATCCGCTCGAGGTCCGCGAAGGCGCGTTTCGCGTCCGAACGCGGCGTCCGCGACCGACCCGGCAGTCGTATCCGCGCGGCGCGGTACGCCCGGTCGGTCGCGCCGACGTGGCGCGCGCCCGCGGTCGCGACGATCGCGACGAGGAGCCAGTATCCGAGGACCTCCCGCGAGGGGAGCGAGGGGCCGCCGTCATCGGCGGCCGCGGTGTCGAACGTGCCCCGGTCGGGACGCGCCTCCTCCGACACGGAATCGTTCACGGTCGAGCTCGTCCCGTCGAACGACGCGTTCCCGTCGTCGACCGTCCCGTTCTCGGTTGCGTTCGCGTCCGGGAAGCGGGTCGGCTCCTCCTGGACGACGGTGGAGATCTCGAAGCCGGAGCTGTTGGTGTCGATCCCCTCGACGCCGTCCGAGCGGGCCTCCGCGAGCCTGATCGAGCGGGCGAGGTCGCGCTCCGCGCCCGGCGTCGGGTCGAACTCGACCCACCCGTGCTCCGGGAAGTACACCGACACCCACGTGTGGGCGTTCTGTCCCCGGACCACGTATTCGTCGGAACCCACCTGCTGGCCGCTCGTGTAGCCGGTCTCGAGCCGCGCGGGCATGTCCTGTGAGCGCAACATCGCGACCATCGTCGTCGCGAAGTACGTACAGTAGCCGGCCGTCATCTCGAAGAGGAACGCGTCCGCGATGTCGCCCTCGGGGCGGTCTATCGTCAGCGAGTAGTCGTACTCCTCGATCAGGTGCGACTCGATCGCGGTCGCCTGGTCGTAGGGATTCTCGGCGTCCGCGTCAGAGAGTATCTCCGCGGTCCGCTCGCCCACGCGGTCGGGCGTGCTCTCGGGGAGCTGGGTGTACCGCTCCTCGATCGCCGGGTCGTAGTCGGTGCTCGCGTTCCGGAGCTCCGCCGGCGAGGCGTCGAGGACCCGGCTCTCGACGGCGACCCGGTCGCCCTCGAGTATCGGTCCGCCGGGGTGGATCGTCCCGCGCTCGTCGACCTGGGCCGCCTCCCCGATGACCCCGCCGACGGCGACCGCCTGCCACGGCGCGGGGATCGTCTCCAGGTCGGTCTCGGCCGTGAACGTCGACTCGACCGTCTTCGCGTCCCCCGGCGGCCCCGACAGCCGCCCGTCGAGCGGCCGCTCCTCGCCCGACCTGACCCACCCGTCGCCGGTGTAGGTGTCGTACGACGCCACGTGCCAGTTCCGCTCGACCGGACTCTCCATCGTGAACCGCACCTCGGGCGAGAGCTGCGTCGTCCCCACGATATCGAGCTCGTCGCCGCCGACGACGCTCGACTCCAGTCCCGGCGCGCCTCGGTCGACGGCCCACGGCTGTGCGGCGCCCGCCGGCAACACGGTCACCGTCGCGCTCGCGAGCACCATCACCGCGAGCACCGTCGCGAGGGTCCCGCCGTGGCTCCGGATCCCGCCGGGGACCGACACGGTCGAGAGCCCGACCGCGAGCGCGACGCCGACGACCCCCGCGAGCGTCACCGCGTCGCCCGCGTCGCCGGTGAGCACGAAGAACCCGAGGGTCCCGCCGGCCACCGTGACGGCGGCGACGTGACGGCCGCGCCCGGCGAGGTACGCCACGAGGAACGTCGGGACGGGCGCGATCACGAGTACCCACACGTCGACCGCCACGAGCCGGAGCACGGAGAGCCCGGTCAGGAGCGAGACCACGTCGAGGGCGACGGCCCCGAGCGAGCCGAGCGCGACGCGGCTGCCGGGGATCGTGAGGTAGTACCCGACCAGCCCGGCGACGAAGAGCGCGACCGTCAGCCGGATCGCGCTCCGCGGTGAGACGGTCCGCGCCAGCGTCGCCCCGCAGACGGCGGCGACCGCGACGACCGCCAGCAGCCTCGCCGTTCCGCCGACCACGTTCGTGACCGCGGCGAACGCGCTCACGTACGCGACGGCGGCGACGGCGACTCCGAGCGCGGCGGGCTCCGTGAGGCCGCCCGGGATCGCGTCGAACGGCCCGGTATCGGGGGGCGTCCTGGTCGACTCGTCGGGCGTTCGGCGCGTCATCGCCCGGCCCCTCCGCCGCCGATCCCTCCGTCGCCGGCCACGGCTTCGGACCGCCGGCCGGTTCGACCCCCGTCGCGGTCGCTGGGGGTCGAGCCCGCCGGACCCTTCGAGCCCGTCGAGGCGCTCGGGGCGCGACCTCTCCCGCTCGATCCGCTCGACGCGGCCGCCATCTCCGAGAACCGGACCGTTCGGTCCTCGGTCAGGATCCGAGCGTCGTCGCGCCCGGCGACGACCCGGACGTCAGCATCGCCGTCGATCGAGCCCGGACCGGTGCGTGCGGCGAGCTCGAGGAGTTCGCGTCGCCCGCGGGGACCGGGCTCGGCGGCGACCTCGCCGGCGGGAAGCCGCACGTCGACGGGGACGCCGTCGTCGAGGAGCGAGCACGCGAGGCTCGCGGTCGCGGTCGCGAGCGCGTCGGCCGCGTCCGCGTCGGCCGAGTAGCGCGTTTCGCCCGCGATCGACACCCGGCGGTGGTCGGTCTCGGCGGCGAACTCCTTGACGACGATCTCGTCGTGTTTGGCCGTCGCCGGCCAGTGGACGTCCCGGAGCGAGTCCCCGAGCGCGTACTCGCGGAGCCGGTCGAACTCCTCTCGCTGGCGACTGGACCCGAGCGTCTCGTCGGCGTACAGCCCCCGCCGGAACCACGCGGGGATCGCGCGGATCGCGGGGTAGACGACGACCCGGTCGCGCTCGTCGACGACGAGACGTCTCTCGAACAGCCCGAACACGTCGGTCGCCCGGACCTCGATCGGTCCGAGCCGCCGCTCGCCTCGCTCGAGAAGCCGGAGACGGTACGTCGCCGGCTCGACTCCCACGGCGGCCCGGACCGCGTCGCCCGTCGCGTGTTCGGCGGTCAGCCCGTCCTCGAGGCGGTCGCGGACGTCCGCGACGAAGGGGCGGTCGACGGGCGCGCCCGGCGCGCCGCCGTCGAAGTCGACGCGGACCTCGCGCACCTCGCCGGCGAACCCGTCGACGAGCCCCGACCGGCGGGCTCCCGGCGTCTCCAGCCGCGACATCTGGACGTAGCCGGCCGCGAGCGCGACGACGCCGGGGAGGACGACGGCGTTGAGCGACCGCCCCCCGACAGCGACGGCCATGACCGCGCCGGCGAGACAGACCGCGAGGACGACTCGACCGCGACGGGTGAGCGAGGCGTCGAACATCACCTCACTCCACCGGGATGCGGTCGAGCGCCTCCGCGACGACGTCGTCGCCGCCGGCCGCGCCGGCATCGGTTCGGATCCGGTGGGCGAGCACCGTCGGTGCCTCCGTCTGGACGTCGTCGGGGACCACGTAGCCGCGACCGTCGAGGACGGCCCTGACCTGTGCGGTTCGCAACAGCGCGAGGCTCCCGCGCGGGCTGACGCCGAGTGCCGCGTTTCGGCGCGTGTACTCCGCGAGCCGGGCGACGTAGTTCCGAACCGGCTCCCTGACCTCGACGGCCGCGACGGTCGCGCGGGCCCGTCGGACGTCCTCGAGGGTCGCGACCGGCTCGACCGCGTCGATCGGGTGGTCGCCGACGGTCCGGTCGAGGATCGCCGCCTCCGCCTCGACGTCGGGGTAGCCGAGCCGGATCTTCTTCGTGAACCGGTCGACCTCGGCGACCGGCAGCTCGTAGGTCCGACCCGGCTCCACGTCGTTCTGGGTCGCGATCACGCAGAAGGGGTCCGGAAGCGCCCGGGTGACGCCGTCCGTCGTCACCTGGTTCTCCTCCATCGCCTCGAGAAGCGCCGACTGGGTCTTCGGGGGGGCACGGTTGATCTCGTCGCCGAGCACGACGTTCGCGAACACCGGACCGGGCCGGAAGTCGAACTCGTCGGTGCGCTGGTTGAACACGTTGACGCCGGTGACGTCGGAGGGGAGGAGGTCCGGCGTGAACTGGACGCGCTTGAAGGAGGCGTCGACGGAGCGGGCGACCGCCTTCGCCAGCGTGGTCTTGCCCACGCCGGGGACGTCCTCGACGAGCAGGTGCCCGCGCGCGAGCACCGTGACGAGGACGTGTTCGACTGCCTCGCGTTTCCCGACGATCACCGACTCGACGTTCTCGACGAGCCGGTCCACCAGGTCGGCCGCGGCGTCGACGTCCAGCGCGGGTCGATCCGCGAGATCCGGGTTCGAGTCCCCCGGACCGACCGCGTCGTCGCCGGCGGTCGCGGAATCGGCGGCTGTCGTGGGGTCGTCGACGTCGGCCGCGTCGTCGACGCCGGTCGCGTCGGGCGAGTCGTTCATCGGTCTCCGACGTCCCCCGTCGTCGCGACGACGCTCGCTCCCCGACCGTAATGAACTATGTGAACACGACGCATGATGTGTCTCGTACACGATCGTAAGGGCAGGAACGGCATAGGCGTTCCGCCGGCGACGCGGCGTCGCCGACTAGTCGACGCGCTCGCACGTTCTCCCGATGGCGTCCGGTGCCTTCGTTGACGCTGCCGACATCCGGTTCCCCCGCTGACGCCGCCGACGTTGTTATCGCTCCCGGACGTTCCAGCCGACCGGGTCGCCGAACTCCTCCGCGCCGGTGATCGGGTCGCGCTCGTACACCGGCTCGCCGCGGACGACGGTCATCTCGGGGAACACACCGCGGGAGCCCTCGAAGGGCGTCCAGCCGCACTTCGAGTGGAGCGCGCCCGCCTCGATCTCCCGCGGGTTCGCCAGGTCGACGAGGACGAGGTCGGCGTCCGCTCCCTCCGCGATCCGTCCCTTCCGGTCGAGCCCGAAGATCGACGCCGGGTTGGCGGCGACCACGTCGCGGACGCGCTCGAGCGACAGCTCGCCCGTTCGGACCGACTCCAGGAGGAGGGGATACATCGTCTCGACGCCCGGCACCCCGCTCGGCGCGTCCGCGAGTCCGGTCCGCTTCTCGTCGACCGCGTGGGGCGCGTGGTCGGTGGCGACCACGTCGACGTCGCCGTCGCGGAGGCGTTCGAAGACGCCGGCCCGGCGCTCCTCCGACCGGAGCGGCGGGTTCATCCGGCCGAACGTGCCGAGCCGGCCGGCGTTCTCCCGCGAGAGGAAGAGGTGGTGCGGGGTGACCTCGCAGGTGGCGTCCACGCCTCCGTCGTCGGCCGCCCGAACCGCGTCGATCCCCTCAGGCGTCGACGTGTGCGCGACGTGGATCCGCCCCCCGGCGTCGTCGCCGACTTCCAGGGCGCGCTCGACGGCCGCCGCCTCCGCCGCCGCCGTGCGGTAGGCCGACCACGCGTCCGCGTTCGCGGCGGTACCGACCCCGCCGAGGTCGCCGTCGAGCGCCGACTCGTCGAACAGGGTCGCGTCCTCGGCGTGGACCGTCACCGGGACGTCTCTGGCGGCGGCCGCCTCGACCGCCTCGGCGAACAGGTCGGCGTCGATCCCCATCTCCCCCGTCGAATCCGCGAGGAACACCTCGCCGAGCGCGAACAGCGGCCGGTCGAACAGCGCGTCCGGGTCCCACTCGGGGGTGACGCCGCCGTTGATCCCGTAGTCGACGTGCGAGGCGGCCGCGAGATCGGCCTTCCGATCGAAGGCGTCGCCGTCGACGGTCGGCGGCGAGGTGTTCGGTTGGTCGACCACGGTCGTGACGCCGCCGGCGGCCGCGCTCCTCGAGCCGGTCTCCCACGTCTCCTTGTGGCTCCCGCCGGGCTCCCGGAAGTGGACGTGGACGTCGATCGCCCCCGGAAGCAGGTGTCGCCCGCGGCCGTCGACGACGCGCTCGCCCGCGACCGGGTCGAGCCCCTCCTCGACCGCGACGATCGTCCCGTCTCGGACCCGGACGTCCCGGACCCGCCCGTCGGCGAGTTCCGCGCCTGTGATGAGCATGCCTACGCGCTCGCGTCGCGCCGGTTAAACCGTGGTGGTCCGGCCGTCACCGGGATGGCGGCGGTCCGAGTCGACCGACCACAAAGCGTTTGCCTCGCCCGGTAGCCGTTCGAGACATGGCCCTCCCCTCCCTCGTCGACGGCGCGGTCGGCTGGCTCTGGACGCTCGTGCTGTTCGCGCTCCCCGGACTCGTCGCCGCGCTCCTCTGGTCCCCGTTCCCGATCTCGGCACGGTTTCGGGCGCTGTTTCTCGCGTTGCCGCCGCGTGGACGGCTCGTTCCCTCGTACGTCGGCGTCGCGTTGACGCTCTCGATCCCGTATCTCGCTGGCCTCCTGCTCACCGTCGGCCTCGTCGACTCGGCGGGTCCCGGGTGGAGCGAGGGATTCATGGACACCGCGCTGTTCGGCGGTATCGCCGTCGCGTTCGTCGCACCGACGCTCGCCGTGGTCGGACTGCCTCGGCTCGGCGTCGACTGGGACCCGACGGGGTACGGCCCCTCGACGTGGGCGTTGCTCGTCGCGGCCGGGCTGTGGTACGCGGTCGTCGCCGCAGTGCCGCTGGTCGCGCTCGCGATCGGGATGGCACTGCCCGGCGGGTACTGAGGGCGTCGAGAGGATCTTCGTTTACGGCCACGAGCCGTTATAATCACCCTTAGACACCGGGGTGTCCAACGATCGACCGATACGGATCCCCTAACTAAGTGGGTGGGAAGGAAGGGTCGGACATGGGAATCACCCAGACGGTTTACGACGGAGCTCTAAGCGTCCCCCTACAGTTCGGCGGGGATCTGATCGAACTGGCGATCCTCTTTCTCGTCCTCGCGATCATCGCGGCGGTCGCCGGTGCCAGCGGAGTCGCCGGGCTGAGTATGAACATCGCGAAGTGGCTCGTCATCGTCTTCATCGTGCTCGCCATCGTCACGTTCGTTCTCTGAGCCGGAACCGGTCGAGGTGGATCCTATGGAAACCGTGGTTCCGTTGAAACCCTCTTTTTCGGATATGAAACGACGTGAAACGGTCGTCATAGCGTCCATGCGAACTGATCGGCCCGCGCAGTCCCAGAGGGATCTTTGAGCCGATGTGTTATTCAGGTTGTACACTTGAAAACAGGCATGATCGGTACAGGAACCCTTATTATCGCAATTACGTTCACCGTTGTGATGATGCTGACTTTAGCTATGCTGCTACGATTGCTGAAGAATTCTCGTGCGCTGTGAGCCCTCTTTACTGAACGATTCACTCACCCATGAGAACGGTCCTCCGACGCCTTTCGGTATCGGTAGATCGTTCCGGGTGTTCCGACGGGATGCCCGCGACGCTCCGATACGGTTTTGGCCCGGCCGCCGGAACGACCGGTAGATGCTGTCCCGACAGTTCGTCCGGGAGAACCCCGAGACCGTCCGCGAGGCGCTCGAGAACAAGGGCGTCGACGTGGACCTCGACCGGATACTCGACGTCGACGAGGAGTGGCGCGAGCTCAAACGCCGCGGCGATGACCTGCGCCACGAGCGCAACGAGGTCTCCTCGCGGATCGGCGACCTCAAGGCCGACGGCGAGGAGGAGGCGGCCCAGGAGGCGATCGAGCGCTCCGGGGCGCTCAAATCGGAGCTTCAGGGGATCGAGGAGCGCGCAGAGGAGTTGGAGGCCGAGCTCGAGGAGTCGCTGCTCGAACTCCCGCAGATCCCCCACGAATCGGTCCCGGTCGGCGCGGACGAGTCGGAGAACGAGGAGGTGCGCCGGGAGGGCTTCGACGACCTGCGTGAGCTTCCCGAGTCGGTCGAGCCCCACTACGACCTGGGCGAGGAGTTGGAGATCCTCGACTTCGAGCGCGGCGCGAAGGTCGCCGGCGGCGGCTTCTACGTCGCGAAGGGCGACGGCGCGCGCTTGGAACACGCGCTGATCCAGTTCATGCTCGACGTTCACCGCGAGCAGGGATATACCGACGTCTTCCCGCCGATCCCGGTCAACTCCGCGTCGATGCGCGGGACCGGCCAGCTCCCGAAGTTCACCGAGGACGCCTACCGCGTCGAGGGGACGAACGAGGACGCCTACGACGACGAGGACCTCTGGCTGCTCCCGACCGCCGAGGTCCCCGTCACGAACCTCCACCGCGAGGAGATCTTACTCGGCGAGGACCTCCCTCTCAAGTACCAGGCATACACGCCGAACTTCAGACAGGAGGCGGGCGAACACGGCACGGAGACCCGCGGGATCGTCCGCGTCCACCAGTTCAACAAGGTGGAGATGGTGAACTTCGTGCGGCCCGAGGAGAGCTACGAACGATTCGAGGGACTCGTCGACGAGGCCGAGGAGGTGCTCCGGCGGCTCGAGTTGCCCTACCGCGTCCTGGAGATGTGTACCGGCGACCTCGGGTTCACGCAGGCGAAGAAGTACGACCTCGAGGTGTGGGCGCCCGCCGACGACATGGACGAGGGTCCCGCCGAGGGCGGCCGCTGGCTCGAGGTCTCCTCCGTCTCGAACTTCGAGGACTTCCAGGCGCGCCGCGCTCGGATTCGGTTCCGCGAGGAGCACCACGAGTCCGCCGAGTTCCTCCACACGCTCAACGGCTCCGGGCTCGCGGTCCCGCGGATCGTCGTCGCCATTCTGGAGTACTACCAGAACGACGACGGCACCGTGACCGTCCCCGAACCGCTGCGGCCGTACATGGGCGGCACGGAGGTCATCGAAGGTCACGACGCGGTCGGCGAGAGCAAACTCGGCGACGGGTAGACCGATCGGGTCCCGCCGAACTCCTCCGTAGTCTGCGGGTCGGTTCCGGTCGCGATCGACGTGGCCACCGCGTTCGTCGTGGGGTTCTCGCGAGCGGCTCTCTCGTGTACGTGCCGGCCGTGTACGTCCCGAGGGATACCGGTCACGCGTCGGCGTATCGGCGGATCGGTGGATCGGTGGATCGGCAGATCGGCGGCGGAGTACAGAAACTGGTTTACCGGTGTCGGCGGAACGGGCGCGTATGATCGTACCCGGATCGAGTTCGCAACTGCTCGCGGCCGCGCTCGCCGAGGAGACGGGTCGCCCGCTCGCGACCGCGACGTACGACCGCTTCCCGGACGGCGAGGGCCTCGCCGCAGTCCCGGATTTCGACGGCGAGGAGGCGGTCGTCGTCGCGTCGACGGACTCCGACGAGGCGTGGGTCGAGCTCCTCCAGTTACAGGACGCCGTCCGCGAGGCCGGCGCGGAGCGCGTGACGACCGTGGTGCCGTACATGGGATACGCTAGACAGGACGAGTCGTTCCGGGACGGCCAACCCGTCTCCGCTCGGGCGATGGCGCGGTCGGTGTCGACCGGGACCGACCGCGTGGTGCTCGTCAATCCGCACGAGCCGACCGTGGCCGACTTCTACGACGTGCCGGTCGAGACCGTCGACGCGGCGGGCGTCCTCGCCGCCCCGCTCTCCGATCTGCGAGATCCGCTCTTTCTCGCGCCCGACGAGGGAGCGATCGGGATCGCCGAGACCGTCAGAGACGCGTACGGCGGCGGCGAGACGGACCACTTCGAGAAGCACCGCGACCGCGGGACGGGCGACGTCGAGGTGTCTCCCTCCGACGCTTCCGCCGCCGACCGCGACGTCGTCGTCGTCGACGACATCGTCGCCACCGGATCGACGATGAGCGAGGCGGTCGACGTGTTGCGAGCGCGCGGCGCCGAGCGGGTCGTCGCCGCCTGCGTCCACCCCATGCTGGCTGCGAACGCGGTGACGAAGCTGCGGGCCGCCGGCGTCGACCGGATCGTCGGCACCGACACGATCGAGCGAGGCTGTAGCGTCGTCAGCGCCGCGCCGGTCATCGCGGAGGCGCTCGCCGCCGGGGCGCTCACACGGGAGCGGTGAGCGGAGTTTCACGGTGGGGCAGTGAGCGGAGTTTCACGGTGGGGCAGTGAGCGGAGTTTCACGCCGGAGCGGTGGGCGTGAAACCGCGGACCGTCGTCCGAGAGCTCACCCCGCCCGCGGCGACTCCTCCGTCTCCACGCCGGTGACCTCGAACCTGGCTCCGCCGTCCGCGCCCTCGACGACGCGAATCTCCCACCGGTGGACGTCGACGATCCCGTCGACGATGGAGAGGCCGTATCCGGGGCTGTCGATGTCGGTCGAGAAGCCGGACTCGAACACGTCCTCCCGGTGTTTGGGCGAGATCCCGCTCCCGTCGTCCTGGACGAAGAACCCGCCCTCGAGACGACCGACGCGGACCTCGTCGGCGTCGCCGTGGTCGAGGGCGTTCCAGAACAGGTTCTCGAACAGCCGCTGAAGCTGGCTCTCGTACGCCCGGAGGAGGACGTCGTCGTCGATCTCGAGGGTCGCTCCGTCGTCGGTGACCGTCTCCCAAGAGTCGGTCGCGATCTCCCGGAGGGAGACCGTCGACAGGTCCAACTCGTCGCCGCGGGCGGCGTGAAGCAGTTCGTTGATGAGGTTCCGCATCCGGTTGTGCGCCTGTGCGACCTCCTCGAGGTGGTCGAAGTCTCCCGTTTCCTGGGCCAACCGGAGGTTTCCCTCGGCGACGGTGAGCGGGTTCCGGAGGTCGTGTGAGACGGTGCTCGCGAACGACTCCAACAGCTCGTTTCGGTACTGTAGCTGCTGTTCGCGCTCCTTCGACTTCGTGACGTCCCGCGAGTGGACGGACAGCCCCTCGTCGGTCGGATAGGCGCGAACCTCGACCCAGTAGTCGTACGGCGGAGGACTCCGGGTCTCGAACTCCGCGGGCTCTCGCGACGCCATCGCCTCGCGGTACCGCTCGTACGCCTCCGTCCCGACGGCCTCGGGAAAGACGTCCCAGAGCGATTCACCGAGGACGTCCTCGACCGGCGTGCCCGTTCGATCGACCATCTCGTGGTTCCAGTACCGGACCGTCCAGTCCTCGTCCACGAGGTAGAACCCGTCGACCCGCTCGTACAACTCGAGGAGTCGCTCGCGGGTGACCCGGGCCTGTCGTGCCGATCGTCGCCGCTTGACCGCGTGCTGGACTCGGTTCGCGAGCCGCTCGTACACCTCCGATCCGCCCTTTCGAACGTAGGAGGTCGCTCCCGCGTCGACGGCCTTCGACGCGACGGTCTCGCTACCCTCTCCCGTGAAGAGGAAGAAAGGGAGGTTCGGATACACCTCACGGACTGCCCGCAAAAAGGAGACGCCGTCGATCCCCGGCATCCGGTAGTCGCTGACGACGCAGTCGAACGGCGCGCTCTCGAGGCGATCGATGCCCGCCTCCGCCGACGGTTCCGTCGCGACGGAAAAACGGGAGTCGATCCGTTCGAGGTACGTCGAGACCAGCTCTCGCATCGACGGATCGTCGTCGACACAGAGGATCCGGATCGGCCGATCGCGGTCGCTGGCACACATGATGCACGAGATTTCGAGAACGACGATTCAAAAAAATGGTGGTATGTAGTTGGTATATAACAGCAGCTACATTTCCGTCGAGACCCTACCCTCACAGATGGGCGATACCGACGAGATGTCGGACATCCGGGCATATATCCGGAGTTCGAAATATCGACTCACCGTCCTCGAACACCTCTTCGATCGGGGGGACGCGACGCCGACGGAGATCGCCGAACGCGCCGACGTCAGGCAGCCCCACGTCTCGCGGGCGCTCTCGGAACTCGAGGACCGCGACGTGGTCGAACTCCGCGTCTCGGAGTCGCGGCGGGTCAAACGATACTACGGTCTCACGGAGCGAGGGAGAGACGTCTGGTCCGTAATCCGAGAGAACGCGGAGTCGATCGAGTGGTTCTCCGCGGAGCCGTCCGGTCCGGCGATGCGGTCCGTGGTCGAGTTGGCCCGAGAGGAGTTCGGGGACTACTTGCGGCTCGTCGTCGCGTTCGACGGCGAGACGGTGCGGATCCTCCACGACGAGGACGACGTGCTCGCGGATTACTCCGACGAGGAGTTCGAACGAGGGGCGCGAAACCTCCTCTTGGAGCACTCGATAGAGACGCTGGAGCTGTCCGATCAGGAGTGCTGGTCGGAGGTCATGCGTTTCGGGAGCTTCTCCGTTCTCAAGGTGTTGTACGGCGACGGTCAGCGGGTGATGATATCCTTCGAGAACGACCACGACGTCCGCGTTCCGTCGTTCTCGGAGGACGTCGTCTCCCTGCTCTCGTGATCGGTCGATCGTCCGCGAGAACCGGTCGCCGACCCGAGACGATCACATACCAGCCGCATACCGATCCTATTCAAACGTCGGCGGCGAAGGCCGCGTATGACCGGGGAGCTCCCAGCCGCGTTCGACGACCTCGAGAGGAGCGTGCTGTTGCTCGATCCGAACGGGGATCCGACCGATCAGAACGCCGCCGCCGCGGACTTCCTCGGCTACTCCCACGAGCGACTCGAGGAGTGTACGCTCGCGACCCTGATCCCGGGACGGACCGCGATCACGGCCGATGACGTCCGGGACGCGCTGACGCGCGTCCGTGACGGGAAGACGGTCTCCTTCGAGTGGCAGATACGACGCGCCGACGGCGAACACCGGTGGGTGTCGGCCACGTTGAGCCCGGCCCGCTTCTCGGACCGCCCCGCCTCGGTCCTCGTCGAACTCAGCGACCTGACCGAGTACAAGGCCCGCGGTCGCCGGCTCCAGTTGCTGTACCGGGTGCTCCGTCACGACCTCCGAAACGACATGAGCGTGATCCAGGGGTACGCATCGAACCTGGAGCGAGCCATCGAGGCGGACGACCTCGAGGAGCAGATCCAGGTGATCAGACGGACCGCCGCGAAGGTCGGCGGGTTCAGCGAGTCGGTGGCGTACCTCGAACGGCTCATCGAGGAGGACGCGACGGAACGGCGGCGGATCGACGTGGCCGACCTCGTCACCGAGGCGATCGAGAACGTCCGACGGAAGTACCCGGAGGCGGCGGTCGAGACGGAGCTGGCGGACGGGCTGTGGATCAGCGCCGACGAGGGGCTGAAACTCGCGGTCGAACACACCCTCGACAACGCGGTCCGACACAACGGTTCGGACGCGGCTCACGTAACGGTGCGGACGAGCGTCGACTCGAGCGGTTCGTACGTCCACGTCCACGTCCTCGACGACGGACCGGGGATCCCGGAGATGGAGTTGAACGCGCTCGAGGGCGGCGTCTCGAGCGTGGACCACGGCCAGGGGCTCGGCCTCTGGCTCATCAAGCGCTGTACCGAGTCGCTCGGCGGGTCCGTCTCGATCGAGGAGCGCGAAGGCGGCGGGACCCGCGTGACACTCGCGCTCCCGCGTCTCGACGAGGTCGACGCCGACGAGGAGTAACGCTCCGCAACCACTAAACGGCGCTCGCGCCTCCCTCCGGTAATGGCCGATTGGACGGAGCGGTACCGCCCGAGCACGCTCTCGGAGGTCCGCGGCAACGACAAGGCCCGCGACGCCTTCGCGGAGTGGGCGCGCTCGTGGGACGACCACCGCGAGGCCGTCATCCTCCACGGAAGCCCCGGCGTCGGGAAGACGAGCGCGGCGCACGCGCTCGCGAGCGACATGGGCTGGGAGACGGTGGAGCTGAATGCCTCCGACCAGCGGACCGCCGACGTGATAGAGCGGTTCGCCGGGCGGGCCGCGCGCAACGCCACGCTCGGCGGGAGCGCGGCCGGCGGCGGCGCGAGCGGCGGCGACACGGCCTCCAGACAGCTCGTGATCTTGGACGAGGCCGACAACATCCACGGCAACTACGACCGGGGCGGAGCCTCCGCGATCACGAAGCTGGTCAAGGAGTCGGGCCAGCCCATCGTGCTCATCGCCAACGAGTTCTACGACATCTCGCGCGGGCTGCGGAACGCGTGTCGGGACATCGAGTTCCGCGACGTCTCCGCGCGCTCCATCGTTCCCGTCCTGCGCGACGTCTGCCGCAAGGAGGGGATCGAGTTCGAGTCCGACGCGCTCCAGCGGATCGCCGAGCGAAACCGCGGCGACCTTCGCGGCGCGATAAACGACCTCCAGGCCGCCTGCGAGGGCCGGTCGTCGATCGCGGTCGAGGACGTCGTCACCGCCGATCGCGACAAGGCGATGGGGATCTTCCCGTTCCTCGATGCGGTCCTCAAAGAGGAGTCCGCGGAGGAGTCGCTCCGGTCGGCGTACGCGGTCGACGAGACGCCGGACGACCTCACGAAGTGGATCGAGGACAACATGCTCGACGTGTACGACGCCGGCGAGGCGACCCGCGCGTACGACTTCCTCGCGAACGCCGACGTCTGGCTGGGTCGCGTGCGCGCCAGCCAGAACTACTCCTACTGGCGGTACGCCACCGACAACGCGGCCGCGGGCGTCGCCGCCGCCCGCGACGGGACCAAGGGCGGGTGGACCCGGTACGGCCGCCCGCAGTTCTGGCCCTCCTCCGATTCGACCGCCGACGAGGTAGTGGGGAAGATCGCCGAGGCGAGCGGCTGTAGCGTCGCGACCGCCCGCCGCGAGGTGTTACCGTTCCTCTCCGCGGTCACTCACCACTGTAAACCACGCGATCTGACCGTGGCGATGGCGGCCGCCTACGACCTCGACGAGGCCGGCGTGGCGTTCGTCACCGGCTCCGGGGAGTCGACGAACAAGGTGGAGTCGATCGTCGAGGACGCGCGGGAACGCCGCGAGGAGCGCATGGCCGATCACGCGGAGGGGGCGTTCGCCGGCGGGGCGGCACGCGCGGACGACTCGCTCGACGCGGGCGACGATGCCGCCCCCGACCGCGAGGGGCGCGAAGCCGGATCGGCCGCCGACGGCACGGCGGACGACGGCGGACCGAACGGTGGAGGACCGAACGACCGAAGTGCCGCCGACGAGGACGTCGACGCCGAAGACGACGACGGCCAGTCGGGGCTGAGCGACTTCGTTTAGTCGACGGAGCGTGGGGTCGTATCGCCGGCCGTCGCCCCGCTCGCGGTTCCGTCGTCTGCGGCCTCGTCGCCCGTATCCTCACCCCCCGTATCCTCGTCGCACGCGGTCTCTCCCGTCTCCTCGTGCGTTTCGACGCCGGTGAACTCGAATCGGGCACCGCCGGCGCGGCTCTCGGCCACGGAGACGGACCAGCCGTGCGCCTCGGCGATCCGCTCGACGATGGCGAGCCCGAATCCCGTTCCCTCCTCCGCGGTCGTGTGGCCGGGTTCGAACACCAGCTCGCGGTCGTCTTCGGGTACTCCCGGTCCGTCGTCGGCGACGTAGAACCCGTCGTCGGTCCGGCCGACGAAGACGCGGACGCCGTCGGAGGCGGCTCGACGATCGCCGGTCTCGTCCCCGTCGCGGGGCGCCGTGTCCGGGTCCGGGTCGACCTCGGCGTCAGAGCCGTGTTCGATCGCGTTCCGAAAGAGGTTCTCGAGGGCCTGTCGAAGCCGACTGTGGTCGCACTCGATCCGCGGCAGCGGGTCCTCGACGACCAGCCCCGCGTTCGCCGCCCGCCCGACCGTCGCCCACGCCCGGTCGACGACGATCCGGAGGTCGGTCTCGGCGGTCGACTCGACGGAGCGCCCCTCGCGGGCGAGAGAGAGCAGGTCGGAGATGAGGTCGTCCATCCGGTCCAGCGCGTCGTGGGCGCGATCGATCCGTTCGACCGCGTCGTCCCCGTCGAACTCGCGGGCCAACTCGAGGTTGCCGACCGCGACCGAAAGCGGGTTTCGGAGGTCGTGGCTCACGACGCTCGCGAACTCCTCGAGCCGCTCGCGCTGCTGTTCGAGCCGGCGCTGTCTCTCGATCCGCTCGTAGGCGGGGAACAGGTAACCGATCACGTCCCCCGCCTCGGTGCGTCGACCGTGCTCGTGGATCCACGTGGGATCGGTACCATCGCGGACGATGCGGTAGGCGACGTCGACGTCGCCGTCGACGAGCTCCTCACGCAGGCGATCGCGATCCTCGGGGTGGACCGCCTCGAGCCACGACTCGAGCGGGAGGTCCTCGACCGGAAGCTCCGGGTCCCCGGAGGACTCGAGCACGACTCGGGCGGGATCGCCCTCCGATCGTCGATAGGCGACTCCCGGTCGCGGGTCGGCTCGAGGAGACATGTGTCACGGGGTTCATTCGTGAACCGACATAAAGTTTGTCTGAACAACATGTATCGGACGGATATCTCACTGACAGAGAACGTAGGATTAACGGTCTTCTCTCCGGAATTTCCGGGATGTCGCAGTTGAACGGGGACGACGTTCGACGGCGGACCTCTCCGATCCGTTAGACGTGTCGGTCGATCGCGGTCGCGTCGGAGCGGACGGCGGGATCGATCCGCGCCGGGGACACAACACGTATCACACCGGACGACGACCTCCCACCATGCGCGCGGCCGTCCTACGCGAGTACGGCGAGGAGTTGGCGATCCGAGACCTCCCAGAGCCGGAGCCGGGGCCGGACGACGCGGTCGTCCGCGTCGACGCCTGCGGGGTCTGTCGGAGCGACTGGCACGCCTGGAAGGGCCACGGCGAGTGGGCCGACGACCTGGTCCCGCGCGGGCAGGTGCTCGGCCACGAGCCCGCCGGCGAGGTCGTCGCCGTCGGCGACGCGGTCGATCGGTTCACTCCCGGAGACCGCGTCGTCGTTCCCTTCTCGCTCGGCGACGGGACGTGCCCGCACTGCCGGCGCGGCCACGGCAACGTCTGTGCGGACGGGAACGCCCTCGGCTTCGAGCCCGACGCGCCCGGCGCGTTCGCCGAGCGGGTCGCCGTCCCCCGCGCCGACTACAACCTCGTCGAGCGGCCGGCGTGGCTGCCCGCCCGCGACGCCGCCGCGCTCGGCTGTCGGTACATGACCGCCTATCACGCGCTCTTAGAGCGCGCCGGGATCTCCGGCGGCGACCGGGTAGCAGTCCACGGCTGCGGCGGCGTCGGGCTCTCGGCGGTCCAGATCGCGGCCGCCGTCGGCGCGCGCGTCGTCGCGGTCGACGTCGACGACGACGCGCTCTCGCGGGCCGCGGACCTCGGCGCGTCGGAGACGGTGCTGGCGGGCGGGGGAGAGACCACGGACCCGGAGGAGACCGCGTCCGTCCCCGAGCGGATCCGCTCGCTCACCGACGGCGGCGTCGACGTCTCAGTCGACGCGCTGGGGATCGCGGAGACGTGTCGCAACTCCGTCCGGTCCGTCCGTCCGCGCGGGACCCACGTCCAGGTCGGGTTGACCACGGAGGCCGAGCGCGGCGAGGTGTCGCTGCCGACCGACTGGATGACACGCTGGGAGGTGTCGTTTCTCGGCGCGCGCGGCATGCCGCCGACGAACTACGACGACCTCTTCGCGCTCGTCGAGGCGACCGGGATCGATCCCGGCTCGCTCGTGACGCGGGAACTGTCGTTGTCGGAGGTATCGGACCGGCTCGCCGCGATGGACGACTACGACGTGCGTGGCGTCGAGGTCGTCACGGAGTTCTGATCGCCGCAGCCGTTAGTCGCCGCCGACCGGGGTCGATCTCCCGGTCGTGGCGTCGGCTCCTCGAAGCACCCATGCCGCGCTCGCGGCGAGCGCGAGCGCGAGCGCGAGCGCGACGAGGTTCGCCCGCTGCCACGCGACGGTGTACAGGACCAGGTCACGGCCGAGAAGCAGAGTGACGACGAGTGTGCCCATCGAGCTGGCCGCGAGCCGACGAACCGTCCGCGCGGTCGAGGCGTCGACCCCCGACACCGCCCCCTCCTTCGCCTCGGTCGCGACGACGAGAGTCGCGACGAGCCCGAGGTGCGCGCTCAGGCCGGCGATGTAGAAGGCAGCCTGCCCCCCCGGCGAGTAGGTCAGGAGCGGCACCGCTCGGGAGAAGACGGCGCTCGCGAGGATCCCCGCGACCGCGACGCCGAGCGCGACACGGAGAAGTCGAGCGGACGCGGGCCGGTCGCCACCCCACACCGTCGTCAGGCCGAGCAGCGTGAAGATACACAGCGCGACGATCAGGTGGGCGGCGTGCGTCGACACCGTGTACCCGCCGGGGACGAGCCCGCCGATCGTGACGGTGATCGCGCCGACCGCGATCTGGACCGGGAGGATCGCGACCGCGAGCGTCGCCGCGATCCGGGTCCGCCGGTCGAGCGAGTCGATCCAACTCCACCCGGCCACGCCGATGATCAGGAAGCCGGTGACCATGGCCCATACGCGGTGGAACCACTCGATGAAGTCGGGGTTGATCGTCATCGCGGGGATGAGCTGGTCCGAACAGAGCGGCCACTGGGCCTGACACGCCAGTCCGGACCCCGTCGCCGCGGTGTAGACGCCGAGCGCGAACAGCGTCAGCGTCATCCCCGTCGTCGCCGCCGCGTACCGCCGGAACGTCAGCCACGCGGGCCGAAGACTCATTGTCCGGGATCGGGCTCGCGCGTACTTAGACCGTTCGACCGGTCCGAGACGGTGAGAAGGGAGACATCGGTCGGAGCAACTATCGATCGGGGGAGTCAGCGTTCAACCCGAGAGCTGGTTGCGAGCCCGGCGTGCCTTCGACGACATCTCCTCGTTACCCTCGACGTCCGCGAGCGTCTCGACGGCCTCCAGCTTCCGGACCGCGTCGTCGAGGAACGACCGCACGTCGCCCGCGTACGCGTACACCATGTAGTCGTCGGTCATCACGTCGACGATCGCGCCCGGACCGAGCCCCTGCGCGCGTAACTCGAGCACGTACCGGATGAACTTCCGCTCGGGACAGCCGCAGTAGGGGTTCGACTGGCAGTCGCAATCGAGGAAGTCCTCCGCGAAGTCCAATATCCGGTCGCGGGTGGTCGAGTCGAGCTTCGAGAGCCCGTCGCCGGTAAAGAGCATGTCCAGCGTCGCGCCCGCGAACGCGCTCTTGGGCACGTTCGTCTCCAGCTGGGAGGCGAGCTGACGGTGGTTCTTCACGTATATCTTGTCGGTGAACGCCACGGCTTGCCTTCCGTAGGCCGTCCGGACTCAAAAGGGGCGTGGTCGCCCGTGCCGTGCGTTTAAGCGGCCGCGACGCCAACTACGGCCGAATGGCCGAGCAGTCCTCCAGGGAGGATCAGACGATCAAAACCCCGGACTCGGTGGCCGAGACGGGTGATTCGGTGGCCGCCCCGGCCGACGCCGCCGTCGACGAGGAGCTCAAGCGTCGACTCCGGGAGGCGTACCTCAACGACGAGGAGGATGCGCTCGTCGTGACCGCGGTCCGAATGGCGGGCGACGAGGTCGTGGTCGAGACCCGACCGCCACACGGGGAGACGACGCACGTCGAGCGGTTCGACGCGCCGAGACACGGCTCGCTCGAGGAGTGTACGGAGTTCCTCGGGTTCCTCGAAGCCGCGGGCGTCTCCCCGCTCGACCTCGACGACCTCGTCGGCGCGCGCGTGCCAGCGGCGTTCGACCCCGAGACGGGATGGCGGGTGGCGCGGGCAGCCGATCGGACCGGATCCGGTGACGCCGCCAGCGACGACTCCGACCCCGGAAACGCCCCGACCGCTCGGCGGGCCGTCCGGTCGGGGTGGTCGGCGACCGTCGAGTGGGTCCGCGAGTACCGCGACTGGGTGATCGCGGTCCTACTGGTCGGCGGCGAGTTGCTCTTCATCGCGCTGATCGTCGTCCTGTTCGCGTGAGTCGGAACGGTCCGCCAAGGAACCGATCGGCTCAGATCCCCCACAGAGCGACGATCCCGAGGGTCGTCACGACGGAGAGCAGGAGTTGGAGCGGGCCGCCGACGCGCAGGAAGTCGGCGAATTCGTAGCCGCCGGGGCCGTACACCATCAGGTTCGTCTGGTACCCTACGGGGGTCATGAACGAGGTCGCGGACGCGAAGGTCACGGCGAGCAGGAAGGTAAACCCGCTCGCGTCGAGCCTCGCCGCAGCGTCGACCGCGATCGGGATCATCAACACGACCGTCGCCACCGGCGTGATCACGTTCGCGAGCAGCCCCGTGACGACGTAGAACAACAGCAGCACGGCCACGAGCGGGAGGACGGAGCCGGTCGCGACGAGCCCCTCGGCGATGAGCGCGGCCCCGCCGGTCGCCTCCATGGCGAGCCCGAGCGGGATCACGCCGGCCAGGAGGAAGACGACGTTCCACGAGACCGCGTCGTAGGCGTCAGCCGAGGAGAGACAGCCCGTGACGACCATCGCGAACACCCCGCCGAGCGCGGCGATCACGATGGGGAGGACGTCGAGGGCGGCCAGCCCCACCACGGCGACCATGATCGCGACCGCGACGGGCGTCTCCGGCGAGAGCGGGGCGATCTCCTCCGGCTCATCCTCGTCGAGCCGGTCGAGCGCGTCCTCGGGGATCACGAGGAGGTCGTCGCCGTCGGCGAAGTACTCGCCCGACTCGGGCGTGGTCTGTACCAGGAGCAGGTCGCCCGCCACCAGGGGAACCTCCTCGAGGTCCGTCCGGATCAGGTCGGATCCCCGTCGGATCGCGAGCACCGTCATTCCGTGGAACGCCTCCAGACGGGACTCTGAGAGCGTCTCGCCGAGGAACTTGGACGTCTCGGGGACCACGGCCTTCCCGAGCCGGTCGGGCGAGTCCGCGTCGGCGAACGTCTCCTCGGTGACCGCGCCGCGGTCGACGCGGTCCAGATCGAACCGCCGTCGAAGCCGGTTCACCGCGGCCCGCGGGCCGTTGACGACGACCACGTCGCCGGCCCGGAACCGCTGGTCGGTCTCGGCGGCGAGGAACGTCTCCCCGTTCCGTCGGACCTGGAGCGGGGTCACGGCCGCGTCGGTCCGGTCGGCGAGCCGCTCGATCGGCCGATCGACCAGCGACGACTCCGTGGGCACCTCCAGTTCCGCCAGGAAGTCCTCGAGTTCGAACTCCTCGACGAGGTCCGCGTCGACCGGGATCCGCGCCGGGGTGAGCCACCGGCCGACGGTCATCAGGTACGCGAGCCCGACGACGAGAACCACCGTCCCGAGCGCGGTGAACTCGAACATCCCGATCGGCCCCCGGTCGAGCAGCGTGGCGGCGAACTCGCTGGCCAGCAGGTTCGTCGAGGTGCCGATCAGCGTCAGCGTACCGCCGAGGATCGCGGCGTATGAAAGCGGCAGGAGGAGCTTCGAGGGCGAGACGCCGGCCTCTCTCGCCAGGTCCGTGATCATCGGGATGAACACCGCGACGACCGGCGTGTTGTTGATGATCCCCGCGATCGGCCCGGTGGTCCCGATCGTCGCCGCCAGCGCGCGCGTCTCGCTGCCGCGAGTGAACCGCGCGAGGTGGACCCCGAGCCGCTGGACCAGCCCAGTCCGCTGGACCCCGGCGCTCAGCATGTACATCGCGACGATGGTGACCGTCGCGGTGTTCGCGAACCCGGAGATGGCCCCGCGCGCGCCGACGCCGGTCCACGGCTCTAAGGCCGCGAGTGCGACGACGATCCCGATCGCGGTGACGTCGTTGGGGATGACCTCGGAGACGAACAGCGCCAGCGCGACGCCGATCAGCGCGAAGACGACGAGCGCGGCGGTCGGAACGCCGGCGAAGAGCATGACCTACCACAGTCGGACCGGCGGTATATGATTTCGGTCACGCCGGGCGTGACCGTCGATCGGGCGTTGGACACGGCTGCCGTTCGGATGTCGGACACGGCTGCCGCTCGGACGACGGCGGTGTGACTTCGAGAAACGGGCGAGTCGTATTACTCGATGTGGCCTTCACGGCGGAGCTGATCGGCCTGGTCGTCGGTGTAGCGCCACTCGACGTTGGCCTTCTCGTCCTGCCACGACCACGGCTCCGCGAGGACGACGTCGCCCTCGTTGATCCACGTGCGATACTTCATTCGGCCGGGGATCCGCCCCAGCCGCTCCTTGCCGTCCACACACCGGAGGCGGACGTGGTTGCCGCCGAGGTGCTCGGTCACGACGGCGAACACTTCGTCATCTGAGGGCATTCGGAGGTTCCGACGCCCGGATTCTTCGCTCACGCCGTTCGGTAGGAGGCACGCCCGTATAAGTGATGGGAGACGCGAGCGCGCGAGAACCATGGGTTTCCGTGTCACGGATACTGATGGCACGGGAACGGGGTCGTCGGGGAGTTCATCCGAAGTCGACGAGTTCACTCGAATGCGACGTCGACCTGCGCGCGCGTCTCCGCCTCGTCGCCGGAGTTGTCGACGACGACCACGTCTCCGTCCGTACCGCGGGCGGCGTCGTCCGCGTCGATCCGGTCGAACGTCTCCTTGAAGTGGAGGTGGACGTCGAAGTCGGCGTCGCTTATCCCGTCGCGGCGGCGGATCCGCTCCTCGACGACGGACTCCTCGCACTCGACTTTCACGAGCGCGAACCGGGCGGCCGCGCGCTCGGCGGTCTCGCTCGCGGCCGCCCGGAACCGCTCGTCCGCGAACGTGGCGTCGAGGACGACCGACTCCCCGTCGGCCACGCGAGCGCGGGCGCGGTCGAGGAGTTCCTCGTACACCGCCTCCGTCTCCTCGGCGGCGTAGGTCGGCTCGGGAAACAGTTCCTTGCGGATCACGTCCGTGCGGAGGATCCGTCCGTCGACGTGCTCGGCTACCCGCTCCGCGACCGTCGTCTTCCCGACGCCCGGCAGCCCGCAGACGACGACGAGATCTCCCGGCCCGGATCCGTCCAGACTCATTCGAGAGGAGGGTCCGTCGAGACGTACATGAACCTTCCCTTCGGTCGTCGCGGTCGGGGTTCCCGTCCTCCCGACGGATCGAGCGAAGCCTTCAAACCGCGTCCGAGCGACCGCTCGTCCATGGACGCACTCACCTTCGAGCAGGAGACGGAGCACCTCTCGCCGTTCGTCGTCGTCGCGACGATCGCGTTGATCGCCGTCTTCGTCGTCGGGCTGATCTACCAGGCGGTCGGTCTCGTGATCTAATCCGCGACCCGCCCGCCTCCCCTCGGCGCGACAGGCCATCCCTCGGCGCAACCGGGGGTACACGCGGGAGTCGGGCGGCGAACCGGACGGTCGAACACATCAAAGAGTAAAGTGTCTCACCCGCGGAGACGACCGTATGGCCAGCAGGGAGATAGACGACGTCGACAGGGCGATCCTGTACGCGCTCCAGGAGGACGCTCGAAACGTGTCGTCCGGGGACATCGCGGAGCGGGCGGGCACCTCGGACAGCACCGTCCGAAAGCGCATCCGGCGTCTCGAGTCCGACGGCGTGATCAAGGGGTACAGCGCCAACGTCGATTATCAGCGGTCGGGGTATCCCCTCCGCATGTTGCTCTACTGTACGGCCTCGATCCCGGAACGCGGTGACCTCATACCCGACGTCCTCGCGATCGACGGCGTCGTGTCGGTCCAGGAGCTGGTCACCGGCGAGCAGAACCTCCTCGTGACGGCCGTCGGCGAGACGGACGACGACATCACGTCCGTCGCACAGGAACTCCTCGACATGGGACTCACGGTCGCCGACGAGGTCCTCGTTCGGACCCACGAGACGACGCCCTTCGGACAGTTCGACGCGGAAACCCGGACCGAAGATAACGCATAACTGTAACGTTCTATAATGCCCAATTTACGAACGGTTTGTGAATATAGATAGGCTTATACGACGTTCTGTTCTCGTGTGGGGTAGAAACGACCGGAACCGGATTCGGACTCGCCCGAGACCGGTACGGGTCGTCCCCGGACCGAATGATGTCAGGACGCACCTCGAAACCGACGGTCGGAGCGCTCCCGGACGCGACGGCGGACTCGCCGGTCGTGCCGGTCGCACTGACGTGGATCGCGTGGTCGCTGTTCGCCGCGAGCGTCGTCGTCCTCCTCGCTCGAGTCCGATTCGATGCCGCCTGGGAGATCCCCGGCGCGGTCAGGGTCGACGGTCTGACCGCGCTGATGTGGGTCGTCGTCACGTTCTTCAGCGGCGTCGTTCACAGCTACTCGCGCCGGTACATGGCCGGCAGCGAGCACGGGGTCGAGTTCTTCGGCAACGTGTTCAGCTTCACGATCGCCGTGATGGGGCTCGTGGCCGCCGACCACGTCGCCCTGTTCGCGCTCTCGTGGCTGACGATGGGTCTGGTGATGGCGCGGCTCATCGGGACGATGAAGGGCTGGAACCAGGCGCGGGTCGCCGCGAGCGTCGCCCGGCGGTACTTCCTCGCGAGCAGCGCGCTCCTCGCCGTCTCGCTGACGACGCTGTGGCACGCCACCGGCGCGACGACGGTCTCCGGCATCGCCGCGGCCGCCGACGGTCTCGGCGGCCCGGTGTGGCTCGTCGCCGCGGTCGCGCTCGTCCTCGCGGCGATGATCCAGTCCGCGCTCGTCCCGTTCCACGGCTGGCTGCTCTCCTCGATGACCGCCCCAACCCCCGCCTCGGCGCTGATGCACGCCGGGTTCGTCAACGCGGGCGGCGTCCTGTTGATCCGATTCGCCCCCGTCGTGACCGTCGACGCGACCCTCATGCTCGGCATCGTGGTCGTCGGCGCGGCGAGCGCCCTGCTCGGGAAGCTGCTCAAGACCGTCCAGACGGACGTCAAGAGCGAACTGGGCTGCTCGACGGTCGGACAGATGGGATTCATGATCATGCAGGCGGGTCTCGGCTTCTTCGGGGCCGCGGTCACCCACCTCATCCTCCACGGCTTCTACAAGGCGTACCACTTCCTCGGCGCGGGCGGACGGGTCGAACGCACCGCGCCGACGGGAAGCGAGACCCGCGAGGCAACCGCCGCGGGCGTCGCCGTGGTTCTGGCCACCGGGCTGGCGGGCGGCGTGGTGTTCGCGGCGCTCACGGGGAAGGGCACAAGCGTCGACAGCGGGCTCCTCCTCGTGGCGTTCGTCGTGCTCACCACGCTCCACGCGGCCCGCGGTGCCGTCGAACGCGCCTCGCTCCCGGCGGCGGCCCGGTACGGCGCGGTTCCGCTCGTCTTCCTTCCGGCTATCGCCGTCTACGCGCTCGTCTACGAGGCCGTCTCCGGCGTTCTGTCCGGTCTACCGGTCGTCGCGGCCCCGACCGAGCTGAGCGTCCTCCACGCACTCGTCGCGCTCGCGTTCGTCGCCGCCTACGTCGCGATCGAGGCCGGACTCCACGAACGCAGCCGGCGTCTCTACGTCGCGCTGGTGAACGCGAGCCGGCCGGCCTCGGGAACCCTGTTGACCACCACGGAGGAGTACAATGAGTACTGAGTTCGCCATCGAGGACGGCATCGAGAGGGCCGCGACCACCGTCGGATCGGTCTGGCCGATCCACTCGTTCGTGACGGCCAACCCGCTCGCGGGCTTCGAGGACGTATCGTTCGACGAGGCCGTCTCCCAGGCCTCGGACCTCTTCGGCGGCCGCGGCTATCCGAGTCCGGAGACGTTCCGGGCCGCCTTAGCGGACGGACGGATCGACCGCGAGACGCTCAAGGCGGAACTGGACGCGCGCGGCTTGGAGGACAGTCCCGAAGCCTTGTTGGAGCGCATGGATGCGGAAGCGGGGAAGCCGGTTTCCGACGTGAAGACGGCCGATCCCGGCGAAGAACCGGCCGATCCCGACGAGGATCGGGTCGACCGCGTCCTGACGAAGTGGCTGTCGGCGTTCCTCGACGAGGGCAGCGCGAAGTGGTCGATGCCGAACCGCGAGGACGGGTTCTACGACGCCTTCCGGTCGATCGCTCCCCACGACGGACGGATTCCCGACGAGGGAGTCGTCGCCGACCTCCCGGCGTCGCCGCTCGACGCCGTCGCGTCGGTACTGGAACCGTATCCCGAGAGCCAGTGGGTGCCGCTCTTCGAGGAGCAGTTCGCCGCGCTCCCCGGTTGGACCGGCCTCGTCAAACGGCGTGCCGACGACGACGGGGCGTGGCAGTCGGCGTATCCGATCACGCTCGAGGGCTACCTCGCCGTCCGCCTCGCGCTCGCGGACGGGTTCGGCGTCGACCTCAAGCCGTCGACCGGTCCCGAGGAAACGGGGACCGGAACGGGCGACGACGTCGCCGAGGCGTTCTTAAGCGCGTGGGAGGCGAGCTATCGCGGCGAGGTCGTCGAGCGCGTCGCGGCCGAAAGCGAGGCCCGCGCCGCCGACTCCACTGCCGACTCCGACGACGACGATTCCCCTACCGCCGGCGATTCGTCTCCGGACCGCCCGGACGCACAGCTGGTCTTCTGTATCGACACGCGGTCGGAGGTCATCCGGCGGCACCTCGAGGAGACCGGCGCGTACGAGACGCACGGCTACGCGGGCTTCTTCGGCGTGCCCATCGAGTACCGAGGGTACGGTTCGGACGTGTCCGTCGACGCCTGCCCACCGATCCTCGACCCGCAACACCGCATTACCGAGACTCCGACGGACGAGGACGCCCGGGCGAGTCGCGACCGCTGGTCGACCCTCCGCGAGGCCGCCGGCGGGATCGTCGAGGCGCTGAAGGGCAACCCCGCCACCGCCTTCGGCTTCGTCGAGAACGCCGGCGGGGGGTACGGGGCCGCGCTCGCGGCCCGTACGCTCGTTCCCGGCCGCGTCCGCGACCTGCTTGACGGCGTCACGGACGCGGTGCCCGACGACCACGAGTTCTGCGAGCCCGCCCTCGACCACGAGCACGTCGACGGGGGAGCGCTCCCGATCGGCCTGGCTCACGAGGAGAGAGTCGAGTACGCCGCGACCGCCTTCGATCTGATGGGATGGGAGACGTTCGGCCGGCTCGTCGTCTTCACCGGCCACGCCAGCGAGACGACCAACAACCCCTACGACTCGAGTCTGGACTGCGGCGCGTGTGCCGGCAACCCCGGCGGCCCGAACGCCCGGGTCCTCGCGGCCGTCTGTAACGACGAGCGGGTCAAGGCCGGACTCCTCGACCGCGGGTTCGACGTCCCCGAGGACACCGTCTTCCTCGCCGCCCAGCACAACACCACGACCGACGAGGTGGAGCTGTACGACGGCCACGTCCCGGAGAGCCACGCCGCCGACCTCGACCGGCTGCGCGAGGACCTCGCCGCGGCCCGCGAGCGCGCGACCGCAGAGCGCCTCGCTTCGATGGGGGCCGACGAATCCGGGGGAATCGACGAGACCGAACGCCGCGCCGCCGACTGGGCTGAGGCCCGTCCCGAGTGGGGACTGGCCGGCAATGCCGGGTTCGTGATCGGACCGCGCGAGCTGACCAGCGGGCTGGACCTCGACGGCCGCGCCTTCCTCCACTCGTACGACTGGTCGACCGATCCGGACGGCGACGCGCTCGAGGCGATCCTGGCCGGACCGATGGTCGTCACCCAGTGGATAAACGCCCAGTACTACTTCTCGACGGTCGATAACGCCGTGTACGGGAGCGGCTCGAAGGTCACCCAGAACCCCGTCGGCAACGTCGGTGTCTACCAGGGTAACGGCGGTGACCTGATGACCGGTCTTCCCCTCCAGTCGCTGATGATCGCCGACGACGAGCCCTACCACCAGCCGCTCCGGCTCTCCACGGTCGTTCACGCGCCGGTCGACCGCGTCACCGACGTCCTAGCGGACCACGAGGAACTGTCCGAACTGCTCGACAACGACTGGCTCTCGCTGACCGTCGTCGACCCGACGAAGGACCACCGCGCGTTCCACTACGAGGAGGACCTCGAGTGGACGCCGCCGGTCGAGCGCCCGGAGGCCCGAGAGAGGCCCGCGAACGCTCCCGCGGTCGCGGACGACTGATCCCGGCCCGCATCCGACAGCCGTATGCCGGCGCCGGCCGAATCGACGCCAATGGATCGTCGAGTCCTGTTCGCCGTCCTGATCCTGTTCGCCGGCGGCGCGACCGGCGTCGGTGTCGCCACGTTCGCGTTCGTCGGCCTCGACGACGCGAACACCGAAGCGACGGTGGTCTGGGAGTCGGAACCCGCGGAGGGAGACGACGGCACCGGGGTCGCGACCGTCGTCGTCGACGGGGAGACGAGAGTCGTCCAGCCGACCGTCGAGGACGACGACCGCGCCGTGCGCGCGCTGACGCCGGGCGAAGGTCGGGCGTGGACGACCCGAATACCGGTCGGTACCGACGAGAGGGCCGGCGAGAGCGTCGAGAACGGAACCGACCCGGTCGACGTGAGTCGACTCGCGACCGGCACGCTCGCCGGCGACCCGGTGGTCGCGTTCACGACTGCGCCGGGGAAGCTGGTCGTGTTGAACGCCGTCGACGGGAGCGAACGGTTCGTCGTTGACCTCGATGGCCCCGGTGGCGTCACCCCCGCGATCGGCGATCCGGTCGGAGAGGGATCGAACCTCGTCGTCGCGACCGCAACGGACGGGTCCGTGCTCGCGGTCGACGCCGATGGTGAGCCGGTCTTCGACGCGTCGATCGACGGGCGGATCGAGCGGAGACCGCTCGTCGTCGCTCCCGACCCCGACCCCGACGGACGCGAGGGAGGAATCCCCGGCGGCGTCGCGGTGTCGACCGCGGGAACGGATCCCGGAACCGTCCACTTCCTCGGCGAGTCCGGCGAGACGCGCTGGAGCGCGACGCCGACGGTGACGGCGGTGAGCTGGAACGCCGCGGTGACGCGCCGCGGTCCCGTCCTGACGCTCGGCGGGGCCAACGGGAACCTCGAGGCGCTGGAGGTCGCCGACGGCTCCTCGCGGTACGAGGTCGGCCTCCAGGACCGCCCCGTCGCGGTCGGCGATGCGGACGACGGGCGCGTCCTCGTCGGCGGCGTCGGGAGCATCTGGGCCGTCAGTCTGCTCGACGGCGAGGTCGTCTGGAAACAACAGTACGGCGGCCAGACGCGGGTGAACGCGCCCGGTATCGGCGAGGTGACGGGTGACGACACGTCCGAGTCGGCCGCGGTCAATCGGGAGGGTGAGGTCCTCGGATTGACCCCCACCGGCGAGGTCGTCCTCCGAGGGAGCGTCCCGCAGACGGTCGTCTACGCGGGACCGCTGTTCGCCGACGCGGACGACGACGGAACCGACGAGGTACTCGTCGTCGACCAGCGCGGCGTGGTTCGGGCGCTGTCGACGTAGCGGCACTCGACGAGCCACGGCTGCCGACACCCGACGGATCACGCCTGCCGACGTTCGGTGAGCCGTGGCGTCCGGGAGGGTCGACTTATATACGTCCCCAGTCGAAGAATCGAGTGACTGAAGCGGGATGCCGGTCCGTTTTCACCGGAAACGAGGTGTGTCAACGAAGCGGCCGCTATGCGGTCGTCGTCGGGGTGCTCCGACGGGAGAACCGGTGAGATGGGCCGTCAGGAGGGCGTCGAGTTCCGGGGAGTCGAATTTCGGGGCTTCGAGATGAGGTCGTCGGCCTCAGTGATCCTCGTCCTCGTACACCCACGCCGCGGTGTCGAGGGCGTACTCGACGAGTTCGTCGTCGCCGAAGAACAGGTCGATCTCGCGTTCGTTCGCGCCCTCGTCCTCGTGGTCCGACGCGTGGATCACGTTGTGGCCGAGGTCGAGGCCGAAGTCGCCGCGGATCGTGCCGGGCGCGGACTCGGCGGGGTCGGTCTCGCCGACCATCGCGCGGACCTGCCGGGTCGCGTCAGCGCCCTCCCAGACCATCGCGAAGACGGGCCCGGAGGTGATGAACTCGACGAGCCCGTCGAAGAAGGGCTTGTCGGCGTGCTCGCCGTAGTGGTCGTGGGCGAGATCCTCGTCGATCCGCATGAACTTGCCGCCGACGAGCTTCAGCCCGCGCTCCTCGAACCGGGAGACGATCTCGCCGATGAGTCCGCGCTGGACGCCGTCGGGTTTGACCATCACGAAGGTGCGCTCGTCGTGGTGGCTCATCTACTCGCCTCCCTCGTTGCGGCCTTCCTCGGTCCACTCGAGGTCGCGCGCCTCGCGGCCGAGGAAGTAGTTCTTCTCCGCCTTCGAGTCGACGAAGTGGAGGATCTGGCCGTTCGTCTTCACGTACATCGTGCCCGTTCCGGGCTCGATCTCCTCGCCGGTGTAATCACAGGTGCGTGTCTCGACCATGGGTTATCGGCCTCCGATGGCGTCGGCGTCACGCTGGGTCTCGCGCAACTGGAGCACGTCGCCCAGCCGGACGGGACCCAGGACGTTTCGCGTGATGATCCGTCCCTGGTTCGATCCCTCCTGGATGCGGCACTTGACCTGCATGGCCTCGCCGTGCATCCCGGTCTTGCCGACGACCTCGATCACCTCGGCGGTGGTCGAATCGCCGGGTCCCTCTTCTGCGCTCATGGGTGGTTATCGAAGCTCCGCGACCTTCTCGCCGATGTCCTCGATGTCGTCGGCGGCGTCGCCGGCCTCGACGACCGCGGCGGCGGCGGAGCCGACCTCGAGGCCCGCGGCGTGGCCGACCTCGTCCTGCGTGTCGACGAAGACGACCGGGATCCCCTTCTCCTCGGCGAGCTCGGGGAGGTGCATCACGATCTCCTCGGGCGAGACGTCCTCGGCGACGAGGACGAGCTTCGCGTTGCCGCGCTCGACGGACTTGGTGGTCTCGTTCGTTCCCTTCTTTACGGTACCGGTGTCTCGGGCGACCTCGAACGCCTCAAGCGATCGCTCGGCGAGGTCGGCCGGGGTGTCGTAGTCTACGTAAACTGGCATGTGTTGTTCACCTATGTCCTCCGTGTGGGCTCGCGTGTCCGTCCCGTGGTCGATCCCTATCGGAACGGCACATCATCGACCCCACAGAGGGTGTACTCCCGGGTACTCTTGGACAGCATAAAAGCGCTTTCAAAGCGCTCGGGAGGCGTGCCAGGGCGTGACGGGGGGATTCCCCGATCGGTTCCGCTTGCGATCGTTTTTGTTCGCGCCCGACCGAGGGGCATCCACGCATGGCTCGTCTCCTCCACTACTCCGACATCGAGAACGTCTTCGACGTCCCCGAGCGCGCGGCCCGGCTGGCCGGCCGGATCCGCGCCCTCGACGGCCCCGACGCCGCGGTCGTCGCCACCGGCGACACCACCGCGCCGGGCGTCCTGTCGCTCGTCGCGAAGGGACGACAGACGATCGACTTCTACGCGGCCACCGACACCCTCCTCGACACCTTCGGCAACCACGAGTTCGACTACGGCCCCGACGCCCTCCGCGGGCTCGTCGACGACGCGCCCGTCGAGTTCGTCTCCGCGAACGTCCGCGACGAGGACGGCGACCCCTTCGGCCGATCGGAGGGCGTCGTCCCCTGGACGACCCGCGCGGTCGACGGCGCGACCGTGGGGTTCGTCGGCGTCACCGACCCCGCGACCGACTCGCTCAACCCGATGGCCGCGCCGCTCTCGTTCGACGACCCGGTCGCGGCCGCGCGGGAGGCGCTCGCCGACCTCGAACGCGAGGGTCCCGAGGTCGACCACCGGGTCGTCCTCTCGCACCTCGGCGGCGGCGACGACGACCTCGCCCGCGAGCTCGACGTGGACGCGGTGCTGGGCGGCCACGTCCACAGCCGGCGGAACGAGCGCGTCGACGGGACGCTCCTCGTCCGACCGGGCGTGAACGGCGAGGCGGTCGCCGAGGTCGACCTCGGCGACCCGACGAACCCCGACGCCTCCGCCACCGCGACCCTCCACGAGCCGGACGGCGTCGCCCCCCACGCGGATCTCGAGCGGGCGCTCGCCGAGCGGATGGGCGCGGCCGACCTCGGCGAGGTCGTCGACCGCGTCACGGAGCCGATCGAGCGGACTGGCGACGTCGTCCACGGCGGCGAGTGCCGCGTCGGCAACTTCGTCGCCGACGCGTTCCGCTGGGCGCACGACGCCGACGTGGGGCTCTCGAACGCGGGCGGCCTCCGGCAGGGCGACCCCTGGGCCGGCGACGTGACGAAGGCCGACCTCATCAGTCTCATCCCCTTCGAGGAGCCGGTGGTTCTCACCGAGATCGACGGCGAGGAGCTGCGGCGCGTCCTCCGGGAGATGGCCGCGCCCGACGTCGATTTCGGCGAGGACGACTGGTGGCACGGCCACGTCTCGAACGCCCGGATCGTCTGGGACGCCGAACGCGAGGCGATCACGGAGGCGACCGTCGACGGCGACGCGATCGATCCGGACGCCCGGTACACCGTCGCCACCTCCGAGTACCTGCTCCACTCCGATCACGAGTACCCGACGCTCGAGGAGCGCCACCGGGTCGGCGAGACCGACATCCAGTACGAGGTGCTCGCCGATTTCGCCCGCGAGCGCGGTATCGACCCCGAGATAGAGGGGCGGATCGAGATCCGGAACCGGGAGGAGTGAGCTACGGGAATCGACGATCTGCGACGGCGAGCGCTACTGATCTGTAGTGCGGTGGCGCGTGCCTCCGAGCGCCCGAAGGGCGGGAGGAGTCCGCGCGAGGGAGGCGGCGGGCCGGAGCGGCTCGCCCGCGACGGACCGTCCGCCGAGGCTGGGGAGGTGTGAGGTGCGGGGCAGTGCGGGGCTGTGCGGGGCGTTCGAGTGAGACGGGACGCGACGGGAAAGCGGCCGCGACGCCGGATTCAGTCCAGATCGACCGCGACGTCGTGCTGACGCCCGGCCGCCTTCACCGTGTTGTACAGGAGCATCGCGCGGGTCATCGGGCCGACGCCGCCGGGAACTGGCGTGATCGCGCCCGCGACCTCCTTCGCCGACTCGTAATCGACGTCGCCGACCAGTTCGTACCCCTTCTCCGTGTCCGTCTCGACCCGATTTATCCCCACGTCGATCACGGTCGCGTCCGCCTTCAACATCGAGCCGTCGACGAACTCCGGGATGCCGGCGGCGGCGATCACGATGTCCGCGTCTCCGAGTCTCCCCTCCAGGTCCTCGGTGCGGGAGTGACAGACCGTCGTGGTGGCGTTGCCCTGCGGGGCCTTCTGGATCAGGAGGTTCGCCATCGGCTTGCCCACGATGTCGGAGCGGCCGACGACGACCGCGTCGGCCCCCTCGGTCTCGACGTCGTAGGCGGCGAGCAGCTTCTGGACACCGTGGGGCGTACAGGGCTTGTAGCGGGCGTCGCCCGCGACGAGCCGCCCGACGTTCTCGGGGTGGAACCCGTCCACGTCCTTCTCGGGGTCGATCCGCCGGAGCACCTCGCGCTTCTCGACGTGATCGGGGACGGGTAACTGGACCAAGATTCCGTGGACGTCCGAGCGCTCGTTGAGGTCGTCGATGGTCTCGAACAGCTCCGCGGCGGGCGCGTCGGCGTCGACGTCGACGTGGATCCCCTCGATGCCGACCTCCTCGCAGTCGCGCTGTTTCATCGAGACGTACGTCTCGCTCGCGGGATCGTCGCTCATCAGCACGGTCGCCAATCCGGGGGTCACGCCCGCGTCCGCGAGCGTCCCCACGCAGTCGGCCACGTCGGATCGAACGTCGGCCGCCACCGCCTCGCCGTCGATGACCTCGGTCATACCCGAACGGGGTGCCGGGAAGGGTAAAAGCTGCCCGGGATCGTGTCGATCAATTCGGGTGGCAGTAGAGAAATATACACAAACATGGATCTATTCTATCGATCGCTCGTCGAATCCGCCTGCCGCCGATTTCTTGGACAGACAACGGTATGAGCGTATGAGGCAACTCATCGATCCGGCGAAACGGACCTGCTTCTCGCCATACGGTAGATGATTCGTCCTAATCTGATTGAACAGATGATTTTTCGGCAAACAATCCAAAGGTCACGATATGAGCGTGGAACCGGAACAAGCAGTAGAGCGCGCAGATCGTATGTTGAAAGGCGCATATGCTGGATTAAAACAATTTGAATCAGGAGAGGGTGAGGAGAAGTATATTGGACTGTACAACGCTGTTTCGTTTGGAAGGAATCTCACGTTCGCCCTACAGAAAGCAAAATCTAAGGATGCTGAATTTGAGCACTGGTACGAGGATCGAATTGAGGTACTAAAGCAGGATCCTGTTTGCCGGCGTATGAAGGATCTACGTAATGAGATGGAACACGAGGGTGGTTCGGGAGTAGCCACTCACGCTTCATTCTCAGGAAGCATAGCTGAACTCCAAAGGCAGGTACCTAGCTGGGCAGACTCAATCTTCATTGGTGACCAATGGGGCGGATCTGGTTTTATTGTGGAAACAGAGGACGGTGAGGAAGTAAAATTCTACATCGATTTTGATAATGTTGATGTGGAGACTGGATTATTTTTTCCAGACTTAAATGAACAAGAGTCCTACAGTAAACCAACGGAGGCACGAGACGACCTCCGTTATTACCTCAAAATCTTAGCTGAACTTGTGACGGATGCCAAGACTGAATTTGGGACAGATAACTAACCTTAGTCGTCCGACTCTCCACTCGTCGGATCCGTCCACCGATCATTCCGGGTACAGCTCCTCCTCGCGGTCGACCGCGTCGATCGCGGCGATCTCCTCGGGATCGAGTTCGATCTCGGCGGCCGCGAGGTTCGCTCGGAGGTGCCGCTCCGTCGACGCCTTCGGGATCGTCACCACCGGCTCCTTCGCGGTCGCCCACGCGATCGCGACCGCCTCGGGCGTCGTCCCGTGGTTCTCCGCGACCTCGCAGACTGGGTCGACCTCTCCGACCCTCCCGCCTGCGAGCGGCGAGTACGCGACGATGGGGTAGCCGTGCTCGCGGGCGTGTTCGAGGAGTTCCGGGCGGTGATACAGCGGATGGAGCTCGGTCTGGTGGGCGGCGATCGGCGCGTCGAGGACCTCGCGGGCGCGCTCGAGGTCGTCGACCTCGAAGTTCGAGACGCCGACCGCACCGACGACCCCGGCGTCGACGAGCCGATCGAGCGCGGGGAGCGTCGTCTCCGGGTCGTACGCGCCGCGGGGGCGGTGGACGTACAGGAGATCGATCCGGTCGATGCCGAGGAGGTCGGCGCTCTCTCGCGCGGTCGATTCCACGTCGTCGCCGGCGAGCGCGTCGATCCAGAGCTTCGTCGCGACCGTCACGTCAGTGCGGTCGACGTCGCTCGCGGCGAGTCCCTCGCCGACGACCGCCTCGTTGCCGTAGATCCGGGCGGTGTCGAGATGGCGGTACCCGACCCCGAGCGCGGTCGCGATCGGCTCGGGGTCCTCGATTCCCATCGTTCCCAGTCCCACCGGCGGGAGGTTCAGGTTCACGTCTCGAATCACGGTCGGCGACGCATAAACGTCGGCGTCGCGGTTCCGGCGGAGGCGCGTGACTTTCGCGGAAGCCACCGCTTACGGCGACCCGATCGGCGAGCGACCACAGAGGCTCACGAGGTCGTGGAGGTCGTCGATCTCGTAGGTCGGCTGCGCGGAGAGTTCGAACGAGCGGCGGTGCGGCCGGCGGATGAAGGCGGAGTCGATCCCGGCGTTGTCGGCCGCGCGGACGTCCGATTCGTTGTCACCGACGAACAGCGCGGTCGAGACGTCGAGGTCGGAGAGCGCTCGCTCGAGGTAGTACGGGGAGGGTTTCTTCCGCGAGAGGCTGGCGATCGAGGGTTCGCGACCGTAGACGACGTCGAAGCGGTCCGCGAGCCCGAAGTGCGCGAGGAGGTCGTCCACCGTGGCCTGCTGGTTCGAGGAGACGATTCCGAGCGCGGCGTCGAGATGTAAGAGCGCGTCGACGTCCTCATAGGGAGTCTTGCGACCGGCTCGCGAGGCGGCGATCTGCGCGTCGGACGCGGTCTCGTCGCGGACGCGCCAGAACTCCACCGGGTCGATCTCATACCGCTCACAGATGTCGGAAAGCGTCGCCGGATCGACGCCGACCGCGACGTCGTCGACGTGCGTGAGGTCGGGATCGGCAACGCCCAGCCGCTCGAACGCTTCCCAGGCGGCTTCACGGAGGGTGTCGAACGGCGTCCGACCGACGATCACCCCGTCGTGATCGAGGACGACGGCGTCGTACACGTCGCGTTCTCGGGGGGTAACGGTCAAAAAGCTTTCACCGGACCGTTCCGGACGCTCCGCGTTCCGCGGTTCGCGTCGGAATCTCACGCACCACCACGACCCCTGTACTTTCAATACCCGGCGCGTCCAACGTTCCGGTTGGACCATGAACATCGCTGATATCGCAGTGCCGGAGTACGTCGAGGTCGACGCCGACGAGCGGCTCGCCAAGGTCCGATCCATCTTCGAGCGCGAGAATCCGAAGGGGATAGTCGTCACCGAGGACGGCGAGTACGCGGGGGTCGTCGGTGAGAAACAGCTGCTGCGTTCACGGATGGAGGACGACACGAAGGTCTCTGCCGTCGTCAAGCCCGCGCCCTCGGTGAAGCGGACGGAGGACGTCCGCGAGACCGCCCGGCTCCTCGTCGAGGGCGACGTGAAGATCGCGCCCGTGTACGAGGGTGAGAAGCTCTACGGCATCGTGACGGTCGATCAGATCCTTGAGGCCGTCTTGGAGAGCCTCGACGCGATCACGGTCGATCAGATCGCCACGACCGACGTGATCGGCATCAACGAGAAGGACAGCGTGGGGCGAGCGATCAACCGACTCCGCGAGAACGGGATCTCCAGACTGCCGGTGCTCGACGACGACGGGATGCTCGCCGGCGTCGTCACCACGAACGACATCGTCGAGTTCGTCGTCCGCGACCAGGAGCGTCAGGGCAGCGGGGACCGCGCCGGCGACATCGATCGGATGCTCGATCTCCCCGTGTACGACATCATGTCGAGTCCGGTCGTGACCGCGACCGCCGACGAGACCGCGGAGGAGGCGGTCTCGCGTATGTTCGACAACGAGGTCTCCGGGCTCGTCGTCACCCCCGAAGGCATCGAAGCGGTCGCGGGGATGGTCACCAAGACCGACGTGTTGCGCGCGCTCACGTTCACTGAAGAGGACTCGCTCGACGTACAGATCACGAACGTCGACCTCCTCGAGCACACCTCGCGCGAACACGTCGTCGAGTCGATCGAAAGCGTCGCGGACAAGTACGCCCAGATGCAGGTGATGCACGCGCACGTCCGGCTCCACCAGCACAAGGAGAAGCTCCGCGGCACCCCGCTCATCCAGTGTCAGATCCGCCTGCGGACGGACCAGGGACAGGTCGGCGGCTCCGGCGAGGGGTACGGCGCCGAACACGCGTTCCACGTGGCGCTCGACAAGCTGGAGCGGAACGTCCTCGAGATCAAAGGCGTCAACGCCGACGAGGAGTACCGCGGCCAGCTGCTCCGGAAGCTCGGCGAGCTCTAAGCGCGTCCGACTCACCTCGGCCCGACACTCCGGCTCGCCCACGTTCGATCGTTTTCCGGCTCGACCCGCTCTCTCCGACGCTAGTCCTCGTTCGCGCCCGCCGCGAGTCCCTTTTCGACGATCCGGAACGTGGCGGAGTCTCCGGCGGGCTTCGACCGGTGTTTCTCCAGGGTTGCTCGACGGTTCCCGCCGCGGAAGCGGTCGACACGGAGGATCGCGCCGGTCCAGTGGTTGAGCGTGTTGCCGCCGAGCGCGCGGTCGCGGTCGCTCTCGGGATCCGTGAACACCTGGTTCGTGATCACCACCGCGAGGTCGTGTCGTCGCGCCAGCGAGAGGAGGTGCGTCACCTGTTTCGCGACCTTCCGGAGCGACTGACCGCCCTCCGTGTCGTCGGCGCGCTCGAGCCGGTAGAAGCCGGTCGCGGAGTCCAACACGACCAGATCGACCTCTGCCGCGAGCTCCTCGGCGTCGCGGACGGCCTCGCGCTGGTCCTCGAAGTCGTACGCCTCGGTGATCACCAGCCGCGAGGCCAGCTCCTCGACGTCCTCGTCGATGTCCGGGCGGTCGACTCGTGCGCCCGCCATCTGCTCGAACCGGTCGATCGAGAGCCCCTCGGTGTCGATGAAGAGCGACCGGTCGCCGCTCGCCGCGACCTCGATGGCTGCGGAGAGCGCGAGGTTGGTCTTGCCCGCGGCGGGGGGACCGTACACCTGCGTGACCACCCCGCGTTCGAACCCGCCGCCCAGCAGGTCGTCGACCGGCTCACAGCCGATCGGGATCGGTTCGCTCACTGACGATGCTTCAGTCCCGTTCGCCTTTAAGCAGTCGGTACGGTCGGTTCGACCGCCGGACGGGTTCGGTCAACGGGATCGGCAGGACCGCCGGACGGGTTCGGTCAACGGAACCGGCAGGACCGCAGGAGACGGATCTATCGCGCCGCCAGCCACTCGGCGAAGCCGCCGGTCAGGAAGTCGACGTAGCCGACGACTCCCAGATACAGCGAGACGAGGACGACGATCACGATCGGGATCCGGACGATCCAGATCCAGGCGGTTCCGAGTCCGCCGAGGCTGCCGATCCCCTTTTCCAGTTCATTGCGGGCGACGTCGGGGATCACCCAGCCGACGAACAGCGCGAGCAGCAGCGAGCCTAACACGAGCAGGACGCCGCCGGCCAGATTGTCGTATAACCCGAGGAAGATCAGGTCGATCGTCACCGGGACGCCGAGCAGGAAGACGGCGACGCCGATGGCGACCGACGCGGGGACGCGCTCGACGTCGAACTCGTCGATCAGGTACGAGACGAGCACTTCGAGGATGCTGATCGCGGAGGAGAGCGCGGCTATCCCGACCATCGCGAAGAACACGATCCCGATGATTCGACCGCCGGGGATCCCCGTGAACGCGGACGTGAGGCTCACGAAGATCGCACTGGGACCGGGGCCGCCGGGCTCGATCCCGGCCGCGAAGAGGAACGGGAAGACGACGAAGCCGACGATCACGGCGATGAGCGTGTCGAGCGCGGCGATGATGCCCGCGTCCGTTGCGAGGTTCCGGTCCTCGCCGAGGTAGGAGGCGTAGGTGATCATCACCCCCATCCCGAGCGAGAGCGTGAAGAAGGCCTGTCCGGCGGCGGCCGGCAGGATGCTCGTCCAGTTCGCGGCGAGGTAGCCGAAGTCCGGCGTGAGGTAGTACGCGTACGCCGCGCCCGCGGCATCCAGCGTGAACGCGTACGCCGCGAGCCCGACGAGCACCACGATGATCGCCGGCACCATCACCTTCACGCCGACCTCGATTCCCCGCCGTACGCCGGCGGCGATGATCCCGATGACGAGCGCCATGAACACGGCGTGAAACAGGAGCGAGTCGAGTCCGGTGGTGACCGAGCCGTACAGCGCGGTCGCCTCCTCCGGTCCCGCGAGCGCGTACCCGTCGGTGACTCCGATCAGGGTGTACCGAAGGAACCAGCCGGCGACGACGCTGTAGTACGAGAGGGTGACGAAGCCGGTGACGACGAACAGCCAGCCGAGGTAGTTCCATGCCCCGCTCCCGAGTTCACGTATCGCCCCCACCGGGTTCAGTTCGGTGTACCGGCCGATCACGAACTCGACGAGGATCGCCGGGAAGCCGATCAACACGACGAAAAGCAGGTAGAGGAGCAGGAACGCTCCGCCGCCCTCCTGTCCGGTGATGAAGGGGAACCGCCAGATGTTCCCGAGCCCCACCGCGCTCCCGACCGCTGCCAGGATGAATCCCATTCGTGTCGCCCACGTCTCGCGTGCCATCGTTGTCGGACGGACCCGGTTGGGAACCAAAAGCGTGTCTTTCCGACGCCGAGAATCGCCGATAAAACTGGATGAACGATCGTTTTCGACCGATTCCCGGCGGGCCGAGAGCGACCGACCCGGTCGCGAGGGCGTCCGAACCCCCTGGCGTCGCTCGGATCCCGGCGGCGACCGTGAATTTAATGCCGTGAGGTCGACCTCACAGGGTATGGAACGCGTAGACGTCGCGATCGTTGGCGGTGGGCCTGCCGGTTCGTCCGCGGCGCACGCGGCCGCGAGCGGCGGCGCGGACGCCCTCGTGTTGGAGAAGGGCGTGCCGCGGGCCGATCGCGAGGGGCTCGGTCCCGACTCCACCGACGCCGCCGGGATCTTGGACTACTGGGTCGATATCATGGGGATCCACCCCGACGAGTTCGCCGACGGCGTCGTTCAACGGGAGCTGGATCGGGCGGAGTTCCGCGGCCCGTCGTCCGCAGCAACCCTGTACGACACGGGGATTGAGTCCTCTTACGACGGGTTCGGATACACCTTCCAGCGCGCCCGCTTCGACGACTGGTTGCGCGAGCGTGCCGAGGAGGCCGGCGCGGAGTACCGGGTCGGCGTCTCGGTCCGCGGCGTCGACACCGACCTGGACGCGGGAGCGAACGGCGAGACGCCCCGCCATACGCTCGGCCTCGCCGACGGCGACGAGATCGGGGCCGACTTCGTCGTGCTCGCGGACGGACCCCAGCGGACGGTGACGAACCGAGTGCTCGACGAGTACCTGCCGACCGGTCGGGGTGGATCCGACCGGCTCGCGCCGCCGGAGGCCAATCACATCGCCTACCAGGAGTACCGCCGCGTGCCCGAGGCGGTGTACGAGGAGGTGAAGGACGCGATCGTCTTCTGGTGGGGCGTGATGCCCGGCGAGACCGCCTACCCGTGGATCTTCCCGAACGACGACCGCGTCTGCCGGATCGGGCTCACGATGCCGATCGGGATGGACATCGACGACTTCGACGTCGACGCCTACGAGCTGCTCACCGCGGACGACGACTCGATTCCGAGCGGTGCGGAGTACGTCCGCCGGCTGCTGGAGTGGCAGTACGGCGACGAGTACGACGTCAAGGAGGACTTCCCGCTCGTCGAGGACGCGGGCAAACGCGGCGGGACGGAGACGTACCCGATCTCCTCGACCCGGCCGATCGACTCGCCGACCGAGGCGGGCATCGCCGTGGCCGGCGGCGCGATGGGGACCACCTCGGCGTTCCACGAGGGCGGCGACCACGTCGCCGTCCGCACCGGCGCGATCGCGGGTGAACTCGCCGCCGCCGGCGATCTGGCTCCGTACAACCGACGGTGGAAGGAGGCCATCGGCGACGAGGTCGTCCGGAACGTCACGATGGCGGACATGGTCGCCGACTACGAGCCGGCAGACTGGGACCGGATCATCGGCGCGGCGGACGCGATGCTCGCCGCGGAGACGGACGGCGGGCTGCTCGCACAGCCGTACCGGTCGGGATGGGAGTCGCTGAAGCTCATCCTCGGCTACAAGTGGAACAAGCGGAAGACGAGACGCGACTACGTGACGATCGCCGAGGACGAGTACGTCTACTGAGTCCCTCTAGGCTCCCTTCTCTCACTCCACACCACGGTCGATCACTCTCGCTTCCGCCTCCCGCTCGCGCGCGTACAGGTCGAGGACTACCTTCGCTCCGCCAAGCGCGACCGGCCCGACGAAGAGGCCGACCCCGCCGAAGAGGACGATCCCGCCGAAGATCCCCACGACGATGATCGCCACGTTGATCGCGCCGGCCCGGTTGATCACGGCGGGACGGAGGTACGTGTCCGAGAGGCTGACGAGGACGCCGAAGACGAAGAGGATGACTGCCGCGGTGGTCCGACCGCGCACGAGCAGATACAGCGACAGCGGGACCCAGACGCCGAAGGAGCCCACGAGCGGGAGCAGCGTGAGGACGAACGCGGCCACGGTGAGGAACGTGACGCCGGGCACGCCGAGTAAGAACAGCCCGACGCCGAGAAGCAGCGCCTGGATCCCCGCGACGATGACGTTCCCGACGACCGACGCCCACATCAGGTCGTCGAGTTCCGCGATCAGGTCGCGCTGGACGCGCTCGGAGACCGGCGCGACGGTGAGCGCCCACGCGAAGAGTCGGTCGCCGTCGCGCAACAGCGTGAACAGGACGAAAAGCGTCACGGACAGCCCCACGGTCAGGTCCGGGATCCCGCGGAGCAGCCCGAGTCCCCAGCTCGCGAGCCGCTGTATCGCGGTGTTGATCGGTTCCTGGTAGGTCACGTAGAGGACGTCGATGTCGACGACGTATCCGAATATCTCGATCTCGTCGACCACGAGGTCCCGTAACTCGCCGCGTCGGAGGGCGGAGAGAAGTGCGAGTCCCTGTCGGAGCGCGACCGTGAGGACGTACGCGAGTGGGACGAACACCACGAGGGTCGCCCCCGTGATCACCGAGATCGCGGCCATTCCCGGCCGCACGTGTTCCTCCGCGCGGTGTTGGACGGGCGCGAGTACGTACGCGATGACGACCGCGAGCAACACGTACTGGAGGTACGTGGCGATGAGAATGGCGGCGAAGACGGCGCTGGCGAGCGCCAGAACCGACAGCCCGTTCAGCGGTGACGGCCGGGACGCTGTGCCGTCGCTCATCTCGATGGGTGGCGTCGGCGGGTTCGTTCGGGCATCGGGTGTGTCCGTGAGGAACGTGAGACCGTATAAATCCGTGCGGTGTGTCGGCACGTCTGGCTGCGCAGCCGCCGCCCCACGGATCGTCCACGAACTCCGCCGAGAAAACCTCGATCGTCCAATCATTTCTCACCGACAACTAATTTTCAACGTTGATATTTATGGCAGCAAGTACTTATGGAAGGTCCGCCTCCCTTCAACTAACCAGCATCCGGTCGGGGGATCGAGGGGGTTCGACGTCCCGAACCGACGAACCGCTGGATTCAGACAATGAAACCACACAACCTGTTCAACACGGACGACCGCGCGGTGAGTCCCGTTATCGGCGTCATCCTTATGGTCGCCATTACGGTGATCCTGGCGGCCGTCATCGGGACGTTCGTACTCGGTCTGGGGGATTCGCTCGGAGACAGTCAACCGACGGCACAACTAGAGGTCAGCCTCGACGAGACAAATAATCAAACCGTGATCGAACACGGTGGAGGAGATCCCATCGAATCGGACACGCTTCGTGTCATTGTGTCTAGTGGCAATAATGAAGGTACGACTACCATTAGTGATAGACTTTCTGTTGGAGATCGAATTAATACCACATCTACCGGTTCTAACAATGTTAGCAGCGGAGAAGAGGTCCGTGTTCGAATCATTCACCAGCCGAGTGATTCCATCCTCGTCGACAGAACACTCGAAGTCGTGGATAACTTCGCATTCGCTGATGACTTAAGCTTCAGCTCACCGTAGACGACTCTCACTTTCACCCGTTTGTTATTCTCGTCCGATACTGACGCCGAAGATACTTCTAGGACCTATACGATTCGAGACAGTTGCTGTTTCGGTAGCCGATCGGTTCTTCAGACCCGCCGATCTGGCGGTTCATAACGTACCCCAGAATGTCGCTTTCGGGCGTTAGAGGGTACTGAAGTCCTCGATAATGAAGACCAGTAAAATTTTTGATGGGACCGCTGAGAGTCGAACTCAGGTCCTACGGACCCCATCCGCAGAGGATACCACTACCCCACGGTCCCGGGTCGCACTCGGAGGAACGACCGTCCCGTAATTAAGGACTTCGTTTCAGTCTTCGCCGTCCTCGCGGGGGACGACGAGGTCGCCATCGTCGCGCACCGCCAGGCTCGCGATCGGGTCGCCCTCGTAGACGGCCAGCCCTTCACGTCGCGAGATGGCGTACCCGTCGTGGTCGGCCCGGATCGTTTCCTGCTGTTCGCCCGTCGCGGAGACGACATCGGCGAGGACGTCGCCCTCGGCGAACGACTCGCCCGCGTCGACGCGATGGCGAACGAGCCCCGAAGTCTCGGTCGTCGGACCGCGATACCGCCGAACCGGGTAGTCGACGGGCACCTCGTCGACGTGCTCCGCGGGCTCGCCGACGCGCGCGGGGACGTCGTCGGGAGCGAGCAGGCCGCGCTCGACCGCGACCGCGAACGCGCCGGCGACGCCGCCCGCGACGAGGCGGTCGTCGACGACGGAGTGCGAGCCGAGTTCGGCGGTGAACGCGGGGATGCCTGCCTCGTTGAGGACGGCTCCCGCGAGCGATCGCTGGAGGTTCTCCTCGACGTACTCCGCGGCGGGGTACTCCGTGAGCGTCGGAAAGCCGAAGGCGTCGACGACGGACTCGAGCTCGGTCGCGAGCGCCTCCGCCGCCGACTCGCTCCGGCGGTCGCCGTACAGCACCCGGTCCCGGATCGCGAACGGCTCGCTGTCGACGCCCGCGGTGTGACAGTCGATCAGGGCGTCCGCGGCGACGGCGTCGGCGGGGTCCGAGCCCGCGTCTCCCTCGCCGACGATCGCCCCGTAGAGCCGGGCGTCGATCCGCTCCTGGAGCTTCGGCGGACGCGCAGACGTCGCGTCTGCGTCGGGGAAGTACCGGTTGGGATCCTCGTCGTCGTAGTAGGTGTGCCGGGCGTTCCGGCGGAGACCCGCGGGCGAGACGACCGGGACGGCGACGACCGCGCCGGCGAGCGACGCCAGCGCCTCCGGGTCGTCGGCGAGCGCGTCCATCGTTTCGAGGACGACGGCGATTCCGGTCGCCTCGTCGCCGTGGACCCCGCCGGTCAGCCAGAGCGTCGGTCCCGGGTCGGCCCCGTTGGCGACGATCACAGGGAGTCGCTCGGGCGTTCCGGTCGGCAGGTCGGCGACGTCGAGCCAGCCGCGGTCGACGGTTCCGGGTGCGGCGCTCGCGCTTCCGAGTTCGAGTCGGTGTCGGTCGGCTTCCATGGACGAACGGCTGCCGGCGGAGCTATAAAAGAACGCGTTCGAGCGCGACGACCGTCCCCGACTCGGCGGCCGGATCGCCGACGAACCGGCCGAGACAGACGGCCGTCCCGTTCGGCACGTAACAGGCGACGAGCGGGGGCTCCGTTTGGTCTTCGCGGTTCGGCGTGTCCGCGGCGTCGGCCGCGTCCAGGTCGCTGTCGATCACGCCGGGCGCGTAGACGGGGGCCCCGGTGGCGACGTTGCGCGCGGCGGAGGGCGCGACCGTCACCGACGGGAGGTGGACCAGCGCCTCCTCGGCGGGGCGGACCACCTCGCGGAGGAGTTCGTCGTCGCCGTCCTCCGCCCACGCGAGCGCGTCCGTGAGGTCTTCGAGCGTGTGGAGATCGGTGTCGTCGAAGGGGTCCGTGGCGGTCCGGCGGAGGTGTCCCATGTGCGCGCCGACGCCGGCGGCGAGCCCGAGGTCGTGACACAGCTTGCGGACGTACGTCCCGGACTCACAGCCGATCCGGAGCAGGGCGCGCCGCTCCTCCAGTTCGAGCACGTCGAGGTCGTGGATCGTCCGAGTCCGCAGCCGGCGGGTGACCGCGCTCTTTCGAGGCGGCTTCTGGTAGATCTCCGCCTCGAACTCCGCGGCGACATCCCGGAAATCCGCGGGCGCTGGCCCGTGGAGCTCCAGCACCGAGACGTATTCCTTCCGGCCCTCGAGGAACACCTGTGCCATCCGGGTCGCGATTCCGGTGAGCGTCGGGAGACAGCCCGTGACCTTGGGATCGAGCGTGCCCGCGTGGGCGACGCCGTCTATCCGCGGCCCGTCGGGATCGAGGACCGCGAGCGTCCCGTTGATCGCGTCGCGCACCCACGCGGAGAGCTGGTGGGAGGAGGGTCCCGCGGGCTTGTCGACGTTGACGACGCCGAACCTGAGCAGTTCGGGGACCGACCGCTCGCCGGGCGGGGCGCGGATCGGGTCGTCACCCGCGGCGGCGGAGTCGTCGCTCGCGGCGGCGGCGGATCCGGGATCGGTGTCGGTGTCGATGTCGTCGGTCATTTCGGGTGGTGTATGCCTGAATTCCGGATTCGGCACCGTTCAGAAGTCGTAGGAGACGCCCTCGATCGGGACTTTCCCCTCGTCGTCGTCGGGGTCGTAGGCCTCGACCGTGGCGACGAGCGCGTCGAGGAACCGGTCGGGTCCCCATCGGGCGGTGTTGTAGGCGGCGTCGTAGATGGACAGATCGTCGATGTCGACGTCGTAGTACTCCAGGTACCGCTTCCGCTCGGAGGCCTCGCGGCGAAGCGTCTCCTCGCGGGCCTGCGAGACGGGCTTGTCCTCCCGATCGGCGATCCGCTCGGCACGGACCGCGACGGGGGCGTCGAACCAGAACCGCAGGTCGGCGTGCTCGCCGGCGAGCCAGCCGGCCAGCCGCGATTCGAGCACGACCGCCTCGCGGGTCGTCGCGATCTCGCGGAGCCGACGGTCGAGGTCGCGGTCGATGTCGCCGTCGTCCTCGGCGTGCTCGTTGAACTCGACGGGCGTCATGCCGCGGTCCGCGGCCATCTCCCGGAAGATGTCGCCGCCGGAGACGTGGTCGAGCCCGAGCGCCTCGGCGAGCCCCGCGGCGTTCGTGCTCTTCCCGCTTCCCGGCGGGCCGGAGACGGTGATCAACATATCCACCCTCCGGCAGGCCCGTTCAAAACGGTTATCGTTCGCGTTCGGGACCGCGACGCAGCGTGGTAGTTCATAGCGTGTTACTCCGTCGCGGCCGTCATCGACCAGACCGCGACGAGCCCGAGCAGGACCGCGGGGACGAGCGGGAGCGCGAGGTACGTCGCGAAGAAGGTGAACCCGAACGCCCCGGCGGCGTACGGGTACGCGTAGATGATTCCGGGAATGACGAGGACGCAGGCGAACAGCACGGCGGTCAGCGCCCACCCCTTCCGGCCGAAGCCGTCGGCGGCCGGTTCCGCGGTCTCGTCGGCCGCGTCCGCGGCGGCCTCGGCGTCCGTCGCGGAGCGTTCCGCGTCGCCGTCGGCCGGGATCTCGTCCGGCGTGTGGACGTACCTGCCGTCCGCGTCGGTCTCAGAACTCACTGTCGGGTTTCAGGACCACTTTGCCAAAGCCCTCACGGTTCTCTATCATCTCGTGGGCGCGCGCGGCCTCGCTCATCGGGAGCGTCTCGCGGACCCGCGGCTCGAAGGTGCCGTCCCAGACGAGCTCGAGCACGTCGTCGACCTCGCCCGGCGTCGCCATCGTTGAACCGATCACGGAGAGCTGGTTCCAGAAGATCCGGTTCAGCCCCGCGTCCGGGTTCGGCCCGGTCGTCGCCCCGCAGGTGACGAGCCGCCCGCCCTTCGCCATGGACTTCAGCGAGTCGGGGTACGTCGCCGCGCCGACGTGGTCGACGACGACGTCGACGCCGCGCTTTCCAGTTATGTCGGCGACCTCCTCGGCGAAGTCGTTCGCCTCGTAGTCGACGACGTGATCGGCTCCACAGTCCTCGGCGTGCGCGAGCTTCTCCTCGCTCGAGGCGGTCGCGAACACCTCACACCCCGCGTGGTCGGCGATCTGGACCGCGGCGTGGCCGACACCCCCGGACGCGCCGAGAACGAGCACCTTCTCGCCAGCCTCGATGTCCGCACGCGTGTGAAGCATGCGCCAAGCGGTCTGGAAGACGAGCGAGACCGAGCCGGCGATCTCCCAGTCGACGCCCGACGGGACGGGAACGAGGTTCTCGGCGGGCACCGCCGCCCGTTCGCTGTGGACGCCGCGGACGTGTTCGCCCAAGATGTGAAAGGAGACGCAGAGCGACTCCTCGCCGTCCCGGCAGAACTCGCAGCTCCCGCAGGCGACGCCCGCGCTCACCGCGACGCGGTCGCCGGGCTCGAACCGATCGACGCCCTCGCCGACCGCTTCGACGACGCCCGCGGCGTCGCTGCCGGGGACGTGCGGCATGTCGAGGTCGACGCCGGGCAGCCCGCGGCGGGTCCAGACGTCGAGGTGGTTCACCGCGCCGGCCTTGACGTCGACGAGCACCTCCCCGCGGTCGGGGTCGGGATCCGGGAACTCGCCGTACTCGATCACGTCGCGGGCGCCGTGGGCGTCGAACTGGACGGCCTTCATGGGAACACCCATCGCAGCGGATCACTAAACGGTATGGCAATCGGTGGCGGCGGCAGCGATCGCCGTCGTCGCCGGCACCCTCGTGGGCGTTCCCCAGTGCCCGACTCTCCCGTGTCAACGAGAGCCACGTCTCCGGGCTTTCGTGACGTTTAAGTACCGATGCGTGGTCCATTCGAACGCACGAACTGCAGGGGTACCGGACCCCGAGTCCGCGAGGGCGACGATACGACGCGAGTTGCGGTAGCCAAGCCTGGCCCAAGGCGCAGGGTTGCTAACTCTGTGGCGTCACTGCCTCCGGGGTTCGAATCCCCGCCGCAACGCTCGAAACGACCGAGCACCGCCGGATCGCGCCGGTAGGGCTCACTGCGATCAACACATGAGCACGGAAGAATCACAGGACGACTCGCCGGAGGAGGAGGAAGACCTCCAGTACTTCGTTCGGATCGGGGGCGCGGACCTCGACGGGACGAAGACGGTCGAGCGAAGCCTATCTGAACTCAACGGCATCGGCACGCGCATGGCGCGGCTGGTCGCCGAGGAGGCCGGCGTGGACCGGACGTCCACGTTCGGGCTTCTCGACGAGGCGGACATCGAGGCGGTGGTCGACGTCGCCGAGAACCTCGAGGACCACGTCCCGTCATGGATGACCAATCGACAGAACGACTTCTTCACCGGGGAGACGACCCACCTCGTCGGCACCGACGTCAACGAGAAGCGGCGTCACGACATCAACCGGATGAAGCAGATCGAATCGTACAAGGGCGTCCGACACAAGCGCGGCCAGAAGGTCCGCGGCCAGCGGACGAAGTCCACGGGCCGGACCGAGGGGACCATCGGCGTCAACGTCGAGGAGATCCGCGAGGAGATGGCCGACGAGGAAGCGGGTGACGAGGAATGAGCACCGGCAAGAACACCAAAGGCTACGAGACGCCGAACCACCCGTACCAGGGCGAGCGGATCGCCGAGGAGTCCGACCTCCTCTCGCGGTACGGTCTGAAGAACAAGGAGGAACTCTGGCGGGCGCAGTCGGAACTGCGTCGCATGCGCCGGGAGGCGCGACGCCTCCTCGGCGAGGCCCAGGGTGACGTCGACGCCGCCCAGGAGGCGGGCTCGGAGTTCGTCGCGCGACTGCGCCGCATCGGCGTGCTCGGCGACAACGACGACATCTCGACGGTCCTGTCGCTCGACGTGACGGACCTCCTCGAGCGCCGCCTACAGACGGTGGCGTACCGACAGGGGTTCGCCTCCTCGACGAAGCAGGCACGCCAGTTCATCGTTCACGGACACGTCACCGTCGACGGGGCGCGCGTGACGCGCCCCTCGGTGAAGGTCGACGTGAGCGACGAGGGCGCCATCGCCTTCGACGAGACGAGTCCGCTCGCGGACGACCTACACCCCGAGCGCGCGGAGTCACAGGAGTAAACACATGAGCCAATCCGAGGACGGAAAGTGGGGAATTGCCCACGTGTACGCGTCGTTCAACAACACGCTCATCACGGTCACCGACGAGACGGGCGCCGAGACGATCGCCAAGTCGTCCGGCGGCACCGTGGTGAAACAGAACCGAGACGAGGCGTCGCCGTACGCCGCCATGCAGATGGCCGAGGTCGTCGCAGAGCGGGTCAAGGAGGCCGGCTTGGAGGGCGTCCACGTCCGCGTGCGCGGCCCCGGCGGCAACCTCAACAAGTCGACCGGCCCCGGCGCGCAGGCGACGATCCGCGCGCTGTCGCGTGCCGGCGTCGAGATCGGTCGAATCGAGGACGTCACGCCGATCCCGCACGACGGGACGAAGGCGCCAAAGAACAAGCGAGTCTGACATGACGGAAGCCGACTTCGACGTGGAGTACGTCGAACGGGACGATCGCAGCGCGCGGGTGCTGATCCGCGGGCTCACGCCGGCGTTCGCGAACGGCATCCGCCGCGCGATGATCGCCGACGTCCCGACGTTCTCGATCGACACGGTGCGGTTCGTCGAGAACTCCTCCGTGATGTTCGACGAGATGATCGGGCTGCGATTAGGGCTCGTTCCGCTGACGACGCCGCTCGACGAGTTCGAGATCGGCGACACCGTCACGCTCGCGCTCGACGTCGAGGGGCCGGCGACCGCCTACTCCGGGGACATCGAGTCCGCGGAGCCGCTGGTCGAGCCCGCCGACGAGAACGTGCCCATCGTCGAACTGAAGGAGGGACAGCGGCTGGAGTTCGAGGCCGACGCGGTCCTCGAGGCCGGCAAGGAGCACGCCAAACATCAGGGCGGCGTCTCCGTCGGCTACAGACACCTCCAGCGCGTCACGGTCGAGGGCGACCGCGGCGAGTTCGACGACGAGGAGCCGCGAGTCCTCCGCGGCGTCATCGAGACGCCGGAGGGAGAGGTCGTCGTCACCGACGAGTTCGGTAACGACCTCTCGGAGCGGTACCCCGGAAAGGAGGTGCGCGTCGAGGACGTCCCCGGCGCGTTCGTCTTCCACATCGAGACGGACGGCTCGTTCACGGTCGAGGAACTGCTGCTCCGCGCGATCGATTCCATCGAGGAGCGCGCGGACGAACTTCGAACGAAGGTCGCGGTCTAAGGAATGTCGACTCCCCGAACCACCCACACGGCGCTCGCCCCGTTCGCGAGCGGCGACGCCGTCGACGACGACGGCGCGGTTCCGAACGGCGGGACCGAAAGTGGTTTGAAGGGAGCCGGATTACCCAGGAGTGCACGCAGGGATAGCCAAGTCAGGCCAACGGCGCAGCGTTCAGGGCGCTGTCCTGTAGAGGTCCGCAGGTTCAAATCCTGCTCCCTGCACTCCGCTTTTCAGGAACCCCCCACAGGGAGGGACAGCTATGAGTAGCAAGACGAATCCGAACTTACAGAACCTCATCGCCGATCTGAAGTCGGTCTCGCGTGACTCCGGTGCCAACGTGTGGCAGGACGTCGCCGACCGACTGGAGAAGCCGCGGCGTACCCACGCCGAGGTCAATCTGGGTCGCATCGAACGGTACGCAAACGAAGACGAGACGGTCGTCGTCCCCGGCAAGGTGCTGGGCAGCGGCGTCTTGGAGAAGAACGTCACCGTCGCCGCCGTCGACTTCTCGGGCACCGCCCGCACGAAGATCGATCAGGCCGGCGAGGCGGTGTCGCTCGACCGGTTCGTCGAGGACAACCCCGAGGGCGGCAACGTCCGGGTGATCCGATGAGCCTCGCGAAGGTCGACGCCGACGTCGTCGTCGACGCCCGGGACTGTATCCTGGGCCGAGTCTCCTCGAAGGTCGCACAGCGCGTCCTCGACGGGGAGACGGTCGCCGTGGTCAACGCCGAACACGCGGTGATCACCGGCAACGAGGAGGCGACGATGGACACCTACCACACTCGCGCGAACCTCGGCTCGGACAGCGGGCCGTACTACCCCAAGCGTCCGGACCGCATCTTCAAGCGGGCCATCCGCGGGATGCTGCCGTACAAGAGCGAAGACGGCCGCGAGGCCCTCTCGAACGTTCGCGTCTACGTGGGTAACCCCTACGAGCGCGACGAGGACGCCGAGGCGGTCGTTCTCGACGGCACGTCGCTGGACCGACTCTCGAACATCAAGTTCACCACGCTCGGGGACGTCTCCGAGTCCCTGGGAGCTAACGTCACATGGTAACGAACACCTCCGGTAAGAAGAAGACGGCCGTCGCCCGCGCCACGGTGCGCGACGGCGAGGGCCGCGTTCGAATCAACTCCCAGCCGGTCGAGCTGGTCGAACCAGAGCAGGCGCGCCTCAAGATGCTGGAGCCGTTCCGCATCGCCGGCGACGACATCCGCGACGGCGTCGACATCGACATCGACGTGACCGGCGGCGGGTTCAGCGGTCAGGCTGACGCGACGCGGACCGCCATCGCTCGTGGGCTCGTCCAGCACCTCGGCGACGCGGAGCTGCGCGACGCGTACATGAGCTTCGACCGCACGCTGCTGGTCAACGACGTGCGCCAGTCCGAACCCAAGAAGTGGGGCGGACCCGGCGCGCGTGCCCGCTACCAGAAGTCCTACCGCTGAGGTGATCCAGTTATGATGATCCCCGTCCGGTGTTTCACGTGCGGCAACGTCGTGGGTGAACACTGGGAGGAATTCAAAGAGCGCGCTCGCGAGGGCGATGAGGACCCCGGCGAGGTGCTCGACGACCTCGGCGTGAACCGACACTGCTGTCGGCGGATGCTGGTCAGCCACCGCGACCTCGTCGACGTCGTCTCGCCGTACCAGTAATACATGTCAACACAGAGATACAATCGGTACGAGAAGGCGCGGATCCTCGGGGCGCGCGCCCTACAGGTGTCCTACGGGGCACCCGTGCTGATCGAGACGGACCAGACGGAGCCGATCCTCGTCGCCGCGGAGGAGTACGACGCGGGCGCGCTTCCGTTCACGGTCCGGAGGGAGGCCGACGCGTGACCCGGATCACGAACGTGTCGCTCCGTCGGATCCTCGACTCGCGGGGCAACCCGACGGTCGAGGCGGACGTGCTCACCGAGTCCGGCGGCTTCGGTCGCGCGGCAGCGCCGAGCGGCGCGTCGACCGGCGAATTCGAGGCGATCGAGCTCCCCGCCGAGGAGTCCATCGCGAAGGCCCGCGAGCGCGCGGTTCCGCGGCTCGAGGGGCTTTTCGCCGGCGACCAGCGGTCGGTCGACGCCGCGTTGCGCGCGGCCGACGGCACCGACGACTTCTCCGCGATCGGCGCGAACAGCGCGGTCGCGATCTCGATGGCGGCGGCAAAGGCCGGCGCGGACGTGCTCGGTGCGCCGCTGTACCAGCATTTGGGAGGAGCGTTCCGCGGCGACAACTTCCCGATCCCGCTCGGCAACGTCGTCGGCGGCGGCGAACACGCCAAGGAGGCGACTCATATCCAGGAGTTCCTCGCCGCACCGGTCGGCGCGCCGAGCGTCTCGGAGGCCGTCTTCGCGAACGCCGCGGTCCACGCGGCGGTCGCGGACGTGCTCGACGAGCGCGGCGTGCCCGCGGCGAAGGGCGACGAGGGCGCGTGGGCCCCGCCGATCTCGGACGCGGAGGCGTTCGAGGTCGTCGCGGAGGCCGTCGAGACGGTCGAAGACGAGGTCGGTTTCGAGATCCGCTTCGGGCTCGACATGGCAGCGGCCGAGCTGTACGACGACGACCGAGAGGCGTACGTCTACGGCGAGGAGATCAAGTCGACGGACGAACAGATCGAGTACGTCGCCGGCCTCGTCGAGGAGTACGACCTCGCGTACGTCGAGGACCCGCTCGACGAGAACGACTACGAGGCGTTCGCGGCGCTGACCGACCGGGTCGGCGACCGGACGCTGATCTGCGGCGACGACCTATTCGTCACCAACGTCGAGCGGCTCCGCGAGGGGATCGACGTCGGCGCGGGAAACAGCATCCTGATCAAGCCGAACCAGATCGGGACGCTCTCGGACGCGTTCGACGCGGTCGAGCTCGCGACCCGGAACGGCATGGAGAGCGTCATCTCCCACCGCTCGGGCGAGACCGAGGACACGACCATCGCACACCTCGCCGTGGCGACCGACGCCGCCTACATCAAGACGGGCACGGTCGGCGGCGAGCGAACCGCCAAGCTGAACGAACTGGTCCGCATCGCGGACGACGCGGTATGACGGATACCCACACGCATGAGTGAAGACAACGACGCGGTCGAACTCGACGAGGACGCCGAGACCGAGGCGGTCGACGCGGACGTCGAGGAGGAGGCCGACACGACCGAGGAATCGACCGCAGACGCGGGTGCCGAGGAGGCCTCCGCCGACGCTGGAACGGAAGAGACGACCGCCGCGGCCGACGACGTCGAGGCGGCCGCCGAGGGCGACGAGGCGGACCTCGAGGACGAGGAGGAGGCCTCGCCGTTCGACGACGACGTCATGCCCGACGACGACGTCGACCTGCTCATTCCCGTCGAGGATTACCTCTCCGCGGGGGTCCACATCGGGACCCAACAGAAGACGGCCGACATGGAGCGGTTCATCCACCGCGTCCGCGACGACGGGCTCTACGTGCTCGACGTGAGCGAGACGGACGGCCGGATCCGCACGGCGGCCGACTTCCTCGCGAACTACGACCCGGAACAGATCCTGGTCACCTCTTCGCGGCAGTACGGTCGCTTCCCGGCCGAGAAGTTCGCCGACGCGGTCGGCGCTCGCGCCCGCACCGGGCGGTTCATCCCCGGAACCCTCACCAACCCCGACTACGCCGGCTACATCGAGCCGGACGTCGTCGTGGTGACGGACCCGATCGGCGACGCCCAGGCCGTCAAGGAGGCGATCACGGTCGGCATCCCCGTGATCGCGATGTGCGACTCGAACAACCAGCTGTCGAACGTCGACCTCGTCATCCCGACGAACAACAAGGGTCGACGCGCGCTGTCGGTCGTCTACTGGCTGCTCGCCAACGAGACGCTCGACCGCCGCGGCACGGACACCGTCTTCGCCCTCGAGGACTTCGAGGACGAGCTGTAAGCCGGCTTTCGATCCGAGTTCGACTCGCTTTTCACCGCCGCTCTATCCCGTCGAGCGACGGCTCCGGCGTTCAGTCGCTCTCGGGGCCGGTCTCTGACTCCGGCACGTCGAGCGTCCACCGCGACTCTATCTCCCGGTTGGCCATCACGATCCGGTCGCCGGCGTCCGTGTCGATCCGGGTCTTCCGCAGCTCGATGGCGGCGACGGTGCCGGTCACGCCCTTCGCCTCCACGCGGTAGCCGGGGTTGAAGTCCGGGTCCTTCAGCAGGTAGATCCCGGCCACGGTGTCCTCGATCATCTCCGAGAGCGCGTAGGAGACGCCGAGCGCGATGAACCCGACGGCGGTGCCCAGACTCGCCGCGATGTCGCCCATGCCGAGGATCTTGAGGAACGTGAGCGCGACGCCGAACCACAGGAAGACGGCGATCACGGTGACGAGGAGGTCACCGACGAGTTCACGGTCGTCGACGTACAGCCGCCCGATCGAGGTCCGAACCAGCGCGAGGACGATCCTGACGGCGACGTACGCCAGTCCGAGGAAGACGAACCCGGACAGCGCCCGGGGGATCGCGGCGAACACGCCGTCGAGGAAGTCGGCGAGCGACCCGGTGAGAAGCGACGGTATCGGGGTCATGGGGCGCACGAGGACGGCCGACGGTGAAAAGGTACGGGAACGGCCGACTCGTCGGCGTCTCCACGGCGTCCCGGTCCGGCGACCCGCCAAACGCAATACCTGTAAACCCGCGGGGAGAGGTGGGTCGTATGACCGTCTGTGAAGCGCCGGGGAAGGTGTACCTCTTCGGCGAACACGCCGTCGTCTACGGCGAGCCCGCGGTCCCGGCGGCGATAGAGCGCCGGGCGCGGGTGACCGCCGAGCCGCGGGAGGACGACCACGTCCGGGTCACCGCCGAGGACCTCTCGCTCGACGGGTTCACCGTCGAGTACGCCGGCGGGACCGGTGACCGTCCCGACATCGACGCGCCCGCGCCGCTCGTCGAGGCCGCGATGGGGTACGTCGACGCCGCGGTCCGACAGGCCCGCTCGGCGGCCGACGCGCCCGACGCCGGCTTCGACATAACCGTCGAGAGCGAGATCCCGCTGGGTGCGGGACTGGGGTCGTCGGCCGCGGTCGTCGTCGCGGGGATCGACGCCGCGACGCGCGCGCTCGGCGAGCCGCTCGACCGCGAGGAGCTGGCCGACCGCGCCTACCGCGCCGAGTTCGAGGTCCAGGAGGGACAGGCCTCCCGCGCGGACACGTTCTGCTCGACGATGGGCGGTGCCGTCCGCGTCGAGGGCGACGACTGCGAGGCGATCGACGCGCCGAACCTCCCGTTCGTGATCGGGTTCGACGGCGGCGCGGGCGACACCGGCGCGCTCGTCGCCGGCGTCCGTGAACTGCGCGAGGAGTACCGATTCGCCGCCGACACGGTTCGAGCGATCGGCGACATCGTTCGCGACGGCGAGGAGCTGTTGGCGGAGGCGGTCCCCGAGGCGGACCCCTCCCGCGAGCTGCTCGAGGAACTGGGAGACCTGATGGACTTCAACCACGGGCTGTTGGCCGCGCTCGGCGTCTCGGCGCGCTCGCTCGACGCGATGGTGTGGGCCGCGCGGGACGCCGGGGCACACGGAGCCAAGCTCACCGGGGCCGGCGGCGGCGGCTGTATCGTCGCGCTCGACTCCGACGCCGAGACGCCGACCGCGCTCTCGTACACCCAGGGATGTGAGGAGGCCTTCCGTGCCGAGCTGGCGACCGAGGGCGTCCGGGTGGTGGAGCCGTGACCGCCGGCGAGTGCGGCTCGGACGGCGACGACTCGTCCGCCCCCGCCGACGACTCGTCCGCCCCCGCCGCCGACCCGCCCGTCGTGCTCAAACTCGGCGGGAGCGTGATCACCGAGAAGGACCGCCCCGAGACGGTCGACGACGCGGCGCTCGCGACCGCCACCGACGCGCTCGCAGCTGCCCTCGACCGCGGCTCGGTCGACCGGCTCGTCGTCGTCCACGGCGGCGGGAGCTTCGGACACCACCACGCCAGCGAACACGGGGTCTCGACGACGGAGGGCACCCACGACGCCGACGCGGTCATGGACGTCCACGGCGCGATGGTGCGGCTCAACCGGGCCGTCCTCTCGTCGCTTCACGACCGGGGCGTACCCGCGGTTCCGGTTCACCCGCTCTCGCTCGCGGCGCGACCCGGAGGCGTCGACGGCAGCCTCGACCTGCCGCTCTCCTCGACGGCGACGTTGCTCGGGGAGGGGTTCGTCCCGGTCCTCCACGGCGACGGGGTCGCCACCGCCGGCGAGGGCGTGACGGTCGTCTCCGGCGACGAACTCGTCGTCGAACTCGCCGCGGGGCTCGGAGCCGATCGGGTCGGCGTCTGCTCGACGGTCGCCGGCGTCCTCGACGCCGACGGGTCGGTGATCCCCTCGATCGAGTCCTTCGAGTCCGTCGCCGACGCGCTCGGCGCGAGCGACGCGACCGACGTCTCCGGCGGCATGGCGGCGAAGGTGAGAGAGCTGCTGGCGCTCGACGCGCCGGCGTCGGTCTTCGGTCCGGCGGGGTTGGAGGCGTTCCTCCGCGGCGAGGCGGTCGGAACGCGGATCGACTGACTCGACTCACTCGCCGTCCGACGCCTCGATCGGCTCCGCCCCGCGGATGATACACACGTGTCCGCCGTCGGTCGTGTGCGTCAGGACGAGCCGTTCGCGGATCAGCCGATCGTCCTCGTCGCGGACGGTCGCCTCGCCGGTCCAGTGTCCCTCCTCGGTCACGATCGGGAGGATTTCCTCCGTGAACCGCTCGATCTGGTCGTCGGGATAGAACTGTTCCCAGTGGCGGCCGACGACCTCCTCGGAGGACCGGCCGTACACCGAGGCGTACGCCTCGTTGGCGAAGAGGTACCGACCCTCGGCACCGAGGATCCCGATCGGCTCGTTTGCCGCCTCCAGGGCGGCGATGCTCCGTTCGACCTGTCGCATGAGTCGGTGTCTGTCGACCGCGTTCCGGAGTCGGTTGACGAGCACCTCGAACTGGTCGCCGCCGCCGCGCTTCTGGAGGTAGTCGGTGACGCCCGCGGAGATCGCCTCGCTCGCGACTTCCTCCGACCCCTTGCCGGTGAACAGCACGAACGGGAGCTCCGTGTCGTCCTCGCGCACCCGCTCGAGGAAGTCGATCCCCGTGCCGTCGGGGAGGTCGTAGTCACAGACGACCGCGTCGAAGGACGCCTCGCGGTACCGCTCGCGCCCCTCGTCGATCGTGGGGACGGGTTCGTGACTGACGGCCGGCGCGAGCCGGTCGAGATACGTCGCCGTGAGGTCGGCGAAGGCGGCGTCGTCCTCGACGTGGAGGAGCCGGATCGGCGCGGTCGACTCCGAGCCGTCGTGCATACGTGAACGGTATTCCGTCGTGACATAAACGCTTCGGGGACCGATCCGATCGCCGTACCGAACCCTTATTCGCGCCACCGCCCTCCTCTCGGACATGAACGAAGCGGACGTCAGAGAGCGGCTGCGGGAGGTCGAGGACCCCGATCTCGGCGACGACGTGGTCTCGCTCGGGCTGGTGAACGGGGTCGACCTCGAGGAGGAGGCCGGGACGGTTCACGTCTCGTTGGCGCTCGGTGCCCCGTTCTCGCCACACGAGTCGACGATCGCCGACGGCGTGCGGGCCGCGCTCGCGGACACCGGCCTCGACGTGGAGCTGTCGGCGTCGATCCCCGACGACCTCTCGGCGGCCGAGCAGGTGTTGCCCGGCGTCGAGAACGTGATCGCGGTCGCCTCCGGGAAGGGCGGCGTCGGGAAGTCGACGGTGGCGGTGAACCTCGCGGCGGGGCTCTCGGAGCTCGGCGCGCGGGTCGGGCTCTTCGACGCCGACGTGTACGGCCCGAACGTCCCGCGGATGGTCGCGGCGGAGGAGCGGCCGCAGACGGACGGCGAGACGATCGTGCCGCCGGAGCGGTACGGCGTGAAGCTCATGAGCATGGACTTCCTCACCGGCGAGGACGACCCCGTGATCTGGCGCGGGCCGATGGTCCACAAGATCATCACCCAGCTCGTCGAGGACGTCGAGTGGGGCGAGCTCGACTACCTCGTGATGGACCTGCCGCCGGGAACGGGCGACACCCAGCTCACGATCCTCCAGACGCTGCCGCTGACGGGCGCGGTGATAGTCACCACGCCACAGGACGTGGCGCTCGACGACGCGGTGAAGGGCCTCCGGATGTTCGGCAAACACGACACGAACGTGCTCGGGATCGCGGAGAACATGGCCGGGTTCCGGTGTCCGGACTGCGGCGGGTTCCACGAGATATTCGGCTCCGGCGGCGGGAAGGCGATGGCGGCCGACCACGACCTGCCGTTCCTCGGCGGGATCCCGCTCGATCCCGCGGTGCGGACCGGCGGCGACGACGGCGCGCCCGTCGTGCTCGGCGAGGGCGACACCGCCGACGCCTTCCGGGTGATCACGGAGAACGTCGCGAACAACGCCGGCGTCGTCCGCCGCCGCGAGGCCGGCGAGGGACGATGACCGGGGAGGACGAACGGGTGGAACGCGAAGACGAGTCGGCCGACGGCGACGAGGGGTCCGCGGACCCGCTCGCGGCCGCCGGCGTCGATCCGGTCGTGCCGGACTCGGCGACCGACGCGGCGGCCGAGGAGTTCCCGCCCGACGACGAGGTTCGGGAGTTCCTTCGCGAGGTCGCCGAGGACGTGCGGGGCGACAGCTCGGAGAGCAAGCAGCTCTCGGCGGTGCTGTACCGGGTGTCGGACCTATACGACTCGGCCGAGTCGACCTCGCCCGAGGAGATCTATCTCAACGTCCGCCACATCATGCGGATCAAAGAGCAGGGCGGGATCGAGCGGTAGTCGCGGTCGTCGGAGAGGTCGAAGCCCGGGACGTCGGACGGTCGGAAGCCAGGGCAGGGAGTTGAACCCCGGAAGTCTCGATTACAAGTCGAGTGCATGAACCACCCATGCTCCCCTGGCGCGGTCGAACGTTCTCGACGCTCGTATGAGTGCGTGTCGCTTTCGGCGAACCTCCCGGGACGGGTCTCGGAACGACCTCCGGTACGACTCACTCCCCGTCGCCGATCTCCTTGCGGAGTTCGACCCGGTGGAGGTCGTAGCCGTGATCCGCGTAGAACGAGCGCGCGCGCTCGTTATCCGCGAGCGCCTCCAGCGCGATCGCGTCCGCGCCCGCGTCCGCCAGCTCGCGTTCCGCCGCCGCGAGCAGCGCCGTTCCGATCCCCTCGCCGCGGCGCTCCGGCGTCACGAAGAGGTTGCTAACGACGCCGCGCGTCCGGTCGCGCTCGTAGCCGTCGCGCTCTATCGAGAACGCCACGAACCCGACGATCGGGTCCTCGGCGTCCGCTCCGTCGTTGCTCCTGCCGCCGTTCCCGTCGTTCTCCCCGCCGCCCTTTTCGCCGTCCCGCGCCACGAGCAGCTCGCCGGTGACCACGCTTCGGGCGACCCACTCCCTGACCGCGGCCCGGTTCGCCGACGCGAGCAGCGTCGACCCGTGCCGGCGCTGGCCGCGGGCGAGCGCCACCCACCGGTCCGTGATCGCGTCGACGTCGTCGACGGTCGCCGCGACGATCCGCGGTTCATCGGGTTTCGACACGACTCGTAGTAGCCTCCTTCCGTGCTTTGAGCCTGCCGCTCGACGCGTCGGCTCAGACCTCCCGGCAGTTCGGACAGATGGCCTGTCCGTTCGCGTCCGCGAGGTCCGGTGCGAGCGCGCCGCACACCTCACAGACGCCCTGGGTCGGTGCGCCGGCGGCGTCCGTCGAGGAGGCGGTCCGAGCCCGCTCGGACCCCCGCGCCGCGTCGGCCGTTCCCGACCGAGTCGTCTCGAGACGGGCGCCGTTCCGCACGTCTGCGGCGCCCGTCGGCTCCTCGGGAGGATCCTCGTCCCGCGCCGCGCCCGCGGCGAGCGAGTCGCGCGCGGTGACGACCCCGACCGCCTCCCCGTCGGCGGCGACGACGACGCGGTCGATCCCCTCCGCGACCAGCCGCTCCTCGACGGCCCGGAGCCCGTCGTCGGGCGCGACCGTCGGCAGCGGCGGTCGCATCACCGAGCCCACGGTCGCGTCGTCGACGTCGCCCTCGAGGACGGCCGCGAGCGCGTCCCGCGCGGCGAGCCGGCCGACGGCCTCCCCGCCGCGGAGGACGACCAGACAGTCGGTTCCCTCCTCGACCAACAGCGCGGCCGCGTCCGCGAGCGTGTCCGACTCGCTGACCCCGAGGAACTCCCGGTGCATCACGTCGCGAACCGTGGTATCTATGCGCATACTCGCGGATCGGCGTCGACCGGCTAAAAACTGCCCCCGGTACCGTTATCACGCCTCCGGGCGTAGAACGCGGTTCGGCGGATGACGCCGGGAGAACCCCGAAAACGGCGAGCGGAAAGGGAGGCTTGAAACGCCCCCGCGTCGGAACGCGGGTATGACCATACCCTCGTTCGTGATCGGGATCGCGGGGGGGACCGGCGCGGGGAAGACGACGGTCTCCCGGCTCGTCACGCAGAACCTCGGCGACGACGTCACGCGGATCCCGCTCGACAACTACTACGAGGACCGCTCGGAACTCTCCTTCGAGGAGCGCCAGGAGGTCAACTACGACCACCCGTCCGCCTTCGAGTGGGAACTCCTCCGCGACCACCTCGAGACCCTGTTGGAGGGCCAGCCGGTCGAGATGCCCCAGTACGACTTCGAGGTCCACAACCGGAAGGACGAGCGGACCACCGTCGAGCCGACCGACGTCATCGTGCTCGAAGGGATCCTCGCGCTCCACGACGAGGCGATAAACGGGATGATGGACCTCCGGCTGTACGTCGAGACGGACGCCGACGTGCGGATCCTCCGGCGGATCCGCCGCGACGTACTCGAGCGGGGCCGCGATCTGGAGGGCGTCATCGACCAGTACCTCTCGACCGTGAAGCCGATGCACGAGCGGTTCATCGAGCCGACGAAGGGCCACGCCGACCTGATCATCCCGGAGGGGGCGAACAGCGTGGCGGTCAACCTGATCGAGGAGAAGCTCCACGCCGAGATCGAGGGGAACGCGATGCGTAACTGGGAGCGCGGGAGCCTGGAGCGCGAACTCGCCGAGAAGCGGTCGCCCGATCTCGACGCCGACGAATGAGACGGGCGGGCGGCTCGCGGGCTCACCGCGACCGTGCTCGTCCGGATCAACCGAGCCGTTCGTCGAGGATCAGCCGGGTCTTCGTCGACTTGACGTCGTCCAGCTCGCGCGCCTGCGTGATGAGTTCGTTGACGGCGCGGGTGTCGACCGCGTCGACGACGAGGACGATGTCGTCCTCGCCGGAGACCTGCCAGACGAAGTCCACCTCCTCCCACTCCACCATGCGCTCGCCGACGGCGGCGGTGTCGACGTTCATCTCCACGGAGATCTCGATCATCGCCTTCACGTTGCCGGTCCGGGTGGTGACCGTGAACCGCTCGATGACGCCCTCCTCGGTCAACCGGTCGACGCGGTTGCGGACCGTCCCCTCGGAGGTGCCGACCCGGTCCGCGATCTCGGTGTAAGGGGTTCGCGCGTCCCGTCGCAGGATCGAGAGGATCCGGCGGTCGAGGTCGTCCATACGGCGAGGAGGGACGGCGGCGACTTACGGCTTACGAAGATCGTAACTACCCTTCGAACTCCACAACGACAACGGAGCGTGAGTGCGATGTTCGTAGCCGATTTCGATGCGGTTTTCGACACGTGACGCCGTTACTCGATCGTTTTTCGACCGATGACGGTCTTCATCCCGATCTCATACAGGGTGAATTCGACGCTCGAAACGGCTTCGTCGAACAGGCGAAACGGCTGGAACCACTCGTTGACCGTCGTCTCGTCGACGTCCGTCTTCCACTCCCGGATCGGTCCGCGGACGTGAATACTCCATGATTCGTTCGTCGACGCTTCATAGCACACGAACGTGGCGGTCTCGGTCGTCTCGAGGAACCGCCCCTTCTCGCTCTCGTCGTCGTGTTCGCTCACTCGGAGGAGGAGCCGATCGCCGTCGTAGTGGTAGCTCAGCGGGATCGCGTACGCGTCGCCGTCGTTCGCCAATCCGAGAACGCCGTGCTCTCCCGACCGCAAACGGTCTTCGATCTCGGATTCGGTCATTCCGGCGGTGTACACGTACTCGACGTGGTCCATAGTCGTCGAGACGACGCGGAGCGACAAAACAGGTGGTACGGATCGACGGCGTCCTCTCGGGACTCATCGATCGCGTCGTCACTCCGTCGAGCCGGCGTCCATCATCGGAAACGACCGGGGATCGGGCTCTGACGGACGGTCGCTCTCGGCTTCTCGACACATCCCGTTACGAATTTCGCAACTGAACTTCGAACGACGCATTTAATACGGTTCCTCCGTACGTATCTCGTAATGTCGGACGCCTACATCGCGCTGGCCGACGGACGCGTGCTCGAAGCGCGCACCCGTTCGCCGGGGCGGACACGCGGTGAACTCGTGTTCACGACCGCGTACACCGGCTACGAGGAATCGCTGACCGACCCCTCCTACGCCGAGCAAGTGCTGACCTTCTCGTACCCCCTGATCGGGAACTACGGCGTCCGAGAGGAGCGATTCGAGTCCGATTCCGTCCAGCCCCGCGCGGCGATCGCCCGCGAGATGACCGACGACGTCGCCGAGTGGCTCGAGAGCGAGGGCGTCCCGGCGATCGACCACCTCGACACCCGCGAGATCGTCACCACCGTCCGCGAGGAGGGCGCGATGGCCTGCGGGATCGCCGCCGGCGAGGATGCGACCCCCGAGGACGCGATCGAGGAGATGGAGGCCTGCGAGCCGATGAGCGCGCACGTCGACATCGGCGCGGGCGTCTCGGTCTCGGAACCGACGGTCCACGAGGGCGGCGACGAGGCGACGATCGCGCTGCTCGACTGCGGGGCGAAGGGGTCGATCATCTCCTCGCTCACCGAGCGCGGCGCGGACGTCCACGTCCTCCCGTACGACGCGACCCCCGAGGACGTGGCGGCGGTCGAGCCCGACGTGCTGTTCGTCTCGAACGGCCCCGGCGACCCGGAGAACTTCGTCGCAGCCCAGGAGGTCGTCGACGCCTACGCCGGCGACCTGCCGATGGCCGGCATCTGTCTCGGCCAGCAGGTGATCACGAGCGCGCTCGGCGGCTCGACCGAGAAGATGTCCTTCGGCCACCGGGGCGTCAACCAGCCGGTCAAGGACCTCCGCACCGACAAGGTGGTGATGACCACCCAGAACCACGGCTACACCGTCGCCGACACCGGCCCGCTCGAGGTGACGCAGGTGAACGTCAACGACGACACCGTCGAGGGACTCGACAGCGAGGAGCTGGACGTCATCACTCGCCAGTACCACCCCGAGGCGAACCCCGGTCCGCACGACTCGCTCGGCTTCTTCGACGAGGTGCTGGAGTTGGCGGAGTCGCGCCAGCCGGTCGCCGCCGACTGACCGCGACCCCGACTCGGTCCGAACCTCACCCCGCATCCATCTCACCCCGTATCCACCTCACCGTCGGAGTACCAGCCCTCCACCGGCGCTCTTTCGCGCTATAGTACGTCCTATCGCGCCACTCGGCCGCTTCCGGCGGCGTTTTCACCCGTGACCTCCCAGAGACCACCATGACACGCGAGGTCCTCCTCACCAACGACGACGGGATCGACGCGACCGGGATCCGGGCGCTCTCGGAGGCGCTCTCGGCCGAGTACGACGTGACCGTCATCGCACCGGCGACGAACCAGTCGGGCGTGGGCGGAAACCGGTCGTGGTGGGAGACCACCGTCGAGTACACCGAGCGCGACCTCGGCTACGCGGTCGAGGGGACGCCGGCCGACTGCGTCGCCGTCGCGGAAGTCGCCCTCGAGTTGGAGCCCGACGTCGTCGTCTCCGGCTGTAACCACGGGCCGAACATCGGCGCGCACGTCCTCGGGCAGTCGGGGACCGTCGGCGCGGCAATGGAGGCGGCGTTCCTCGGGACGCCCGCGATCGCGGTCTCGTTGTACGACCGCGGCAACCTCCCGATCCCGCCGACGGTCTCCCACGACGACTTCGCGCTCGCGGGGCGGGTCGCGGCCGATCTCGTCGCCCGCGTCGACGACGGGGGGCGTCTCCCCTTCGGCGCGGACGTGCTCAACGTCAACGTCCCCGCCGCGGACGACGAGGCCGCCGCCGACCCGACCTATCGGGTGACCGAACCCGCCCGCGGCTTCGACGTGATCGAGTTCCACCCCGGGACGGAGGCCGCAGCGCCGGGGACGGACGCGACTGGCGAGGACGGGGAACGCGAGACTGACACCGCCGGCTCGGGCGATCCCGGCGGCGACGCCTCCGGATTCGGCGAGCGGCGCGGCGAGATGGGGATGGAACTGCGCGACCGCTTCTGGCGGGAGTTCCTCCGGGGCGACGTGGCCGACGACCCGGGATCCGACCGACTCGCGACGGTCGAGGGCGAGGTGAGCGTCTCGCCGCTGTCCTCGTCGCGGTCGGTCGCCGGCGACCGGGTCGGCGAGACGTTCGACGTCGCGGGCGAAACGCTCGATATCGACGACGGAACGCTCGAGGCCGCCGGCGAGTAGGCCTACCGGAGCCGTCGGGAGCCGTCGGTGAACTCGGCGGCCAGCCGGCTCAGATACCAGACGACGAGCAGTCCGAGGAGGAGCCCGCCGACCGCGGCGATCGCGAGTTGGGCCGGCGTCGGGTCCCCGAGCATGGCGATGAGCGGCGGCGAGACCGCCACCAGAAGCAGGAACCCGATCTTCACCTTCCGATTTCCGGCGTCGCGTTCCTCCCGCGACATCGGCTCTACCATCCCGTACCCCCGGGGCGTGTGCGCCCCGGTCCGAACCCTCGCGTCTCCATACCCGCTCCACGTCCCGGGCCGATATAATCCCGCTGACCGAACGCGGTCGACTGCCGGTCGATCGGCAGCGATCGCCGGTCGTCGACCCTGCCGGATCCGCCCGGTAGGTCGTCGTTAATATATAAATCTCGCGACCGTTCACGCCCGTCAGCGAATCTCGACGGCGTGAACGGTCTCGACCGTTTATAGCCGCGCGTCTCCGACGTGTCCACGCCCCTACCCGCGGCCCCGACGGTGGGACGGGAGCGGGCGGATCGCCGGCGTCTCGCCGACGCGATCCGCGTCTCCCGCCGTGACGCCGACGGTTTCGCGGCGTTTTTGAGTCGACCCCGACAACCCGACAGTATGGACGACGAACTCCGCGAGCGGGTCGAGGCGGCCGGCGAGACGGCCGCGCTCTTCAACGCGCTCAAACACGGCAGCGACCCCGACGTGGGCGCGATCATGGGCCCGTTGATGGGCGAGAACCCCGAGTTCCGCCCGCACGGCGACGAGATCCCCGGCGTGATCGCTCCGATCGTGGCCGAGGTCGGCCGGATGGACGAGACGGAGCGACGCGAGCGGCTCGAGACCCTCGCGCCCGATCAGCTCGCGGAACTCGAAGCCGACGACGAGGGGGACGAACACGTCCTCCCCGACCTGCCGAACGCCGAGGAGGGAGCGGTCGTGATGCGCGCCGCGCCGAACCCCAACGGCCCCTGGCACATCGGGCACGCCCGGATGCCCGCGGTGATCGGGACGTACAAGGAGCGGTACGACGGCGAGTTCATCTGCCGGTTCGACGACACCGACCCGGAGACGAAACGGCCCGATCTCGACGCCTACGACGCGATCCTCGAGGACATCGAGTACCTCGGCTTCGAGGCCGACCGCGTCCTGCGGGCGTCCGACCGCCTCGAGACCTACTACGAGCACGCTCGCGAGCTGATCGACCGCGGCGGGGCCTACACCTGCTCGTGTTCCGGCGAGGCGTTCTCGGAGCTGAAGAACGACGGCGAGGCCTGTCCGCACCGCGAGAAGGACGAGGAGACCGTCCGCGAGGAGTTCGCGGCGATGGTCGACGGCGAGTACGACGCCGGCGAGATGGTCCTCCGGGTGCGAACCGACATCGACCACAAGAACCCCGCGCTGCGCGACTGGGTCGCGTTCCGGATGATCGACACGCCGCACCCCCGCGAGGAGGCGGCGGAGTACCGCTGTTGGCCCATGCTCGACTTTCAGTCGGGCGTCGACGACCACCTCACGGGCGTCACCCACATCATCCGCGGCATCGACCTCCAGGACTCCGCGAAGCGCCAGCGGTTCGTCTACGACTACTTCGACTGGGAGTACCCCGAGGTCCTCCACTGGGGTCACGTCCAGCTCGACGAGTACGACGTGAGCCTCTCGACGTCGACGATCAAGGAGCTCATCGCGGCGGGCGAGCTGACGGGGTGGGACGACCCGCGCGCGCCGACCATTCGATCGGTCCGCCGGCGAGGGATCCGCGGCGAGGCGCTCGTCGAGTCGATGACCGACCTCGGGATGTCGACCTCCGACGTCGATCTGGCGATGTCGTCGGTGTACGCCAACAACCGCGACCTCGTCGACGACGGAGCCGATCGGTTCTTCCTCGTGCGCGACCGCGAGGACGACCCGGCCGTCGAGCTTCCGGTCGTCGACGGCGACGCGCCCGCGCCGGCCGCCGGCCGCCCCGCGCGACACCCCGACCACCCCGACCGCGGCGACCGGACGATCCCGGCGGGACGGGTCCTCGTCGAGGCGTCCGACCTCCCGCCGGCCGGCGAGCGGGTCTGGCTGAAGGGGTACGGCCCCGTGCGCCGCGAGGACGACGAGCTCGTCTACCTCGACGCCGACATCGACGTGGTCCGCGACGGCGACGTCGACGTGGTCCACTGGGTTCCCGTCGAGGAGTCGCTCGAGACGCTCATGCGGACCCTCGACGGCGACGTGCGGGGATACGCCGAGCCGGGGATCGCCGACGCCGCCGTCGATGACGTGGTCCAGTTCGAGCGGATCGGCTTCGCCCGGCTCGACTCGTTCGACCCGACCGGCACCGACGAGCCCGACGGGCCGACCGGCGAGGAGGACCTCGTGGCGTACTACGCGCATCCCTGAGCGGGTGCCTCCGACCGGACGGGACGTCAGCCGATCCGCGTCGCGGAGTTTAACTGTCGACGCGCGAAAGCCACGGCAAGATGGGCATCGACCCGAACTTCGAGCGGAACCTGGAGCGGACCGGCGAGGAGCACGACGTCGACGTGTGGGGGCCGGTCGAGCCGCCGGAGAAGCTCGGGGTCCGCGGGACCCACGTCGCCGTCGACTTCGACATCTGTCTGGCCGACGGCGCGTGTCTGGAGGACTGTCCGGTCGACGTCTTCGAGTGGGTCGACACGCCCGGCCACCCCGAGTCCGATCGGAAGGCGAACCCGACCGACGAGGACCAGTGTATCGACTGTATGCTCTGTGTCGACGTCTGCCCGGTCGACGCCATCGACGTGGACCCCGGCCGCGAGAACCGCATCTGAGATCGGTCGTCGCCTTCTCGCCCCTCCTTTCCCGAGGTTACAAGGCTCCCCGACGGGAGCCACAGGTATGTTCGGAACCAGCGGGATCCGCGGCCCCGTCGGCGAGACCGTCACCGCGGCCGTCGCGCTCGACGTGGGGCGCGCGGTCGGCACCGAGACGGACCGGGTCGTGGTCGGACGCGACGCGCGAAAGACGGGAGAGACGCTCCGCGACGCGTTGGTCGCCGGCCTCCGCGAGACCGGCGCGGACGTGATCGACGTGGGCCGTGCCGCCACGCCCACGGTCGCGCGGGCGATCGGAACGCGGGACGCGGACGCCGGGATCGTCGTGACAGCCTCGCACAACCCGGCGCCCGACAACGGGCTCAAGCTGTGGACCCCCTCGGGGCAGGCGTACCCGCCGGGGCGACAGGACGTCATCGAGGAGCGGATCCGCGAGGAAGCGTTCGACCTCGCCGACTGGGAGGGACAGGGCGAGTACGAGCGCATCACCGCCGCGACCGACCGCCACCGCGACGCGCTGGTCGCGGCCGTCGAGCGCGCGACGGAGACGGACGAGGCCGGAGCAGCCGCCTCCGATCCCCTCGCCGATCTCTCCGTCGTCGTCGACGTCGGCAACGGCACGGGCGGCGTGACCGCCGACGCGCTCCACGAGCTGGGTGCCGACGTCGAGACGCTGAACGCGACGCCGGACGGCCGGTTCCCCGCCCGCCCGAGCGAGCCGACCGCCGAGAACTGCGCGACGCTCACTGCCACCGTCGAGGCGATCGACGCCGACCTCGGGATCGCTCACGACGGCGACGCGGACCGCATGATGGCGGTCACCGAGGAGGGCGAGTTCGTCCCCGGCGACCTGCTCCTCGCCGTCTTCGGTCGGGCGGCGGCCGGAGACGGGGATCGAGTGGCTGCTCCGGTCGACACAAGCCTCGCGGCCGCGGACGCGCTCGCCGAGATCGGTGCGGAACTCGTCTACACGCGCGTCGGCGACGTCTACGTGGCCGAGCGCGCCGCCGAGGCGGGCGTCGCCTTCGGCGGTGAACCCTCCGGCGCGTGGATCTTCCCGGAGGAGACGCTGTGTCCGGACGGGCCGCTCGCGGCGGTCCGGCTCGCCGCGCTCATCGCGGAGAGGCCCCTCTCGGAGCGTGTCGCGGCGATGGAGCGCTACCCGATCCGGCGGCGCTCGGTTCGGACGGACCACAAGGCCGACGCGATGGCGCTGGTCGCGGAGCGCGTGACCGACGAGTTCGACGACGTCTCGACGCTCGACGGGGTCCGCGTCGACGCCGACGAGGGGTGGTTCCTCCTCCGCGCCTCGGGGACCGAGCCGCTGATCCGGCTCACGGCGGAGGCCCGCCAGGCCGACGCCGCGGACGCCCTCCTAGAGCGCGCGAGCGGGATAGTCGATCGCGCGCTCGCGGACGCGGGAGACTGACGCTCGGCACGCTCGGCGCGGCCGCCGCTGTCGCCGCTGTCGTCCGACGTCGCAATACCTTTCCCGGAGTCCGGAGACGTTCGGGTATATGCAGACCGTCGTACTCGCGGCCGGTGAAGGGACTCGGATGCGCCCGCTGACGGCGAACACGCCGAAACCGATGCTGCCGGTCGCCGGCAAACCGCTCGTCGTCCGCTGTCTCGAGGACGCGATCGAGTCGGGCGCGAGCCGGGTCGTCGTCGTCGTCGGCTACGAGGCGGACGCGGTCCGGACCGCGATCGCCGAGCGCGACTGGTCGGTGCCGGTCGAGACCGTCACGCAGACCGAACAGCGCGGGACGGCGGACGCCGTCCGCACCGCCCGAAGCGAACTCGAGGAGGCACCGTTCGTCGTGTTGAACGGCGACGCCCTCTACGACCGCGAGTCGCTCGAGGAACTGTACGACTCGGATGCCGCGGTCGGCTCCTACCGCGTCGAGAATCCCTCGTCGTACGGGGTGTTGCGCGTCACCGACGGCCGGGTCGAAGGCGTCGTCGAGAAGCCCGCGGACCCGCCCTCGAACCTCGTGAACACCGGCGCGTACGTCTTCCCCGCCGCAGCGCTCGCGTGGCTCGACGTCGACGAGAGCGAACGCGGCGAGCTGGAGCTCACCGACGTGCTCCAGCGGGCGTGTGAGACGACCGACGTGCGCTCGATCCCCTTCGACCGCTGGCTGGACGTGGGCCGGCCGTGGGAGCTGCTCGCCGCCAACGAGTGGAAGATCGCGGACCTCGACCGCGAGGTCGGCGGTGACGTGAGCGACGACGCCGAGTTACGGGGCACGGTGATCGTCGAGAACGACGCGACGATCGAGCCCGGCGTCGTGATCGAGGGGCCGGCGTACGTCGCCGCCGGCAGCCACGTCGGCCCCAACGCGTACGTCCGGGGGACGACGTATCTCGGGCCGGACACCCGCGTCGGCCACGGCGTCGAGGTGAAAAACAGCGTCGTGATGGCTGACTCGGCGGTGCCACACCTCACGTACCTCGGCGATAGCGTGCTCGGCGAGGACGTCAACCTCGGCGCGGGGACGACGGTCGCGAACCTCAGACACGACGGCGAGCCGGTCGAGCTCACGGTGAAGGGCGACCGGGTGAGCACGGGCCGCCGGAAGTTCGGGATCGTCTGCGGCGACGGGGTCCGCACCGGGATCAACTGTACGATCAACGTCGGGATCGTCCTCTCCGCGGGCGCGACGGTCGCGCCCGGCGAGACGGTCCTGCGGGACCGCTGAACCGAGTGAGCGATCGACCGTGTACAGGAAGGGACACGTCGGGGCCGCGCTCGCGGTGTACGCGCCGGTCGGGTTCGGCCTCGCCGCGTTCGCCGGCCTCGAACTCGCGGCGGTCGGAACCGCCATCGTCGCCTGGACGGCGATGCTTCCTGATCTGGACACGCGCGTCCCGTTCGTGAAACACCGCGGGATCACCCACACGGTCTGGTTCGCGCTCGCGGTCGGCGTCGCGTTCGGTCTCGTCGGCGGCGCAGTAGGGATCGAGAGCGGACCGATCGCGGCACTCGCGCTCGCCGCACTCGGGTTCGTCCTCGGCGCGGGGACGGTCGTCTCGCACCTCCTCGCCGACGCGATCACGCCGATGGGGATCCGCCCGTACGCGCCCGTCCGAGACGACCACTACACCCTCGATCTGGTGACGGCGGCGAACCCAGTCGCGAACTACGCCCTCCTCGTCGCCGGCGGCGTAGTCGCCGGGATCGCGGTCCTGACCGGGACGGCCGTCGGCGGGTGAGGCTGGAAGGCGGGGATCGGTCGCGGCGGCCGCGCTCCCCGGATCAGTCGACGGTGCCAAGCCCGGCGTCGCGCCGAACCGCGTCGACGTACTCGCGCGTGAGTTCCTCGAGGCCGTAGTCGATCTCGTAGCCGAGATCGGTCCGTGCGCGGTCGAGCGCGAGCCGCTGGGCGGACCAGTCGTGGTCGGCGTCGTCGGCCACGGTCACCGCCGCGCCCGGGAGGAGCCGCCGGACCGCCTCCGCGGTCTCCGCGACGGTTGCGACCTCGCCGCGGACGTTGTAGACGCCGTGCTCGAGGTCGCCGTCGGACGCCAGCGCGGCGCGCCGGAACGCGTCGGCGGCGTCCCGCACGGAGAGCCAGCTCACGGCGGTTCCACCGCCCTCGACGCGGACGGGATCGCCGACCGCCGGCCGCTCGAAGAGGTCCGAAAACGCCGTGAAGCTCCGTCTGAACGGTCCGAAGACGCCCGTCGGTCGGAGCACGACCGCGGGGACGCCGTGGTCCTCCCGATAGCGTCGCGAGAGACACTCGGCGTGGCGCTTCGCGGCGGCGTACGGCGAGTCCGGCGACAACAGCGCGTCCTCGGGGACGGGTCCCTCGTACGCCGATCCGGGGCCGTACACCGTCTCGCTCGACGTCACCACGACGCGGTCGATCCGGTCCGAAAAGAGCCGAGCGGCCTCGAGCACGTGGTTCGCGCCGAGCACGTTCACTCGCGTGGTCGCGAGCTCGTCGGTTCGAACGTCCTCACTCAAGAGCGCGGCCAGGTGGACGATCCGCGTGGCTCCGCTCTCGCGGATCGCCCGAGCGATCGCGGCCACGTCGGTCACGTCGCCGCGTCGGACCTCGACGGATTCCGCGACGCCGAGCCGATCGAGGAGCGCGGCGTCGGGCGCGGCGTCGACGGCGACGACCTCGTGGCCGTCGTCGACGAGCCGCAGGGCGAGGTGTGATCCGATGAAGCCCGTGCCGCCGGTCACCAGTACCGTCTCGGTTCCCGCGTCGGTGTCGGAGGGTGTCACGGGCTGATCGGCGTCCGACGTGGATTGGATGTATCGATCCCGGCAGTATCCGGATCGGGGGACGTCAGTGAGTACCGTCGACGAGAGGAAGTATGGCCGGGGTGGGCTCCGAACCCACGATCTCCGCATGTCCCAGGTCCGAGGCTCGGCGGAGCCACGGGAAGGACGCGGACGCTTCCAAGGCGTCACCGCACCGAATCTCCGAACCCTATGAGTGCGGCGCTATGTCCAGCTAAGCCACCCGGCCTCACGCTTACGTATCGCGATGACACTCTTTAAGCTTCCCATCCGTCGGGGGTCTGTGAGGGGTCCGCACGCGATCACGCGAGCGTCGTCGTCGACCGGATCCACGACCGAGAAACGGACCCCGCGGATTTATGCCGGACGCCCCGGACGTTCGGCGTATGAGCCTTCCGGAACTACTGTCGGGGGCCGCCGGCGACGAGGAGGTCGTCGCACGGGTCCCGCTCGGGGGGGACGACCTCCTGGCGGTCACGCCCACGCGAACGCTCGTGTACCGCGCCGACGGCCTGCTCTCCGACGAGACCGTCGAGGAGTACCCGCACGACGCCGAGCGGATCGCCGTCTCGACCGGCCGACGGAAGTCGAAGGTCGTCTTCGGCTACGGTCTCGACGGCGAGGAGACGCTTACCGTCCCGTCGAAACGCCTCGACGACGTGGTCCACCCCGTCCTCGCCGGAGTCCTCTCCGCGCGGGGCGTGACCGACCCCGGCGAGTCGGTCGCGCGGACGTTCCGCTTCTCGGAGCTCACCCTCGTCGTCACCGACAGCCGGCTCGTGAAACACGTCGGCTCGGCCGTCTGGGACGAGGAGTTCGAGGAGTTCCCCTACGCCGACCTGACCGACCTCGACTTCGAGGAGGGGACCGTCGCGACCGCGGTCGTGCTCACGCACGGCGGACGATCCGAGCGGTTCAAGGCCCCCAACGAATCGGCTCGGGCCGTCAGGGAGAGCCTCGTCGACGCGGTGTGTGCGTTCCACGACGTGGGAAGCCTCGAGGAACTTCGAGTGACCGTCGCGGACGACGCCGAGGACGCGGGAGAGGAGACGACCGGGACGACCGATTTCGGCGAGGGACCGGACCCGCTCTCGGCGTCACCCGCGGCCGATGCGGAGGCAGCGGCCGAAACGGGCGAGGGATTCGAAACGCGTTCGGACGCCGATCCGGAAGAGAGATCCGAAGCGATCGCGGAGACGGACGTCGGCGGCTCGATCGGAACCGACTTCGACCGCGGCGGTACGGAGTCCGTGGAGAGCCACGGCCGCACCGGCGGAGCGGTCGGGAACGCGGCCGGCGGAAACGCGAACACGGCCGGCGGAAACGCGAACGCGGCCGGCGGGGACGACCCGCTCGGCGACGACTTCGGGACGTCGGCGGCCGACGCGAACGGCTCGACGGGGAACGCCGACGCGACCGCGGACCCGGCGAACGCGGACAGGTCACCGGATACGACGGAATCGATCGACGGCGACGGATTCGAGGGATCGCCCTTCGAGAGCGCGGGCGTGGAGGACGACGACCTCGCGACCGAGGTCACGGCGCTCCGGCAGACCGTCGAGGCGCAGTCGGCGAAGATCGAGCGACAGTCCGAACTCATCGAGCGGCTCATCGAGGAATTGCGACAGGGACGGTAACGGGACCTTTCGAGGTCGCTCCCGTCTCAGTCGGCGTCCCGACCGATGACCTTCCGCACGCACGAGGAGCCGAACGGCCCGAGTTCGCCGGCCTCCAACCGGACGAAGTGCCCGGTCGTGATCCCCGCGCCGCACCGTTTACACTCGAAGTCGCCCTCGCGCGCGACCACCTGGCTGTCGTACTCCACGTAGGTTCCGCCCCGAAGCACGCGGAGGCGGGCGTTCTCGCGGTCGATCACGCCGCGTTTCTCCGCCGTGTCGAGGATCTCGCGGGTGAGAGCGGGGTTCGTCGTCACCGTCTCGATCCGGTCCATCGCCTCGGGAAGCCGGAGCTCGTCGCGTTCGAGGTGTGCGAGGAGCTCGACGCCGAGGTCGACCTTTTCCGCGCGCGTCGCCGGCTCGCTCACGGCCGGGCCGACGGTCGTGACGGACATAAGTCGGTCGGGAGCGGGCGGAGGTGGAGTCCAAGGGCAAGACAGTTACCCCGCGGCCGGCTTCCCACCGCATGGACGTACTGGAAGTCGCCGCGCGCGCGACCGCGACGGGCCCGGTGTGTGACGCCTGTCTCGGTCGGCTCGTCGCCGACCGGAGCTTCGGGCTGTCGAACGCCGAGCGCGGGTCGGCGCTGCGGGTCTCGCTCGCGTTGCGCGAGGACGACGACCACGAATCGGTCGCGACCGAGGACTGTTGGGTGTGTGAGGGGCGCTGTGCCGAGTTCGACGCGTGGGCCGAGCGTGCGGCCGAGGCCGTCGAGGAGATCGAGTTCTCGACCTACAACGTCGGGACGCGGCCGCCGCCGCTGATCGAGGAGAACGAGGCGCTGCTCCGCGAGGAGGCCGGGCTGGAGGCGGACGCCGGCGAGCCGTTCAAGTCCGAGTTCAACCGCGAGGTCGGCAAACGGTTCGGTCGGCTCACGGACACGGAGGTCTCCTTCGACCGCCCGGACGTCCAGTTCACGATCGACCTCGCCGAGGACGCCGTCGACGCGAAAGTGAACTCCGCGTTCGTCTACGGGCGCTACCGGAAGCTGGAGCGGGACATCCCCCAGACCGAGTGGCCCTGCCGGGAGTGTAAGGGGTCCGGCCGGCAAGGGGCGGACCCGTGTGACCACTGCGGCGGCTCGGGGTACCTCTACGACGACAGCGTCGAGGAGTACACCGCGCCGATCGTCGAGGACGTGATGGACGGCACGGAGGCGACGTTCCACGGCGCGGGCCGCGAGGACGTCGACGCGCTCATGCTCGGCACCGGCCGCCCGTTCGTGATCGAAATCGCGGAACCACGTCGCCGGCGGGTCGACACCGACCGGCTCGAGGCCGACGTCAACGCGTTCGCCGACGGCGCGGTCGAGGTCGAGGGGCTTCGACTCGCGACCTACGACATGGTCGAACGCGTCAAGGAACACGACGCCTCGAAGCGCTACCGCGCCGAGGTGACCTTCGACGCCGACGTCGACGTCGACGACCTGGCGGCCGCGATCGACGAACTCGAGGGAGCGACCGTCGAGCAGTACACCCCGAACCGCGTCGACCACCGGCGCGCGAGCCTGACCCGCGAGCGCGACGTGTACGAGGCGACCGCCGAACTCGAGGATTCGCGGCACGCGACCGTCGAGATCCACGGCGCGGGTGGACTCTACATCAAGGAGCTGATCTCCGGCGACGAGGGGCGGACGGAGCCGAGCCTCGCCGGGCTCCTCGGCGTCGGGGCCGAGGTCACCGCGCTCGACGTGATCGCCGTGGAGGGCGAATCGGAGCCGTTCGAGGACGAGGCGTTCTTCCGCGAGTAGTCTTCGGGAGTAGCTTCCGCGAGAGCTACCCCGAGCATCCGGCGAGACGCGTCGGACCAACGGGATTTATCATGCGCACGTCTGACGCGTAGGGTATGTACGGGAGCGACGCCGACGACGCGGCCGCGGACGAGACGGCCGGCGACTCGACCGTCGGATCGGCGGACCTCGGCGAGCCGGTCGTCGAGCCGGCCGTTGCGGAGGCGCTCGCGACGACCGGGACGGCCGCGGACGCGCGGCTGGAGGGCGTAGACCGGGCGGACCGGCCCGACCGGATCGCCTCGATCCTCGTCGCGGTCGGCCCCGGCCCGCACTCGGGGGCGGCCGTCGACCTCGCGCGGGGGATCGCCGAGGCGACCGATGCGTGGCTGGAGCTGTTCCACGTGGTCCCGTCCGAGGCCGCGCTCGGCGACGGCGACGGAACCGGCGGAGAGGGAGACGGCGCGGACGCGGCGGCGGCCGACGCCACCGCGGTCGGGGTCGATGCCGACGCCGCAACGACCGGCGATCCGCTGCTCGCGGCCGCGCGCGACCGCCTCGCCGACTTCGACCGGGTCGACCGCTGGCTCGTCGAGGACCGGACCGCCGCCGGCGCGATCGTCGAGCAGTCGCCGTACTACGACCTCGTCGTCGTCGGGACGCCGACCACGGGGACGGTCGGTCGGTTCGTCTTCGGCTCGACGACCGACACCGTCGTCGACGAGTCCGCGGTTCCCGTGGTCGTCGTCGAGGCGGACGGCGAGACATCGATACTCGAGGAGTGACACCCCGAACCCACGTATCTCCCTGATCCTCCACACCGTCGCCGCGAGCGCACCGTCGACCGCACAGCGACGGCGACAGCGTTAACTTAGTGTACATACTTGTACATCACAACCCGAACACATACATCGGTGATCATCATGGACATCCAAAACACGGTCGAACGCGTGACGAACGGGGAGGACCTGTCGCTCGAGGAGGCGCGCGAGGCCGCGCGGCTCGTCTTCGAGGAGATGACCGAGGCGCAGATCGGGGCGCTGCTCGCCGCCCTGCGCGCGAAGGGCGAGACCGAGGCGGAGATCGCGGGCTTCGCGCAAGGGATGCGCGACGCGGCGCGGACGATCGAGCCCGACCGGTCGCCGCTGGTCGACACCTGTGGGACCGGCGGTGACGACTACAATACGATCAACGTCTCGACGACCTCGGCGATCGTCGCCGCGGGCGCTGGCGTCCCGATCGCCAAACACGGCAACTACTCCGTCTCCTCGTCGTCCGGCAGCGCCGACGTGCTCGAGGTCGCCGGCGCGGACGTCGAGGCCGAGCCCGCGGCGGTCGAGGACGCCATCGAGGCCGACGGGATCGGGTTCATGCTCGCGCCCGTCTTCCACCCCGCGATGAAGGCCGTCATCGGCCCGCGAAAGGAGCTCGGAATGCGAACGATCTTCAACGTCCTCGGCCCGCTGACGAACCCCGCCGGAGCCGACGCCCAGCTTCTCGGCGTCTACGACCCCGACCTGGTCGGGCCGATCGCCCGCGCGCTCGCCCACATGCCCGTCGAGCGCGCCCTCGTCGTCCACGGCGCGGGGATGGACGAGATCGGGATCCACGACGAGACGGTCGCCGCAGAGGTCGACGGCGACGCGGTACGAGAGTTCACGATCACGCCGGAGGACCTCGGCGTGGATCGAGCGCCGATCGAGGCGGTCGCCGGCGGGACGCCCGAGGAGAACGCCGCCGACCTCCGCGGGATCGTCGACGGCTCGGTCGCGGGGGCGAAACGCGACCTGATCCTCGCGAACGCGGGCGCGGCGATCTACGTCGCCGGCGAGGCGGACTCGCTGTCGGCCGGCGTCGAGCGCGCCGCGGAGGCGATCGACTCCGGGTCGGCCGCAGACAAGCTCGCGGCGCTCTGCGACGGGGCGCCCGCGGAGCCGGCGGCGGCCGGATCGGGCGTGTCGGGCGGGCCGGGCGCGGCGACTGGCTCCGGGTCGGAGGGCGAGTGATGGCGCGGGTGAAGGTGTGCGGATTCACCGACGGTGCGGACCTCCGGGCGGCCGTGGAAGCGGGCGCCGACGCGGTCGGCGTGATAAGCGAAGTTCCGGTCGATACCTCCCGCGAGGTCGATCCGGCGCACGCGGCCGACCTCCTCGCCGACGTGCCGCCCTTCGTCACGGCGACGCTCGTCACGATGCCGAGTTCGGCCGAGCGCGTGGTGGAACTCGTCCGGACCATCGGCCCCGACGCCCTCCAACTCCACGGCGAGTGGACGCCCGACGAACTCCGGTTCATCCGCGCGGAGACCGAGCGGAAGGTACTGGTCGCGATCGACGCCGAGGACCCGGCGCGCGCCGAGGAGTTCGACGGCGTCGCCGACGCGCTCGTCGTCGACTCGACGCGCGAGTCCGGGGCCGGTGGCACCGGCGAGACCCACGACTGGGCGGCGACCGGTGAACTGGCGGATCGACTGACCGTTCCGGTCGTGCTCGCCGGCGGGCTCACCGCGGAGAACGTCGCCGAGGCGGTGCGGGTCGCGGACCCGTACGCCGTCGACGTCGCCTCCGGCGTCGAGCGCGTCGAGGGGCGGAAGGACCACAACGCGGTCGCCCGCTTCGTCGCCAACGCGGGTCGCGAGATGGAGGTCGTATGACCGGAGTCGGGGGCGGGACGACTCTGCTCGACCGCTCGAGAGCCGAGTTCGTCGAGCTGGTCGCGGACGCCGAGCGGCCGGTCGTCGTCCGCGCGGCCGCGTCGCTCGATCCCGAGACGACCCCGCTCTCGGCGTACGCCACGCTCGTCGGTGACGAGCCGTACGGCTTCCTCCTCGAATCCGGCGAGAAGGTGGCCTCGAGCGACCCCGACGGGGCGTTCACTGCCGGCGGCAAGGCCGACAAACACGCCCGGTACTCGTTCGTCGGCTACGATCCCGAGGCGGTCGTCTCGGTCCACCCCGAGGAGACTCGCGTGACGCGGCTCGGTTCCGCGGCGAAGTTCATCGACGACGTGGACGCCGACGCGACCGACGCCGGTGCGACCGACGGCGACGGCGACGGCGACGCCATCGACCGGATCCGCGCGGCGTTTCCCGACGTGAGCCGCCGCGGCTTCCCCGAGACGGACCGGCAGATACTCTCCGGCGGGTTCGTCGGCTTCCTCGCGTACGAGGCGGTGTACGACCTCTGGCTCGAGGAGGTCGGCGTCGAGCGCCCCGAGACCGACTTCCCAGACGCCGAGTTCCTCCTCACGACGCGTACGGTCGTCTTCGACGAGAAGGAGGGGACCGTCGACCTGGTGTTCACGCCGATCGTCGACGTCGACGACGACCCCGGCGAGGTGTACGACGAACTCGCCGCGGAGGCCGACCGAGTCGCCGCCGACCTCGCGGCGGCCGACCCACCGGACCCCGGCGGCGTCCGCGTCCGCGAGGAGGAAGCCGACCCGCAGGCGGCCTACGAGGAGGCGGTCCGAACCGCGAAACGCCACGTGCTCGACGGCGACATCTACCAGGGCGTGATATCCCGGAGCCGGCGGCTCCGCGGCGACGTCGACCCGCTCGGGCTGTACGCGGCCCTACGGGAGATCAACCCCTCGCCGTACATGTACGTCCTCAGCCACGACGACCGGACGGTGGTCGGCGCGAGCCCGGAGACGCTCGTCTCGGTGAAGGGCGACCGAGTCGTCTCGAACCCGATCGCGGGCACCTGTCCGCGCGGGACGAGTCCGGTCGAGGACCGCCGGCTGGCCGGCGAGATGCTCGCGGACGGGAAGGAGCGCGCCGAACACACGATGCTCGTCGACCTCGCGCGCAACGACGTGCGCCGGGTGTCGGAGCCGGGTTCGGTCCGCGTCGAGGAGTTCATGAACGTGTTGAAGTACAGCCACGTCCAGCACATCGAGTCGACGGTGACGGGGACGCTCGCGGCCGACTGCGACCCGTTCGACGCCACGCGGGCGGCGTTCCCCGCGGGCACGCTCACCGGCGCCCCGAAGGTGCGTGCGATGGAGATCATCGACGACCTCGAGACGACCCCGCGGGAGGCGTACGGCGGCGGCGTCGGCTACTACTCGTGGACCGGCGACGCCGACTTCGCGATCGTGATCCGCACGGCGACGATACGCGAGGGGATCGGCACAAGCGACGGCGAGAGCGCCACCGGCGAGGACGGGATCGACGAGATCACGGTCCGCGCCGGCGCGGGGATCGTCGCCGACTCCGACCCGACAGCGGAGTACGAGGAGACCGAGCGCAAGATGGAGGGCGTTCTCGCCGCGATCGACCGGGTTCGCGAGGGAGAACCCGCGCTCGAGGGGGTCGGGCGATGAAGGTCGTCGTCGTCGACAACTTCGACTCGTTCACCTACAACCTCGTCGAGTACGTCTCGGAGCTGTCGATCGGCAGGGAGGAAAACGCCGGCGGCGAACCCGACGACGTCGAGATAGCGGTGCTCAAAAACACCGCGTCGCTGTCGGCGGTCGAGGCCGAAGAGCCCGACGCCGTGGTGATCAGTCCCGGACCGGGTCATCCGAGGAACGAGCGGGACGTCGGGGTCTCGGCGTCGGTGCTCCGGGATCTGTCCCCCGACGTGCCGACCCTCGGGGTGTGTCTCGGGTTGGAGGCGGCCGTCCACGAGTACGGCGGCACGGTCGGGCACGCGCCGGAGCCGGTCCACGGCAAGGCGTTCCCAGTCGACCACGACGGCGAGGGCGTCTTCGCCGGGCTCGACCAGGGCTTTCGGGCGGGTCGGTACCACTCGCTCGTCGCCACGGAGGTGCCCGACTCCTTCGCGGTCACCGCGACGACCGACCACGACGGCGAGCCGATCGTGATGGGGATCCGGCACCGCGACCACCCGATCGAGGCGGTCCAGTTCCACCCCGAGAGCGTCCTCACCGCGGTCGGCCACGACGTGATCCGCAACTTCCTCGAGTCGGTCGCGTAGGTCGCGTACCCTCCCGGCCCCGACCACCCCGTTTCTCAGCGCGCGTCGTGAACGACCTCGCCGTCGACGACCGTCATCGCCACGTCGATCTCGCGGATCGCCTCCGGGTTCTCCCACGGCGACTCCGCTAAGACGACGAAGTCGGCGCGCTTGCCGGGCTCGACGGTGCCCAGCCGGTCCTCGTCGAAGCCGGCGTACGCCGCGCCGCGGGTGTACGCGCGAAGCGCCTCCGTCACGGAGAGCCGTTGGCCCGCCGCGGGGGCGTTGACGGCGTGGTGGACGCCGAGGAGCGGCCCCATCGGCATCCCGTCGGAGCCGAACGCGAGCCGAACGCCCGAATCGAGCATCTCGCGGTAGCGGTTGGTCTCGGCGGTTCGCTCCTCGCCGAGTCGCGCCTCGTAGAGCCCGTCCGCCCCCGCCCACTTCAGGAAGTTCGGCTGGACGCTCGCGACGACGCCGGTCTCCGCGAGTTGCTCGATGGCGTCGTCGGCGGCGAGTTCGACGTGTTCGATCCGGTGGCGGTCCGCGCCCGGATCGCCCGCTGCCGCCTCCTCGTAAGCGTCGAGAGCCGCCCGGATCGCCTCGTCACCGATGGCGTGTGCCGTGAACTGGTAGCCCGCCTCGGTGGCCTCGCGCACCCACTCGCGTAGCTCGTCGGGGTCGATCACCCACTGTCCGGTCTCCTCGGCGTCGTCGGCGTACGGCTCGGAGAGTTTGGCGGTCCGTCCGCCGAAGCTCCCGTCGGTGAACGACTTGATCGCGCCCGTCTCGACGAACGCGGAGCCGGCGTCCGTCGCCAGCCCCACCTCCCGGAGCGCGTCCAGGTGGTCGGTCCAGTAGTTGATGCGAACGCGCGCGGTCAGTTCGCCTTCCGCGTCGAGGTCGCGGTAGACCCGCGGGGCGTGTGAGTTCCGGACCATGTCGTGAAAGCCCGTGATCCCCCGCTCGGCACAGAGTTCGAGGCCCGCCTCGACCGCCGCGCGCGTCCCTGCGACGCCGGGCTCGACCGCCTCGCGGATCGGGTCGATCGCGGCCTCGAGGAGGACGCCGGTCGGCTCGCCCGCGTCGTCGGTCGGGACCGTCTCGTCGGGGACTCCCTCGAGCGCGTCGGCGAACCGGTCCAGGACGACACCGTTGACCGCGGCCACGTGGAGGTCCTCGCGGAACGCGGCCACCGGGCGGTCCGTCGAGACACGGTCGAGGTCATCGCGCGTCAGGTACCGCTTCTCCGCCCACGTCGACTCGTCGTAGCCGTAGCCGATCACCCACTCGCTCGTGGGGTCGGCGTCGGCGGTGGCGGCGTCGCTGCCGGGACCCGCCTCGTCGCCGCCGTCCGCTCGCTCGACCTCCTCGGCCCGTTCCGCCAGCAGCCGGACCGCCTCCGCCGGCGAGTCGGCGGCGGAGAGGTCCGCGTGAACGAGCGTTCGCCCGACGGTCGTCAGGTGCGTGTGCGCGTCGATGAAGCCCGGCAGGAGCGTCCGGCCATCGAGATCGACGACGTCGGTGTCGACGCCGGCGAGGAACTCGACGTCGTACGTCCGGCCGAGTCGCACGACCTCCCCGTCTCGGACGGCGACCGCCTCGTGGGTCTCGTCGGACTCGGCTAGCGTGTGGACCTCCCCATTCAGGAAGACCCGATCGGCGGCTTCGCTCATGAAGGTCCTCCCGCGCGCGGCGGATTAACCGTTTGGGGCGGGACCGGGCTGACCCGAGGGGATCCACACGCTCCCTCGACCCGGGAACCGGGCACACGTTTTATTCGGTCACCGGACCAATCCTCGCATATGTACGATCGAATACTGTTCCCGACGGACGGCACGAAGGGCGTCGACCGCGCGACCGACCACGCCATCGACGCGGCCGATCGCTACGACGCCACGCTCCACGTGCTCTACGTCGTCGATAGCGACATCGTCAACGCCTACTCCGGCGACGAGTTCGTGGACGGCTCCGAGGGGGCCGAAGAAACCCTCGAGGAGAACGGCCGCGAGGCGCTTGAGGCGGTCGCCGAGCGCGCGGAGAGCGCGGGCGTTCAGGTCGTGACCGACCTCGTGTACGGGAAGCCGGACGAATCGATCCTCCGGTACATCGACCGGGAGGACATCGACCTCACCGTGATGGGCTCGAAGACGCGACCGGGCGAGTACCGGCGGATGCTCGGCTCGGTCACGGAACGCGTCTCCCGGCAGTCGCCCGCGCCGGTGAGCATCGTGAAGACGACCGTCTCGGAGTGAGGTGAGGGGCGCGACCACGGCGTCGTGGTCGGCTCCGTTGCGATCCTATTTTCCGGCACGTTTTCGTTCGAAACGACTGGTCGATGAAAGATGCCTATATGACGGGTGTTTCGATGGAGATCGGGCTGATGAGAACGGGAACGTTGCTGGTGGAGCGAACATCGCCAAAGCCCCAGTCGCGAGGACTCGGGGGCCTCGTTGTGCTCCTCGTTCGTTTGCTTTGCTCACTCGCTGCGGTGCTTACTTCGGCCGCTGTCGCCCTCGCGACAGCGAGGCGCTCCGCGCCTCTGGCAGCCGGCGGCGGAGCCGCCGGCGACTGCCCCTTTGATTCCCACCCGAACCACACAGCTCCGCACCTCACACCTCCCCAGCCTCGTCGCTCATGGTTCGAAAATCGGAGATTTTCGTCATCACGAAAGACCTCCGGTCTTTCGAACGACTTCGTTCGCGACGTCCCTCGCGGGCTCCTCGCGTCCCTCTGGGACGCTCGGAGGCGCGCCACCGCATTACAAGTGATCGTTGCTTCGCCTGTAATGAGCATCCGCGAGCGAAGCGAGCGGTTCACCGACGGAGCCGTCGAAGACGGCGGAGTCGGATTTTTCCCTCCAGGTTTTTCGAGGAGTGGTTCCCGAAGCGAACGCAGTGAGCGAGGGCACCCGACGATCAAAAAGGTGGCTGTATGACCGCGACCAAGTCGGAACGAGATATCGACTGACGATGTCGCCGGCGCGTCGCGGCGTTACTCCTCGACCGTGACGCGGTCGATCGAGACGGTGTCGCGCGGCTCGTCGTTGCGGCCGGTCGGGACCGAGCCGATCTCCTCGACGACGTCCATCCCCTCGATCACCTGACCGAAGACGGCGTGTTTGCCGTCGAGGTGCGGGGTGGCGTCGAGCGTGATGAAGAACTGCGAGCCGTTGGTGTTCGGCCCGGAGTTGGCCATCGATAAGATTCCGGGACCGTCGTGGGTCAACTCGTCGTGGAACTCGTCGTCGAACTGGTAGCCGGGGCCGCCGCGGCCGGACTCGAGCGGATCGCCGCCCTGGATCATGAAGTCGTCGATGACGCGGTGGAAGACGTTCCCCTCGTACAGCGAGTCGCCGCGGACCTCGCCGCTCTCGGGGTCCTTCCACGTGTTGGTGTCGCGGGCGGGGTCGGCGTCGGCGGCGGGGTCGTGCCGGGCCAGTCCGAGGAAGTTCTCGACCGTCCGCGGCGCGCGGTCGGCGAACAATTCGACGACGACGTCGCCGTGGTTGGTGTGAAGCGTCACCTGCGGGTTGTCGGCGTTGGAAACGTCTCGTGCCATGGCCCGAGAGAGGTCGTCCGGTCGGAAAACGCTACCCATCCGCCGGTAGCGTTTTGCGCCCGGCGGCTCCACTTCCGATCATGTACGACGACATCCTCCTGCCGGTCGCGCCGGGCAGCGCCGCGAACGACGCGGTCCCGCACGCCCGGAGCCTCGCCGAGCGCTACGGCGCGACGGTCCACGTCGTGAGCGCGGTCGACACGCTCGAGCACACGCTCGCGGGGCCGCGGGCCGGCGCGTTCGCCGAGCGCGTCGAGGCCGGCGCGGAGCGCCGCGTCGAGACGGTGACCGAGGAGCTCGAGGCCGCCGGGATCGACGCCGTCGGCAGCGTGATCCACGGCGACCCCCTGCGGGTGATCGAGAACGCCATCGGGGACACCGGCGCCGACATCGTGGTGATGCCGACCCACACGCGGACGGGGCTCCAGCGCGTCCTCCTCGGGAGCGTCACGGAGAAGGTCGTGCGAACGTCGCCGGTGCCGGTCGTCACGGTCCCGATGGCCGACGACGAGGCGTGACCCGGGCGTTCCGCGTCGCGTACGACGGCCGGGCGTACGCCGGGTTTCAGCGCCAGCCGCACGCCGAAACGGTCGAGGGGACGCTGCTCGCCGCGCTCTCGAAACACGGGCTCGTCGCGCGCGGCGACGGCCCGACCCACGCGACGCCGCCGGGATACGCCGCGGCGGGCCGGACGGACGCGGGCGTCTCCGCGGTGGCCCAGACCGTCGCGTTCGAGGCTCCGGAGTGGCTCACGCCGCGCGCGTTCAACGGTCGACTCCCCGGATCGGTCCGGATCTGGGCGGCCGCCGACGTCGACGCGGGGTTTCACGCCACCCACGACGCGGTCCGGCGGACGTACCGGTACTTCCTGTACGCGCCGGCGACGGAGCCGGTCGACGTCGACCGGCGGGGTGAGCACGCGATCGACGACGACGCGGTTCACGACGCGCTCGCGCGACTCTCGGGCGAGCACGACTTCCACAACCTCACGAGCGACGACGCCGGAACCGTTCGCGATCTCCGGGCGACGGCGACCCGCGAGGGCGACTTCCTCGTCGTCGAGGTCGCCGCGGGCGGCTTTCCGCGGGCGCTCGTCCGGCGGATCGTCGGCGCGGCCGAGGCCGTCGGCCGGGGGACCGCGGACTCGGAACTCGTCGACCGGCTCCTCGCCGACGAGCCGGTCCCCGGCGAGTACGGCGTCGGTCCCGCCGCACCGGAACCGCTCGTGCTGTGGGACGTCGCGTACGACGGCGTCGACTTCGAGGTCGACGAGGAGGCCGCCGCGAGCGCCGTCGGCGCGTTCGGCGAGCGCCACCGTGACGCCCGGCGGGTCGCCGCGGCGACCGGCGCGATCCGGGACCGGATCGGGAGAGCCGACGGCGAGGCGTTCGGGGACTAGTCGCTCGCGGACCGTTTCCCCACCGAGCCGCCGGTCGCCTCCGCCGGGTCGGCGACCGTCTCCATCGACTCGACGCGGACCATGAGGGTGTCGCCGTCGACGTCGGCGGCGTCGACGACGCCGGACACGCGGAGCCCCGAGGCCGGCGTCGGTCCCACCGTCACGCGATCGCCGCGCTCGAAGGGTCGGGCGGACCCGCACAACACGACCTCCGCGCGGCACAGCTCGGGATTGTTGACGCTCGAGAGCTCGATCTCGCGGACGGTGACCCCCTCGACCGGCGAGCCGTCGTGGACGACGGGAACCGGCTCGGCGTCCTCCATCCGCTCCAGATCGAGCGTCTCGTAGGCGCTGCGGGTCGGCGTGTACCCCCCGTCCGGGCCGGGGACGCCCTCGACCAGCTGGAGCGAGCGAAGGCTCCGCATCCGGTTGCGGACGGTTCCGGGGTTCCGGTCGATCGCCTCGGCTATCTCCCGCCCGCAGACGACGCCGTCCTCGTCGTCGACGAGGTTCACGAGCGACGTGAGGATCCGCTTCTGACTCGAACTCAACTGTATTGCCGACATGTGAGTTAGATGGCTGTATTATTGTATAAACGTTCGGTTATAAATACCTAATATACTTCTATCGGGCATTATACCGGATTGTTCTTCATGATATGGATAACGAATTGCGAGACGGAAGGAACGTGTGATTTTCCTCGATCGACGCATCGGTTTCCTGCGGTATCGGACGGGATCGCGTCGGTTCGTGATCGACCGACCGGTCGCGGGGACCCGTGGGGCAGCGAACGCCCGCTATCGGTCGGAGAACGACCTTAAACAATACCCACGGAGCGTATTTACGCGTCCGTTCGGGACGGCGAGACGCCATGGACACCTCCACACGCGGCGACCCGGAGACGGGAACGGAGGACGACGGCGACGGACCGCACACGTCCACCCGAGTCGAGTCCGATCGCGATCCGAGCGCCCCCCGCGAGGGCGGCGAGGCCGGTTCCGCTCCGACCGGTCCGACCGGGCCGGCCGCTCCTGGTGACCCGATCGATCCGGCGACAGAGCTGGAACGTGCCGTCTCGTTCGTTCGCGAGACGGTGTCGGCGGCGGCGGCCGACGGGATCGTGATCAACATGAGCGGCGGGCTTGACTCGACGGTGGCCGCCGCGATCGCGGTCGAGGCGCTCGGGTCCGACCGGGTCTACGGACTGATCCTCCCGTGTAACAAGATCGGCGCTCACCACGCGCGGGACGCCGAGGGGCTCGCGGAGGCGCTGGGGATCGACCACGACACGGTCCACCTCCAGCCGCTCCTCGCGCAGTTCGGGAGCGTCGCACCCGACCGGTTCGGCCTCCACGACGAGCCGACGCTCGTCGGGAACGTCATCGCACGCCTGCGCATGACGCTCGCATACCTCGCCGCCAACGCGACCGGCCGGCTCGTCTGCGGGACGACGAACCGCAGCGAGCACCTGCTCGGCTACCTGACGAAACACGGCGACGGGGCGGTCGATCTCCTGCCGATCGGACACCTCTACAAGACCGATGTCCGGGCGCTCGCCGAGTCGCTCGAGGTTCCGGGGTTCGTCCTCGAGAAGCCGCCGACCGCGGGCATGCTCGCGGGACAGCGCGACGCCGACGATCTCGGGGCCGACTACGACGCCGTCGACCCCGCGCTCCGGCTCGCGATAGACGAGGGAGTCCCGGTCGACGAGATCGCGTCACGGCTCGGTCTCGAGCGGGAGGTGGTCGACGACCTCCTCGAGCGCCACCGGGCGACCGAACACAAACGCGCCTTGCCGCCGATGCCGGACCGCCGTCGGTCGGAGTGACTCGCTCCGGCTCAGTCGTTCACTCCCGCGTCGTCGCTCACTTCCGTGCCGAGGCTCACTCCCACGCCGCCGGCCACAGGTCGGCCGCGCGCATCCCCGTCTCGAACTCCGTCTCGCGGAACGCGTCGACGAGCGCGTCCGCCTCGAGCCGCTCGGGGTCCCGGCCTTGGGCCGCGAACTCGGCGACGAGCAGCGCCGTCAACATCCCGTGTTCCCGCAGATTTCGATCGTCCACCTTGTTGCGCGTGTCCGCGTGAGTGTGGCCCCAGCCCCGGCCGCGCTCACCGGAGTCGCTGTGGAGCTGGAGCGCGGGCACCCCGCGCCGGACGAACGGCCACTGGTCGGAGAACGGGTGGGGATCCGGGTCCACCTCGATCGGGTGTCGGGTCGCCGTCGACACCGCCGACGCGACCGACCGGGCCGCCCCGGAGGTGTGCGTCAGCGCGCGGAGGTCGCGGAACCGCCCCGCGCCGTCGACGTTGATCACGCCGCGGACGGCCTCGAGGTCGGTCGTCTCCGCCAGCCGCTCCGCGCCGAGCAGCCCGACCTCCTCGCAGCCGACGGCGACGACGTCGACGCCGATCGGGAGGTCCGCCTCCGAGAGGATCCCCGCGGCGGTCACGACCGTGGCGATCCCGCAGCCGTTGTCGAGCGCCGCCTCCGCGATGTCGTGGCCGTCGTAGTGGGCTAAGAGCAGGATCCGCTCGTCGGTGTCGGGACCGGCTCGCCCGATCACGTTCCGCGACTCAGCCGACCGGAACGACGCGTCGACGCCGAGTTCGACGCTCGCGACCGGACCCTCGGCGTTCGCGGCGTACTCGCGGAGCCAGTCGCCGGTCTCCGCCGAGACGCCGACAGCCGGGGCCGCCGCCGGCTCGCCGAACGTGAGCGAGCCCGTCGGAGGGAGTTGGCCCTCGAGGTGGTTGACGAAGACGAACCCGGTCGCGCCGGCCTCGATCGCGTGACCGAACGTCTCCATTCGGTGGACGAACCGCGAGTTCGACGGGGTCGTCGTCGACGCGACCGCGATCCGGCCCGTCACGTCCGCGTCGTCGATCTCCTCGGGCGTGCCGTACCCCACGTCGACCAGTTCGCCCTCGACCGTCTCCGCCGGCGAGTACGGGAGCGCGATCGCCTCGAACTCGCGGGTCCGCTCGGTTCCGTCGCGGCCGGGGACCGTGACCCGGAGGTCGGCCCCGCCGCGCTCCCACGCGGTCAGCTCGAACGGGTCCGTCCGGACCTCGTCGAGGCCGGCGCGCTCGAAGGCGTCGGCGACGAGGTCGGCCGCCCGCCGTTCCCCGTCGCTACCGGCCATTCGGCTCCCGATCGCGGTGAGATCGGTGAGGAACCGCCACGGCTCCTCGGACGCCCATGTCCGAGCGAGCGCGGGCGCGAGGTCGGCGTATCGGTCCCGCACTCGCTCGACGGCGTCCGGGTCGGAGGGAGGTTCGTCCATGCGGGTTCCTTCCGGGCGTTCCGGTTAATCCTGTGGAAACCGGTGGTAGCGGGTTGACGCGGTCGACGCGATCGGGGGACGGCCCGCGAAACGCTACGTTGAAGTGGGGCCGTCGGGTACTCCGAATCGAGCACCGTTGGTCCAGTGGTAGGACATTAGCTTCCCAAGCTAATAGCCCGGGTTCAATTCCCGGACGGTGCATTTTCTCTCTGACTCCGCCAGGTAGCGTTCGCTTCACCCAGACGAGTCGCCTATCGATCTCCCAAGCGGTGGCGCGCCTCCGAGTGCCCCGCAGGGCACGAGGAGCCCGCGAGGGAGTCGCTGGCGCGGTTCCGCGCCAGCGACGAGGCTGGGGAGGCGTGAGGTGCGGGGCGGTCGCGGTCGGGTGGGACTCAAAGGGGCAGTCGCCGGCGGCTCCGCCGCCGGCTGCCAGAGGCGCGGAGTGCCTCGCGATTGGGGTTTTAGAGACGTTCTCCGCATTCGAGTTCACCGCGACAGCAACGATCCCGTTCTACGTACCCCGATCAGCGTCGAACGCCCGTTCTACAAGCATTCAAGACTTGACATCCTCCTCCGCCTGAAGGCGGAGGAATCCCGAGCGGTGGGAGTTTCAGGTTTGTAACCACGGACTCCGCCACTTTACGGGAGCTCGTTTAACCCAGTCGTCGTGGTCGGTGGCTGCCTGGCCATGCCAAGTGGCCGTTACTCCTATCCTCGGCACCGTTGACCCTCACCTGTTGTTTTTGCCAGCAGAGGATCGCTGGTGCGTCAGCGGATTTGGAGGTACCTTTGGGCTTGCTCAGGCCGACAGGCACGAGACGAACCCCCCGAGGATTCGTGTTCACCACATCGGCATTTCGGATACTGCCTCGTTACTGTGGGCGGACAGGCCGCCTCCAAAGGTCGTTCGGAATCTGCTTTGTTCCGACCTAACCTTGCCATTGTATAGCGGTTCTTTCCACTTGAAAGTACACATTGGAAACTCCGGCCGTATGACTATCGCTGGAAATCCAACGCCATGTCGGTTTCATCACCCGCCTAAAGGCGGGTGTATTCACCTTGCAGTCTCTACAACCTCTTCGAGCCCGACGCGTATCGAGAGCTATTCGCCGAAGTCGAGAAAACAGACGAAATCCAGGCCGCCGAAGACATCAAGCGTCCGAACAGACAAAACTGAAACCCACCTCAAGGTGTCCGTTTTGCCGGACTAAGAACGCAACGTCTGGGATATTCGGGCTTGTTGAAACCCTTGCTGACAAACATGACTGGTGAGTAGCTGGAGGAAATGGATACTGTCCCAAAGTCACGACTTCTTCGATTCGTTGAAAGGGCTATGATGCTGGCTCGCCGTGCTGTGGCACGGTTTTCGACTCGCTATTCACGGAAGCGGTTCACGCTCCGCCAACATGTCGTTCTGCTCTGTCTCAAGGTGAAGAAGACGACCACATACCGTGACCTTGTTGACGAACTCATCGAGATGCCTCGCATTCGTGACGCCCTCGATCTCGATTCGATCCCCGCACCCTCGACACTCTGCAAGGCGTTCGATCGCTTGGAGATGGCCGTCTGGCGGGTGCTGCTGAACGTCTCGCTCAAGGACTTGCCGCTGAACGGTGTCACCGGCATCGATGCGTCCGGGTTCGAGCGGGCGCATGCCTCAACACACTACACGAAGCGGACGAACCTCACTATCCAGCAGTTGAAGACAACGCTATTGGTCGATACGGCGACCAACGCTGTTCTCGACATCCACGTAACGACGACACGAAAACACGATACGCAGATTGCGCCACAGGTAGTGAAACGGAACGCAGCGTCCATCGCGGTCTTGACCGGTGATAAGGGATACGACGACCAGAAGCTCCGCCGGCTCGCCCGCGACCACGATATTCGACCACTCATCAAGCATCGTGAGTTCACCTCACTCCACAAAGCGTGGAATGCACGGCTGGATGGCGATCTCTACCATCAACGGAACGTGAACGAGACAGTCAACGCGGCGATCAAACAGAAGTTCGGTGCGTTCGTGCGGTCACGCCGGTGGTGGAAGCAGTTCCGCGAACTCGTCATCAAGTGCGTCGTTCACAACGTGGAACGAAGCCTCGCTGTTTCGCATGAATAGTGCGAACGCTCTTGGGAAGTACATTGTTGTGGAGGGCTGTCTAGCGGTTTTGTTCTCGGTAGCGTCTTGAGACTCCTGACTCAAAACGGGGTGTGAGCGGCTGAGCAGAGATGTCCCTTAGCTGGTCCCTCCGGGTTCAGAGTACTTACCAACAATCTGCTTCACAAGAGCGTAGTGCGAATGTCCCTACTGCTGAGAGGAATGGACTGCTGAATACAGAGGTTGTATGCAGCAGGATCCGGAGTTCTTTTCAAAATATTAAGCGTGGTCTGAACTATTACGACAAGCGGGCACCTGATTAGAGACGGGAAGTGATTCATTCGGGGGTTGACCCTGAGATACTCCCTCCGCTTGGGCGAACCCGGCGGGCGACGCGAACGGTCAGCGGTGCTCGGAGACGTGGACGGGCGCCTCGGGCATTTCAATCCCTTCGCTGGCGAAGGCGCCCATCGAGCGCTTGGTCACGTCCGAGGCGAACGCGAACTCGTCGCGCAGGTCGGCCACATAAGCCTTGCCGCGAATCGTTCGATAGTAGGACTCATCCTCGACCAGAACCGTGAACGGATGGTCGTCGTCGACGTAGACGTACTTCGAGGTCACCATGGCTTCCTTGACTATCGCACTCGCCCGATCGACGTCCGTTGAGGCGGTGACCGCGAGTTCGACGACGACCATCATCTCCGGGTGGCCATCGTTGGCGTTCGAGACGTTCGCGGTGAACAGCGTGGCGTTCGGGACCCTGACAGCGCTGTCGTCGGGCGTCGTCAGTGTCGTCGCCCGGAGGCCGATGTCGGTCACTTCGCCGTAGTCGCCGTCGATGGTGACCTTGTCGCCGACCTGATAGGGGCGCTCGGTGACGAGCACCACCCCGCCGATTATCCCTGCGAAGAGGTCCTTCAACCCGAACCCCAGGGCTGCCCCGAGCAGTCCCGACACGGCGAGCAACTGTGCGGTCGATAATTGAAGTAGCGGTCCCAGGACCAGAAACACCGCGGTCCCGTAGATCAGAAACCGCGCAATCGGGATCAACATCTTGATGCTAATCCGTCTGCGGGGGCTACGCTCGGCAATCGCCGTGAGCGCATAGCCGACGACCCGGCCGGCCAGGTACGCGGCCACGAGCAATCCCACGATACCCGTGAGCGTCTCCTGATCGATTCCTAGGTTCACCAGCACCTGAAGCACCATCACAGTATCCGCCCCCGTTCGGTCGCCGCAGCGGCGGCTGGCATCACCGCCGGTGTCAGTTCCACGATACCGTCCTCGACCGAGACGAGGCCGTCGCGCGAGAGGCGCCCGAGGACGCGCTCGAGTCCGTCAACAATTCTCGTGAGCTGTGCCAGATCGATCCGCTCTTTCGCGAGTACGAGCCGCAGACAGAACGCCTCCTCGCGGTCCAGGTCCCGGCCGGACGCGGGGACGGCGATATCGCTCGGGCGTACTTCCGATCCGTGATGAGTCTCCCAAATCGCCGTGGCGACGCCGAGGTTCCCGTTCGAGACCGCAGCGAGCCGTCCGAACGTCACGTCCTTTGGATCCATATTTCCGTCCGAAAACAAGTCCCTGACCGCGACTGGGTCCAGCATAGGAACCGGCACCGACACCGACCAGTCCCGCCAGCCAATCTCGTGGCGTGTCGTGTCGATCAACCCGCGTTGCTCGGGGTCGTTTGCAACGAATGCCGGCATCTCGTCGTACCGATCTAGCACGAGTTCTGCGATCCGTTCTGCGGAGAGGGACTGAAGCTCAACAGTGACGGAAAACTCCCGGTCGAGGGCCTGCACTGCTGCGAGGTATGCCCACGCGTACCGGTTCCAGCCGGTCACCACGGTCGCATCGGCGCTCGCTAGGTCGTCGAGAAATGTAGACAGTTCCGCGAACCCTCCGACGCGTCGTTCGTAGAGGTGCTGGCAGTCCTCAACCACGACCGGTCCGTCGTTCATTCTCTCGCGGATACGGTCGATCCCATCACCCGGCTTCAGGGAGACCCGGATCGCGTCCAGATCCCGTACCGCCCTGTCTAAGACGGTACCCCGTCCGGAGAATGGATCGCCAACGACAGCGACCGGTCCATCCACCTCACCCGCGAGGACCGCCTCGAACGCCTCGTAATCGTCACCGAGAAGCGTGGAGACGTCAACGTCCGGTTCCTGATGTCCCCCTTCACCGGCACTGTCATCTATCATCCTCTAACCTTTGCGTCCAGACAGTTGACAGTACGGGATCCGAAGTCGATTTCGCCCCAGTCGTGGTCTCCCGTGTTATTGTGCTGGCGTGATTGGGACCAGTCATTGATTCGGAAGGGATTGCTTTGTTGAATCCGATGACTGCGTGGGGATCACTGTTTGAGAGCCTGTTCGAGGTTGTAGACTACGGCGGTCAACACGAGCTCGCGGAACTCGCGGTACCACGCGCGAGGGTGGA
>NZ_FXTD01000004.1 GCF_900182635.1 Halorubrum cibi | reverse complement strand
TGGGAACCGCGGTTCGCCGCCTCACCATTCATCGGGATCATTCCCGTTTTCCACAGCCCACGGACATCGCGTTCGTGGGCTGTTTTCACGTGTATCGGGCGAGTAGCCACGCTCCACGACCGCTAGGCTTAAACGCTCGACTGCGGTACGTTCGATAGCGCCAAGGTGGCAGAGTCTGGTCAGACGCAGCGGCCTGCAGAGCCGCCCAACGCCGGTTCAAATCCGGCCCTTGGCTCTCACACGATACTCTAAAGCCGAAGACGACTATCTATTGATGTCTCCCTCCTATCGCAAGATAGCATCAGATACTCGATGATTATGGAGAATCGGGGGGAAGCCTCGCGCTTCAGCGTGGGGAGGATGCCAAAACATCTCACGAGTCCCCACTTCTCTTGGTAGTTAAAAACGAACTCCAGCGGCAATCTCTACAGTAGTTGAGTTACATCTCTACTCCAGTCTGTACCAGCGAACGTAGCTCCTCGGACGTGAGTGGAGTAACCTGTTCGCGTGTTCCATCCGTCGTATAGAACAGACTCGCCGTGACGTCTTTTCCGACAAACCACTCGGAAATGACGTGGTAGTACACGCTAAGCTGTTTCCGGTACTCCGACTGTGCGTGTCGCGTACCGTCCGTCTTGTAGTCGATGATGTCTACTTGGTCTGCCGTCACGTGAACGAGATCGACGATCCCTGAGATGGTGACCCGATGACCATCGATCTCGATTGGGAGCGTGACCGGCTCTTCGACGTACAGTTCACCAGGGAGGTCATCGACGAAGTCGACGATCCGTCTCTCGTGGGGATTCGACGGCGTCACTTCCTCGTCGAGAACGTACGCCTCGGCGAACTCGTGAACCCGTGAACCGAAGTCCACTCCTCGGGTTTCTGGCTCCGTTTCGAGCGTCGCTTCCATTCGTGCGTCGATCTCCTCGAAGACAGTCTCGTCCATCAGCGTATGCGGTGTCTGACTGATCGGCCCCTGCGGAGTCGTTACGGTGAACGGCAGCTCCGCGTCGGTGAACTCCTCGCGATCGAGTGGTTCGACACTCGGATCGATCGCCTTGTCATCGGCTGGGAGTTCCTCGAAGAACGTATTTGGTTCCGCTCCGGCCGCGAAGACGACGTGATTCTCCGCGCGCGTGACGGCGACATAGAGTAATCTGCGCTCTTCATCGTACTCTCGTGGCAGGCAGCGCCGGAGTACGTCAGATCGCCAGTTATCGTAGACGTGGGGAGAGGGACGTTCCTCTGAGTAGATCTTCCGCTGGCGGAGACCGACTGGATCCTGGTATTGAATCACGCTCGAACCGCTCGAACGTGGCGGGAAGCTCCCGTCGTTCATGTTCGCGAGAATGACGATCGGATATTCGAGTCCCTTCGCGGTGTGAATCGTCTGGACGGTCACGGAGTCGTCCCCCGCGCTCGCGCGAACGTCCACTATCGTACCGTTCTCGATGCCGCGCTCGATGAACCGGATCAGTTCCCCCCGAGTGAGCGTCGTCGAATCGTAGACCGATTGGATCGTGTGGAGAAGGACGTCCGCCCTATCGTCCGTGTATCCGTAGCGATCGAGAACCCGACGAGCGACCGCGCCGATCGACTCCGACCCACGAAGCTCATCGCGGAACGCGGCCGGGTCGGACGGATACGCGTCCGTCTCCAGAATATGCTCTATTTCGTCGTACGTGTACCCGATCCGTTCGAGGACGACCGCCCAGCCGCGGTCGGCGTCCGAATCGAGGATTCGGAGCCACGCGAGAAGCAGCTTCGCCGGGTCGGTTCGGAAGAGTTCGATCCCGCCGTCGTACGCCATCGGGAAGTCGTATTCGTCGGCGACCTCGAGTAGCTCTCGACCGTAGTCTCGCGTCCGGGTGAACACCGCGATGTCGCGGTACTCCGGCGGGCGCGGGTCGCCCCCGTCTCCCTCGACGGCGTAGTCGTCGTTCCCGACGATCTCTTGAATCGTCGAGAGTACGGCCTCGTGTTCGTCTTCGTGGGTGATCTCCTCGACGGCGGTGTTGTCGAAGGCGGCGTTCGAGGAGAGTTCGACGACGTCGTCAAGGGAGGCATCGACCTCCTCGCCGCCCGTTGCCGGCGTCACGATCGCCCGCTCGGAGAGGTCGATGATCGACTCCGTCGAGCGGTAGTTCTCCCGCAGTTCGATCCGGGTGAGGTCGCTCGCGTCGAAGGCGACTCGCTCGGCGTCGCCGTTGAGATCCGTGCTGAACTGCGCCAGCCGGTCCTCGAAGTCGAGGATGTTCCGAACGTCCGCGTACTGGAAGGAGTAGATGCTCTGCTTCCAGTCTCCGACGGCACAGAAGTTGTCCGTCCCGGACAACAGCAGCGCGAGTTTGAACTGGATCTCGCTGGTGTCCTGGAACTCGTCGACCATCACGTACTCGAACTGCGCCAGCCGTCGGACGCGCCGGTCCTCACAGAGCAGGACGAACGCGAACAGCTGGAGGAAGCCGAAGTTGAGGTAGTTACGGCACAAAGCGAACCGGAGGTACTCGATGTAGACGTCGTGAACGAACGATTTGAGGTCCTCGCGGTCCTCGTGGAAGACGTCGGCGGCGACGTCGTCGCCTAACTGTTTCGTCCCGCGACCGCCGCGTAGCTCCGATTTCGACGGCGCGTCCGAGAGATACGTCTTGTTGCGGCCGAAGCGACTCAGATCATCGCGCAACACCGACTGCTTTCGACCGTCATTGCGCGGCTCGTTCACCGCGTCGAATCGTTCTTTGAACGCCTCGAAGTCGCCGTCGAGGTGTGATTCGCCGTCTCGATACCAGCCCTCGGTAGTGGGAAAGACGCCTTTCGAGGCGAGCTCTCTGATCAGATCGAGTAGCTCACCCGGACTCGAGAGCACTCGATAGAAGTCGGCGTACTCGGGATGATCGTCACGGAACCCGCCGAAGAACTCGCGGAACAGTTCGGCTTCGATCAGTTCGTCGTCGATGAGTCGCGTCGAGTCGGTGATCCGCTCGTCGAGCCCGAGATGCGTCGGGGCGGCGTAGCCGTGCTCTCGGAGGATGTCGTGACAATGCGAATGGAACGTCTGTATCGGGGCGTCGGCAAGCTCTCTGAGCCCGTACGTGCTGTGATCGACGATCCGTTCTTTCATCTCTGTCGCGGCGCTCCGCGTAAAGGTCGCAAGCAGGGTGTCTTCGGGTTCGACGTCGGGCTGGTCGACGATCGTCCCGTAGCGACGGGTGATGGCGAACGTCTTTCCCGTCCCCGGTCCTGCGTCGACCAGATACAACCCCTTGGTGTTCTCGATGAGTTCCCGCTGCCCGTCGTTCGGCGTCGGGTCAGTCACCGCTCTCCCCCGCTAACAGCAGGTCACGGTTATCGACACGACGGTAGTTGGGCTCGCCGGCGAGGCCATCGACGGGGAAGCGCTCCTCACCCGCTCGCCTGTCGTTGAGCTCCTCGAGGCGCTCGTCGACGAACGATTCGAACGCGTCCAAGTCTTCGCGGAAGAACGACCGCTTGCGAACGCCGTTGAGTTCGCGGATCGCCTGATCTGCGCCCTTCTCGGCGTCGACGTCATCGGACGTTCCGCTATCGACGGCAGCCGTGAACTCTTCGGCAAACTCGGAGGCGCGCAGCTCGTTTCGGTCCGTCGTCTCGGGGAACGACAGTTGCCTCATACTGTCGCTATACGCTGAATGCCCGAGTTCGGTGAACGTCTCTCGGCAGTCGTTGTACCCGTCGAGAAGCGTTTCGTATGCGTCTCGAGAGCCGACGTACTCGTCGAACGTGAACGGGTAGTACGTGACGGTCGTGAGCGCGTCGTCGAGGTCGGCCTCGCCCGCGATGACGTCGTCCATCGGTTCGAGGAAGTGAAAGAAGGTGAACTCCAGTTGCTCGTTCGGTTGGACCGCTCGATAGTAGGTCAGATACAGCGCCGCCTGGAAGTTCGGTGTATCCGCCGGGGGATCGATCGCCGCGCGCTTGACGATCTGAGAGGTTCGCTTCTTCCCTCCGCTTTTGTAATCGAGGAGGCGATCCGGGGCGTTCACGAGGTCTATCTTCCCCTTGAGCCCGAGGGCGTGATCCTCGAACCACCGTTCGGTGAGCGGCGAGTCGACCGCTTCGTCGAAATACGCCGCGAAGAAGTTCTCACCCCATCCGGACGTCCCGGTGAGAAAGGCGTCCGACTCCGGACCGTGATCGTCCAAGTACTCCGTGATCAGCTCCAGTCCGATTCGGTACTTTCGTCGACGGAGCGTCTCATCTGCACTCGAAAAGAAGGGCTTCGCCTCCTCGAGCATCGCGTCGATCAGTTCGTCGATATCCGTGTTCGCGACGACGTCGGGATGACTCACGTAGAACTCCGCGAAGTCGTGAAAGAGATTCCCTTCGACAAATCGTTCCTGATCGGGCGCGTCGAGGAGTTTCCCGAAGAAGTAGTCTCGCGGACTGTTGACGTAGCTGTTGAGACTGGATTGGCTGATCGTCTCGACGGTCTCGGACTCGACGTCGAGCGATTCTCGATCGAAGCCGACGCTCGTCGATCGCGGTCGTCGTCGGTGGTGGACCGAATCGAGGTCGCCGAACCGTTCGAACTCCTCGTCGATGAGGTCGCCGAAGTACAGACAGGGCGTGACCGGCTCGCCGCCGGCCGTGTCTTGGACGAGGTAGTACTGCCTGTCGCCGCTCTGAAGCAATCGCTGGAAGTTGCCGATGTAGCGCTCGAACTGCGCCTCGGTGTCGACCCACGGCCGCTGTGGAGCCGAATGCGTCCACTCCCGTCCCATCCCGAGGTGGAAGACCACGGGCCGGTCGACGTGGGCGGAGGATTTCGCATCGGCGAGGAGAACGCCCTCGTTGTCCCTGTCAACGGGCACCTCGTACGTTTGTAAGTAATAGGAAAGGCGATCGACGCCGCCGCCGGTCACGGGTTTCTCGGCGATACCGAGCGTTCGCAACTCCTCATCGAAGCGTGCGAGTTCGACGTCGGCTTTCCTCGCGTACGTACCGAGCGCCTCCGAAAACGTCTGTTCTTCGACAGACCGACGGAACTCCCGTAACCATTCAAGCCCTGGTCTCTCTACCGTATCGAGTCGCTTTTGATTGTCGTCTATCGGGACGTCACTACCCGTTTCCGCGAGTATCGGCCGGCACTCTCCGACCGTCGTTTCTGTGCCTCGGAACCCGATGCGAAGAAGCCGGATGAACGCTCTATGATGTGGGTCCTCGATGAACCCCGGCCCACCGTAAAAGGGAACATCGGCCGCTTCGAGTGCGGATTCGACGAGCGATGAATACCGGCTCCCGCCGTCGAGAACGACGGCGACACGCTCGGCGTTCTGGTCTGTGACCGTATCCAAGAGCGCGGCGACGATGTCGGTTGCCGAATCGAAGACGTGGAACTGTGGCTGTTCGAACTCCTCTTCCGTGAATAACTCGACGCGGTCGAACGTCTCCGGGAGAATGCTCCGCTCCAAGTTGGTCAACTGATCGTATCCGACAACGGCGATCGATCGCTCGTCGTCGATGACAGTTTGAGCGAGTCGTTTCGAGGTCGTCGGGAGCGTTCGCATCACGTCGACGACTTCGCGGGTCGTCTCGTCACTGTAGCCCTCGTACTCGAGGATCGCATCAAGACTTCCCTGGTGTTCCCAGCACTGGAGGGCGTTCCCGATCGCATAGGCGACAGCCCGCCAGTCGTGATCGGTCCGGTCGATGACCTCGAGAAATGCGAGGCGGTCTTCGGCCTGTTCACGTCGGCCGGCGGCGAGACGCCGCGGCGTGATCGCGAAACTTCCGAAATGGGGTCGATCGAGGCGTCGATTGAGCGCACTCGCGAACGGAGCGTCGGGGACGATGACGAGGTCGTAGTCCGCTACCTCGTCGTAGAGTGAATCGAGACCCTTTATTCGTCGGATAGGCACGGCCTGACATGATCGGCCCGGTGACAAAAAGGTATAGCGACCGATCTGGTCGTCAATATCCGATGACGAATGACACGGCGAATTGCTCGACTCCACCGCCTCATGAGCGACCTCCCGGACGGCAGCGGGGGCCGCCATCGCTCTCCCGTGAGTGTCCCTCCGAGGGAGGACCGACGCCGGCCGCGGAGACGCTCGTTCACGAGGGGTTCCTCTTGGAGACGGGGCGCTCCTCCAGGCTACTCACGGGAACCGGGAGCGGGAGCGACCCCGTACGCGTCGGGGTCGACCCGGTACGCCGGCTCCGCGCCGCGGAGGTACCGCCGGACCTCCTCGGTGGCCTTTCGGCGCACCTCGCGTTTCGACTCCTCGGAGTACCACGCGATGTGCGGCGTGACGACGACGTCCTTCCGACCGGTGAGTCGGTCGTTCGCCGGCGGCTCCGCCGGGAGGACGTCAAGTCCGGCGCTCCGGACCGTCCCGTCGTCCAAGGCGTCGATCAGCGCGTCCGCGTCGACGACCTCGCCGCGCGCCGTGTTCACGAGGATCGTTCCCGATTCGGCCCCGCCCCGCTCGCGCATCGCGTCGAAGGCGTCCGCGTCGAACATCGCCCGCGTCTCCGGCGTCAGCGGGGTGTGAACGGAGATCACGTCGCTCTCGCGGAGGACCTCGTCGAATCCCACGGGCTCGGCACCGAGGTCTCGGACCTCCGCGTCGGGCACGTACGGGTCGTGGACGACGACCTCCCCGAACTGCGGGTCCGCCTTCCGCACCGTCCGGCTCCCGATCCGCCCGCAGCCGACGACGCCGACGGTCAGCTCCGCGGGTCGCGAGAGCGGCGCGCTGACCTGCCAGTCCCACCCGCCGGCCGCGGTGTCGGCGCTCGCGGCGGGGATCCCGCGGACGAGCGACGCACAGAGCGCGACCGCGTGCGCGGACACCTCGTCGGTGCCGTAGTCCGGGACGTTCGAGACCGCCACGCCGGCGGCGTCCGCCGCCGCGAGGTCGACGTTGTCGACGCCGACCCCGGCGCGGACGACCGTCCGGAGGTTCGAACACCCCTCGAGGACTGCGGCGGTCATCGGCGTCCCCGCGTCGATGACTATCGCGTCCGGGTCCGTCTCGATCACCGACTCGGGCGACCGCAGCGGGTCCTGCGTCAGGACGACCTCGTCGCCGAAGACCTCGCGTTCGGTCTCGAGGCTCGTGAGTTTCGTGTCGCTGATCACGACTCGGGGTCGGTCGCGCTCGTCGTCGCCGTCGGCGTCGCCGGGTCCGGTCATCGCCCTGGAGTACCGCCGACGGAACCATAATACCTCGACTCGAAGTCGGCGCGGAGACCCGAGTCTCCCGGACGCGTCGAACCGGGAAACTTCGCGGTCGGCGCGCGCCGTGAGCGGCCCGTCGGGCCGCGAACGCACCGCGCGAGGGAGGGCGAGGCGACCCGCCGGCGGTTCCGGCGGGTCGGCGAGACCGAGGCTGGGGAGGCGTGAGGTGCGGTTGCGGTACGGGCTGCCCCTTCGACCGTGTTCACCGCGTCAGCAACGACGGACGGTCGAGCGGCCAGGTCGTCAAACGGCTCGCTTCGGAAACGACGCTCGCGACGTATGAGACCGGGTTCTTCCTGATCGATCCCCGCCAACAGCGTTATTCCCGGCGAACGCCTACCGGTTCCACCGACAGTGTCCACCCATCACACCTCCACCGACGACACGAACTCGCGCCCGAAGGCGGTGCTGTTCTGCCCCGACTGCGGCCACGAGAGCGGCCTCTCCGGCGACTGGATCGTTAACAAGGGTCCCGAACGGACCACCCACACGTGCCCGGTCTGTGACGCGACGGTCGAAGACCGTCGTCGCCCGAAGCCGATGCTCGCGCCCTGACCGGCGACGGCCGGCGACATCACGGCCGCATCTCCCTCCCTCTCTTCGCGATCCCGCATGCGAACTGTTCTCGTTCGACGAGCGGTCGCTTCGATCCTGACCCTCACGGACGACCGTGTGTTTTCGGTCCGGTTCGGAACCCCTCCGAAACGGTTTTGCCGGCCCCTGACGGACGGTCGATATGCCAACGGATCCTGACACGGGATACGACCCCTCGCTGGGTCGGAAGTTCGTGTTCGTCACGGGCGGGGTCATGTCCGGGCTGGGCAAGGGAATCACCGCCGCCAGCACCGGCCGGCTCCTCTCGAACGCGGGCTTCGACGTGACCGCGGTGAAGGTCGACCCCTACCTCAACGTCGACGCCGGGACGATGAACCCGTACGAACACGGCGAGGTGTACGTGTTGAAGGACGGCGGCGAGGTCGACCTCGATTTAGGCAACTACGAGCGCTTCCTCGGCACCGACATGACGTTCGACCACAACGTCACCACGGGGAAGACCTACCAGCACGTCATCGAGCGCGAGCGCGCCGGCGACTACCTCGGTAAGACCGTCCAGATCATTCCCCACGTCACCGACGACATCAAGCGGCGCATCCGCGAGGCCGCCGAGGGGAGCGACGTCTGTCTGATCGAGATCGGCGGCACCGTCGGCGACATCGAGTCGATGCCCTTCCTCGAGGCGCTCCGGCAGTTCGCCCACGAGGAGGACGACGAGGACATCCTCTTTACGCACGTCACACTCGTCCCCTACTCGAAGAACGGCGAGCAGAAGACGAAGCCGACCCAGCACTCGGTGAAGGAGCTGCGCTCCATCGGGCTCCAGCCCGACGTGCTCGTCGGACGCTGTGAGGACCGGCTGGACCCGGAGACGAAAGAGAAGATCGCCCTGTTCTGTGACGTGCCCACGGACGCGGTCTTCTCGAATCCCGACGTCGAGGACATCTACCACGTCCCGCTGATGGTCGAAGACGAGGGGTTGGACGAGTACGTGATGGAGCGGCTCGGGCTCGCCGAGGAGGCGCTCCCGAAGGCCGAGCGCTCGACGGAGTGGCGCGAACTCGTCACGCGCGATCGGGAGGACGAGATCGACGTGGCGCTCGTCGGCAAGTACGCCTTAGAGGACGCGTACATGTCGATCCACGAGGCGTTGAAACACGCCGGCATCCAGACCGAGACCGAAGTCAACGTACTGTGGGTCGACGCCGACGAGACCCGCGAACACCACGAGAAACGGCTCGCGACCGCCGACGCGGTCGTCGTCCCCGGCGGGTTCGGCTCCCGCGGGACCGACGGGAAGGTGGAGGCGATCCGGTACGCCCGCGAGAACGACGTGCCCTTCCTCGGGCTCTGTTTAGGCTTCCAGATGGCCGTCGTCGAACACGCACGCAACGTCCTCGGGCTCGAGGACGCCCACTCCGCGGAGATCGACCCCGAGACGCCCCACCCGGTCATCGACCTCCTCCCCGAGCAGTACGAGACGGAGGACATGGGCGGGACGATGCGGCTCGGCGCACACGAGACCGACATCGAGCCGGACACGCTGGCGGCGCGGGTGTACGGCGCTGACTCCTGTACCGAGCGACACCGCCACCGCTACGAGGTGAATCCCGAGTACATCGACGAGCTGGAGGCCGACGGGCTCTCCTTCTCCGGACGCGCCGACAACCGGATGGAGATCCTCGAACGCGAGGACCATCCCTTCTTCTTCGGGACGCAGGCACATCCCGAGTTCCGGTCGCGGCCGGACCGGGCGAGTCCGCCGTTCGTCGCCCTCGTCGAGGCGGCGCTGGGATCGACGGACACAACCGAGCGGAACGCGGACGTGAGGCTATAGATGGTCGAGACGGACGAGTTCATCGAGGACGCGGTGGCGGAGATCCGTGAGGAGATCGGCGACGCGAACGCCGTGATCGCCTTATCCGGTGGAGTCGACTCCTCGGTCGCGGCGACGCTGGCGTACGAGGCGATAGGCGACCGGCTCACCCCGGTGTACGTCGACACGGGACTGATGCGGAAGGGCGAGACCGCAGAGATCCGCCAGACGTTCTCCTTCATGGAGTCGCTGCGGGTGATCGAAGCCCAAGACCGGTTCTTCGACCGCCTGTCTGGCGTGGTCGACCCGGAGGAGAAGCGCCACGTCATCGGCGAGGGGTTCATCGACGAGTTCGAGGCGGTCGCCCGCGAGGTCGACGCCGACTACCTCGTCCAGGGGACGATATACCCCGACCGCATCGAGTCGGAGGGGAACATCAAGTCCCACCACAACGTGGGTGGGCTACCCGAAGTCGTCGACTTCGAGGGGATCGTCGAGCCGGTGCGTGACCTCTACAAGGACGAGGTCCGCGAGGTCGCCCGCGCGCTCGATCTCGAGGAAGTCATCTCCGAGCGGATGCCGTTTCCCGGGCCCGGACTCGCCGTCCGGGTCGTCGGCGAGGTCACCCCCGAGAAGGCCGACGTCGCCCGCGAGGCGTGTCACGTCGTCGAGGAAGAACTCGAGGAGTACGACCCCTGGCAGGCGTTCGGAGCCGTTATCGGGAAGGCGACCGGCGTGAAAGGCGACAACCGCGTCCACGGCTGGGTCGTCGCCGTGCGTTCGGTCGAGAGTCGAGACGGGATGACCGCGCGCGCCCAGGAGATCGACTGGAGCACGCTCCAGCGCATCCAGAGCCGGATAACGGGCGAGAACGAGAACGTCGCTCGCGTCGTCTACGACGTGACCCACAAACCGCCCGCGACCATCGAGTACGAGTGATGGCGGGGAACACGCGGATCGCGGTCGTCGCCGGTCCGGACGAACACGGGATCGGCGAGGAGCTGGAGGCGCTCGGCGCGACGGTGTCGCGGATCGAGGGCGTCGTCTCGGCGGAGGCGCTGAAAGCAGCGGGGATCGCGGACGCCGACTACCTCGTCTTGACCGACGCCGACGAGGCGACCGGGATCCCGGTCGCGAAGGAGCTGAACCCGTCGGTGACGGTCGTGACGTACGCTGACCGGTCACTGCCGGAGTTCGTCTCGGGCGTCGCCGACCTCGCGGTCGACCCGGCGCTCATGCGTCCGGACGTCGTCGCCGAGGAACTGACGCGCGACGAGGGCGTCGCCGACGACGCGTAGGACCGTCCTGACGCGTGGGTCGTTCGGACGCGTGGGTCGTCCGAGTCGTCTGCGATACCTGCCACGGTGCCTGCCCCTTATGTGCCCGCGGTCGAAGTAGGCGTATGGACGAGCAGTCACCCGCCGACCGACGGTCTCCGGTCGGCGAACCCGTCGTTCGCTCGGACCCGGCGGTCACCGGCGAGCGCGCGGCCGATGCGGTGGGGTTCGACCCCGACGATCCCGAGAGCGTCGCCGAGGCCGCGGAGACGGTCCGTCTCTTCGCGTCGGGCGACGTCGGCGACGACGACCACGTGTTGATGCTCCGCGGGGCCGCCGCCTGCGCGGCGCTGGTTCGCGGCGTCGGCTCCTACAAGGAGGCCGCGGCCCGCGCCGGCGACGAGGTCACCGTCGCGTTCATCCGCAAGTGGGCGCGGGTTCACGACCTCCCGCAGGCGATCCGGCGACAGGTCGCTCGCGGGCACATCACGCCGAGCGCGGCCAAACACGTCGCGCGGCTCGGCGGGACGGATCGATACCTCCTGGCGTGGGCCGCCATCGACGGCGACATGACCGTTCGGGAGGTCAGATCCGTCGCCTCCGCGGTCAACGACGGCGACGACGTCGAGACGGCGGTCCGCGAGGTTGGCGTCGATCTCGGTCGGATGGGTCTCGACCTCCCGCTCGAGACGTACGTCGAACTCCGCCGGCGAGCCGCGATGCGGAACGTCGAGCCGGGCGCGATCGTCGCGACCGCGCTAGAGGGCCACTTCGCGTCGTCGCCGGCGGACGAGTAACGGTCGACTCCTGCCGTTTCTAAACGTTTATCCGTGGTCTGATCGTAGCGATCGACGCGGGCCGGTAGCTCAGTTAGGGAGAGCGTCCGGCTTTTAACCGGACGGTCGGGGGTTCGAATCCCTCCCGGCCCGCTGTTCCGCCGCGAGCAACGTCGCGAGCGGCGGTACCGTGCTGAGGGAAGGGTTCGAACCAGGGAACACGCAGCGCCGAGCGAAGCGAGGCGACCGTGTGAGTGGGGTTCGAATCCCGTCGCATCCTTCGGATGCGACTGACCCACGCTCACTTTGCTCGCGTGGATCCCTCCCGGCCCGTGACCTGTCGCGGCGAGCAATATCGCGAGCCGTAGGGTACTCGATCGGTCGAAAACGCGAAACGCGTGTAGAGCCCGCAGGCGTCGTTCAGTACCCGAGTTGCTCGCGCACGAGCACGACCGTCGTTCGGCCCTCCTCGGTCTCCCGGCGGTAGATCAGCTGTTTGGCGATCGCGGACTCGACGCCGTACGCCTCCTGGGCGCGCTCGTTCTCGAGCGGGTACGCGACTGACTCCAGGCGGTCGAGGGCGTCATCGAGCGTCGGGACGACTTTGTTCGTGCCCGAAACGATGATCACGTTGCCGGCGGCGAACGGATACGCGCCGATCCGGCTGCCGGAGAGGTCGGCAGCGACGAGTTCGCCGGTCTCGGCGATGGCGTTGATCCCGCCGAGGAAGTAGTCCGCCGTCTGCGACTCGCGTCGTGCGGCCTGCCGTTCGGCGTCATCGTCGATGCTCCAGATCTCGTCCGGGAGGCTCTCCCACTCGTGATCGTCCCCTCCGAGGAACTCGTCGAAGCCGATCTCCTCGAGCGTCGTCGAGTGGCCGTTCATCACGGAGGCGCCCGCGGGGATCCGATCGGTTACCGCCTCGAGCGCCGCCTCGGCGTCGTCGACGACCACCACGTCGAAGCCGCGTTCCTCCAGGTTCGCGACCGTCGCCTCGACGGTCTCGGCGTTCGGGAGGTCGTCCAACTCCGCGTCGATCTCGGTCTCGTCTACGTCCGCCTTCCGTTGTGCCATTGGAACGTGAGAACCTCGTCTGGACGATCGGAGGTGCGGAACGCACTTAATCGCTCGCGGACGCCGCCGTCCGGTGGTTACGTCGGTGTTACCCTCGTGTCCGGCGGGGCGAATGTGAGAACCGATGGCGCGGCTTACCGTCGGTCGGAGGACGGGACGCTTCGCGGTCGCGTCGCTCCGTGACGGTCGGAGTGGGACGCTTCGTGGTCGCATCGCTCCGTGACGGTCGGCGTGGCGTCGAAAAAGATCGCTATCGTCGAGGCCCGAACGGGCCGCGCGACGGTCGGCAGAGGTGATACCGCGAGTGGTTAGGTCAGGACGCGGTTGGGAGCGTGTGTGTTCTCGCCGAACTTCACATCGCGCCGCCCATGCCGCCCATCCCGCCCATGCCGCCGCCCATGCCGCCGGGCGCGCCGCCGGGGCCGCCGTCGTCGCCGTCGTCGTCGGTGCCGCCGCCCTTGAGGTCGCCGGCCGCGATGACGTCATCGATGCGGAGGATCATGACGGCCGCCTCGGTGGCGGACTCGATGGCCTGGGTCTTGACGCGGAGCGGCTCCACGACGCCCTCGGCCTCCATGTCGATCACGTCGCCCGTGTAGGCGTCGAGACCGGCGCCGAACTCGCCGCCGTCGTGCCGGGAGCGGAGGTCGACGAGCGAGTCGATGGGATCGAGACCCGCGTTCTCGGCGAGCGTGCGCGGGATGACCTCCAGCGCGTCAGCGAACGCCTCGACGGCGAGCTGCTCGCGGCCGCCGACGGAGTCGGCGAAGTCGCGGAGCTGGAGAGCGAGCTCGGCCTCGGGCGCGCCGCCGCCGGGCAGGACCTGCCCGTCGAGAAGCGTCGTCCGGACGACGCCGAGCGAGTCGTCGATGGCGCGCTCGATCTCGTCGACGACGTGCTCGGTGCCGCCGCGGAGGATGAGCGTGACGGACTTGGCCTCCTCGACGTCCTCGACGAAGATGCGCTCGTCGCCGCCGACGTCCTTCTGGGCGACGGAGCCGGCGAAGCCGAGGTCGTCGCTCTCGATGTCCTCGAGGTTCGAGACGACGCGGCCGCCCGTCGCGCGGGCGAGCCGCTTGAGGTCGTCGGACTTCGCGCGGCGGACCGCGAGAATGCCCTCCTGGGCGAGGTAGTGCTGGGCCATGTCGTCGATGCCGTCGCCGACGAAGACGACGTCGGCGTCGATGTCGACGAGGTGGTCGACCATCTCACGGAGCTGCTCCTCCTCCTGATCGAGGAACTGCTGGAGCTGGTCGGGGTCGGTGACGTTGACCTCGGCGTCGATCTCCGTCTCCTTGACCTCGATGGCGCCGTCGAACAGCGCGACGTTCGCGTCCTCGACCGCGTAGGGCATGTTCTCGTCGACGCGCTCCTTGTCGACGATGACGCCCTCGACGAGCTCGGACTGGTCGATGGAACTGCCGACGACCTTCTCGACGGAGACGTTCTCCGTGTCGATGCCGTCCTCGTCTTTGACCGCGAGCACGGCGTCGACGACGAGGTCGGCGAGCAGGTCCTTGGAGTTCTCCGCGCCCTTGCCGGTCATCGCCGTCTGGGCGATCTCGACGAGGGTGTCGCGGTCGTCCTCGGTGACTTCGATGGCGTCCTCCTCGAGGATCTCCTTGGCCTTCTCGGCGGCCTGGCGGTACCCCTGTGCGAGGGTGGTCGCGTGGATGTCCTGGTCGAGGAGCTCCTCGGCCTGGTCGAGAAGCTCGCCGGCGACGACGACGGCGGAGGTGGTGCCGTCACCGACCTCGTCCTCCTGCGTCTCCGACACCTCGACGATCATGTTCGCCGCCGGGTGGTCGATGTCCATCTCCTTGAGGATGGTGACGCCGTCGTTCGTGACGACGACGGACCCGCCGGAGTCGACGAGCATCTTGTCCATCCCCTTCGGGCCGAGCGTGGTGCGGACGGACTCCGCGACCGCCTTGCCGGCCGTGATGTTCATGTTCTGGGCGTCCTTCCCGGAGGTGCGCTGCGACTCCTCGGAAAGTACGATCATGGGCTGATTGCCCATCCGCTGTCGCTGAGACATAATCAAGCTCTGATTGTTTGTGATTCTATATAAATCCTTCGTTCGATTCGTGCGAAACCGCAACACGGTGGTGCCGAGGAACCGCGTATGTGGCTCGTTATCACGGGACTTTATATAGAACGACCGATCGAGGAGTCTCCGGGATCGGAGCCGAGGAGATCGACGGGCGAACGGGAACCGAAGGGGAACCGAACCACGCGGTGGCGCGTGCCTCCGAGCGCCCGACAGGGCGTGAGGAGACCGCGCGAGGGAGGTCGAGGGGACCCGCCAGCGGTTTCGGCGGGTCGCCGAGACCGAGGCTGGGGAGGCGTGAGGTGCGGGTGCGTTCCTGCGGGTGGAACGAGCGGGAGCACAAATCGCACCCCGCGCAGCGAACAGCGAGGGATCGAAGGTCCCTCTGGCAGCCGGCGCGAAACGCCGGCGACGATGTAAGCGAGCAGGACCGGGGCGAGACCGGTGGTCTCGCTTGCTCACGCGGTGAAACCGCATGACTGTCCTCCGGTGGTGCGGTCGAGATGGGACCCAAAGGACTTCGGACGCGTTCACCGCGCCGGCAACGACGACAGCCGGGCGACTGGAACTCCGGAGAAACCGTCCGGAAAGACGTCGAGCACACGGGAGGAACCTTCCACTCCCGAAGCGCGCCTATCGCGGCGCGTTGAAGCTCACGTCGTCGTTCAGTTCGTTGGACTTGCGCTCGAGGTACGAGTACACCGCGCCGTGGGGCGCGCCGTCGAGCAGCATCCCGACCGCCCGGCGGACGACCTGAAGCTCCTCGGGGCCGCCGACGGCCCCGACCGTGGTGCCGTAGATCACGACGTTCGCGCCGGTCAGCTCCTCGATCAGCTCGCGAGTCCGTCCGTTCTCGCCGATGATCCGGCCCTTCTTTCGCTGGAGGTCGTTGTCGTTGCGAGTGTGTTCGGAGAGATCGATCAGCTCCAGCGTCCGGAGGTCGTGATCGAGGATCGACAGCGCGGTCTCGGGTTTGAACCCCCGTCCGATCGCCTTGATCACGTCCGGCGCGACCAGCGCGGCGACGGGGTCGTCCGTCTCCTCGATGGCGACGCTGCCGGACTCCGAGTCGACGTCGAGCCTGACGCCCGCCCGCTCTTCGATCTCCCGCATGGTCTCGCCCCCGGAACCGATGACGACGCCGATCCGGTCCTGCGGAACCGTCACGTGTTGCATACCGAGTGATACCCGGCGGAGCCTTTTAAACGTGTTCCGCGAGCCTCGGTGTGTGTCCGGATACCGGGCGCGTGCGGGCGGCTACCGTGGATTCTCCGTTCGCCGGGGCCGACCCCCTCACGTCGACCACGACACCGAGCGGTCGGCGACCCGGTACCCCTGCGCCGAGAGGACCCGATCGAAGTACCGCTCCGCGACCAACGCCTGCGGGACCGACCGCAGGTCGAATCGCCGGTCCGTCGTCAACGCCACGTCGACGACCGTCCCCGCGTCGCTCTCGCGTATCGACACGTGATAGGTGCCCCAGGGCCGCCCACCGGCCGTGGCGCTCACCTCGAGGGTTTCGACCGCGTCGCCGTCCGTGACCGCCTCGTCGCCGTCCGTGACCGCCCCGGCGTCATCGACCCCCACCGACCGAACCTCGAGGTTCATCGACACGGACCGCAGTCCGAAGAGGTAGGAGAGGTCGTAGGTCGCGCGGGTCGTCGGGGCAGCGTCGGCGTCGCCGTCGGCTCCACCCACGCCATTCCGACCCTCGCCGCCCGAGTCGATCTCGTCCGCGGCCGCCCACTGGAAGGCGAGTATCGGTGGAGTGGCGCTCCGGAACGCGGCGACGACCGCGGAGGGATCCGCGTCGGCGACCAGCCGCGTGCGCCCGCTCCGGGACACGATCGGGACGCGGACGAGGGCCACGACGCCGATCGCGACGAGCGCGGCCGGGAGGAGATCGAGCGTGCGGATCGCCGTCAGAACGACGGCGACGACGACGAGGGCGACGAGCCAGCTGACCGCGCGCTCGACGCGGTGGTATCGCCGGACGACGGAGGCGACCTCGGGCGGGATCCCCGCGGCTCCGTTCGTGGAGGACATGGAGGCTCGTCGACCGGGACACAAATCAGTACTGTCCTTCTGATCCTCGCTCGTCGGTCCTCGCCGCCCGGATCCTCACTCGCTCGGATCGTCGCCCGGGGCGGGGCCCAGTCCCTCGTCCGGCTCCCCGCTCGGGTCGGGTTCCGGCTCGGTGACGTACGCGCGGAGGTCGTCGGGGTCGACGTCGATCCCCTGTCGGGTGAAGAAGGTCGCCACGTTCTCGCAGTCGCGGTCGAGGAACTCCCCGGCGTTCGGGTGATGAACCGTCACGGCCTGTCCCAGGTCGATGACCACCAGCTCGCCGTCGTGGATGATCATGTTGTACTCCGAGAGGTCGCCGTGGATCAGCCCGGCGCGGTAGAGTCGCCGCATGTACTCGCGGACGACCTCGTAGGCGGTCTCGGGGTTCTCGACGTCGACCTCGCTCAGCCGTCGGGCGCGCTCCTCGGCGTGACCGACCAGCTCCATCACCAGGACGTTCCGCTGGACCGCGATCGGCTCGGGGACGCGCACGCCGGCCTTGCGGGCGCGTTTCAGGTTCGCGAACTCCTTTTTCGTCCACGCCAGCACGACCGCCTTCTTGTCGTTCGCGATGCCCTCGAAGCGCGGGTCGCCCTCGAGGTAGTCGCGCATCTGCCGGAAGTTCGAGGAGTTGATCCGGTACACCTTCACCGCGACTTCGCGGTCGGGCGTGGTTCCGTCGGGGCCGCCGCCCGCGGCCGCCGACCCCGGCTCCGGTCGCTCGCCGGCCTTCCCGCCGAGCGCCTCGAAGACGCTCGCCTCCTTCCCGGTCGAGACCGGGCCGCCGAAGGCATCGACGTAGCCGTCCTGGACCAGTTTGTACACCGCCGCCAGCGTCGCGTCGTCGAAGACCGACTCCTGGAGTTTGAACTGCTCCGTGTCCTTGATCCGCTTGCGGAACTCGTCGAACTCGCGGTCCTGCCGGCGGGCGATCCGGTCCGCCTCGGTGTCCGAGACGTCCAGTTCCTCCCACTCGTCGCCGGGCTGGTCCTCGGGCTCGAGCAGCACGAACTCCTCGCTCATTCGTCCGGACTTCGCCGCGACGACGTATAAGCGGGCGGGTCGAGCGGCCGATCACGCCGACGGATCCGGGCTCAGCGTGGGGTATATACGCCCGAACGGCCTACGTGATCCCGTGACATCCCGGACCATCCGCGCCCGCGACCGGCCGGTGTTCGGCGTCGACGTGCAAAGCGGCGACGTTCGCGGCGACGACCCCTCCTACGCGCTCGTGATCTTGGACCCGGTCGACGACGACGATCCCGACGCCCCGGACGCCGAGGGGCCGCTCGCACGGGTCACCCGCGACGTGGTCTCCCTCCGGAAGCTCCGTCGGCTGATCGACGACCGCGAGCCGCTTTTCGTCGCCACCGACAACGCCTACGAGCTGGCCCCCGACAAGAACGCGCTCGTGGGCTTTCTGCGGTCGCTGCCGGACGGCACCCGACTCGTCCAGGTGACCGGTGCGGAGCGGCCGGAACCGCTCTCGCGGGTCGCCTCCAGACACGGGATCCCGTACGGGAAAAAGCCCATGAAGGAGGCGGAGGCGGCCGCCCGGCTCGCCGCCGCCAACGTCGGCCACGAGGTGACCGCCTTCACCGACGAGACCACGGTGAAGGTCTCGCGCGGGCGCTCGACCGGGAAGGGCGGCTGGAGCCAGGACCGCTACACCCGCCGGATCCACGGCAACGTCCGGAAGCGGACCAGACAGGTCCAGTCGAAGCTGACGGAGGCGAACCTGGAGTTCGACCGGGAGGTGACGGAGAAGTACGGCGGCTACGCGAACGCCGTCTTCACCGTCGAGGCCCGCCCGGAGGACATCCCCGTGTCGAACTCGCGGGCGGGCGACGTCCGTGTGGAGGTCGAACGCGAGCGCCGCGACGGGATCGAGTACGAGCCGCTCGTGAAGCGGCGCGACCGCGTCATCGTCGGGATCGACCCCGGAACGACCACCGCGGTCGCGGTCGTCGGCCTCGACGGCACCGTCCACGCGCTCTACTCCTCGCGGACGGCCGACACGGCGGCGGTGACTGAGTGGATAATCGAGCAGGGCCGGCCGATCCTCGTCGCCGCCGACGTGGAGCCGATGCCCGAGACCGTCGAGAAGTTCCGCCGCTCCTTCGACGCCGCCGGCTGGCGGCCCACGACGGACCTCCCGGTCGACGAGAAGCTCCATCGCACGCGGGAGGCGAGCTACGGGAACGACCACGAGCGCGACGCGCTGGCGGCCGCGCTGTACGCTTACGACGCCCACGCCGACCAGTTCGAGCGGATCACGGAGAAGACGCCGCCGCGGCTCGACCGCGAGGAGGTGATCGCGGGCGTCGTCGCCGGCGGCGCGTCCGTCGAGGCCGTCATCGAGGACCTCCGGGAGGACCCCGACGGCGACGGCGACGAGGGGGGGTCCGCAGGCGAGGAGGACCCCACCGAGCCGGAGCGCACCGAGGAGGAGGAGACGATCCGGCGGCTCCGCGACCGGGTCGACCGGCTGGAGTCACACGCGGAGTCGCTGGAGGCGGACCTCGCCGAGCGGGACGAGCGGATCGGGGAGCTCGAGGCCGACCTCGAGGAGGCGAAACGGGAAGAGCGGATCGAGGCGCGCAGCCGGCGGATCGTCTCGCGGCTCGAACGCGAGACCGACCGGCTGGAGCGCGAGCGCGACGAGGCCCGCGAGACGGTCGCGGAACTCGAGGGGAAAGTGGAGACGCTGAAGGAGCTGTGGCGGCTCGACCACTCCAACTTCGACGACGTCGCCGAGGGGCGGGGCCTCGTCAGCGTGAAGGTCGTCGAGCAGTTCACGCTCGACGCGATCGACGCGGCCGACGAGGCCTACGGGCTCGTCGCCGGCGACGTGGTGTACCTCCGGGACGCCTCCGGGGCGGGACGGCGGACCGCCGAGCGGCTGGCGGAGACCGACCCGCGGGCGGTGATCCGCGACGGCAACCTCTCGGAGGTCGCGGACCGGGTGCTCTTCGACGGCGGGATCCCGGTCGTTCCCGCGTCGGCCGTCGACGTCCGCGAGGTCGACGAGCTCGCGGTCGCCGAGGAGTCGGCGCTGGAGGCCGCGATCGGCGACTGGGAGTCGCGCGCCGAGCGTCGCCGTCGCGACGAGCGGGCCGAGCGGCTCGACCGGATCATCTCCGAACACCGGGCGGGGACGAGACTCGAGACGGAGGAGTGACTGGACGGTGGAACGACCGCCGACCGGCTCGTGGCGTTTCCAGAAGTCATATGCCGAGCGCCCGCGCTATCGTAGCCATGGACGCCCACGAGCGGATCACCCGGAACACGGCCGAGGTGGTCACCGAGGAGGAGATCGAGACGCTGGCCGACGACCCCGACGGCAAGCGGGCGTACGTCGGCTACGAGCCCTCCGGCGTTCTCCACATCGGCCACATGCTCACGGCGAACAAGCTGATCGACCTCCAGGAGGCCGGCTTCGAGGTCACCGTCCTGCTCGCGGACGTCCACGCGTACCTCAACGACAAGGGGTCGTTCGCCGAGATCCGCAGCACGGCGGAGCGGATGCGCGACCAGTTCATCGCCTACGGGCTCGACGAGTCGAACACCCAGTTCGTGCTCGGCTCCGACTTCCAGCTTGACGAGGACTACACCCTCGACCTCCACGCGCTCGAACTCGAGACCACCCTCGCCCGCGCCGAACGCGCCATGGCCGAGATCAAGTCGGGCGACTCGGTGAAGGTCTCACAGGCGGTGTACCCCCTGATGCAGGCGCTCGACATCCCGTACCTCGGCGTCGACCTCGCGGTCGGCGGGATGGAACAGCGGAAGGTCCACATGCTCGCGCGCGACGTGCTCCCGAGCATCGACCGCGAGCCGCCGACGAGCCTCCACACCCCGCTCATCGCCGACCTCGGCACCGGCGAGGGGAAGATGTCCTCCAGTACGGGCGTCACCATCTCGATGGAGGACTCCCGCGAGGAGATCGAGGAGAAGGTGAACAAGGCGTACTGCCCGCCGACGGCCGACCCCGAGCCGACCGAGGAGGGCGTCGAGCGCGAGAACCCCGTCCTCCAGGTGTTCGAGTACCACGTCTTCCCGCGGTTCGAGACGGTCGTCGTCGAGCGCCCCGAGGAGTACGGCGGCGACCTCGAGTACGGGGAGTACGACGCGCTCGAGGCCGACCTCGAGTCCGGCGAGCTCCACCCGGCGGACGCCAAGGGCGCGCTCGCGGCGTACCTCGACCGACTCGTCGCGCCGGGTCGCGAGCAGTTGGCCGAGTAGCCGCGCCGGGTCGCGAGCAGTTGGCCGAGTAGCCGCGCCGTCGACCGCGGTCGTCGGCGGATTCTCCGTTCTCACGTCTCTCCACCGACCGGACAGGTTCCGTCGAGACACCGTCGACCGGTCGCCGTCTCGAACACCGGTAGCCCGCAGCCGCACTCGTCGACGACGACGCCCGAGGGGAGCGAAAGCGTTGTCTCGCAGTCGGGATCCGCACAGGCGAGGTAGACGCGACCGGGCGCGTACCGGACCGCGAGGTCGTTCCCGCAGTCCGGACAGTTCCAGGCGCGATCGAAACGGTCCGAGACGGCCTCCTCAAGCGGTTCACACGACGGGTCCAGACACAGGTGGAACGCCTCGCCGCGCTCGACGCGGATCTTCGGCAGCCCGCACGCCTCGCAGGTCGCGTCGGTGACGCTCGCCCCGGCGGGAAGCCCCCACCGGCGCTCGCAGTCGAGACAGACCACGTCGCCGCGCGAGCGCACGAGCGACCCGCCGTCGTCGGGACAGGTCCCGACCGGGATCCCGGCCTCGGTGACCGGGAGCGCCCGGCTGGCGGTCGCCTCCTCGGCGACGACGCGGAGCCGCCGGGAGCCTTCCCGTGCGGTGACGGTGAAGCCCGCGCCGTCGCCCTCGACGACGACGGAGTCAGGACGAGTGAGCCACGCCACGGGCTGGTAGCCGTCGGCGTCGTGGACGAGCGTGGTGTTGTCGGGCTTTATCAGGACGACGACGCGGCCGCGGTGCGTGCGGGTCCGGTCGCCGCGCTCGGTCACCCGACAGTCGCCGGCGAGGACGCGAAGGCGTGCTGGCATGGCCCCGACTGGCCGCGGTATGTGGCTTAAGCGGCAGGGAGTTCAGAAGCCGTCACACCCGCGAGACGAGGTCGTCCGCCGCCTCGGCGGCGCGAGCCTGAACCGCGTCGGCGTCGAGCGTCAGCACCTCCCGATCGCGCATGAGGACGCGCCCGCCACAGACGGTGTGACGCACGTCGCTCCCGCGGACCGCGTACGCGAGGTGGGAGACCGGGTCGTGAACCGGCGTCAGGTGCGGCGCGTCGAGGTCGACGACCGCGAGGTCGGCGGCCTCTCCCTCCGCGATCCGGCCGCCGGGCAGGTCGAGCGCGTCCGCGCCGCCGGCGGTCGCCATCTCCACGACGGCCTCGGCCGGGACCGCGCTCGCGTCGTCCGCGGCGAGTTTGCCCACCATCGCGGCGTCTCGCATCTCGTCGAACAGGTCGAGGTCGTTGTTCGAGGCGGCCCCGTCCGTGCCGAGCGCGACGGTGACGCCCGCCTCACGCAGGCGCTGGACCGGGGCCATCCCGCTCGCGAGCTTCATGTTCGAGGCCGGACAGTGGACGGCCGCGGTCCCGGTCTCGGCGAGCAGCTCGATCTCCGCGTCGTCGACGTGGACGCAGTGGGCGAGGAAGTTTCCCTCGCCGAGCGCCCCGAGGTCGTCGGCGTACGCGAGGGGTCGCTCGCCGCGCTCCCCGAGGATCGGGTCGACCTCCTCGCGCGTCTCGTTGGCGTGGAGATGGACGGGGACCCCCTCCGCCGCGGCCCGCTCGATCCCCTCGCGGAGGTACGCCTCGGCGACCGTCGTCAGCGAGTGGGGCATGAACGCGGTCCGCACCCGCCCGTCCGCCGCGCCGTCGAGGTCGGCGGCGACCGCGAGGCTCTCCTCGACGTCCGCGATCGCTTCCTCCTCGGATTTGCCGACCGTGACGACGCCGTGGCCGAGACGCGCGCGCACTCCCGCGCGATCGACCACGTCGGCGACGCGGTCGGTCGCGAAGTACATGTCCGCGAAGGTGGTCGTCCCCGACCGGATCATCTCCAGAACCCCTAACTCGGCCCCGACCTCGATGTCGTCGTCGGTGAGTTCGGCCTCCGCGGGCCAGACGTCCTCCCGAAGCCACGCGTCGAGCGGCTTGTCGTCGGCGTAGCCGCGGAGCAGCGTCATCGAGACGTGGGTGTGCGCGTTGACCAGTCCGGGGATCACCAGTCCGCCGGTCGCGTCGAGGGTCTCCGACGCGTCGGCAGCGTGCTTGGCGATCGCCTCGTCCGCGCCGACGCCGAGGATCGTCCCCGCCTCACGGTCGACGACGACGTCGCCCTCGCGCACGCGACCGTCGGGGTGGAGGACCCGTCCGCCCGTGATACACAGCGTGTCCATGCGGGCCGGTTTCGCGCCGCGGACCTAACGCCTTCCGTTCGCCGACGACGCTCGCTCCCGTCGACGGGTCGTCGAACGCCGCTTACTCCACGTCGACGACCGAGTACAACACGAGTGCGACGACCGCGCCCGCCGCCGGGACGAGCGCCAGCGCCAGGAAGGTCTGCCCGACGGTCGTGACGTCGAGCAGGAAGCCGGCCAGTGCCGCGCCGGCCGCGCCGATCCCGAAGTTCGCGAGGTAGGTGTAGCCGTACGAGAGCCCGCGACCGTCCGGCGGGCTGTACACGGCGATCGCGGCCTGATACAGCGGCTGGATCGAGAAGAGGACGAAGCCGAAGACGGCGCTGATAGCGACGAGCGGCCAGAGTCCGGCCTCGGCGACCGGGATGAACGCCACGGCGAGGACGACGAGCGCGCCGAAGACCGCGGCCAACCCGGCCGACACGGGGATCCGGTCGGTGAGCTTCCCGCCGACGTACTGCCCGGCGATCCCGACCGTCAACAGCCCCGCATAGAGGTAGGAGGCGAGGTCGAACTTCCGGGCCATCGGGCTGTCGGGCGCGAAGAGGCCGATCGTCCCCGAGACGTCGGGGAGATAGCCGCCCAACACGTCCGGCAGGAAGGTGAGCACGCCCCGGTAGAACACGCCGTTCATGAGGACGACCGCCATCGCGAGCGCGAATCCGAGGGTGAAAAGCGCCCGGCTGTCGGCGAGGAACGCGCCGATCGAGTCGGGGCCGTCGGACCGGTCCCCGTCGTCAGCGTCCCCGTCGACGTCGACGGCGGCCATCTCGTCGAACTCGGCGGTCAGCGCGTACGCGACCGCGAGCACGGCCGGCGCGACGAGCAGCGCGGAGACGATCCGCCAGTCGAAGACGATGAGGAGCGAGGCGGTGACGAGCGGACCGAACGCGATCCCCAGGTTACCGGCCATCCCGTGGTAGGCGAACCCGGTGCCGCTCTCGGAGACGCCAGTCGAGATGAGCGAGAGCGACGCTGGGTGGTGGACGCTCGCGAAGACGCCCCACAGGCCGAGTGCGAGCGCGATCGTCGCCGTCCCTTGCGCGGCGCTCAAAAGCAGGAACGACGCCCCCATCCCCGCCAGCCCGATGAGTACCATCGACTTCGTGCTGTATCGGTCGGCGAGGATGCCGCTCGGGAGCGCGCCGATCCCGAAGAGCGCGTAGCCGACCGCGACGATGGTGCCGATCGTCGCGGTCGTCACGGAGAACTCCGAGAGCCAGATCACGACGAGGATCGGGATCGAGAGTTCGTAGGTGTGGACGATCGCGTGAGACACCATCGTGAACGCCACGATCGACCGGCCGTTCTCGTTCATTTACGTCCACGACGCTTGGCCGGTGGGTAAAGCGTATCGAAGCCGGAGGGAGATGCGAACCCGCCGCGGATCCGCCCCGCCCCACGCCGGCTCCGAAGCTTCTTACGCCGACGGTTCCCGCCTTCGAGCATGGCCACGGACGCCCAACAGGCGTGTTTCGAGGCGGGGATCAAGTTCGGCTCGCTGTACCACCAGTTCGCGGGGACGCCCGTGAGTCCGTCGAGCACGCGGAGCCTGGAGGCCGCGATGGCGGAGGCGATCGAGAACCAGCCGTTCTGTGCGTCGGTCGACGTGACGATCCACGACGACCGCGTTCGCGACGCGATCGACCACGAGAACGGCTACACCGAGCTGACCGGCTCGCTCATGGACGTCGAGATGCGGATCGAGTACGAGGGGACCGCCGTCGAAACGCGCATGACGATGCGCGACGGCTACCCGCTGATGGAACTGGTTTCGGTGGCGGACTAGCTCAGCGACGCGCGTGGAGGTCCGCGTCAGGGTTCACGCGCCGTCGCGCGATTCCCCCGACTCGTCCGGCCCCGTCGAACCGTCCGGATCCACGTCGCGGACGGTTCCGACGCCCTTGCTCGAGCCCTCGCGGAAGACGAACCGCTGTCCCTCCTCGATCAGGTACGGGCGGAACTTGAACCGCACCCGCGTCCGCCCCGTGTCGCCGGGGAGCAGCCGCCCCCCGGCCGGCTCGAACGCGGCCGCCTCCGAGACGGTCTCGACGTGGACGACCGGCTCGTACCCCTCCCGGATCCGCGTCGGGTGGTTGAGCACCATCACCTCGGCGTCGAACTCGCGAACCGGATCCGGGTCGGCGTCGCGGGGCACCAAGGCCATCCCGCGTTCGATCTCCGCCTCGTCGACGCCCTTCAACGCGATCCCGACGATCCGTCCGGCCTTCGCCTTGTCGACCCGGTGGTAGTGCATCTCGATCGATCGGACCTCGACCTCGCGGAAGGAGCCGTCGGCCATCGGCCCCAAGAGCAACTCGTCGCCCGCCTCGACGGTCCCGGAGTTGACGGTGCCGGACGCGACCGCGCCGACGCCGGTCACCTTGTAGCTTCGGTCGACGTACATCCGGAACGCCTCCCGTTCCGGCGTCACCCGTTTCGGCAGCGTCTCGAACAGCCGGTCGAGCGTATCGACGCCCTCCTTCGTCACCGCGCTGGTCCGGACCACGGGGACGACCCCGTCGCCCACTTCCGCGACCGCGACGTCGACGCCGTGGCGGTCGAGTAAAAGCGGCGTCTGGCCGGCGTTCCGGAGCGTCGACTCCACCTCGCGTTCGACCGCGGCGAGCCGATCGTCGGTCACGGCGTCCGCCTTCGTGATCGCGACGATCGTCGGGAGATCGGTCGCGAGCAGGATGCCGAGGTGTTCTCGGGTCGTCGCCGTCGGGCCGTCGTCGGCCGCGACGACGAGCAGGCCGTAATCGAGCTTCTGGCCGACCAGCCCGCGGATCGTGGTGTGGAGCCACGGCTCGTGGCCCACGGTGTCGACGAACGAGACCAGCCGGTCCGCCTCCTCGACGATCCGCGCGCGGTCGGACTTGCGGTGCGGGTTGTCCATGCGGATCGCGTCGTCGTCGGCGGTTTCGGTGTCGTCATCGTCGGTGTCGCCAGCGAAGCCGTACACCGCGTACGAGAGGTCCGCCGATAGACCGCGTTCGACCTCGTGGGGCTGAACGTCGAGGAAGCCGCGGGTGCCGCCCTGTCCGTCGTCGGCCCGACCCGTGACGAGCGTCCCGACGAGCGTCGACTTCCCGTGGTCGACGTGGCCGGCCGTCCCGACGACGAGGTGGTCGTCGTCGGCCTCGAACATCCCGCCCTCGCGGACGGTCGCGAGCCCGACGAGCCCCGCGTCGTCGCCGTCGCCGTCGGCCCCGGCGCTCCACGTCTCCACGTCGGCGATGTGGGCGTCCGCCTCCTCGGCCAGAAGCGAGAGGACGTCCATCGTCTCAGAGAAGGCGTCCGGCGGGACTCCCGCGAGCCCGCCGTCGTCGGTGACGCCGAGGACGTACGTCGCCTCGCCGTCACCTGAGAGCACCCGGTGGCGGAGCTGTGCCACGAGCGACTCCATGCGACCGTCAGTGAGATGGACCTCGCGAGTGAGCCGTTCCTTGAACTCGATCGCCCCGCCGTCGCGCTCGCCGCGCTCGATGGCCCGCCGCAACGCGGACCGGTCAGCGCTCATGGAAGCCCGTAGGTGACAGCCGGGCTTAACGGTTTTCGTGGTATCCGTCCCCACGCCACACGATCGGAACGGAAGTCTCCGGAGACCGATACGCGACGCACCGTTTGAGCGACCGTCACGGCGCACCGTTTAAGCGGACGCCACGGGGAGGGGGAGCATGGACACAGCGGTCCCCCGCGTTTCCGAACGGCGCGTCCACGTCGTGCCGCTCGGTCACGAGCACGACCGGATAGTCGAACCCCTCCGCGGCCACGGCGCGGACGTGGTGTACCTGCTCGCCGACGCGCCCGACCGCGAGGCCGAGCGCGGCGCGGTCGACTTCGAGGCGGCCGCCGCCGGCCTGGGAGACGGCCGCGTCGACGTCGACCGGCTGACCGACTACCAACGCGACGCGTGGGCGGAGGCCGCCGAGTTCGCCGCGGTCCGCGCGCTGCCCGTCGCGCTCGCGGACGTGTACGACGTGCTCGGCGTGACGACCACCGTCGCCGCCCGCCACGACGCCGGCGAACCGGACGGCGACCGGCTGTTCGCCAATGTCTCCACCGGCCCGCGGATCGCCGCGGTCGGCGTCGCCATCGCGTGTATGGTCGTCGGTGCGCGACCCTACAGCGTCGAGCCCGAGGTCCACCGCCACGACGTGGCGGAGACGCCGCTCACCGCCGGCGTCGCGGGGACCGTCGACCTGCCGATCTACCCGATGGACGCGCCGACGACGGACCAGGTCGCGGTGCTCGGCCGGCTCCGCGAACGGGCCGACCGCAACGTGACGACGGACAAGTGGAACCTGATCCAGTGGGCCCGCGAGCGCGACCTCTCGTTCCTTCGTGAGGCGGGCGAGAGCCGGACCGCGAAGTACCGCGCGCTGGAGACGCACGTGCTCTCCCCGCTCCGCGACCGCGGCTACGTCGAGTTGGAGGACGTCGGGCGCTCGGACACGGTACACCTCACGGAGACCGGCCGGCGCGTCTTCTTCGCGTTCCAGCACAAGCTCGGCGAGCGCTGAGCGCGTCAGCGGAAAAGCGGAGCGTCGGTTCACGCACCGCCGCGGATCGAGCGATCCGTGCGGATTGTACGGCTCATCCGGATCGTCTATGGCTAACGTAGAATCACCCACCGGGCGTCGGTTTAGGTGCGTGACGCCCCGTCGGGCGGGCGCGGCGCCCCCTCGCCCTCCCCCGCCCTCCGGCCGTCGCCGACCCCTCCCCCCATCGGCGCTCGGCCACCCTCCGTCGCGGTCCCCGCTGACGCGGTCGCGGCCGCTCGGCGGGCGTCACGGACGACGGCTCGTCCGTCGTTTCTTCTCGCGAGGCGACGCCGCTCGTGACGCGTCGTTCGGGTCGTCGGTGTCGAGACGGGTCGAGCCGACCGCTCCCCGCCACGCACCCGAGAACGGTACGCACTTACGGTTTCCCCGACCAGCAGCGCACGGATCGGCGGCGACGACGCCGCCGTGGGACAGCCATGAATGACACGCCGGGAACGGAGGACCGATCCGCCCCTGACCGATCCGCCTCCGACGACCCATCCGCCTCCGACGACCCATCCGCCTCCGACGACCCATCCGTTTCCGACGAGAGGTCGGTCACCGCTCGCCTCGGCCGGGCGGTAGAGACGCTGGACCCGGCGTACTTCGGGTTCGTCATGTCCACCGGGATCGTCTCCGTCGCGTTCCGGGAGCTGGGCGTCGCGGCGGTCGCTCGGCCCCTGTACGTCCTCACCGTCGGGGGATACGGTCTGCTCCTCCTCCTGTTCGCGGCGCGGCTGGCGAGGTCCCCCGAGCGCGTGCTCGCCGACCTCCGCGACCGGGAGCGCCACTGGGGGACGCTGACGTTCGTCGTGGCGACGAACACCGTCGGCGTCCAGCTGTTGGTCTTCTCGGAGGCGACGGCGGCGGCCGCCGCGCTCTGGGCGACGACGGTGGTCGCCACCCCGCTGCTTCTGTACTACCTGTTCGCGACCGAGATCATCGGTGCGCGCAAAGCCGGCGTGAGCGAGCGCATCGACGGCGCCTTCCTGTTGGTGATCGTCTGTGTACAGTCGCTCGCGGTCCTCGGAGGGCTGCTGGCCGAGGCGCTCCCGGCGTACGCCGACGTGACCGTCCTGTTGAGCGTGAGCTACTTCGGCTCGGGATTCGTGCTGTACTTCGTCGTCGTCACCGTCGTCACCTATCGACTGCTCGACGGCGCGGTCCGGCCCGACGACTGGACCGGGCCGTACTGGATCACGATGGGCGCGGCGGCGATCACGACGCTCGCCGGGACCACGATCGGCCCCCAGTTGGAGTCAGTGACGGGGTGGACCCCGTACGCGCCGGTGATCGTCGGCGTCACGTTCCTCGCGTGGGCGATCGCCTCGTGGTGGATCCCGCTTCTCCTGGTCCTCGACGTCTGGTCGTTTCTCACCGACGGCGTCGACTCGAGGCCCCCGACGTGGGCGGTCCTCGTTCCGTGGGCACGGCTCGGGGTCGGTCGGCGACACCACGCGTACGCGCCGACCGCGTGGGGACGGGTCTTCCCGATGGGGATGTACACCGCCTGTACGCTGAACCTCGCCGGCATCGGCACGTTCCGACTGCTCTCGGTCGTGCCGGCGTACTGGGGGTGGTTCGCGCTGGGCGTGTGGGGATTGACCTTCCTCGGGATGACGCGGGCCGTCGTGCGGGTGCTCTCCGAAGGGACGGAAGCGACGCAGTCCGAGTCCGCTTGAGCGTCCTCGTTCACGTCCGTTCGTCGACGCCCAGTTTCTTCGAAGACCGACGGCGGAGACGAGAGCCGGGTCGTCCCGCGTGGTGAGCGGCTACGGCTCCTCGCGCAGTTCGACGTACGTCCGGCGGATCGTTACGGGCGTGACGCCCGCGGCGTCGGCGGCCTCCTGTTGGGTACAGTCGACGTCGCACTGCCGAGCCGCGGTGTACAGGCAGGCGGCGGCGACGCCGACGGGGTTGCGGCCGTTCGCGATCCCCTCCTCGACGGCGCGGTCGGCGAGTTCACGGGCGCGCGCCTCGACGCTCGAGTCAACCCCGAGGTCGCTCGCGAACCGCGGGAGATACTCGGCGGGCGCGGCCGGACCGATCGGGAGCCCGAGCTCGCGGTTCATCGCGTCGAAGGCGGCGCGGTGTTCCGCCTCGGTCGCTTTCGCCTCGGCGCACACCTCGCCGACGGTCCGGGCGACGTCGGCGGTGCGGCAGGCGACGTAGACGCACGCGGCGGCGAACCCCTCGAGCGAGCGCCCCCGGAGCAGGCTCTCCGACTGCGCCGAATCGAACAGCGCACAGGCCGTGTCTCTGAGGCTCGTCGGCAGCTCCAGCGCGCCGGTAAGCCGCCTGATCTCGGTGTAGGCGTACACCTTGTTGCGGTCGCGCTTCGTGGAGATCCGCGCGCGGTTGTGCTGGGTACGCATCCGGGCCATCCGGCGGCGTTTGCGTCCCTTGAGCCGGGTCGATCGACCGATCTCCGTCGAGAGTCCGCGGTCGTGTCGCGAGCGCGTCAGCGGCGCGCCCGTGCGTTTGGGGTCCGTGTCGTCGTCCGAAAAGGAGCGCCACTCGGGACCGTGGTCGATCCGGTCTGCCTCGAGGACGAGCCCGCAGTCGACGCAGGCGCGCTCCGCACTGTCGACCTCGGTGCGCCCGCCGCATTCGGGACACTCCTCGGCGGCGTGGACGGCGTCGGTCGCGGGCGAGGTCGTTTCGGCCGTCGCGGGCGAGGTCGCATCGACGGTTCGGGAGGCGGTCTCGGCGATGCGGGCGTTCCGGGTACGGCGCGAACGGATGCGGGTCGAAGGTGCCTTGCTCATCACATCTGAACCTCGGTCCCGATCCCTTACTTAAACCCCGGTGGATCGGGGGGTGAACCACCGGACCGGCGGGCTCACACCGACCGGTTACCGGTCGGTGATCGGCGTCGACCCCGCCGGAGTACGGTGGTTTTATGTACACGACCGCGTGAGCGGTTGACATGACGCTGTCGGAGATCGCGGAGGGGCTCGAGGTCACCGTCGGCCAGCGCGACCGGGGCGTCGCCGTCGCCGACGACACGGAGACGCCGTTGGCCGATCGCCTGCGCGAGCACGCCGAGAAGCTGCCGTGTACGCCGGAGGCGACCGCGACGCTCGTGGACGCGTACACGGCCGGGAGAAGCGTCGGCGACGCCGCCGCTGACGCCGGCGTCGCGCCCATGACCGCCGCGAAGACCCTCCACCGCTGTGGCGTTTCCGGGGTCTGCCCGCTCGCGCCCACCCGGCGAGGCGTCGTCCGCGACTGGCTCGACGGCCGGCTCGCCCGCAGCGAGGCGGTGACGCTCGCCGGCGGCGACGACGCGGACTTCGCGCTCGCGACGTACGTCGAGACGCACGACCCGGTTCCGGCGGTCGCCGACGTGGTGGCGGCGAAGCTCGCCGGGTCCTCGACGCTCGGGTCCGGCCTCGGCGCGGACGACCCCCTCGGCGACGCGCTCGGATCGCCCGACGACCTCCGCTGACTCCGCCGACCTCCGTCGCTACCTTCTCCGTCGCTACCTTCTCCGTCGCTACCTTCTCCGTCGCTACCTTCTCCGTCGCTACCTTCTCCGTCGCTACCTTCTCCGTCGCTACCTTCTCCGTCGCTACCTTCTCCGTCGCTACCTTCTCCGTCGCTACCTTCTCCGTCGCTACCTTCGCATCCGCTCGATCAGCCCCTCCTCCGAGAAGTCGATCTCGAGCGTCGTATCGAAGAGCCGGGCGTACGCGTCGGCGACCGTCCGCGCGTAGTCCCCGTCGCCCGTCGCGGTCACGGGCGCGGCCGTCACGCGCGGGTCCGTCTCCGGGAGCGTCACGTCGGCGTCGGTCTCGGCGCCGATCCCGCGCGATACCGCGACCGTCGCGTCGACGCTCGCGCCCACGTCGGCGATCCGACCGTGGAGCCGCTGGACCGCGTCGCTGCCGTGCGGTGTCGCGGGGCGGACCGCGACGACGCCGTCCGCGGCCGTGACCGCCGCGACCGCCTCGTTCGACGCCACCGGCGACGCGTCGACGACCACCGCGTCGTAGGCGGTCGCCGCCTCGTCGATCCGCCGCTCGAGCCCACGCGCCGCCTCGGACGTCTTCGCGCGGGCGACCCGTTCGAACGGAGCGCGGGCGGGGATCACGTCCGCGCGTCCCGGAAGGCTCCCGGCCCCGTCGCCTCCGTCTCCGGACCGGTCGCCGAGCGCGATCGGGTACGTCGCCGCCGACAGCGACGCGCCGGCCTCGTCGGTGAGGAGCGTCGTGAGGTCGGTTCCGATCCGACCGTGAACGTACTCGGAGAGCCCCTGCGTCGCGTACGCGGCGTCGATCACCGCCACGTCCCGGCCGCCGCGCGCGCCGACCGTCGCCAGCTCGACGGCCGTCCGTGTCGTCCCTGCGCCGCCGGTCGCCCCGACCAGCGCGAGCGTCGTCGCGTGCATGGAGTCGCTCTCTGGAGTCGGCTGTTAAGCGTCGCGGATCGCCTCGGGGGACCGCTCCGTCGACGAGGCGGGAGCCCCGCCGCTCGTCCGGCCCGATCCGGAGGCCGTCCCAAGGTTTATGTTCCGATTTTCGGTACCGTGACCGATAGATGGCAGCCATCGCAGACGGGAAGTGGCGCGCGCTCGCGCTCGTCGGCGTCGCGGAGTTGTTCGTCATGACGCTCTGGTTCAGCGGGACCGCCGTCGGGCCGGAGCTGGCCGCCACGTGGGGGCTCTCTCCCGCCGAGACGGCCTGGCTGACCAACGCGGTCCAGCTCGGGTTCGTCGTCGGGGCCCTCGCGTCGGCGTCGCTGACGATCGCGGACGTCGTCCCGCCGCGGTACCTGTTCGCCGGCTCCGCGCTGGCCGGCGCCGCGGGGACGGCGGTCATCGCGGCGGTCGTCGCGAGCGGGCCGCCCGCGATCCTCCTGCGGTTCCTGACGGGCGTCGCGCTCGCGGGCGTGTACCCCACGGGGATGAAGATGATGGCGTCGTGGTTCGACGAGGGGCGGGGGCTGGCGATCGGGGTCCTCGTCGGCGCGTTGACGGTGGGATCGGCGTCGCCGCACCTCCTGCGGGCGGTCAGCGGGATCGGTCGCCCCGACGTGGTTCTGTACGGCACCGCCGCCCTCGCGGCGCTCGGGGGCGTGCTCGTCCTCGCGTACGAGGACGGCCCACATCAGCCCGAGACCGCCCCCTTCGACCCGAGCGCGATCCGGCGGATCGTCACCGACCGTGGCGTCCTCCTCGCGAACCTCGGCTACTTCGGCCACATGTGGGAGCTGTACGCGGTCTGGACGTGGATCCCCGTCTACCTCGCCGCGAGCTTCGAGGCCGGCGGAGTGGTCGCCGCCGACCGGCGAGCCGCGCTGCTCGCGTTCGCGACGATCGCCGTCGGCGGCGTCGGCGCGTGGCTGGCCGGCTCCGCGGCCGACCGCTGGGGGCGCTCAGTCGTCACCAGCGCCTCGATGGCCGTCTCGGGTGGCGCCTGTCTGCTCGCGGGCGTCGTCTTCGGCGCCGCACCCGTCGTGGTCGTCCCGTTCGTGCTCGTCTGGGGCTTCGTCATCGTCGCCGACTCCGCGCAGTTCTCCGCGGCGGTCTCGGAGCTCGCCGACGAGAGCTACGTCGGGTCGGCGCTGACCCTCCAGACCGCGGTCGGCTTTCTCATCACCATCGCGTCGATCCAGCTCGTTCCGGTCGTGCGCGACGCCGTCGGCTGGCGGTGGGCGTTCGCCCCGCTCGTCGTCGGGCCGCTCGTGGGCACCGCCGCAATGCTGTGGCTCCGCACGCTTCCGGCGAGCGAGCGGCTGGCCGGCGGACGGGGATGACTCGGTTCGATCGGGGCGCGGGCGGGGGAGGCGCTTACACGTCGATCGCGGCCGCGACCTCCTCGGCGATCCCGTCCAGTTCGTCGTCGGAGAGGTCGGGACGCTTCCCGGCGACCGCGTGGATCGGCGCGCCGCCGTCGCCCTCGAACCGCGGGACGACGTGCGCGTGAACGTGCGGGACCTCCTGGCCGGCCGCCTCCCCGTCGTTGATCCCGACGTTCGCCGCGTCGGCGTCGACGGCGTCCTGGACGCGGGACGTGAGGTCGCTCACCGCGTCGAACAGGGCGCTCGCGGCGTCGGCGTCGAGGTCGCCGACGCGCTCGGCGTGTGTCTTCGGGATCACGAGCGTGTGCCCGCGTGCGAGCGGGTTGGCGTCGAGGAACGCCAGGACCTCGTCGGTCTCGTACACCGTCCGCGCGGGGATCTCCCCGTCGACGATCGAACAGAAGATACAGTCGTCGGACATACGCGAGGGGTCGACGCCGCGACGTATCAAGGTTTCCCGGCCGAGGAACGCGTCCGGGAGGTAGTCTCGGGCGTCACTCCTCGAGTGAAGCGTCGGACGTCACTCCTCGGCGTCGGGGAACGGCACCTCGATCAGCGTCCCGTCGTCGGGGAGGAGACACTCGCCGTCGAACGCCTCGCGGGCCTCCCGCAGGATGGGCGAGGCGTCCGCCGCGTACCGCGAGGAGATGTGGACGAGCGCGAGTCGCTCGGCGTTCGCGCGCTCGGCGATCCCCCCCGCCTCGCCGCCGGTCGAGTGGGCCGTGTCGCGGGCGCGATCGGCCATCTCCTCGGCGAAGGTCGCGTCGTGAACGAGGAGGTCGGCTCCCTCGGCGACCTCGACGGTGCGCTCACGGGGTCGGGTGTCCGCGGTGTAGACCAGCTTCCGCCCGGGTCGCGGCGGCCCGACGACTCGGTCGGGCTCCACGACGGTTCCGTCCTCCAGCTCGACCGACTCGCCCGCGTGGAGTCGGCCGAACGCCGGACCGACTGGGACGCCGAGCTCCTCCGCCTTCGGACGGTCGAACCGACCGGGGCGATCGATCTCCTCGAGGACGTACCCCTGTGAGACGGTGCGGTGTGTCGTCTCGAAGGCGCGAACCTCGTAGTCGTCGGCGCCGAGCGCGACGTCGCCGGGGGCGACCTCCGCGATCCGGACCGGGAACCCCGGTTGGTGGCCCGCGGCGTGGACGAGGTCGTGGAGATCGTCGCCGGTCCCGGGCGGGCAGTGGATCGAGAGCGGCTCTGTCCGGTCGTTGAACCCGAGCGTCTGTACGAGGCCGGGGATCCCGAGGACGTGGTCGCCGTGGAGGTGCGAGACGAACAGGTGATCGAGCCCGAAGCCGGTGCCGGCCCGCATCATCCCGCGTTGGGTGCCCTCGCCGCAGTCGAACAGCAGGCGGTCGCCCTCGCGGTTGACGAACAGGGCGCTCGGCGCGCGCTCGGTGGTCGGGACGGCACCGCCCGTCCCGAGGAAGGTGACGCGAAGGGACATACGCACCCTGCGGCCGGCGGGGGTAAACTCCTTTCGAGCCGCGTCGCCGGGGCGGTCGAGTCGAGAGGGACCGTCCGCGGTCGAAGCCGACATGAGGCTCCCGCCTCGAAACCGAACATGAACGACGAGATCGCCGCGCTCGTCCGCCAGGAGGGGTGGCGGGCGGAGGGTGCCGCGGCGCGCGTCCACTACGACGGCGGGGGGATCCGCTTCGCCGTGGAGTTCTACGCCGAGGCCGACGCCGTTCTCTACTGGACGGTCCCCGAGAGCGCGGGATCGGAGGCGTCGGTCTCGGAGGGGGGATCTGCCGCGTCGAGCGGCGAGTCGACGCCCGGAGCCGACACGGCCGCGCCGGTCCCGCGCGAGTCGGTCCCGGACCCGCTCCGGCGACGGATCCGCGAGGACTTGGCGGACGCCGGCGTCGATCCCGCCGTGGAGCGTCGGACGATCTGACTCGGAGCCACCGTCGCTACCGTCGTCCGGTCGGAGTTCGATGGCACGTGGCCGTATCCGCCGATAGCGGTCGTTCTCTCCGGTTTCTGTTGGCTAGGATCGACCCGAAGGAAACGCACTTGCGTCGTGGCCCGATAGGATCGGTATGAGTGGGACCGAGTGGGACGACGACGACCCGTTCGAGGAGCAGCGCGCGGAGGTCGAGAACCCGATGAAGCGGCTGTTCTCCGAGTACGGCCGCGCGTACATCCCGCAGGTGACGGTCGGCGTCGTCGCCAGCGTCTTCGCGCGGCTGCTCGACCTCCTCCCGCCGCTCATGTTGGGGATCGCCATCGACGCGGTGTTCTACGAGGACGCGCTCTTCAGCGAGCAGATCCCGCTCGTCGTGCTCCCGGAGGCGTGGCTCCCGACGGACCGACCCGAACAGTTCTGGTTCACGGTCGCCGTCATCGCCGGCGCGTTCGCGCTCGGCGCGGCGTTCCACTGGGTCCGCAACTGGGGGTTCAACGCCTTCGCCCAGCACATCCAACACGACGTGCGGACCGACACCTACGACCGGATGCAGCGGCTGAACATGGAGTTCTTCTCCGACAAGCAGACCGGCGAGATGATGTCGATCCTCTCGAACGACGTGAACCGCCTCGAGCGCTTTTTAAACGACGGGATGAACTCGCTGTTCCGGCTCTCCGTGATGGTCGTCGGCATCGGCGGGCTCCTGGTGTGGATCAACTGGCAACTGGCCCTCGTGGCGCTCCTGCCGGTCCCGATCATCGCCGGGTTCACGTACGTCTTCATCCGGACGATCCAGCCGAAGTACGCCGCGGTTCGCTCCTCGGTCGGGAAGATGAACTCGCGGCTCGAGAACAACCTCGGCGGCATCCAGGTGATCAAGTCCTCGAACACCGAGCCGTACGAGTCCGACCGCGTCGACGACGTCTCGATGGACTACTTCGACGCCAACTGGGGCGCGATCCGGACCCGGATCAAGTTCTTCCCGGCGCTGCGCGTGCTCGCCGGCATCGGCTTCGTCTTCACCTTCGTCGTCGGCGGCCTCTGGGTGTTTCAGGACGCGCCGCCGGGACCCTTCACCGGCGAACTCTCCGTCGGGATGTTCGTCGTCTTCATCCTCTACACCCAGCGGTTCATCTGGCCGATGGCGCAGTTCGGCCAGATCATCAACATGTACCAGCGCGCCAGGGCCTCCTCCGAGCGCATCTTCGGGCTGATGGACGAGCCCTCGAAGCTCGAGGAGGACGCCGACGCTCCCGACCTCGTCGTCGAGGAGGGAGAGGTAGTCTACGACGGCGTCACCTTCGGCTACGACGAGGAGCCGATAGTCCGGGACGTCGACTTCGCCGTCGAGGGCGGCGAGACGCTCGCCCTGGTCGGACCGACGGGAGCCGGGAAGTCGACCGTGCTCAAGCTACTCCTCCGGATGTACGACGTCGACGAGGGGTCGATCCGGATCGACGGCCAGGACGTCGGCGAGGTCACGCTGCGGTCGCTTCGCCGGTCGATCGGCTACGTCGGACAGTCCTCGTACCTGTTCTACGGCACCGTCCGCGAGAACATCACCTACGGCGCGTTCGACGCGACCGACGAGGAAGTCCGTGAGGCCGCGAAGGCCGCGGAGGCGCACGCGTTCATCGAGAACCTCCCGGACGGCTACGACACGATGGTGGGCGAACGCGGCGTGAAGCTCTCGGGGGGACAGCGCCAGCGGGTCACCATCGCCCGCGCGGTGTTGAAGGACCCGGACGTCCTCGTCCTGGACGAGGCCACCTCGGACGTCGACACGGAGACGGAGATGCTGATCCAGCGGTCGATAGACAGGCTCACCGCCGACCGAACGACGTTCGCGATCGCCCACCGGCTCTCGACGATCAGGGACGCCGACACCATCCTCGTGTTGGAGGACGGCGAGGTCGTCGAGCGGGGCAGCCACGACGACCTGCTGGAGAACGGGGGGCTGTACGCGCACCTCTGGGGCGTTCAGGCCGGCGAGATCGACGAGCTACCGCAGGAGTTCATCGACCGAGCCCAGGAGCGGACCGCACGGGTCCTCGAGGACGCCGAGGGAGACGACGACTAGCGACTCACGGCGACCGCCGGCTCCAGTCCCCGGTCTCCCTGCCGACCGTCTCCGGATCGACTGGGTTCCCGGTTCCATCGACGCCGACGATCGCGAGGATCGCGTCGCGGACCTGCCGGGGTTCACGGAACGTCGCGACCTCGGTGCGGCGCAACACCGCCTCCAGCCGGTCCGTTCCGTCGGCGTGTTCGAGTTCGAAACCGCCGTATTGCTCTATCAGTTCCTCCTTCGTCACCGGGTAGGCGTGCTCGCGAAGCGCCGGCTTCAGCGGGCCGAACGTCACGCCGTAGACCGCCTCCGAGGTGACTTCATCGTCGGTCATATCCGCCGATCCACGCCCGACGAATTAAGTCCCGGGGCGAACGCCGGCGAGGACCGTCCCGCCGCCCCCGCGGAACCCGCCTCGACCGTCGACTATACGGGGCCGGTGGACGGAATGGGCGTATGCGACTCGCGGACGCGACCTGGACCGACGTGCGGGACGCCGACGTCGACGTGGCGTTCCTCCCGATCGGCAGCACCGAACAGCACGGCCCGCACGCGCCGCTCGGTACCGACACGCTGAACGCGGTCGCCGTCGCGGAGGCGGCCGCGGCGGCGTACGACGCGGAGCCGCGGGCGGGCGTCGCCGACGGCGTCTCCCGCGGCGAGGCGCTCGTCGCCCCCCCGATCCCCGTCGGCGTCGCCGAGGAGCACCGCGCGTTCGACGGGACGATGTGGGTGAGTCCCGACGCGTTCCGGACGTACGTGCGGGAGGCGGCCGCCTCGCTTACGGCGCACGGCGTCGACCGCGTCGCCTTCGTGAACGGTCACGGCGGGAACGTCGAGGCGCTCGCGGAGGTCGCCCGGCGCTTCTCGCGTGACCCCGCCCACGACGGCTACGGGGTGGCGTTCACGTGGTTCGAGGCGGTCGGCGAGCACGCGGGCGACATGGGCCACGCCGGGCCGCTGGAGACGGCGCTTCTGCGCGCGACGAACCCCGACCTCGTCCGCGAGGACCGCGTCGACGACGCGCGCGACGGCGGGGCCGACCGCTGGGGCGAGTGGGTCTCGGGCGTGAACCTCGCGCACGACTCCGAGGAGTTCACCGACAACGGGGTCGTCGGCGACCCGACCGCGGGTGACGGCGAGCGCGGCCGGGAGCTGCTCGACCTCGCGAGCGACGCGCTCGCCGAGCTGGCGCGGGCGGTCGTCGACAGGGAGGCCGTCGATCGGCAGGTCGAAAACGACGGGTAGCCCGCTTAGATGAGGTCGTCGGGGTCGTGTGCGTCGCGCATCCGCCGCGCCTCCGCGGCGTAGCGCTCCCGTAACTCGGGGTCGTCGACGGCCCCGAGTTCGCCCGGCCCGGCCTCAACCGCCGCGGTGGTGTCCCGAACGTCCGAGAACGACGTGAGCGCGCGCTCCTTCCGGAAGTACCGCTCGCCGTCGGGGGTGGCGTACGTGAGGATCACCAGGTTCTGTTCGTCGTCGGAGTAGGTCCGCTCGACCAGCCAGACGCGAACGGCCTCCGTGGTTGGTTCCGCCATGTCCGGGAGTTCGTGCGCACGATACATAAACCGAGGAGGGCGTTACCGGCGGGAGAGGACGGGTCCTGGACCGGTCCCTCGGATCCGCCCTACTCGTCGCCCTCGGCGTCCCCGGCGTCCTGGAGCGCGCCGCGGATCGCGGGGATCGTTCCGGTGAGCGAGGCCACCTCCTCGGCGGCCGACTCGATGTCGCCAACGAGCGACTCCAGGTCGGCGATCTCCGCTTCGAGGTCCTCGGCGTCCTCGAAGGCGTCGGCGCGCTCGCCGAGGACGTACGCCTTCTTCGCCGAGCGGACGTGATCGACCGCGTCGCCGACGTCGAGCGCCGATTTGAGCCCGTTGAGCGCGCCGAGCACGTTCTCGGCGTCGGTCACCCACACGTCGTCGGGGTCAGGAAGCTCCTCGCGGGCGGCCTCGAGGTGCTCCTCGACCTCCGCACGAGTCTCCGCCGCCGCCTCCCCGAACAGGTCGTCGTCGTCGAACGTGGACTGGCTCATGCGGGGACCGTCGTGCCGACGCGGTTTATATTCGAGCCCGAAAGCGAAAGTGAAATCCGGCGATAGCGTGGCCCCGTGTGGGATCGACGAAGCCGCGTGCGGCTCAGACCCGGCCGAGGAGTTCGAACGTCACGAGGAGGATCGCGACCGTCAGGAACCCGGCGAGGACCGCCAGGGTACGCAGCCACGGGAGGACGGTCTCGGCGTCCGGCGTCGCCGCGATCAGGAGGCGGAGCGCCCGCGGGTCGGCCTCTCCCTCGTTCATGTTCGAGCCACGGAGCGGCGACCAGATGAAGCCGACTATGAGGCGTCCGTCCGGGATCGGCGAGGTCGGGAGCGGTGCGGAGCGAAACGGAGCGGTACGGAACGGTACGTACGGAACGGAGCAGTACGGATCCCGATGGAACCGCGTCGTCTACGCGATCTTCCCGTACTGCTCGGAGAGCTTCTCGGCGGCCTCGTCGAGGAGTTCGGTTTCGTACTCGTCGAGGTCCCACTCGATCACCTCCTCGACGCCGTTCGAGCCGAGCTTCGCCGGAACCCCGAGCGCGGTGTCCTCGTAGCCGTACTCGCCGTCGAGCACGACCGAGCAGGGGAGCACCTCTCCGGTGTCGTTCACGATCGCCTCGACCGTGTGTGCGACGCCGGTGGCGGGACCCCACTGGGTCGCGCCCTTCCGGCTGATCACGTCCATCGCGGACTCCTGGAGGTCAGCGAGGATCTCCTCGCGCTCGTCGGCGTCGAAATCGGGGTCGCGGCCGTTCACGCGCACCTTCGAGAACACCGGTGCCTGCGCGTCGCCGTGCTCGCCGAGGATCGTCGCCTCGACGTTCCTCACGGGTGCGTCGAACCGCTCGGAGAGGACGTACCGGAAGCGCGCGGAGTCGAGCCGCCCGCCGAAGCCGACCACCTGGCCGCGGTCGCGGTCGCCCGCCTCGTAGAGGTGGCGGTTGAGTAGATCGACCGGGTTCGAGGTGGTGACGGTGACGAAGTCGTCGTTGTGCTCCGCGATCGACGAGCCGATGTCCTCCATGATCGGCGCGTTGTCGCCGGCGAGATCGATCCGGGTCTGCCCCTCCTTTCGGGGGATCCCGGCCGTGATCACGACGACGTCGGAGCCGGCGGTGTCCGCGTACTCGCCCTGTCTGACCGTCGTGTTCGAGTCGTAGGCGACGCCGTGGTTCGCGTCCGCCGCCTGGCCGATCGTCGTCTCCCGCTGGTCCGGGATGTCGACGAAGACGAGTTCGTCGACCACGTCGCGCAGTGCGAGATTGTAGCCGGCCGCGGCTCCCACCGTTCCCGCCGCGCCGATCACGCTGACTTTGGTCATGCCAGTTACTAGCGGGGTCGGCCGGCGAGTAAACGTTTCGGAAGGGCCGATCGACCGCCGGAGGACGGCGGCGTGCGAGCGAGCGAACTCGGCTCCGCACGCGTCGCGAAAACCCTAACTCCGGCCGCGACGCAGGGGCGAGTAGTGCCGACGTTCCGCTACCCGTGTCCCGGCTGTCGGACGACCAACAGCCTCCACGACGCCGACTGCGAGTTCGAGGGCGTGAGCTGGCCCACCGTCGAGAAGGCGTACACGGACCTGCTGTCGGTCCTCACGAGCGAGCCTGACGGGCTCTCCGAGCCGGCGCTCCGGGAGGCGGTCCCCGCCGAGTGGGGCGGGCTCCACAAGGCCGCGCTGGGCGCGCTCGAACGCGAGCAGCGGGTCGTCCGCGAAGACGACGACCTCAGGCTGCTCACCGCCGCGGAGTTCAAGGAACTCGTCTCGGAGCCGACCCGCGAGCCGATGCGAACCGTCTACGAGCGCGGCTCCGTCCCCGGCTGTCACGACAACGCCGTCTTCGCGATGGTCGCGTGGTACGAGATGGTGGGACTCTCCTGGCCGGAGACCAAGGAGAACGTCGTCGAGTGGCTCCACACCTCCGGCGCGTGGGACCGCGGCGGCTTCGATGAGTCCTCGCCCGAGGAGCTCGTCGAGTCGAAACGCCACGTGTACGACGCGGGGTACGGCTGGAAGGAGAAGGGGCAGGCGGCGAAACGGGTCATCGAGCGACACGGCTGACCGTCGACGTCGTCCCGTTTAAGCCCCGTCGGGACGTTTCGCGACCGTGACACACCCGGAAGCGGGAGCGGCGTCGCTCGACGGCGCGAACGGGAGCGCGGCGTCTCCGTCGGAGGAGGATTCGGAGGGTCGCTCGTTGGGCCCTCCTGCCGTCTCCAATCCCCGCCGCGCGCTCGCCGTGGTGATCGGCGTCGTGTTCATCGACCTCGTCGGCTTCGGGATCGTGATCCCGATCCTCCCCTTCTACGTGCGGTCGTTCGGCGTCAGCGACGCCTTCATCGGGCTGCTCGCGGCGTCGTACTCGCTCGCACAGTTCCTCGCCGCGCCCACGCTCGGACGGCTCTCAGACCGGATCGGCCGCCGGCCCGTCCTGCTCGCGTCGCTCGCGACCGCCGGGGTCGCGTGGGTGACGTTCGGCTACGCCGGGGAGTCCGGCGCGCGCTTCGGAACGACCGCCGCGCTCGCGACGCTCTTCGCCTCCCGGACCCTCGCGGGAGCGATGGGGGGAAACATCGCCGCCGCACAGGCGTACGTCGCCGACATCACCCCGCGGGACCGTCGGGCGGGCGCGCTCGGCCTCGTCGGGGCCTCGTTCGCGCTCGGGTTCGTCTTCGGGCCGGCCATCGGCGGGCTGCTCGCCGCCGACCCCGTGGTCGCCCGCGCCGACGCGCTCCTCCCGGCGTTCGTCCCGGCGACGCCGTACTCGCTGCCGAGCTTCGCCGCCGCCGGGATGAGCTTCCTCGCGGTCGGTGTGGGCGGTCTCTTCCTCGAGGAGCCGGACCGCGACCGCTCCGGCGGATCGGCCGCCCGGACGACCGCGATCGGACAGTTCCGGGAGGCGCTCGACTCCGTCACCCTCCGGCCGCTCACGGTCGCGTACTTCCTCGTCGCCGTCGCGTTCGCGGGCGTACAGGTGATGTTCATTCCGTACGTCGCCGACGCGTTCGGCTACGACGCGACCGCCGCCGCGTTCCTGCTCACCTACGTGGGCGTCCTCGGCGCGGTGAACCAGGGCGTGCTCGTCGGACGGCTCTCGCGGGTCGTCCCCTCCCGAACGCTCGTCGCCGCCGGCTCCGTGGTCCTCGGCGGGGCGCTCGTCGCGATCCCGACGACCGGGGTCGTCGACCGCGTCGCCGGCGGCGTCGCCGTCGGCGGCCCGGCGTGGCTCACGCTCCCGCTCGTGTGCCTCCTCGTCGCGCTCGCGGCGCTCTCGTTGGGGAACGCCCTCGTCAACGTCTCGCTGGCGACGCTCGTCTCGGCGTCCGCCGGCGACGCCGAACAGGGGGCGGCCTTCGGCGTCACGCAGGGCGCGTCGAGCCTCGGGCGGACCGTCGGCCCGCCGCTGATGGCGGTGTTGTACACGGTCGCCGTCGCCTCGCCGTTCCTCGTCGGCGCCGTGCTCCTCGTCCCGGTCGCGGTCGCGTTCGGGCGGCGCTCCGCCGTCGTTCGGACCGCGTGACCGCGACAGTTTTACGCCGACCGTCGTCGTCGTAGCCGACACGACACATGGTCCCCGACGTCGTCCCCGCGTGGCCCGTCCTCGGCTCGTTGGCCGGTGGCGTCGGTGCGCTCGGGCTCGCGTGGACGATCCGAGAACACCGGGGGCGTCCCGGAGTCGCTTGGTTCCTCGGCGTGTTCGCCGCGCAGGCGACGTGGTGTCTCTCCTACGGGGTGGGGTTACTCGTCGAGGGCCGGACCCTCCGTATCGCCCTCGAGGCGGCGACCTGGCTCGGGATCGTCTGGGCGGGGATCGCCTTTCTCGGCTTCGCGCTCGCGTACACGGGACGGAGCGACGTGATCCGGAGTCGCCTCTTCGTTGCCGCCGTCGGGTTCGGCCTGCTCTCGACGCTCGTTCTCGCCACCAACCCGGTCCACGGCGCGTTCTGGACGGAATTCGGGCTCGATCCGGTCTTCGGCGTCTCGACCGTCTCGTACGCCTTCGGCCCGTGGGCGTACCTCGTCGTCGCCGTCGAGACGGTGCTCGTCGCGAGCGCGGTGTTCCTGCTCGTCGACACGCTGCTCAGTTACGGGCCGCTCTACCGCCGCGAGAGCGCCGCGGTCGCGTTGAGCTCGCTTCCGCCCGGATTCGCCTTGGTCGCGTGGACGCTCGAGATCGGTCCAGTCCCGCAGCTCCAGCTCGCGCCGCTCATGTTCGTCCCGCACGTGCTGCTCGACGCGTACGCGTTCGACCGCGCGGAGATGTTCGATCGGTACCCGACGACCAGTCGCGCCGCCGAACGAACGGCGATCGACGACCTGACCGACCCCGTGATCGCGCTCGCGCTCGACGGACGGATCGTCCGGCTCAACCCGGCCGCCGAGACGCTCGTCGGGGTCGAGGCCGCGACCGCCCGCGACCGCCCGCTCGACGCGTTTCTCGACGTGCCGATCGACGTCGACGAGGGGAACGAGGGCAACGCGGACGCCGAAGTGGCGGTCGAGGCGGACGGCCGCCGGCGCACGTACGCGGTGTCGACCTCGCGACTGACCGATCCGAACGGGACGCACGTGGGGTACACCGTCGTCCTCTCGGACGTCACCGAGCGCGAGCGCCGCCGCCAACAGCTCGAGGTGCTCAACCGGGTGCTCCGACACAACCTCCGCAACGACGCCGGCGTCGTCCACGGATACGGCGAACTGCTCGCTGACCGGATCGAGGACCCCGAACTCGCGCGGATGGCCGACGCGCTCGAGCGACGCTCCGGCGCGCTGGCCGCGCTCGGCGAGAAGGCCGGCACCGTCGAGTCGCTGCTCGACGACGCCGAGCCGACCTCGGTCGACGTCGTCGAGGCGGTCGAGACGATCGTCGCCGCCGCCCGCGAGCGCGAACCGGGCGCGACCGTCGAGGCATCGATCAACGCCGGCCGTCGCGAGGGGTACGCGACCGCTCGGCTCAGAGCCGACGCGTTCCGGGCGATCGTCGAGAACGTCGTCGAGAACGCGATCGACCACCACGACGGCGCGGGCACGGAGCGCGAGGACGGCGGGCCGTGGGTCCGTGTGACGCTTCGACGCGAGGACGCGGACGGCGGAGAGGATTCGGAGAGCGACGGGGGTGCGGGCGGTGGCGACCGGTTCCTCCTCGTCGTCGAGGACGACGGACCGGGGATCCCCGACCACGAGGTGAAGGCGGTCGAGTCGGGCCGGGAGACCGCGCTCGAGCACGGCTCCGGGCTCGGACTGTGGGTCGTCGAGTGGGCCGCCGGCGCGCTGGGAGCCGACGTGGAGTACGCCGACCGCGACCCGCGCGGAACGCGGGTGACGGCGTCGGTCCCGGTCGCGGACGAGGAGTGATGCGCCGATCGTGTTCGAACGAGCCCGAAAGGGCCGTTTCCCCGCTTCTCAGTCGCTCTGGATACGCGGCGCGAGCATATACGTCACGTGGCCCAACCCCTCGCCGAAGCCGTAGTGGAGCTTGACGGGGAACTCCTCGCCGAGCTCGACGGTGACCTCGGCGTCGCCGGGGATCGCCTTGTTCATGTCCTTGAGGTAATCGAGGCTGAAAAGCGAGTCCGCGGAGCCGGCGGTGAGCGCGATGAGGTCCTCGCGGGCGAGCTCCAAGTCGACGTCGTCGGTGTCGCCTTCCGCCTCGATGAGGTACGTCTCCGCGGTCTCGTCGACGCGCAGCCGGATGTGGTCGGAGACCATGTCTGCGGCCTTCACGCCGCGGTCGAGCTGTGCGCCCTCGACGACGATCTCCGCGGGGAGGTCCAGATCGGGGATGTCCGGCTCTTGGCGGATGGAGTCGGGGTCGATGAGCGCGAGGGTGTACGAGAGGCCGTCCGTCTCGATGTGGAGCTTGCGGGTCTCCTCGTCGAGTTCGAGGTGGATCAGGTCACCGGAGTTGGCCATCCCGGCGATGTCCTCGAGGCGGGCGAGGTTGACGCCGATGACGCCGCCGTCGGCCTCGTAGGACTCGAACGCGGCGGCCTCGAGGGTGAGGTCGACCATGCCGACGTTCGCGGGATCGACCGCGCGGATCGAGAGCGCCTCCTCGTTCAGGCGGATCTTACACTCGTCGACCAGCACGCTCACCGAATCGAGCGCGTCCTGTAGCGTCGACGCGCTCACGATGGCCTTGAACATATACGAGCGACTAGGGTGGTATCCCCTAAAAAGGCACCCAATCCGAACGCCTCCGCGTCGCTCACACCGGGCTCACACGAGCGGTTCGACGAGGTCGCGGCCCTCCGCGAGCAGCGAGTCGACCCGGTCGTCCGAGTCGGCCTCGGCGTAGACGCGCAGCTTCGGCTCGGTCCCCGAGGGGCGGACGAGGAGCCAGGAGCCGTTCTCCAAGAGGAGCTTGAACCCGTCGAGCGTGACGACCTCCGCGACCGCGTGGCCGTCGACCGACTCGGGGATGTGACCCTCCAACTCGGCGAGGACCGCCTCCTTGCGGTCGTCGGGGCAGTCGATCGAGACCTTCCCGGCGGCGATGTGGCCGTGTTCGTCGAGCAGGCGGTCGACGCGGGCGTCGAAGGGTTCCGCGTCGGCGGCGTCGGCCGCGAGTAGCGCCATCAACACGCCGTCCTTCTCGCGGACGTGCCCGCGAACGGAGAAGCCGCCGGACTCCTCGCCGCCGAACAGCGCGTCGTGTTCGCCCATCGCCTCGGCGACCCACTTGAACCCGACGGGGGTCTCGTACACTTCCTCGCCGTGCGCCTCGGCGATGCGGTCGACGAGGAACGTCGTCGAGACGGTCCGGACCGCCGGACCCGAGTCGGTCTCCAGGAGGCGGTCGTAGCAGGCGGCATAAAAGAGGTTGGCGTCGAGCACGCCGCGCTCGGGTGTCACCACCGCGACTCGATCGGAGTCGCCGTCGTTGGCGACGCCGAGGTCGACGTCGCTTTCGGAGTCGGTCACCAGATCGGCGAGCTCGCCGAGGTGTTCCGCGCTGGGTTCTGGAGATTCGCCGCCGAAGGTCGGGTCCCGGTCACAGCGCAGGCGGCGCACCTCCGCGCCGGCGGACTCGAGCAGGGCGTCCGTCACCCCGCGGCCGCTGCCGTGCATCGCGTCGTACGCGACCGTGAGCCCGTCGAGGTCGGCGTCGACGAGGTCGCGGGCGGCCTCTGCGTGCGGCGTCACGAAGTCGTGGCGGCGGACCTCGCCGCGCTCGTCCTCGGGGAGGAGGTCCGGCTCCGCGAGCCGGGAGACCACGTCCTCGGTCACGTCGGGGAGCGCGGGCGCGCCGTCGCTCGGGATGAACTTCACGCCGTTGTACTCGGGCGGGTTGTGCGAAGCGGTGACCATACACGCGCCAGCCAGCCCCTCGTCGACGATGCCGTAGGCGATCAGGGGAGTGGGGACGTCGCGTTCGGGCAACAACACGTCGAAGCCGTTCCCCGAGAGCACCTCCGCGAGGCTCTCGGCGAACCCCTCGGAGGTCTCGCGGGCGTCGTACCCCACGGCGACCGGTTCGTCGTGGCCCGCCGCCTCGAGATGGTCGGCGACCGCCTGCCCCACGATCCGAACCCGGTCGTCGGTGAAGACGTCGAGCGTCGCCCGCCAACCGTCCGTACCGAACGAGATCTGGTCCATGTCCGCACCCTGGACGGCCGGGACCATAACGTCCGGTGTCCCTCGCGAACCTTGCGCGGGCGAGTCGGCCACGTGAGAGGACGGACGGATCGGTCAGTACACCACCTTTTTCTCGTCGGGTACCCTCGCTCACTGCGTTCGCTTCGGGAACCGCTCCTCGAAAAACCTGGAGGGAAAAAGGCCGACGGCTCGGCGTTCGCCTCGCCGTCGGTGAACCGCTCGCTTCGCTCGCGGATGTTCACTACAGATGGGGAGTGTATCAATTCGGGCGGTGGCGTCGCCGGCGCTTTGCGCCGGCTGCCAGAGGCGCGGAGCGCCTCGCGACTGGGGTTTTGGATATCGTCACCGCGCCAGCAACGACCCGTTCTGTCGATATGGAACCGAGAACCGGGGGACGAACGGGGACTCTACACGACCGTCGACGCCTCACGACGAACCGCCCGCGTTTTTGGTTCCTCGCCTCGAACCCGGCGTATGACACGGATCGTCGCGATCTCCGGCAGCCGTCGGGGGGCGAGCACCACGAAGGCCGCCCTCCGCGTCGCGCTCTCAGCCGCGGCCGACGCCGGCGCGGAGACCGACCTGATCGATCTGGGCGCGGTCGACCTCCCGCTGTACCACCCCGACGAGGACGATCAGGGCGACAGCGAGCGCCTGAAACGCCGAGTTCGCGAGGCCGACGGCGTGCTCGCGGGCACTCCGGTCTACCACGGCTCCTACTCCTCGACGTTCAAGAACTTCCACGACTTCTGCGGCTTCGACGAGTACGAGAACACCGCGGTGGGGCTGCTCGCGACCGCCGGCGGCGGCTCTTACGGCGGCACCCTCGAACACCTCCGGTCGACGTTCCGGAACGTCCACGCGTGGGTGGTCCCCCACGAGGTCGGGATCCGCGGCGCGTCCTCCGAGATCGACGACGAGGGACGGATCTCCGACGAGGACCTCCGCAAGCGGACCGAGCGGCTCGGCCGGATCGTGACCGAACACGCGGAACGGCTACGAGGATGAACGGGATCCGCCCGGACGAGTTGGACGAGCGTCTCGGGGGCGGGAGCGGAGAGGGAAGCGAAGGGACGAGCGGAGACGAACCGTTCGTCCTCGACGTTCGCCCGGCGGACGCGTACGAGGCGGACGCGATCGACGGGAGCCACAACCTCCCCGTCTACGAGGACCTCCGCGGCGGCGACGAGTCGGCGCTCCGGGCGCGTTTGGACGAGGTCCCGCGGGACCGGGAGATCGTCACGGTGTGTAAGATGGGGATCGTCGCGAAGCAGGCGACGACGGTGCTCGAGGAGGAGGGATACGACGCGAGGACGCTCGCGGGCGGGATGAGCGGCTGGAACGGCTACCGGGCCGGATCGATCGGGTACAAACTGCGATCGCTGTGGTGGCGGCTTCGGTAGGCCGGCGGTCGTCCCCGGTAAGCTCCGGTCGTCCCTGGTAAGCGACGGCCGGCGAAGCGTGGCCTCTCGCCTCCCCAGCCTCGCACCGGCCGCGCCGCCGGACCGCGACGGCGCGGCCGGGTGCTCCCTCGCGCGCGGTCCGCCGCGGACTCCCGCCGGTCGTCCTCGCGGGTCGCGCGCGCCGAAGCGGGCGGTCGGGGGGACGACGGTGCCGGCGGGGTCGGCCGGATCGGCCGGATCGGTTACGACCCGTTTCCGGCCTCGTCCTCGAGCAGTTCGACGAGCAGCGCGTTCTGCGCGTGCATCCGGTTCTCAGCCTGCTCCCACGCGAGCGCGCGGTCGGACTCGAGCACGTCGTTCGTGATCTCCTCGCCGCGGTGGGCGGGCAGACAGTGCATCACTTTCGCGTCCGTGCCCGCGAGCAGGTCGGCGTTCACTTGAAATCCGTCGAAGGCGGCCAGCTTCTCGTGGCGTTCGTCCTCCTGTCCCATCGAGATCCACACGTCGGTGTAGACGACGTCGGCCCCGTCGAGGACGCTCTCGGGGTCCGTCGTCGGCTCCACGTCCGCGCCGAAGGCGGCCGCGCGCTCGAAGACGGCGGGATCCATCCCGTACTCGTCGGGCGTCGCCACCCGCACGTCGATGCCGGCCATCGCCGCGCCGACGACGAACGACTGCCCGACGTTGTTGCCGTCGCCGACCCACGCGACGGTGGCATCCTCGCCGACGAACTCCCGGATCGTGAGCAGGTCCGCGAGCGTCTGGCAGGGGTGTGCCTCGTCGGTGAGCCCGTTGATCACGGGGCAGTCGGCGTGCTCGGCGAGCGTCTCGACGTCGGCGTGGTCGAACAGCCGCGCCATCACGGCGTCGACGTACCGGCCGAGCACCCGCGCGGTGTCCCGGAGCGGCTCGCCGTGCCCGAGCTGGAGGTCGTCCGGCCCGAGGAACATGGCGTGGCCGCCGAGCCGCGTCATCCCCGTCTCGAAGGAGATCCGCGTCCGCGTCGAGGGCTTCTCGAATATCATCCCGAGCGTCGCGTCGGGGAGCCGCGGCTCCGTCTCGCCGGCCTTCATCGCGGCCGCGCGGTCGAGCAGGGCGTCCAGTTCGGCCGGCGTTACGTCGTCGATGTCGAGGAAGTCGTCGGTAGCGAGTGGCATGTGTGGGTGAGTTCGATGGCTGAGACGTGGTTGATCTGCGTCGATGGTTCGGATTCGGTGATGGGTCGATACGGGAGGCTTCGGAGAGAAGGGAGCGCCGCGGCCCGCGGCCGCGACGCCTATCGTCGGTCGCGACAGACGTCGGCGAGGACGGTCGTCGCCCGGTCGAGCTCCGAGAGCGGGAGCCGCTCGTCGGGCGCGTGGTCCAGCTCGGAGTTTCCGGGGCCGTAGGTGACCATCGGGCAGTCCCACTCGGCCGCGAAGAGGTTCATGTCGCTCGTGCCGGTCTTTCTGAGTAGGCGGACGTCGCCGCCGGCCCCGCGGATCGCGACGCGGAACGCCCGCGCGAGGTCGGTCCGGGGGCTCTCCATCACGGGCGGGATCGGCTCCTTCCAGTGGACCGACCCCGTGGTCAGCTCCGCCTCCGCCAGCTCGTGGACCTCGTCGACGGTGCGGGACGGCGGCACCCGGAGCTGGACGTCCATCGCGGCCTCGACGGCGAGGCCGTCGTCGGTCAGCCCGCCATCCATCGAGACGGGTTTCGTCGTCACCTGCTCGAAGACGGGCGTCTCCGGGTCCGCCGGCGTGAATGCCTCCTCGACGCCGTGCCACCAGTCGATCGCGTGCTGGATCGCGTTCGGCTCCGGCCGCGAGGAGTGGCCCGACTCGCTGGTGTTCACGTACGTGCCCGCGAGGAAGCCGCGGTAGCCGAGCGTGACGCCGTCCCAGCCCGACGGCTCGCCGTTCACCACCGCCTCGGGCGCGTCGCGGTCGGCGACGAGGTGGCGTGCGCCCCGCGAGTTCGTCTCCTCGCCGACGACCCCGACGAAGGAGACGCCGGTCTCGACGGCGGCGACCGCCATCGAGACGAGCGGGCCGGTCGCGTCGACCGCGCCGCGGCCCCACAACACGGGCTCGCCCGGCTCGCCGACCCGGACGTCGGTCCCGCCGAGGTCGTCCACGTCCTCGGGAGCGGGACGCACCTCGACGGGGATGTCGCCGGGGACGGTGTCGACGTGCGAGGTCAGGAGGACCGCGTCGTCCGCGGGTGCGCGGACGTTCCCGACCTCGTCGATCCACGCCTCGCGGCCGTTGGCCTCGAAGAAGTCGACGAGCCGCTCGGCGGCCGCCGTCTCCTCGCCGGAGGGCGAGGGGATCGAGACCAGGTCGAAAAGCAGCTTGCGCGCCGGGGTGTCGCAGGCCTCGGGGTAGCCGCCGCCGGCGACCACGTCGGTGCCGGCAGCGTCGCCGTTGTCGGCAGCGTCACCGTCGCCCGCCGCGGGAGCCTCCGCGTTCCCGGCCGAGTCGGGCGCGGCGGTCACGCGATCACCTCCTCGAGCGCGTCGACCACGCTGTCGACGTGGTCGCGCTCGACCGTCAGCGGCGGCAGCAGGCGCAACACGGTGCGACCGGCCGGCAGCGCGAGGATCCCGTGGTCGATCGCGAGGTCGCGGAGCAGCCGGTTGGAGCCGCGTTTCACCTCGATGCCGACCATCAGCCCCTCGCCGCGGACCTCGCGCACGTCGTCGCCGAGGCGGGTTTCGATCTCCTCGCGGAGGTACGAGCCCACGTCGGCCGCGTGATCGGCCAGCCCCTCGCGTTCGATGACGTCGAGGGTCGCGCCGGCCGCCGCGGAGACGACGGGGCCGCCCGAGAACGTCGAGCCGTGGTCGCCCGACTCCGCCGCGATCCAGTCGCGACACAGCGTCGCGCCGATCGGGAGCCCGCTGGCGAGCCCCTTCGCCGTCGTGAGCACGTCCGGGACCACGCCGTGACGCTCCGCGGCCCACATCGAGCCCGTGCGGCCGAGCCCGGTCTGGATCTCGTCGAGGACCATCGCGGCCCCCGCCTCCGCCGTGGCCTCCCGCACCGCCTCGAGGTACGCCGTCGAGGCGGGATTGATCCCGCCCTCGCCCTGGAGGGGCTCCAGGATCACGGCCGCGGTCTTCTCGTCGACGGCCTCGCGCATTGCCGCCTCGTCGCCGTACTCGACGAACTCGACGCCGCCGGCGAGCGGCTCGAACCCCTGTTTGTACTTCGCCTTCCAGGTGGTCGCGAGCGCGCCCATCGTCCGGCCGTGAAAGCCCTGAGTGGTCGCAACGATCTTCTCGCGGCCGGTCGCGTGCCGCGCGAACTTCAGGGCGGCCTCGTTGGCCTCGGTCCCGGAGTTACAGAGCCAGACGTTCCCGACGTCGCCGGGCGCGACCTCGGCCAACCGCTCGTACAGCGCCGTCCGCGTCGCGTGCGGGTACGACGCCTGGACGTACATGAGCTCCTCCAACTGGCTCGTGGCCGCGTCGACGACCTCGGGGTGACAGTGGCCGACCGGGGTACACGCGTAGCTCGCGCCGAAATCGAGGTAGTCGTTGCCGTTCGTGTCGGTGAGGTGGACCCCGTCGCCGGAGGCGATCTCGATCGGCTTCTCGGAGAAGACGAAGCCGCTCATGCGTCGACCGCCTCCGTCTCCTCGGCATCCTCCGCGTCCTCGTCCGTTCCGTCGACCGCCGACCGCTCGATCGTCGTCCCCGAGCCGTCGAGCGCGGCGAGGATCGGGTCGTCGGCGTTGGCATCGGCGATAAAGACACGGCCGGAGCCGCCCGAGAGCGCTTCTTTGGCCGCCATCACCTTCTTGCCCATGAACCCCTCGGCGGCGTCCTCGACCGCCTCCAGGTCCGCGGGCGTCGCGGCCGACTCGATCAGCGTGTCGGGGTCGTCCGGGTCGGCGTAGACGCCCGCCACGTCGGTCAGCAGGACCAGGTCCGCGCCGAGTGCGCCCGCGACCGCGGCGGCCGCCCGGTCCGCGTCGGCGTTGACCGGCGTGACGCCGCCGTCGCCCTCTTTCCCCTCCATCGGGGGCGAGACGACGGGGGTGTAGCCGTCCGCGAGCAGGCCGGCGAGCAGGTCGGCGTTCACCGACTCGATCGTCCCCGAGTGCTCGCCGCGCCTGATCTTCCTCTTTCCGTCCTCGACCACGCGGACCGCCGACTTGCGCGGCCCCGAGAGGAGCCCGCCGTCGACGCCGGAGAGGCCGACCGCGTCGACGCCGGCCTCGCGGAACAGCGCGGTCAGCTCGGTGTTGAGCTTGCCCGCCATCGCCATCGTGAACGCCTCCATCGCGTCGGCGTCGGTGAATCGACCCGTGACGCCGGAGGCGGACTCGACGTACTCGGGCTCCATGCCCAGCCGCTCGATGGTCTCGTCGACGACCGTCGAGCCGCCGTGGACGACGACGACCGCGCGACCGTCGGCGACGAGGTCGGCGACGTCGCCGACCGCACCCGCCGGGTCGACCGCCCTCGCGCCGCCGATCTTGACGACGACGGGAGGATCGCCGGCGGCGTCGCTTCCGCCGTCGGCGACCGCGTCGGAGCCGCTCATGGCGACCCCACGGGGTGAAGCCCCCCGAACTCGAGGCCGGCGGTCTCGGGCAGCTCGAGCGCGACGTTCGCCGCGTGGACCGCCTGCCCCGCCGACCCCTTGGTCATGTTGTCGATCGCCGAGAAGACGACGACGCGCCGGTTCCCGGGGTCGAGCTCGAAGCCGACCTCGCCGTGGTTGGTGCCGGCGACCGACTTCGGCTCGGGGTAGCGGTAGACGCCGCCCCCGCCGGAGACGACCCGCATGAACGGCTCGTCGGCGTACGCGCCGCGGTAGCTCTTCCAGAGGTCGCCCTTCGAGACGGGCTCGTCGGGGAAGACGTGGCAGGTCGCGGACGCGCCCCGGACCATGTCGACCGCGTGGACGGTGAAGGAGACGGAGAGCCCGAGGTACGCCTCGATCTCCGCCTCGTGGCGGTGGCCGGTGGGCGCGTACGGGCGCACGACGCCCGAGCGCTCGGGGTGCGAGGAGGCCGCGCCGCCGCCGGCGCCACCCTCCGAGGAGCCGACCTTCACGTCGACGACGACCTCGCCGCTCTCGGGGCCGAGCACGCCCGCGTCGACGAGCGGCTTCAGCCCGAGGATCGTCGCCGTGGCGTTACAGCCGCCGCCGGCGATGAGGTCCGCCCCGGGGAGGTTCTCGCGGTTGAGTTCGGGCAGCGCGTACTCCGCGCGCTCAAGGTACTCCGGCGACTCGTGGCCGTCGTACCACTCGTCGTACATGGTCGCCTCCGGCAGCCGGAAGTCCGCCGAGAGGTCGACGACCGTGTCCGCGACCTCGAAGTAGTCGTCGACCCGCCCCATCGAGACACCGTGTGGCGTCGCCGAGAAGAGCACGTCGACGGACTCGAGGTCGTCGGGGGAAGAAAAGCGCAGATCGAGGTCCCGGAGGTTCGGGTGCGAGCGGCCGACCGTCATGTTGTCCGCCGACCGCGAGGTGGCCTGAACGACCTCGAAGTTCGGGTGACCGGCGAGTAAGCGCAACAGCTCGCCGCCGGTGAACCCCGTGCCGCCGACGACGCTCGCGGTGTACGTGTCGGTCGCGGCGTCCGCTCCCGAACCCGTCCCGCTCATAGGACGACCTCGTCGGCGTCGGTCGCGTCGTCGACGTTCGTGTCACCGCTCGAGTCGTCGCCGTCGGCCGCGAACGCCTCGGCTTTCGTCTCCAGCCAGTCGACGACCCGCGCGGGGACGTCGACGTCGCTGGCCTCGGTGAGCGCCTTGAACTCGACTGTGTGGTTCACCTCGTGGACGGTGTACTCGCCGGAGCCCTCGCCCCCGACCTCCATCAGGTCGACGCCGAGCATCCCGCCGCCGACCGCCTCAGAGGCCCGCTCGACGAGCTCGAGCGCCCGGTCGTCGAGGTCGAACGGCTCCGTCGTCCCGCCCTTCGCGGCGTTCGTGAGCCAGTGGTCCGACGAGCGCGTCATCGCGGCGACCGGCTCGCCGTCGACCGAAACCACCCGGATGTCGCGGCCGGGTTTGTCGACGAACTCCTGGACGTAGAACACCTTGTGCTCGTAGTGGCCGAGCGTCTCCTTGTGCTCTAAGATCGCCTCGGCGGCGCTGCGGGTGTCGATCTTCGCCATCAGCCGCCCCCAGGATCCGACGACGGGTTTCAACACGCAGGGGTAGCCGAACGACTCGATGGCCTCCATCGCGGCCTCCTTCGTGAACGCGACCTCCGTGGCGGGCGTGGGGACGTCCGCCTCCGCGAGCGCGAGCGAGTTCTTCGCCTTGTCCGCACAGACGTCGCCGGTCTCGGGGGAGTTCACCACGGGAACGCCGTAGCTGTCGAGGAACCTCGTCGCGTACAGCGACCGGCTCGTGGAGAGACACCGGTCGACGACGATGTCGAGGTCGGCAACGTTCGCCGTCGTCGACTCCAGCCCGAACCGCTGTTTGCGCACGTCGATCTTCTCGATCTCGTGGTCGCGGTCGCGCAGTTCCTCGAGCAGCAGCTTCTCGTCGCGGCGGATCCGCGAGTAGAGGATCCCTATGCGCATGCCGACCACTCGCGTGTCGACGTCGTGAGGTTCGTCACCATCTACTCTCCCCAGTCCTCCTCGAGTTCGGGAGCCTCCTCCAGCGTGACGGGATCCAGCGAGATGACCTCCAGTTCGGTCCCGGTGACCGGACTGTCGATTATCTCGCCAACCTCGACGTCGGCCGGAAGCTCGATCTCCTCGCCCGTGATCGGGTCCTCTGCCAGCACCGGATCGGTATCGGTCGTCATCGTGGGCGATACTCGCCTCCGATAAAACATAAACCCTTCGAAAATATAATTTTGTTTACAATAAATAGAGTCGACTCTAACGGTTCGAAAAGCCAATTCAGCCGTCGTGTGAAATCCGATGACAGATTTCAGTAATTAGTTGTCCCCTCGCGGGGACGGCGGCGATCGCGGCGGTCGCGGCGGCTGTCGGAGCGTCGAGTCCGCGTCACGAGTCGACTCACGCATACGTCTCCACCTCCGTCTCCAGCCGGTCGGTCGCGGCGGCGAGCGTGTCGCGGCGTGCGGCCAGCGCTTCCGCGTCGTCGTCGAGACCGGCCTCGCTCGCCGCGAGCGCCTCGGCGACCGCGTCGGGGGCGGGCCCGCCGGTCGAATCGCGACTCGCGACGCTCTCCGCCGGATCGAGCGCGGCCTCCACGTCCTCGCGGCTCACGTACGCCGAGAGGGGCTCGCCCGTGACCTCTCGTGCGGCCTCGTCAACTTTTGCGGCCGCGGTCGCCGGGTCGTCGGCGTCGTCGATCGACTCGGCCGCGGCCGCGACGATCTCGTGGGCGGTCCGGAACGGCAGTCCGCCCATCGCGAGCAGGTCGGCGACGCCCGTCGCCGTCGAGAAACCGTCGCCGGCGGCCGACGCGAGCTCCTCGACCGCCCAATCGGCGGTCGCGACCGCGCCGGCGGCGACCTCCGCCGCCTCCCGCACGTCGTCGGCGGTCTCGAACACGCTCGCGTGCGCGCGCTGGAGGTCGCGGTTGTACGCGCGGGGCAACCCCTTCAGCAGGCTCAGCGTCCCCGTCGCCTCGCCGATCGCGTCGCCGGCGACGCCGCGAGTCAGCTCCAGCGTGTCGGGGTTCTTCTTCTGGGGCATGATCGAGGACGTCGACGAGTAGTCGTCGGACAGCTCGAGAAAGCCCTTGTTCGAGAAGAGGATCAGGTCCTCCGCGAGCCCCGACAACGTCGTCGACAGCGTCGCACAGGCGGTCGATGCCTCGGCAAGGAAGTCACGGGCGGACGAGGCGTCCATCGAGTTGTGGACGAGCCCGTCGAACCCGAGCAGATCGGCGGTGCGCTCGCGGTCGACGTCGAACGGCGTGCCGGCGAAGGCGGCCCCGCCGAGCGGCGAGCGGTTCGTCCGGTCGTACGCGCCGAGCAGGCGCTCGGTGTCGCGACCGATCCCGCCCTCGTACGAGAGCAGGTAGTGGCCGACGGTCGTGGGCTGGGCGGGCTGGAGGTGGGTGTACCCGGGCATCACCGTCTCCGCGTGCTCGTCTGCCACGTCGAGTAGGGCCTCCCGCAGCGTCAGCGTCGCCTCAACGACCGCAAGGAGGTCCTCGCGCAGGCGGTAGCGGATACACGTCGCCACCTCGTCGTTGCGCGAGCGCGCCGTGTGCATCCGACCGCCGTCGGGGCCGACTCGGTCGATGACGGCCGTCTCGATCGCCTCGTGGACGTCCTCGCCGTCGGGGAGAGCGCCGTGGCCGGCGGCCTCCACGTCGTCGAGGGCTTCGAGGACCTCGCCGGCGACCGCGTCGTCGACGATCCCCCTCTCCGCGAGCATGACCACGTGCGCGCGGTCGACCGCGAGATCCGCCGCGAATATCGCCTCGTCGGCCGCCAGACTCGAGAGGAACGCGCGGGCGGGGCCGCCGCTGAAGCGGTCGCGGCGGACGGCGGTTCCGGAGTCGTCGTCGTCAGTCATTCAGTTCTCGTCCGTCTCGCCGGAGCCGTCGTCGGTGCCGTCGTCGGACGCGGCACCGCCGTCCGTGGCGATCTCGGGCTTCGAGACCGCCTTCTTCACGTCGTTGGCGAGGCGCTCCTGGAGCCCGTGGTACTTCGCGACGCCCGTGGCGTCCTCCTGGGCGATGCCGGCGACGTCCTCGGTGTTGAACGAGGCCATCTCCTCGGAGTAGACGGCGTACTCGGAGTTGCGAGCGACGACGCGGCAGTTGCCGCCGGAGACCTTGACCGTCGCGGTGCCGGTCACCACGTCCTGGGTCTCGTCGATGAAGGCGTCCAGCGCGTCGACGACGGGTGCGAAGACGAGGCCCTGGTACGCCTTCTCGGACCACTCGTGTTCGATCCCCTTCTTGAACGAGCGCTCGTTCTTGGTGAGGACGAGGTCCTCGAGCGCCTGGTGGGCGGTGAGCAGGACGGTCGCGGCCGGGTGCTCGTAGTTCTCGCGGACCTTGAGCCCGAGCATGCGGTCCTCCATCACGTCGGTGCGGCCGATCCCGAACTCGCCCGCGTACTCGTTGAGGTACTGGATGAGCGGGACGGGGTCCATCTCCTCGCCGTCGACGGCGACGGGGACGCCCTCCTCGAAGGCGATCTCGATGGTCGTCTCGCCCTCGGGCTCGGCGGTCCACTCGTAGATGTCCTCCGGCGGCTCGTAGTTCGGGTTCTCCAGTTTCCCGCCCTCGACCGCGCGCGACCAGATGTTCTCGTCGATGGACCAGACGCCGCCGTCGCCGGCCTCGACGGGCAGCTCCTTCTCGGCGGCGTACTCGATCTCCCACTCGCGGGTGAGCCCCAGCTCGCGGACCGGCGCGATCACTTCGAGGTCGGAGCCGCGCCAGACGGCCTCGAACCGGAGCTGGTCGTTCCCCTTGCCCGTACAGCCGTGCGCGATGGCGTCACAGCCCTGCTCCTTGGCGACGCCGAGAATGGCCTCGGCGATGACGGGACGCGCGAGCGCGGTCCCGAGCGGGTAGCCCTGATAGGTCGCGTTCGCCTTCACCGCGTCGAAACAGAGGTCAGCGAACTCCGCCTTCGCGTCGACGACGTGGAGGTCGAGCCCGAGCGCTTCCGCGGTCTCTTCCGCCTCGTCGAACTCGTCGGTCGGCTGGCCGACGTCGACGTTGACGCCGATGACCTCGTCGTAGCCGTACTCCTCTTTCAGGATCGGAACGCAAACGGTCGTGTCGAGTCCGCCACTGAACGCGAGTGCAACGCTTGTCATTACCGGAGAAGACCCGCCTTAGGGCCTTAAATTCATCGATTTAGATGTTGTAATGAAGTGGAAAAGCCGACGCTGACGAACGATACAGCGACGACTCTCCGGGACGAAACGGCGCGAACGCGACGAGTGAAATCTGCGGCCTCAGGGGGCCGGTCGTCGCGCCGCGCCGGAAGCCGGTCGCGGCGGTCGGACTGCTCGTCGCGGTCGCGGGGCTCGTCGCTGTCGGAAGAGGGCGAGGTCGCGACGAGCCTCCGCGGTCATCACTAGGACGTAATTCCGGTTCGGCATAAAAAGGTTGCGTACTTCCGACGAGCGCGGCTCTCGAGAAGGCCCGTACGTGAACGGCGACGACTCGACGACGATCACCACCGGAGTTCCAGCCGCTCGGCTGTACGCAGTTGCCGTCGCGGTAAACACCGCCAAAACCCCAGTCGCTCGGCTGTACGCTGCTGAAAACGTGACTGCGATGAACACCTCCAAAGCCCCAGCCGCGAGGCGGGCGCACGCTCGCTGCGCTCCTCACTCGATCGTTCGCTTCGCTCACTCTCTCGTTGCGGTGCTTACGTCGCCTGCGCCCGCCTCGCGACTGCCCCTTTGAGTCCCGCCCGACCGCAACCGCCGGAAAACGGTCGCCTCGCTTCGCTCGGCGCTGCGACTTCCGTGCTCCCGCTCGCTATCGCTCGCGGGAACGCACCTCACGCCTCCCCAGCCTCGTCAGTCGCCGAAGGCGACTGACTCCCTCGCGCGGTGCGTTCGCGGCCCGACGGGCCGCTCACGGCACGCGCCACCACAAGTGGCGTGCTCAGATCGCCTCGCGGTACGCCTCAAGGGTCGTCTCGACGTCCTCCTCGGTGTGCGCGTAGGAGGTGAACTGGCACTCGAACTGGTTGGCGGTGAGGAAGACGCCGTGATCCTTCATCTCCTGCCAGAACACCCGCTCCCAGCGGTCAGTGGCGGCGTTCGCGACGTCCGCGCCGGTCTTCGGACAGGCGTCGTAGCGGTCGCAGTCGGGGTTCTGCCGGCAGCCGCCCGCACAGCAGGCGTCGGGGTCGTCGGGGGCCTCGCGGGTGAAGACCGTCTTGAACATCGAATCGGTGCCGACGACGGTGTACTCGGGGGCGCGCTCGGCGCAGATCTCCGCGATCCCCTCCCGAAGCTTCCGGCCGAGGCGGTTCACGTGCTCGTACACGTCGTTCTCTGCGGCGTACTCGAGGGTGGCCTTCCCCGCGGCCATCGTGACCGGGTGCCCCGAGAACGTGCCCGACTGGAAGACGTCGCCGGACGGGGTGAACCCCTCGATGACGTCCGCGCGCCCGCCGATCGCGCCGACCGGGAACCCGCCGCCGACGATCTTCCCGAAGGTGGTCACGTCCGGGGTGACGCCGAACTTCGACTGCGCGCAGCCGAGGCCGCCGACACGGAACCCGGTGATCACCTCGTCGAAGATAAGCAGCGACCCGTGGTCGTCACAGAGGTCCCGGAGCGTCTCGTGGTAGCCGTCGATCGGGGCGACGATCCCCGTGTTCGCGAGGATCGGCTCGACGAGGACCGCGGCGATGTCGTCGCCGTGTTCGGCGAACACCTCCTTCGCGGTCGCGGGGTCGTTGAAGGGGATCGGAAGGGTGTGTTCCGCGAACGACTCGGGGATCCCCGCCGTCGAGGGGTGAGGGTTCTCGGGGCTCCCCTCGACGAGGGTCGACTCCTGTGCGCCGTGGTAGCCCCCCTCCATCACGACGATCTTGTCGCGGCCGGTGTGGCCCCGCGCCAGCCGCACCGCCGACACCGTCGCCTCCGTTCCCGAGTTGACGAACCGGATCGACTCGACGCTCGGGACGTGTCGCGCCACGAACTCCGCGTGTTCGACCTCCACCTCCGTGGGCGCGCCGTACATCGGTCCGGCCGCGACGTGCGACTGGATAGCCGCCTCGACCGGCTCGGGCAGGTCGTGGCCGTACAGCAGTGGACCGTACCCCATCACCCAGTCGACGTACCGGTTGCCGTCGGCGTCGATCACGTGGCCGCCGTCACCGCGCTCGACGAAGAACGGGTGCGGCATCGTCGCCCGGACCGAGGAGTTGACCCCGCCCGGCATGACCGACAGCGCGCGGTCGTACAGCTCGCGGGAGCGCTCGTGGTTCATGTCCGGCGCTTCGAACGCCCCGTGGAAAGGTGTTACCGAGTCGGCTTCGGTCGCCTCGGTCCCTCCGGCATCGGTCGGCTACATTCCGTCGTCGCTCCGGAGCATTATCGCGCCGCTGACGAGCATGAGCAGCGCGAGCACGGCCATCCCGAGGTCCCACGGCATCGCCGCGGTCATCGTCGCGTCGCCGCCCATGCTCCCCATCGTCCCGCTTCCGCCGCCCATCGACCCGCCGGTCATTCCGCCGCCGTCCGTTCCGCCGCCGGTCGTCCCACCCGCCATGCCGGTCGCCAGCGCCGCCTGGTTCGCGAGCATGACGACGGCGTACGCGAGCATTAGCTCCCCGCTCGTCGCGTCGTCGAGGGGAACGGCCGGCACGAGCAGGAGGGCGCCGTGGACGACGACCACCGCTCCGAGCGCGAGCATGAGCCACGCGGTCAGCGTCGTTCGCGTCGCGCCGGCGGCGCTCGCGATCGAGTAGCCGCCGGAGGCGAACGCGATCGCCGCGCCGTACAGCCGCGTGTCCGAGACCATGCGGTACGTGGCGACGGCGGAAACAAAAGGGTTGGTCGGTCGTGTGTCGATCCCGCGAGGCGGGTCGTTTCGCGAGGCGAACCGCGCTCGCGGACTACACCGCCTCCGGTCCGGTCGCGCCGGTGCGGACCTGAATCGCGTCCTCGACGGGCAGGACGAACACCTTGCCGTCGCCCGGCTCGCCGGTCTCCGCGGCCCCGCGGATCGCCTCCGCGACCTCGTCGGCCGGGATGTCGGCGACGACGACGTCGACTTTCACCTTCTGGTGGAGGTCGACCGTGAACTCCTCGCCGCGCCACTGGCCCGTCTTCGCGGGCTGGCTGCCGCGGCCGGAGACGTTCGTCACGGTGAGCGACGGGGCCTTGATCTCCGCGAGCGCCTGCTTTATCGCGCCGAGCTTGTCCGGACGGACGATCGCGGTGACCATCTTGATCTCCGTGCCGCCCTCCTCGCCACCGTCGGCCCGCGGCGAGCCGTCGGGCGAGGACGCGTCGGCGGCGACCGTCCCGCCGTCGGTGCTGACGGTCGGCTTGCCGAACTCGGGGTACGTCTCGACGCCGTGTTCGCTGACGTCGAGCCCGTCGCGCTCGTGTTCCGGCGTGACGCGCGCCTGCCCGACCGCCTTGAACGCCCCGAAGACGGCGGCGGTCGCGGCGACCGTCCAGACCGTGATGACGGCGACGCCGATCACCTGCGAGACGAGCAGGCCGGTGGAGAAGCCGTCGACGTGGACGAACGGCAGCGCGAGCACGCCGATGACGCCCGCGGAGCCGTGGACGGGGAACACCGCACAGACGTCGTCGATCTTCATCCGGTCGGCGGCGAACTCGAAGACGAGCGGGAGCTGGAGGCCACACACGAGCGCGACCAGGATCGCTCCCCACCACGTGACGACGTTCGCGATGCCCGTGACGCCGACGAGCCCGGCGAGCAGGCCGTTCGCGACGTACAGCGTGTCGACCTTCTTCGTGGCGTACAGGGAGGCGAGCGCCGCACCGGCACCGCCCGCGGCCATTCCGAGGGTCGTCGCCAGCGAGACGCGGCCGACCGACGCGTAGCCGCCGAGCGCGAGCTCGCCCGCGTCGGTGACCGAGAACACGGTTGCGGTCGTGCCGACGTTGAAGCCGTACCAGCCGAACGCCAGGACCAGCGTGCCGAGCACGGCGAACGTCATCGAGTGACCGGGGATGACGTTCGTGGAGCCGTCCTCGGCGTAGCGGTCCATGCGCGGGCCGAGCACGTACGCCGCGGTGAGACCGGCGATGCCGCCGACGCCGTGGACGATCATCCCGCCGGCGAAGTCAGTGAAGCCGAGCCCGGCGCCGCCGAGGAAGCCGCCGCCCCAGGTGATCCCCGCAACCACCGGGTAGATCACCGCCGAGATGGCGACCGTGTACGCCACGTACGCGCGGAGCTTCGCGCGGCCGGCGACCGCACCGGAGACGATGGTGGCCGCCGTCATCGCGAAGACGGCACCGAACAGCCAGCTGTTGACCCAGCTACCGTCGCCGAGCGCCGCGGCCGATGAGAAGCCGCCGCCGCCGGCGACGCCCTCGATCCCGAAGCCGACGAGGAAGTAGACGAGGACGCCGATGCTCCAGGTGAGCAGGTTCTTCGTGAGCTGGTTCGCGACGTTCTTCGCGCGGACCTGCCCCGCCTCGAGCATCGCGAAGCCGGCGTGCATGAAGAAGATGAGGAAACACACCACCGCGACCCACATCAGGTTCACCCCCTCCGCGAGCACGCTCGGATCGATGCTGGCGAGGACGCCGATCGTCACGCCGAACGCACCTCAGTTGAACGTACGTCTACCACACGAGTCTTTTCATCCGTGTTCATGTGTTGAATCACGTTTTCGGGTCAGGTATCACGAATATATAAACGTTTGAGTTGGGTTTCGAAAGAAATCTCTTTAATAATACTGCCAGTGTCAAATATAAGGAGGACACTATGGTGTTTAAGGACGTATTCCGACCGGTCGTTCGGCAATCGTTGCGAGGGAACTGACCGAATATAGTGTTGTTTTTCTAACTACTCTCGCGGGAACGGCGGCGATCGTCGGCCATCGCGCCGGGCGCGACCCCCTTTTGCGAATATTGCCGGCCGAGGAGTCGGCGTTGACGCGGGATATCCGTCGAGTCCGCGGATTACGGACGATACACCCGATGTACGGAGAAGTTGACGTTCGTACACCGACCATCGCGACCGGCCGGGACGAGACCGTCGAGTGACGGACTACGCGGAGCCGATCGCCGCGATCACTCCGGTTTCAGTCCCTCGCCTTGGACGCGCATCACGGCCTCGCCGTCGGCGAGGTTCGGCGCGTCCACGAGCCGGACGATCCGCTTGTTGCCCTTGGACTTCCGGAGGTAGATCCGGAACGTCGAGGCGTGACCGAGGATGTTGCCGCCGATCGCCTGCGTGGGGTCCCCGAAGTAGGAGTCGGGGTTCGACGCGACCTGGTTGGTGACGAGGATGGCGGTGTTGAACAGGTCGCCGATCCGCATCAGGTCGTGGAGGTGTTTGTTGAGCTTCTGTTGGCGCTCCGCGAGTTCCCCCCGACCGACGTACTCGGCGCGGAAGTGGGCGGTGAGAGAGTCCACACAGACGATCCGGATGGGCCACTCGCCCTCCTCGTGTTCGCCCGCGAGCTCCTTGGCCTTCTCGGCTAACAGGATCTGATGGTTGGAGTTGAACGCCTTCGCAACGTGGATCTGATCGAGGAAGGCGTCGATCAGCTCCTCCATGGCCTCCTCGCTTCCCGGCGTTCCCTCTATCTCGCGGCGCTCCATCTCGTCGGCGAGGATCTCGTCGTCGAGCCCGCGGACCATGTCGTCGATGCGCTCCGGGCGGAACGTGTCCTCGGAGTCGACGAAGATACAGCCGCCTTCGAGGCCGCCGTTCTCCTTCGAGAGCTGGACGTTGACGGCCATCTGGTGGGTGACCTGCGATTTCCCGGAGCCGAACTCGCCGTACACCTCGGTGATCGACTGTGTCTCGATGCCGCCGCCGAGCAGGTCGTCGACCTCGTCGATCTGCCAGGAGAGCTTGCCGATCTCTTGACGGCGTTCGAGGACGGTCGCGCCCGTCTCGAATCCGCCGACGTCGGCCGCGTCGCGGGCGGCGTTGATGATGTCGGAGGCGGACGACTCGCCGATGTCGGCCGTGTTCGACATCTCGCCGGGGCTCGCGACCGCGATCGACTGGTAGCTCTCGAATCCGTTCTCGACGAGTTTGTCCGCGGTCGCCGGGCCGACTCCTGGGAGGTCCTCGAGTTCGTCTTCAGGCATGTACACCCGGCTTGTGCGGCTTCGGATATAAACCCTGGTTAACACCCGAGTGAAAGTGAAATGTGGAGCGATCGGGAGCCGTGGCGTTCCGAACGCGCGCTAGAACCCGACGCGGCGGACGTACCCCAGGTCGCGGATCTCGACGAGCAGTTCGCCGGGAAGCTCGGCGTCCGTGATCACGTACAGCTTGGGGTCGTCGGTGAACTCCGGGTCGTCGCTCAACACCTGGCGGATGGGGACGTCGTGGTCCGCGAGGATCCCGGTGACCTCGGCGACGATCCCCGCCTCGTCGGCCGCCGCGACCTCGATCGTGAGGACGGTGAGATCGAGGACGGGGGCCAGATCCATTAGGCTCGGGATCGACGAGATGTTGGTGAAGATGCGTTTCAGTTCGGGGTCCGCCAGGATCGCGTCGGTCGTGGAGTCGACGACGCGCCGGTCGACGTCGAGCTCGCGGGCGATCCCCGTGTACGGGATCTCGATCCCACCGGAGACGACCCGTCCCCCCTCGTTGACGGAGAAGCCGCGCTCCAAGAACAGCCGGATGACGGCCTGCTGGCTCGGGGACCCCTCGAACTTCTCGAGGATCTCGTCGAACATTCGTTGCTACGGATCCGAGCCGTGAAGGGTTAAAAAACGGGATCCTGTCGCACCGATCAGTTCGCCATCGTCGAGTAGACGCCGCCGAGGACCACACCGTAGACGACGTGGCCGACGAGGCTCTCGACGCCGACGTTCGGCAGCGGCGGTGTGCCCGGGAACCCGACGGCACCGAGCCAGATCGGCATCACGATCACGGCGAGCGCGACCCAGACGAGGAGACCGTAGCCCGCGCCGACGCCGAGACTCGTTCCGATCGAGTCGCCGATATCCGGCTTTAGACCCGCGATCACGGCGAATCCGAGACCGATGACGGCACCGTGGGACATGTGGATCACCCAGCCGAGGGCGCCGGCAGGGCCCTCGATGCCGTACATCGCGGGGATCCCCATCTGTAGGACGCCGGGAGTCATCACCGACATCATCGCGCCGAACACGAGTCCCCCGAACAGTCCGCCGGCCACCCCCGCTTGCCAGTGTCTGGTGTCGGTCGATACGTCCGTCGCCGTCGCGGTTTCGGTCGCCATACCCCGCTCGTCGCCCGACAACCGGTAATATATGCCGGAAATGTGCGTTCGCGCCGCACGGAACCTCAACGGATATATACGGTGAGTCCTAATTACACGGGGTTTCGTCGATCGACCACTTCCGCCGAGGTACCCCACCCCTTTTGCCCGATGCCGACGAAGCCGCGACCGTGTCAGAGTCGCCGCACCTTCGGTTCTTCCCCTACGAGGAGCCGTACCCGAACCAGCGCGAGGCGATGGATCGAGTCGCCAACGCGCTCTCTCGGGGCCAAGACGTGCTGTTCGAGGGCGCGCCGGGGACGGGGAAGACCCTCTCCGCGCTCGTTCCCGCGCTCGAGCACGCACGAGAGAACGACCGGACGGTCGTCATCACGACGAACGTCCACCAGCAGATGCGCCAGTTCGTCGAGGACGCGCGGGCGATCACGCGGACCGAACCGATCCGCGCGGTCGTCTTCAAGGGGAAGTCCTCGATGTGTCACATCGGCGTCGACTACCAGGAGTGTCAGACCCTCCGGGACGCCACCCGCTCGATGGTGGAGACGGAGTCCGAGAAGCGCGAACTCGAGCAGCGCCAGCGCGAACTCCTCGCGGAGAGCCGCGAGGGCGACGCGGGGGCCGCGGAGGCCCGCGAGGCGATCATGGACGAGCTCGACGACCTCGAGGACGAGATCGACGAGTTCGAGTCGGCCAACGTCTGTGAGCGCTACCACAACAACCTGACGCGGGACACGGACGGCTTCTTCGAGTGGCTCTTCGAGGACGTGCGGACCCCAGAGGACGTCTACGACTACGCCGAGGAGCGCGACCTGTGCGGCTACGAGCTGTTGAAGGAGGGGATGGAGGGCGTCGACCTCGTCGTCTGTAACTACCACCACCTGCTCGATCCGAACATCCGCGAGCAGTTCTTCCGGTGGATCGACCGCGATCCCTCGGAGATAATCACCGTGTTCGACGAGGCGCACAACGTCGAGGACGCCGCCCGCGAACACGCCTCCCGGTCGCTCACGGAGAACACCCTCGACGCCGCCCTCGAGGAGCTCGCCGACAGCGACGACTCCCGCGCCGAGCCCGCCGAAAACGTGCTCTCGGCGTTCCGCGACGCCCTCGTCGACGCGTACGACGGGGCGCTCGGCTTCGGCGCGCGCGAGTCCGTCGGCGAGGGCTGGGAGGACGTGTCGATCGCCAACGACGACCGCCGCGACGACCTCACGCTCGCCTTCCTCGAGCGGTACGAGGGCCGGGGAATCGACGCCGAGCTCGAGTTGGCCGTCCAGCTCGGGAAGGCGATCGACGAGGAGTACGAGCGGGCCTACCGCGAGGGCGAGGTGACGAGCCGGGCGGAGTGTCGCACCCTCCAGGCCGCCCGGTTCGTCTCGACGTGGATGGAGGAGGGGACCGCGCTCGGGCAGTACCCGGTGGTCTCCGTGCGCCGCGACGGCGGCACCGACGAGGTGTACGGGCGCGCCGAGCTCTACACCTGTATCCCGCGTTCGGTCACCTCGGCGCTGTTCGATGAGGTCGCCGCCTCGGTGCTGATGAGCGCGACGCTCCGCCCCTTCGACGTGACCGAGGACGTGCTCGGCGTGGAGGACGTCGCCACCCTCGCGTACGGGATGGGGTACCCGGCGGAGAACCGGCGGACGTTCGCGGTCGACACGCCGCCGCTTTTCGCCTCCGAGCGGAACGACCCGGAGACCCAGGAAGCGGTGGCCGGGCTCCTCCGCGACGCGATCCGGTTCACACCGGGAAACACGCTCGTCTTCTTCCCCTCGTACGGCGAGGCCGAACGCTACCACGAACGGCTCGGCGGCGACGGCGGCCTCGCGGGCGCGGACCTCGGCTCGCTGTACCTCGACGGCCCCGCCGAGGACGAGGAGGAGCTGCGTCGGCGGTTCGTCGCGAGCGACGACGCCGCGCTCTTCACCTCGCTGTGGGGGACGCTCGCGGAGGGGGTGAGCTTCGACGGCGACGACGCCCGGACGGTCGTCGTGGTCGGCGTCCCGTACCCGCACCTCTCGGACCGGATGGAGGCGGTTCAGGACGCCTACGACCGGGCGTTCGCCGACCGCGACCGCGCCCGGGACCCCGGTTGGGCGTACGCCGTCGAGATCCCGACGGTCCGGAAGACGCGGCAGGCGATCGGCCGGGTGATCCGCGGCCCGGACGACTTCGGCGTTCGGATCCTCGCCGACCGGCGGTACACGACCGCCGACATGGGAAAGTACTCCGTGCGCGGGGCGTTCCCTCCCGAGGAGCGCGAGGAACTGCTCGACGTCGACCCCGAGAAGCTGAAGTTCGCGACGTTGAACTTCTACGGCGATCACGACGCCTACGAGGGGTCACCGCCGCAGCCGTGAACGGCCGTCTCAGCCGGCATCGAGGGCATGAAGCCGGGTCACGCCGGACGCGTCGAGAGCAGCAGGGCGATCCCGCCGAGAACGACCCCGACGAGGATCGTGACGGCGGCGTGGATAACGGTCATGACCGCGACGACCCGCGGCGGCTGCTCGTAGCTCCACTTGAACATGACGGCGTCGAGGGCGAACGCGACCGTCACGGTCACGGCCGCCGGGACGGCGAACCCACCGCCGACGACGCTGACGACGGCGGGGAGCGGACCGACGTACAGCGCGCGCCGCGGGTCGACGTCGCCGAGGACGTTCCGGGCGGCCACGTGGGCGGTGACGGAGAGGAACAGCGCGAAGGTGACGGTCGTCACGAGCACCGACAGCGGCGTCACCGTCTGAGCGGGCATACCCGGCGTAGGCGGCGGAGGCTAAAAGGGCCGACGGGATCCGGACGCGCGTCGCGTCACTCGAGGAGGCCGAGCCCCGACAGCTCCTCGACGATCACGTCGACGGCGGCGGCCGCGTCGGACGGGTCGGTTCCGCCGGTGACGACGAGCTTGCCGCTGCCGAAGAGCAGGGCGACGACGTCGGGCTCGTCGATCCGGTAGACCAGTCCGGGGAACTGCTCGGGCTCGTACTCGATGTGCTCCAGCCCGAGTCCGATGGCGATCGCGTTGAGGTTGAGGCTCTCGCCGAGATCGGCGGAGGTGACGATGTTCTGGACCGTGATCTCGGGGTCGTCCTCGATCGGGATGTCGAGCGCGCGGAGCTTCTCGAAGACGATATCGAGGCTCTCGTGGACCGCTTCCGTCGAGTTCGCGCCGGTACAGACGATCTTTCCGGAACGGAAGATGAGTGCCGCCGACTTCGGCTCCGCGGTCCGGTAGACGAGTCCGGGGAACTGCTCGGGGTCGTAGTCCGCCCCCTCGAGGTCCATCGCGACGCTCTGAAGGTCGAGTTCCTGTCCGATCCCGGTAGAGGCGACGACGTTCTCTATCGTGATCGTGTCCTTCGGGTCGGCCATTCTTCCGAAAGTATGGCGGTCAGGGTTTTAAAAAGGTCGGTAGCCGGGAACGCCGACCGCGTCGGCGGGTCCACGGACGATCCAGAATTATCAATATAATTTGATACACTTTTTTCTGATACGTTATAGACAGAGAGATCGCCGGCTGACTATCCGGACGATGCCGGCGACGCCACCGACACCATCGACGACGCCACCGACACCAGCGGTGACACTTCCTCCGAGAACCGATCGGATCGTTAGCGTTCGAGAGAAGTGTACTGATATCGTCGAAGAAACGGATTTCTGGCCGGTTCTACGATCGAGTGGGATCACCGGACACGAATCGGTAGGACCGAACCCTCGAACGTGCCGGCGGAGTACGCTTTCCACTCCGCGAGGTTCGATCGGCTGTCACCTGAACGCCGATCGGGTGTCGAAGTAATGTATGTCTTAGTAATAGTCGATTGAATAGTACGATATCGTATGTTTCAGATCCGGCACGGTCGACCTTCGGCGGTCGAGTCACTTTACATCAGTACTTTTGTAAAGCAAAAGGTCGGATCGGGCGTATGGACGACGCCGGATCCGGTTCGACGAGCAAGGTCGAGCGGATGATCGAGAAATACGACCTCGAGGGGCTCGGTACGGAGCTCGAGGCGGCCTGGACGGCCGAGGACGGCGAACGGACCAGCCTCCGGTCGCTCGCCGAGGAGTTCAACCGAACGGTTCTCGGAACCGCCATGCGGGAGGCCGGCGGATCGGTAACGCAGTCCGACGTCGAGAGCGCCCATCGGACGCTCACCGCCGATGACGTCCCACGATCGGAGACGCTCCGGACGCGGCGGGAGCTCGAACGACGCGGGGTCGACGTGGACGCCGTCCTCGAGGACTTCGTGAGCCACCAGACGGTCCACACCTACCTCACGACCGATCGGAACGCCCGTCCGCCGGAGGGGAACGGGAACCGTCTCGACGAGCGGCGAGAGACGATAGAACGACTCGCGGGGCGGACGGAGGCGGTCGCCGACTCGGCTGTCGATTCGCTCGCGGACGCGGACGAACTCGCCGACCGCCCGTACGAGGTGTTCGTGGACGTTCGAGTGACGTGCGGCGCTTGCGGAACCGACTACCGGGTGGGAGAGCTGCTCGAACGGGGCGGGTGCGGTTGTGCGACCGAGTGACGACGAGACACAAGTATTTACCGACGGGGGAGTGTGTGCGTACACGATGTCACGGAGTGAAGTGGCGCTGGAGTCCGTTCATGTACGCGCGCGGAACATCGGCGGGATCGACCGGACCACGGTCGACCTCTCTTCCGGCGTGACCCTGTTACGCGGGCGAAACGCCACGCATCGGTCCTCGTTCCTACAGGCGATCATGGCGGGACTCGGAAGCACTCGCCCCTCGCTGAAGGGCGACGCCGACGAGGGGGAGGTAACGATCGACGTCGACGGTGAGACGTACTCGCGGACGCTGACGCGACGGGACGGGCGGGTCGTCTTCGAGGGGGATCCGTACCTCGACGACCCGACCGCCGCGGACCTGTTCGCGTTCCTGCTCGGGGATAACGAGGCACGGTCGGCCGTCGCACGCGGAGAGGACCTCCGGGAAGTGATCATGCGCCCGATCGACGTGGACGCGATCGAAGCGACCATCGAGGAGCGAACGCGCGAGCGGAACGCGGTCGACGATCGCATCGCGGAACTCGAGGGGATCGAAACGGAGCTGCCGCGGCTCGAATCGGAACGGAACGACCTCCGCGAACAGCTCGATCGGAAACGGACGGAACTCGAGGAGGTGGAAGACGCCATCGAGCGGGCGGACGCCGACATCGAGGAGAGCCGCGAGCGACGCGAGGAGATCGACGACGCGTTCGAAACGGTTCGACGGGCACGATCGGAGCTGGAAGACCTTCGATTCGAGCGCTCGACGGAGGAGGCGACCGTCGAGGAACTCGAGACGGAGCGTACGGAACTCGAGTCCGAACTCGAGCAGGTCGATGTACCGGAGACCGATCCGGATCGGATCGACGACCGCATCGACGATCTACGTGAACGGAAGCGAGACCTCGACGACACGCTCGGGGAGCTTCGGAGCGTCGTCAATTTCAACGAGGACATGTTGACCGACGGGAAGCTCGACGTCGATCTCGGCGACGAACGCGAGGACACCGACGAGGAGGTGACCGACGCGCTGGTCACCGACGGGGATCGGACCGTCTGCTGGTCGTGTGGGTCACGGGTCGAGCGGGCCGCGATCGAGGAGACGATCGAGCGGCTTCGGAGCCTTCACGAGGAGAAGCTCTCCGACCGGAACGAACTCCAGACGCGGATCGATGACCTCTCCGAACGCCGGTCGACGGTCGTCGATCGGACTCGCGAGATCGAGAGGGCGGAGGATCGGCTGTCCGACGTGATCGCCGAACTCGAACGGTGTCACGCACGGATCGACGAGTTGAACGCGGATATCGACGAAAAGGAGGCCGAGATCGAGAGGTTGGAATCGGAAGCGCGGAACACCGGCGGTCCCGACTACGACGAGGTCATCGGGCTCCACCGCGATGCCACCGAACTCGAACTCGAAATCGATCGGCTCGAGACCGAGATGGAGGAGGTCGACGACGAGATCGACGAGGCGGAAGCGTCGATCGGAGAGCGGGAGCGCCTCGAGGACGAGCGCGAGACGCTCACGGAGGAACTGGTCGACCTCCGAACGCGCGTCGACCGCATCGAGGCGGACGCGGTGGAGTCGTTCAACGAGCACATGGCCGCCGTCCTCGACATCCTCGAGTACGACAACATCGAGCGGATCTGGATCGAACGACGGAAACGAAACCCGAGCGGGGCGGGTGCCGTTCGAACGGAATCGGAACTCCACGTCGTCCGGTCCAACGACGAGGGCACGAGCTATCAGGACTCCGTGACGCATCTCTCCGAAAGCGAGCGCGCCGTGACGGGGCTGGTGTTCGCGCTGGCGGGATACCTGGCACACGAGGTGTACGAGGACGTCCCGTTCGTGCTGCTCGATTCCCTCGAGGTCATCGACGCCGACCGGATCGCGCGCGTGGTCGAGTACTTCGAGGAGTACGCCGAACACCTCGTCGTCGCTCTCCTCCCGGAAGACGCTGCCGCGCTCGACGACGGCTACGACGTCGTCTCCGACATCTGAACGGTCGCCGTTCGCGAGTGGGCCGCGAATACGGGAACGGCGGGCGGTGGGATCGGACGCGAACGAACGGCGGGCGGCGCGATCGGACGCGAATATTCGTCGCGCACGTGGATTTTTACATCGGGGTGTGGATCCGATAGCTATGAACCTCAGGCGCACGCTCCTCATCACGCCCGCTTCGGACGAGGACTTGATTCGAAAGGGTCGCACGACGGACGCGGACGCGCTGTTCCTCGATCTGGAGGACGCCATCCTCTCGGAACGAAAGGATCGAACTCGGAGCGATCTCGTCGAGTTCCTCGCCTCGGATCCCGACGTGGACAAGTCGATCGCCGTGCGGATCAACGCCGTCACCACGCGGTGGTGGTACGACGATCTGATCGAGACCGTCACCGCGGGCGGAGACCGCATCGACAGCGTCATCGTCCCGAAGGTCTCGAAGGTCGAACAGCTCCACGCCGTCGACCTGTTGTTGCGGCAGGTCGAAGTGAACGCCGGGGTGGAGACGGGGGAGATCGGCCTGATTCCACAGCTCGAGAGCGCGACGGCGGTCAACAACGCGACGCGGATCGCCCGGTCGGTGGATCGGTTGACCGCGCTCCTGTTCGGTCCCGGTGACTACGCGGCGAGCATCGGAGTCGGAGAGACCGGAGGGGAATCCGAGCCGGGACAACACTGGGAGTACGCGCGTTCCCGAGTGGTGAACGCGGCGAGGGAGGTGGGGATCCAGGTGATAGACGGGATGTATCCCGAAACGGGCGACACGCAGGGGTTCCGAACGGCGTGTCAGCGAAGCCGTGCACTCGGATTCGACGGGAAGACGGTCGTTCACCCGAACCAGATCCACATCGCGAACGAGATCTTCACGCCGAGTCCACAGGACGTCCGACGCGCACGCCGGATCTACGAGGCGTACACCGCGTCCGATCACGACGAGCGAGGGACCATCGAGATCGACGGACAGGTGATCGACGAGGAGACGTTCGAGATGGCCAGAGAGATCGTCGAGAAGGCGACCGAGGCGGACGAACTGTCCGACCTCTGAGGGGCTCAGTTCGAGTGGACGTGCCAGGAGTGTTTCGGCGAGAACGTCGCGTGGGAGTCGTACCAGGAGGTGAGCGAGAGTTCGACGCGCTCGACCGCTTCGAGCAGGCGGTCGCCCGCCGAGAGCGGGCTGGCGGCGTCACCCGGGACCGTCACCGTCAGTGCGCCCATGACGGTGCCGTCCCGACGCGAGAGCGCGCCCGCGAACGTTCGATCGGAGCCTGTCGCACCCGTCTCGACCGCGTACCCGCGACGGTGGATGCGATCGAACCGGTCCCGGACCGCCTCGTCGATCTCGGAGTGAGTAACGGTCCCGTCGTCGTCGGGATTCCCGGCGTCATCGGCTTCTTCCCCGTCGTCGGAGTACTCTCCGTCGCTCCGTCCGTGCTCGGCGAGCATCACCGGCCCCGCGATCGACTCGGTGAGCGGGGTTCGTTCCCCGAGGTGTCGTTCGCGAATACCCGGATGGTACCCCTCCTGGGCGATCATCGTCGCGTCGTCGCCCTCCTTGAGGTAGAGACGAACCACGCCGTCGGTCTCGGCGGCCAGCGACTTCATCTCGATCCGCGCCGCCTGATACAGCGGTGACTGATCGCGGAGTCTGCCACCGAGCCGGAGGAGCTTCGTCGAGACGTGGTACTGCTTGTCGTGATGGGTCACGTACCCGCAGTCGACGAGCGTCGTCAGGTGGCTGTGGACCGTGCTCTTGCTCATATCGAGCGTCGTGGCGACTTCGGTGACGCCGGCGCCGTCCTCCTGCTGGAGGTGCTCCAGGATCGTGAGCGACTTCTCGGTGGTTCCCACCCGGTTCCGCGATGGTTCGGTCATACGTAACGATCGATCCATGGATACTAATCTGTTCGGATATGCTAAATCAGTGATGTGTGTCTCCCCGCGATCGGAGTCGATCGGGGACGAGGACGGCGAAATCGCGGTTCCGGAACCGCGATACCGCATGGTCGTTCATTATGATAGAACGAAATCGTGTGGTGGTTTCACAATCCATACTGGGATTCGGGACGTACGGACAGTGAAATGACTGTTCTCCGCTACAGGGACCGGATCGTCGGCTCGAGCGCCGCCGCCGAACCGCATGCGTTCAGATATGTTGAACACACCCACGGCAGCGCGGCGATAGCGGTTCGGCACCGCGGATCTGGAAGGACGTGGCGACGGGAGCGAGAACGGAGACTCGAAGCGGAGGTGGTGGAACGGGATCGGAGAAGACGGAGGCCCAACGTCGCCTTCGGTGGGACTCGGTCGGATTCGATCGCCGTCAGCCCGACCAGGCCGGGGCGTACGGCGGGTCGTACTGGCGGTCGCGTCGGTCGATCCCGTCGATCCGCTCTACGTCCGCCGCCGAGAGGTCGAGGTCTCGCGCGCGGACGTTGTCGGCGATGTGCTCGCGGCTCGTCGCCTTCGGGATGGGGACGACGCCCTTCTCGATGGCCCACGCGATACTGACGCGCGCCGGACTGACGCCGTGAGCGTCGGCGACCTCCGCGAGTTCGGGAACGTCGAGGACGCGTCCGTTCCCGAGGGGCGCGTACGCGACGAGGTCGATGTCGTGTGACTCACAGTACGACCGGAGCCGAGGCTGAGGGAGAAGCGGGTGTAGCTCCACCTGAAGCGCGTCGATCGGGACGGCGGACGCCTCGCGTGCCTCGTCGATCTGAGCTGGCGTCATGTTACAGACGCCGAGCCGGTCGAAGAGCCCCTCCTCGTGGAGGTCGGCGACGGCGTCGAACGTCACCTCCGGATCGTAGCCGTCGGCCGGCCAGTGGACGGCGTAGAGGAGGTCGACGCGGTCGACCCCGAGCCGGTCGAGACACGCGCGTGCGTTCTCCTTGACGCTCGTCGCCGAGTAGTCGTCGGTGAACTTCGGGTGTAACACCTTGGTGGCGAGGAAGACGTCCTCGCGGTCGACGTCGGCGGCGGCGATCCCCTCGCCGACGGGGACCTCGTTCCCGTACGCCTCCGCGGTGTCCACGTGTCGATACCCCTCCTCCAGTGCGGTCCGGACGCTCCGGACGCAGTCGTCGTGGTCCGTGACCCGGTACGTCCCGAGCCCCGGCGCAGGGATGTCCGCTGTCATGCGTCCGATTCACACATGCGGAACGACGATAGTAAGTGTTGTCGTGTGACAAACGGCGCGTGCCGTCGTGTGGCGAGGCGATCGCCGGTCCCGCTCAGACGTCGTCGGGCGAGTCCACCACGCGGACGTCGGCGTCGTCGATCATGTCGTGAACGCCGAGCAGGTCGGCCAGCGTCTCCCCGCCGTCGATCCGCTCGCGCAGGTCGGCCTCGTGGTCGGCGACGTCCGCCGCGGCCGCCGCGGTGGCGTCGGCCGTCTCACGTGGAACAACGGTGACGCCGTCCCGGTCGCCGACCACCACGTCGCCCGGCCGGACGGCGACGCCGCCGACGGAGACCGGTACGTTCACCGACCCGGGAGTCTCCTTCACCGCGCCCGCCTGCGAGACGGCCGCGGAGAACACCGGGAACTCGCTCTCCGCGAGGTGGTCCGTGTCCCGGACGTTCCCGTCGGTGACGACTCCGCCGAGCCCCCGTCGTTTCGCGTTGCGCGTGAGGAGCTCCCCCCAGACGGCCGCCCGACGCGACTCCGTGGCGACGACGAGGACGTCGCCCGGTTCGGCCAGGTCGGACGCGAGATGGACCATCGCGTTGTCGCCGGGCGGGACCCGGACCGTACAGGCCGGGCCACAGACCCTGACCTCCTCGTTTATCGGCCCGATCTCCGGGTCCATCGCCGTCCGTTCCCCCAGCGCCTCGTGAACGCTCGCGGAATCGGAGTCGTCGAGCGCGTCGATCGTTTCCCCGTCCGGCCGTTCGAAGTCCCTCACCACGACCATACCGTCGCGTTTCGTCGACGGGTCAAGAACGTACCGGCGGGTTCGCTCGCGAGAACGGGCACTTCGTCGTGAGAAGGGCGTTCGAAGGAACGCACTCGGAGGGGGAGCCTTCGGAGGAACGTCGAGTAACGGCCCGACCGATCAGTCCGTCATCACGGTGACGACGGGACAGTCGACGTCAAGCAGCACGTCCTGGGTGATGCTCCCGAACAGCGCCTTCCCGACGGGCGACCGGCGCCGACCGCCGAGCACGAGGAACCGTGGATCGACCTCGTTCGCGATCGAGACGATCTCATCGGACGGTTCTCCGACGGCCCCACGCGCGTCGATGCGGGCGGTGTCGGAGTCTGGGACGGCATCCCGAACCGCACGGCGAGCGAAGCGGGCGGCGCTCTCCTTCTCCTGGGTGATCGAGATGTCGTGAAATCGTTTCGAACTCTCGATGGTTTCCTTGTGGTCCTCGAACTCCGCTCGCGGAACGACGTGGAACGCGGTGACGGTGTCGTCGTATTTCTCCGCGAGCTCGTAGCCGAGCGGGATGACGCGGTTCATGGCCTCGGTCTCGCCGACAGCTATCAGAACGGTCACACCCGTGGTGATCGATCCCCCCTGTAATATAGATTGGCCCCGGGATCCCCACGAGTCCGCGTACTCTGGATATACGCCGTGAAGACCCCGTATTCAACGACTCCGTATTCGGAGGACGCCTGTGAGGAACCCGTCTCTGGAGGATCAAGGCGAACGTGGAATCCGCTACGTCCGCCGGTGTCGGGGCGATTCCGCTGCGGAAGCGTTTATGTGGGTACGGTGACCGGGTAGGGACACCATGTCAGCCGACAACTCGCTTTTCGCGTCCGGCGTCCTCACCACCCAGGGGGGATCGGTGACGCTCTCCGAGGGATTCGAGGAAGCGGTCGAAACGCACCTGTCGCGATTCGAGGGACACACGAACGAGGACTTCGTCGCCGAGATCGAGGCGGCCGTCGGCGACGACGTCGCGGTCGAACCGCTCGCGGCGCTCGGCGAGGAGGACCCGCGAACGATCGCCGAGCTGTGCGTCCTCGCCGAGCGCCTGGGGGCCGACGCCGAGACGGACGGAAACCCGATACAGCTGCTTCCGTCCCTGCGGCTGTTTCGAGACGACGACGTTCGGTCCGACGGCGCACCCGAGTCGTTCGTTCCCGTTCCCGCGACGCAGCTCCCGCAGCTGTTGCGGATCTACTCGCCGGCGCTCGTGTACGTGTGGCTCGACGACTCCGAGAAATGCGACCTCGCGAAACGCGACCTCGAGACGGTGTTCGAGCAACCACAGGACGTGATGCCGTTCGCGGTGTACGGCTCGGCGTACAAGGAGTTCCTCGACCGGGAGTACTCCCTGACCGCGGGTCCCGCGGTGTTGTTCACGCGTGACGGCGCGGTCGAGGCGCGACTGTACGGAGCCCACGGTCCCGGTACCATCGAGACGGAGCTCGAGCGACATCGGCGGTGAATCCGTCCGACCGGATCCGAGTCCGGATCGGGACCGCCGAGCCGTCCCGGACTAACGACCCCACCCACCCGAACTTTTATTAAGTATTGTGAGAAGCCGACATACACCCCACAATGGCGATAACGGAGAGTATACACACTATCGAGAGGTCCGCACAGACCGATGAGCATCGCTGACAAGGTTCACGCGTACCGCAATAGCGATCTCGCGATCATCGCGAGACGGGCGCTAGGGAACCTCCTGGAGGAGCGAATCACGAGGGCCGCCTTCGTGATCCTGGCGATCATCCTCGTCATGGGTCTGATCGGCCCGGCGATCGCACCGTACTCGTACAACACCCAGCAGACGACCGACGACGGGGACTTGATGCGCTACGCCGAGCCGTCGCTCGAGCATCCCCTCGGCACGAACGACCGCGGCGAGGACGTCCTCTCGCGACTGCTGTACGGGGCGCGCGCGACGCTGATCACCGGACTGCTCGCCGGCGGCCTGATGATGACGATCGGGTTGACGGTCGGGATGACGGCCGGATATGTCGGCGGACGGACGGAGAGTTTCCTCATGCGATTCGTCGACTTCATGTACGGGATCCCCTTCATCCCGTTCGCGATCGTTCTCATCACGTTCTTCGGGGCGGGATTCTACACCACGGTTGCCATCCTGGGACTCGTGCTCTGGCGGTTCATAGCCAGGGTGATACGATCCCAGGTGCTTCAGATAAACCAACGGCCGTACATCATGGCCGCGCGGGCGACCGGGGCGAGCACCCCGTGGATCATGCGGAAACACATCCTCCCGAACATCGCGAACATGGCCGCGCTGTTCTTCGCGATGGGGGTCGGCCTGGCGATCCTCGAGCAGGCCGGTCTCTCGTTCATCGGCGTCACCGACCCGTTCACGCCGACGTGGGGGATCATGATCCGGAACGCCAACCAAGCGGGTCGTATCGCTGAAGCCTGGTGGTGGACGTTCCCGCCGGGCATCATGATCGCGTTGACCGTGCTGTCGCTGTACCTCCTCGGTCGCGGATACGAGGGGAGCGGAGACGACGAGGTGGTTGTGTAAATGACGGACCCAATACTCGAGTTCGAAGACGTCGACATTCGCTACCGGACGGAGAAAGGAAACGACGTACACGCGGTCAACGACGCGTCGTTCTCGATAAACCGGCACGACTACTTCGGGCTGGTCGGCGAGAGCGGTTGCGGCAAGAGCACGATCGCGGACGCCATCGTGGGCGGTCTCGACGCCAACGGCGAAGTCACCTCCGGGACGATCCGGTACAAGGGCGAGGAGATCCAGGACTACTCCGAAAAGGAGTTCAACCAGAACGTCCGCTGGAAGGAGATCTCGGTCATTCCCCAATCGTCGATGAACAGCCTGGACCCGGTGATGAAGCTGAGCAACCAGGCGGTTGAGATGGCCAAATACCACACCGATCTCACGAAAACGGAGGCGATCGACCGGCTTCGCGAGCTGTTCGAGGTCGTCGGACTCTCCGAGTCGCGGATCCACGACTACCCGCATCAGTTCTCCGGCGGGATGCAACAGCGGGCGATCATCGCGTTCGCGCTGTACCTCCGGCCCAGCCTCATCATCGCCGACGAGCCGACGACGGCGCTGGACGTGATCATGCAGGACCAGATAATCGACTACATCAACGGCCTCAAAGACGACTGGGACATCAGCATGCTGATGATCACCCACGACATCTCGGTCGTCTTCGAGAACTGCGACTCGATGGCCGTGATGCACGGCGGGCAGGTCGCCGAGACCGGAAGCGTCGTCGACGTGTACGACAGGCCGCGTCACCCGTACGCGATCCTGTTACAGAACGCGTTCCCGGACGTCCGGTTCCCGGACCGCGAGCTGGCGGTCATCGACGGCCACCCGCCGCAGCTGCGCGGCGAGGTCGACTTCTGTACGTTCGCCGACCGGTGCCCGTGGGCCCAACCCGAGTGCCGCGAGGGTGCTCCCGACGCCCAGGCCGTCGCCGGCGACGACGACCATCAGGCCTGGTGCGTCCGGGCCGACGAGATGGAGGAACTGGCGGCCGAACACCTCGAGCCGAAGGCCGAGGAGGAGAGCATCCTGGGGGGAGGAGAATGAGCGCGACCGACCCCGTTCTCGAACTCGAGTCGGTGGATAAACACTTCCAGACGACGTCGAGTTTCGTCGAGTCGGTCAAGGAACGCATCTTCGGGGAGGGGCCGAAGCTGGTTCGCGCCGTCGACGACCTGGACATGACGCTCGAGCAGAACCAGGTCCAGGGCGTCATCGGCGAGAGCGGTTGTGGAAAGACGACGCTCCTTCGGACCGTGATGGGTCTGTACGACCCAACGGACGGCGACATCCGGTTCCAGGGGAAGTCGACGAGCGAGTTCGGCAAGGCCGACTGGAAGGAGTTCCGTCGGAAGGTCCAGATCGTGTTCCAGGACCCGTTCAACTCCCTGGACCCGAAGTTCAGCGTTCGGCGGACGATCGCCGAGCCGCTGGAGATACACGACATCGACTACGAGCGGTCCGACATCGAGGAGATGCTCGAGAAGGTCGGACTGACGCCCGCGAGCCAGTACATCCAGCAGTTCCCGAACCAGCTCTCGGGCGGGGAGAAACAGCGGGTCGCCATCGCCCGGGCGCTCATCACCGATCCCGAGGTGATCCTGGCCGACGAGCCGTCGTCGATGCTCGACGTCTCGACGCAGGCGTCGATCCTCAACCTGCTGAACGATCTGACCAGCGAGTTCGGCGTCTCGATGATCTACATCTCCCACGACCTCTCGACGGTCTCGTACGTCTGTGACGAGATCAACGTGATGTACCTGGGTCGGATCGTCGAAAAGGCCGAGACGCGAGAGCTGCTCTCGGACCCGAAACACCCGTACACGAAGGCGTTGATCCAGTCGATCCCGATCCCCGACCCGCACCACAAGCGCGAGCGGGCGACGATCGGTGGGGAGCCGGGCGACCCGATCGACATGCCGGAGGGGTGTCGGTTCAAGACGCGCTGTCCGGAGCGGATGGACGTCTGTGACCGGAAACCGCGAGACGTCGATCCGGACGGTGACGGGGAGCGTACGGTCGCCTGCCACCTCTACTACGATCACGAAGCGACGGCCGGTCAGGCGGACGAGCCGGCCGGGGAACACACTCCGGAGACACCGACATGACTCGATACGACCCGAGCACGAACACGCGAGCCGACGTGCAGCGACCGACGAACACCGTCGCGGACGGAGACGGCGACGACAGAGCGTGGCTCCGAGCCGGAGGTGAGCGTCCGTGAGCCGCCTGAGCTACTTCGTCCGCCGGACGGCGATAACGGCGGTGCTCATCTTCCTCGTGGCCTCGGCGCTGTTCTTCTTCTTCCGGGCGATGCCGGGAGACTACTCGTCGCTTCTGGTCCAACAGGGGATGAACCCCGAACAGATCGCACAGCTGCGGGCGGATTGGGGGCTCGACGAGCCGATATACGTCCAGTACTACGAGTACATCACCAACCTCTTCACCGGGAACGCGGGGCAGTCCTTCCGCTTCAGCCAGCCGGTCTGGGAGCTCGTGGCCCCGCGCATCCTGAACTCGTTCGTGCTCGTCGCGCCGGCGATCACCGCGACGTACATCGTCGGCGGACTCTTCGGCGCGTACATCGGTCGTCGCCGCGGGAGTCCCCTCGAGAAGTCGGGGATCATCTCGGTCTCGATCTTCCACTCGATCCCGGACTTCTTCCTCGGTATCATGCTGATCGCGCTGTTCTCCTCGACGCTGGGTATCTTCCCGACCTCGGGGATGCTCCCGCCGGCGGAGATGATCCAACTCGGAGACCAGCCGTACTGGCAGCGGTTCCTGATCCCGGAGTTCTGGAGACACTACACGCTGCCGTTCATGACGGTGCTCCTCTACTTCATGCAGTACCCGACGCTCATCATGCGCAACAGCGTCGTCGAGGTGAGCGACCAGGAGTACCTCCACTACCACCGGCTGAAGGGGCTTCCCGAGTCGAAGCTGCTCCGGAAGATCATCCGTCACGCCTCGCTGCCGGTCATCACGCTGTACCCGATCTCGCTCGCGGCGTCGATCAGCGGCCTCGTCCTCATCGAGGTCGTCTTCAACTGGCCGGGGATCGGCCAGCTGTTGGTCTCGTCGGTCCTGGCCCGAGACTTCCCCGTGATCCAGTTCGTGTTCCTCATCGCGGCCACCTGGGTCATCATCGGGAACTTCTTCGTCGATCTCCTGTACGGCGTGCTCGACCCGCGCGTGTCCGTCGCCGGCGACGAGGACTGACGGAGTCCGTTTCACCACCGACGGCCACGTTGGACCGTTCATGTGGTCGATTTCGGCCCGTAACGCGGGACGTGACGCAACGTACGTCAGAAATTCTAACTATCACAAATTTTTTAAATAGTTCCTTCGAACGCACAAGGTATGCCACCAAGTGGCAACCGCGTTGAAGGGGAGGGTATCGATCGCCGACAAGCACTGAAAGTCATCTCCGTGGCGTCAACCGCGGCGCTCGCCGGCTGTGGCGGGAACGGGTCGGGCGGCGACGGAAGTGGCGGTGACGGAGGCGGCGGCGACGGAAGCGGCGGCGACGGAGGCGGCGGCGGCAGCAGTCCGGAAGGGCTCGGGGAGCGCGTTCCCACGCTGACCTTCCAGTACTGGTCTGACCAGGGACCGCCGACGATCCTGTTCGAGGAGACCATCTCGAGCATTCAGTCGGTCGCATCCGACATCGGCATCCAAGTCGAGACGCAGCCAATGACGACCGCGGAGGGGATCACGGCGGTCAGCGACGACGTGCGCGACTTCCACCTAGCCGTGAACAGTCACGGACCGGACCCGGGTCGACTCGATCCCAACGGGCTGTTACAGTCCTACAGCATCGACAACGCCGGCTCGAACGGACAGTACAACCCGTCGAACTACGCGAACACGGAGTTCTCGAACCTCGCCGACGAGCAGGCGTCGATCGGGGTTCCCTCCGACCGGCGGGAGGTCGTCGGGGAGGCGATGAGCCTCTACTCGGAGGACCTGCCGTTCATCCCGACGATCGAGCGGCCGACGACGGCGGCGATCAACACGGACATGGTCGAACCGGTCGAGGCGGGCGGCGCGGGTCTCTCCGCGGTCAACTGGGCCGCGCTGGTCGAGTCGGGCGCGCAGACGACGAGCGGGACCGACACGATCCTGGCGAACCTGCCGGGCGAGTTCCTCACGAGCAGCTTCTACCCGACCGTCGGGGACACCGACTCGCTGGGGCTGTACACGCAGCTGACGCACTCGCCGCTGATGCTGTACGACTCCAACTACGAGCGGGTCCCCGTCCTCGCGGAGGACTGGGAGGTCTCGGACGACGGGACGGCGGTGACGTTCAACCTCCGCGACGCCACCTTCCACAACGGGGAGCCGGTGACCGCGAGCGACGTCAAGTGGACCTACGAGTTCCTGAGCGAGCAGTACCACAACGGTCCCTACCAGTGGACCGACCTCCCGGAGGAGCTGACCGTCGTGGCCGTCGACGAGACCACCGCCCGGTTCGAGACGCCGGAGCCGGCGCCGACGCTGGTGACCGCACAGCTGCCGACGTTCGGCGTGCTTCCGCGTGACGCGTACGTCGACGCCGGGATCGAGGAGAACCCGACGGACTTCGAGGACCCCATGATCGGCGCGGGGCCCTACGAGATCGCGACGTACAACAACCAGGAGAACATCGAACTCGTGCCCCACGACGGGAACCCGGCGTTCGACGTCGAGTCGTCGATCATCATGTCGATCTACGACAGCGTCTCCGCGGTCCGCCGGGCCTTCGAGAACGAGGAGCTCGCCATCGCGGTGACGCTGACGCCCGACGCCGGCCGGCAGATCAACGAGACGATGGGCGACACCGCACAGATCGTCAACGGGGCGGCGTTCCTGCCGTTCGGCATGATGCCGCAGATGTCGTACGCGCCCGGCATGCACCACGAGTTCCGCCAGGCGCTCTCTCACATGGTCGACCGGCAGGGCCTGAACGAGACGTACGCCTTCGGCGAGTCCGAGGAGGTGACGTACTGTACGTTCAACTCCCAACAGCACCCGTGGTACGACGAGGAGTACCTCAGCGAGGCCGGTCCGGAGACCCGCGACGTCGAGACCGCCCGGCAGGTCCTCGAGGACGCCGGCTGGGGCTGGGACGACGACGGCAACCTCTACTACCCCGAGGACGCGGACCTCGAGGCGTGGCCCGAGGGCGAGACGCCGAACCCGGATAACTTCTGACCGGCGTCGCGATCCGCGACGGTTTTTTTCGGTTCGGACGTCCGCCGAGTTCCGACGACGTGACGCCGAACGTCGCGGAACCGCGGCGACGACCCCGAACCTTTTTTTGGGAGAGTGTCGCACAGTAACTCGCCATGCGAAAGGTTAGATTTCGAGATCCGGCTGGATCCGTCCGTACCGGCGAGTGGACCGACGACGACGAGCTTCGCTTCGGCGAGGAGAAGTTCGATCCGGACGAGGTCGACGTACTCCCGCCGACCGAACCGAGCAAGATCGTCTGCGTCGGTCTCAACTACTCGGCGCACGCCGAGGAGACCGACTCGGAGATCCCCGAGCGCCCGCTGTTGTTCCTGAAGGGGCCGAACACGCTGGCCGCTCACGGGGACACGATCTCGCTGCCCGAAGGGAAAGAGCGGGTCGACCACGAGGCCGAGTTCGGCGTCGTCATCGGCGAGCAGTGTCGAAACGTTCCCGAGGACAGAGCCGAGGAGGTCATCGCCGGCTACACCTGCGTGAACGACCTCTCGAACCGCGACGACCAGGAGAAAGAACAGAACTGGATCCGCGGGAAGGCGTTCGACAACGCCGCGCCGATCGGGCCGGTCGTCGCCGACCCGAAACACGTCCCCGACGACGCGGAGATCAAACTGACGGTCAACGGCGAGGTGAAACAGCACTCCTCGATCGACGACCTGATCTTCTCCGTCCCGGAACTCATAAGCGAGATCACGAAACTGGTCACCCTCGAGCGCGGCGACGTCATCGCGACGGGGACGCCCTCGGGCATCAGTCCGCTCAGCGACGGCGACACGGTCGCGGTCACCGTCGAGGGCGTCGGAACGCTCGAACACGACATCGTGGGTGCCGGGGAGTTCTCCGGCGACGTCGACCACCGGTTCATGCCGAACCAGTGAGTCTCACCGATCGACTGCCGAAGCGACGCTGAGCCGAACGGATCGACAGGGGAGACGCGAGCCGAGGGACCCGGAGACGACCGAGAACGGTCACAGGAGGCACACGTATCTCCGGCGCTCGAGCGCACACGCACCGAGTGATCGCCGGAAACGAACCGGGATCGCTCGAACGCCACCGACCACGGCGCTCGAGTAGCCGACGTCCCGTTCGAAACTACAGATATCTTATATACCTCTCGTATTTATAAATAATAGACTATCATATACCGTCTTTATCTCTGAGAACTCTCGAAACGTCCGTATATGCCGCGTACACGTGAACATTCGACGTGAACGCGCGAAGCGTTCGAGAGGAGATCTGTAACACGAAATATGCTCGAATACTCCGTATAAAATCGGAAAAAGTGGGATCAGACGATCCGAGCAAGACTCATTCTCGAATATACATCTCTTGACACGTATCATAATCATCCAAAAATAATATTCTTTCAGCGACCGTCGACCGGATCCGTCATCCTCATGCGACGCCGTCGCGGACCACCGGGCGTGTACTGGCTCGAGCTCGCGGGGGAGACGGACGCGTTCGCGGCCTGTGAGGCGGCGACGGCCGCGACCGGCGTCGAACTCCTCGCGCCGGGGATCGCGGGTGCGGGGAGCGTCGGCGAGGGCGTCGAGCGGCTCGCGTATACTCACGCCGCCCACGAGGCGATCGCTCGGACCGACGCGACCGTCGGCTCGGCGGTCGCCGCCCTCGAGGCCGCGCCGCTCGACCGGACGGGGAGCGTCGCGGTCCGCGCCCGCAACGTCCGGAACACGACGGACGCCTCCACGACCGACGCCGAGCGCGCGCTCGGGAGCGTCCTCGTCGACCGCGGGTTCGCGGTCGACCTCGAGGACCCCGATCACGTCCTGCGCGCGCTGTTCGCGGCGGGCGAGCGCGCCGACCACGACGCGGTCGAGGGGGCGGACGGAGGGAGCGCCTCCGTCTGCGCGCTCGGCTGGGTCGCTCGGGAGGCCGCCCGCGACTTCGCGCCGGACCCGACCGACCGGCCCTTCTTCCAGCCGGGGAGCATGGCTCCCGCCGACGCTCGCGCGTACGCCAACCTCGCCGGCGCGGCCCCCGGACGAACCCTGCTCGACCCGATGTGCGGGACCGGCGGACTCCCGCTCGAGGCGGGACTCGTCGGGGCGGACACGGTCGCCTGCGACGCCCAGGAGAAGATGGTCCGCGGAACGAGGGAGAACCTCCGGACGTACGTGGGAGACGGTCGGGACGGCGGGGGCGGCGGCGACCGAGACGGAGGGAACGGAGGAGACGAGAGCGATGCGGGCGACGCGCCGACCTGGCACGTCGCCCGCGGCGACGCCACGGATCTCCCGCTCGTCGACGACGCGGTCGACGGGGTCGCCTTCGACGCGCCGTACGGCAGGCAGTCCAAGATCGCTCGCCACGAGCTCGCGGACCTCGTCGCCGGCGCGCTCGCGGAGGCCGCCCGCGTCGCGCCCCGCGCCGTGATGGTCGCCGACCGCGACTGGCGTCGGCTCGCTCGCGAGGCCGGGTGGGACGTCGTCGCTGCCTTCGAGCGCCGGGTTCACCGGTCGCTGACGAGACACGTGCTGGTCTTAGAGCGCGACCGGGGGCCGTCCCGGACGACGTGAGGGCGGCGGCGAACCGGGGACCGAGCGACGTGAGAGTGAAACCGAACGCCCGGGTACCGAGGGATTCGACCGCCGGAGAACGGGTTTTCAGTTTCGCCGCGGCCGGGCAACGATTAAGTGACCGGCGGGGAGTGGTACCTCCATGCCCGGGGACGACGACATGCTCTCGTGGGACGAGTCGGTGTTCCGCGACGAGTCCGTGTTCGAGATCGACCACGTCCCCGAGACGTTCCGCCACCGCGAGAGCCAGCTCGAGAGCCTGAAGTACGCGCTCCGGCCGGCCGTCCGCGGCTCCCGCCCGCTCAACACCATCGTCCGGGGTCCGCCGGGGACGGGCAAGACCACCGCGGTCCAGAAGCTCTTCACGGAACTGCGCGCGCGGACGGAGGTGCGGACCGTCCGCGTGAACTGCCAGGTCGACTCGACGCGCTACGCCGTCTTCTCCCGGCTCTTCGAGGGAATATTCGAGTACGAGCCGCCCTCTTCAGGGATCTCCTTCAAGAAGCTGTTCGGACAGATCACCGACCGGCTCGTCGAGGAGGACGAGGTGCTCGTGGTCGCCTTGGACGACGTGAACTACCTCTTCTACGAGAACGAGGCCTCCGACACGCTCTACTCGCTCTTGCGCGCCCACGAGGCGCACTCCGGCGCGAAGATCGGGGTGATCGTCGTCTCCTCGGACCTCTCGCTCGACGTCATCGACGACCTCGACGGCCGGGTCCAGTCCGTGTTCCGCCCCGAGGAGGTGTACTTCCCGGTGTACGACGCGACGGAGATCTCCGACATCCTCGGCGAGCGCGCGAAACGCGGCTTCCACGAGGGTGTCGTCGGCGACGCCGAACTGGACCGGATCGCCGATCTGACCGCCGAGACCGGCGACCTCCGCGTCGGGATCGACCTGCTGCGTCGGGCCGGGCTCAACGCCGAGATGCGCGCCTCGAAGACGATCGCGATCGAGGACGTCGAGGCCGCCTACGACAAGTCGAAACACGTCCACCTCTCGCGGTCGCTCCGCGGCCTCTCCGACTCCGAGCGCGCGCTCGTCCGCGTGCTCGCGGCCAACGACGGCGAACAGGCCGGCGCAGTGTACGAGGCGTTCCGCGAGGAGACGGACCTCGGCTACACCCGTTACTCGGAGATCATCAACAAGCTCGATCAGCTCGGCGTGATCGACGCCGAGTACGCCGACGTCGACGGTCGGGGGCGCTCGCGCGAACTCACGCTCGCGTACGACACCGAGGCGGTGTTGGACCGGCTGGAGTGAGCGGATCGGCGACGGCTCGCGTCGACCCGCGAGTCCGCGGACTCACCGGGTCGCGTCGAATCCGGTGGCCGCTCGATCGCGCCGCCGTTCGACGTCGGCCCGGTCGCCGAAGGCGGTCGTGTCGCCGTCGGAGCGCCACGAGAGCGCCGTCAGTCTGGAGACGGCGGACGCCTCGAGGTCCCCCTGCCCGCGGGCCGAATCGAGCGCGGCGGCGAGATCGCCGCTCTCGTCGTCGGCCGCCGGATTCGCGGCGTACAGGTCGGCTACCGTTTCGAATCCGGCCTCGCTCAGCGCCCCGGCGGCGCCGTCCGACACGCCCGGGAGGTCGGCGAGCGGCGCGTCGGCGAGGTCGCTTTCGCCCGCCGGGGAGACCTCGATCGGAGACGACGGGACGTTCGCGTCGGCGTCGTCGATCGCGTCGAGTGCGGTCCCGAACCGATCACGCGCCTGCCGGTAGCGGAGCTTCGAGAGCGTGGATCGCCCCTCGACGTGTGCGTCGATAGCCTCCCGAAGGCTCTTCTCCGCGCTTCGGAGCGTCTCACGGAGGGTGTCGCGGGCTCGTCGACGCGTCCGGACGGCGTGTAGCTCCGCTTTCACGTCGTCGAGCGCGGCCGCGAGTTCGGCTGCGTCGGGGCCGTCGAGACGTTCGATCGGGTCGTCGTACGTTCGAACCGCCCGCTCGTACCGGGCGACGGCCGCGTCGAGGTCGCCGTCCTCCTCGGCGCTCTCGGCCGCGTTCGCGGCCTCGGCGAGCCCGGTACGGATCGCCTCGACCGAACCCGCGGGATCGTCGAGGTCGACCGGCGGTTCCGGATCGGACGAACTCGACGCTGCGTCGTCCGGATCGGCGTCTCCACCGCTCGCCGCACCCCCGCCGGCGTGCGATCCCGACGCGCCGGTCGCCGGGCTCGGATCGCCCGCCGTCGACGGATCACCCGCCGAATCTCCGTCGTCGGCGAGCCCGTCCACCTCCGTCCCGTCGGCGTCTCCTCCCTGCGAGCGACGGAAGAGCGCGCCGCCCGTGGCCAGCACGGCGAGCGTCCCGGCGCCGAGGAGGTAACGAGAGTCGACGGGAGAGAGGACGGTTCCGGCGGCAGCGGTTCCGTCCACGGCGGTATCGTCGCCGGCGTTCCCGTCCGTGGTGGCGTCGTCACCCTCCGATCCGGATCCGCCGGTTCCGTCCGTTGCGTCACCGCCGCCGGACTCGGCCGCCGGATCGGACACCGTCACCGATATCGAGTCGCCGTCCGTCCCGCTGTCGACCGCGACGTCGAACGTCCCGACGCTCTCGGAGTCCGTGGCGAGCGTGGCCGTCTCGGCGCTCGTCTCTCCCGAGTCGAGTCTCGTCCGGACCGACGTCGACCCGATCCCGTCCGCGGAGACGTCGATCGTCCGAGCGGCCTCCGCGTCCCCGTCGTTCGTTACGTCGAAGGAGACCTCCAACTCCGCTCCCGCCTCGATCGGACCGTTCGTCCCGGTGACGGTAACGCTGAACTCGGCGTTCGGCGCGAGCGCCTCGGAGTAGACCGCGTCGGTTCGACCGTTCTCATCGATCACGAGGAGGCTGTACTGCCGATTCCCGCCGGTGTCGTACTCGTAGGCGTAGGTGGCCTCCTCGCCGGTCCGAAAGAGGCCCCCGGAGAGGTTCCAGAGATACCGGTCGATCTCGCCTCCGGAGCCCGACGCGTCGAACGTGACCTCCCGGCCTATGGCCGGACGGTCCGGGTCGTGGGTCGCGGTCGCGGTCGGCGTCGACTCCACGTCTCCGCCCACGATCGCGAACACTCGTCCCGCGACGTTGAGAAGCAGTCGCCCGTCGTGAAACGAGAGGTCGGCGCGAACGTTGTGGCTCCCGAGCGGAAACCGCCAGCGACGTTCGCCGGTCTCGAGGTCGAACGCCCCGATCTCGCCGGTGAAACCGTCGTGGAGGTACGCGGTGTCGCCGACGGCGATCGACGAGGACTCCGGTCCCGTGAACCGGCGCGTTCGCCACAGCTCCGAGCCCGATTCGCGATCGTACGCGACCAACCCTCGCGACTCCGAGTGGAGCACGCGTTCTCCGGTCACCGCGGGCGCGTTCCACGAGTTCCCGGATTCGACGCTCCAGCGTTCCTCGCCGGCGTCCGCGTCGATCGAGAACAGCCGCTCTTGGGACGCGACGTACGCCTCCCCCGGCGCGATAGCCGGGACGCTTCCCTGGAAGTCGTGATCGCCGTCGATCTCGAAGACCCACTCCTCGCTCCGCGACTCGACGTCGATCGCGTAGAGCCGCCCGCCGCGGCCAGTCGCGGCGTAGATCGTCCCGTCGGCGTACGCCGGCGAGGCCGCGGAACGAACCTCGCCGACCGGGTGGTTCCAGAGACGCTCTCCGGAGCCGGCGTCGAGCGCGACGACCAGCCCCTCCCCGGTCGATCGGTCCTCGACGATCGAGTACACCTCCTCGCCGACGGACACCGGCCCACCCGTCGGGAAGAAGTCGTCTTGAACCCACTCCACCTCCCCGTCGGTTCGGCCCAGCGAGAGGACGCCGTTCAGCGAGTTCAGATAGAGGGATCGGTCGTCGGTCGCGAGCGGTCCGGTGGCTCCGTTTACTTCGGGGGCGACGCGCCACGACTCGGATCCGGTTTCGAGGTCGATCGCGGCGAGGCGAAACGAGCCGGAGTCGGCGGTCGTCTCCGAGGAGGTCTCCGCGAACGCGTACGCGACTCCGTCGCGAACGATCGGGTGTTGCTGCCGAAGCGACCCGTCGCCGCCGGTGAACCCCGTCTCGAACAGCCACTCGATCCGGGGGTTCGCTTCCGGACCGGTCCCGTCGGGAACGTACCCGGTTCGACGACGGTTCCCGTGGTACGTGCCCCACGCGCCCCTGTCCCGCTCGCCGACGGACGGGAACGCCGTTGGATCGACGTCCGCCGTCGACGATACTCCCCGAGCGCCGCCGACCGCCGGAACCGCGGTGATTCCGGCGAACGCCTCCAGCACCGACCGCCGTGAGAAGGGACCCATCAGTATCCATCGAGTGACGTGTCCGGTGGGTTATAAACGCCTCGCCGGCGAGGGCCTCCGACGCCTCGCGACGCTCCCGGATTTAAGAGAGCCCCGCCCGCACGCGAAGGCATGAAGACGAGCGGCGGCAGCGACGCGATGAAGCGACGGGCGGGCGAGTCGGCGGCCGAGACGGTCGAGGACGGCGACGTGGTCGGTCTCGGGACCGGGTCCACGGCCGCGCACGCGATCCGCGCGCTCGGGGAACGCGTCGACGCCGGAGTAGAGATCCGGGGCGTGGCGACCTCCTTCGCGAGCCGAGAACTCGCCATCGAGGAGCGGATCCCGCTCGTCGACCTCGACGAGGTCACGGGACCGGACGCGGCCGGGATCGACGTCGCCATCGACGGGGCCGACCAGGTCGCCGGCGGCGACCTGATCAAGGGCGGCGGGGGCGCACACGCTCGCGAGAAACTCGTCGATTCGGCCGCGGACCGGTTCGTCGTCGTCGCCGATCCCTCGAAGGAGACCGGGGTCCTCGACCGGCCGGTTCCGGTGGAGGTGCTCGCGAGCGCCCGCGGCGTCGTCGCCGACGCGGTGCGGGCGGCCGGCGGCGAGGCGACGCTCCGTCGGGCCGAACGCAAGGACGGCCCCGTCGTCACCGACAACGGGAACCTCCTTCTCGACTGCGCGTTCGGACCGATCCCGGAGCCGGCGGCGCTCGCGACGACGCTCGCGGGGACCCCGGGCGTGCTCGAACACGGGCTGTTCGTCGGGCTCGCCGACGAGGTCCACGTCGGGACCGCGGACGGGGTTCGCGTACTGGAGCCGTGACCGCACCGACCCGTGATCCGCCGATGGCGGCCGCTATCGGAGGAGAGCGGATCGAAAGAAAACGGCAGGGTCGGACGCCTTACAGGTCGCGAGGCTGGACCGTCTTCCGGTCGTTGGCCTCGGCGCGGCGTGCGGCGTCTTCGAGCAGCTCGTCCACTTCTTCGTCCAGCGCGTCGTAGAAGTCCGAAGCGACGTTCTTGTCGTCCAGGGCTTCCTTGACTGCCGCTTTGACAATGAGGTCTGCCATGCGATCTGGCGTATCCGTCGGGAGTTAATAAGAGTTCCTGAATTCGCCCGCGAGGGACGCCGTGCGGGCGGTTCACGGCGGGGTGCCGAGCGGACGACTTATATATCTTGTGGAGCGGCGAGCCGTGAAGAGGATCGGACCGGCGGGGTGGAGGGGGTCGACACGGATCGACGGCTACGAATCCCTGGGTCTCGAGAGTCCGGCCATGCGTGAGCAGAGCCCGAACGAAACGGACGGTTCGCGGACGCGAGATACCTTGGAGGCGCTCGCGGCCGGGGATATCGGCGTCTCGGAGGCGGAGTCTCGGATCGCGGGATACGCGACGACGGCCGCGGGGCGGTTCGACGCCGCCCGCGAGGACCGACGCGGGATCCCGGAGGCGGTCCTCGCGGAGGGAAAACGCCCCGCCGAGGCCGCGGCGCTCGCGACGACCGCCCTCGAGACGACGGGCCGGGCGCTCGTGACCCGCGCGAGCCCCGACCACGCGGCGGCGGTCAGAGAAGCGGTCGGGGACGCCGCGCCGGACGCCGACGTCGACCACGACGAGGTGACCCGCACCGTCGTCGTCCACGCCGCGGGGTTCGAGCCGCCCGCGCTCTCCGCGACGGTCGCCGTCGTGACCGCCGGAACCGCCGACGCGCCGGTCGCGGGCGAGGCGGAGGTCGTCGCCCGCGAGATCGGTGCGGGCGTCGATCGGATCGAGGACGTGGGCGTCGCGAACCTCGATCGGCTACTCGATCAGGTGGCGCGGATCCGGGAGGCCGACGTCGTCGTCGTCGCGGCCGGCCGCGAGGGGGCGCTCCCCACGGTGGTCGCCGGGCTGGTCGCCGCGCCCGTGATCGCGGTCCCGGTCTCGACGGGGTACGGCGAGGGCGGCGAGGGCGCGGCCGCGCTCGCGGGGGCGCTCCAGTCGTGTACCGTGCTCACGACCGTGAACGTCGACGCCGGGTTCGTCGCCGGCGCACAGGCGGGGCTCATCGCCCGCGCGATCGACGGCGGGGTCTGAGGTCGTGTCGGACCACCACGTGTACGTGATCGAGTGTGCCGACGGCACGCTCTACACCGGCTACACGACCGACGTGGAGCGGCGGGTCGCCGAACACGACGCCGGCGAGGGGGCCAAGTACACCCGCGGGCGGACGCCGGTGACGCTGCGGCACGTCGAGTCGTTCGAGTCGAAGTCGGCGGCGATGTCGCGCGAGCACGCGATCAAGTCGTTGTCGCGCGCCGAGAAGGAGGCGCTGGTCGGCGGGATGTGAGTTCCCGGCGGGACGGCAAGTCCTACTCGACGAGCCGCTCGATCTCGGTGACGAGGATGCCGCTCGCGCCGACCCCCTTCAGCTCCGAGATGGTCGCGAACACGTCTCGCTCCTCGACGACGGCGTGGACCGCGACCGTCCCGTTCCCGTTCTCGTCGGCCTCGACGTCCATCACGGTCGGGCCGTCGAGCCCGGGGATCACGTCCTTCACCTCGTCGAGTCGCTCCTTGGGCGCGTTCATCATCAGGTAGCGGCGGCCGTCGGCGGCCAGCACGGACTCGAAGGCGGTGGTCACCTGTTCGACCTTCGGGTCGTCGACGACGTCGGGGCGGGCGAACAGCCGGACCGAGGAGTCGAGCACGTCGTCGATCACGGCGAGCCGGTTCACCTTCAGGGTCGTGCCCGTGGAGGTGATGTCGACGATGGCGTCGGCCATGTCGACGTGGGGGGTAAGCTCCGTCGCGCCGGTGACGGTGACCACGTCGGCGTCGACGCCCACGCGCTCGAGGTAGTTTCGGGTGACGTTCGGGAACTCGGTCGCGATCGTCTTCCCGGCTAGGTCCTCGACGGTCGTCACCTCGCCGTCCTCGGGGGCGGCGAGGACGAGTCGACAGGAGCCGTACCCCAGATCGAGCACGTCGACGAGGTCGCCCTCGGTCGCGTCGGCGGCCTCTCCGACGACGCCGCCGGACTCGGCGGCCTGGTCCAGCCCGGTGACGCCGAGGTCGGCCGCGCCGTCGCGGACGTACTCGGGAATGTCGGCCGCACGCGCGTAGAGGACCGTCACGTCGGGGTCGACCGTCTCGGCGTACAGCTGTCGGTCGGCGGTCTCCTCGACGTGGAGCCCGGCACGCTCGAGAAGCGAGAGCGTCGGCTCGTGTAGGCGGCCCTTGTTGGGAACGGCGATGCGCATGCCGAAGGGTCGCGCGGCGAGGGGGAAACGTTTTCGTCCGGCGGCGGTAGCGATCGCGGGGCGACCGCGGTCACACGAGCGATCCGGCTCGTACGCTCAGATCAGCCGGGACGCGACGGGGAGACAACAGACGAAGACGACGGGCCACGCGAGCATCTGAACGACCGGGTCGGCGGGCGACGCGGCGATGCTACCGATGAGCCCGCCGAACCCGGCGAGCGCGACGACCGCGGCGCGTCGCTCCCACCGGGACGGGTCCGCCTCTCGGGCGTGCCCGCGACGCCACCAGAGCATGTAGTACAGCAGGAGGATCCCGGAGAGCGGTGCGAGGACGCCCCAAAGGAACGGGTGGGCGCTCCCGCGGGCGCGGGCGTCGAGGACGACCCACGCGCCGGTCGCGACCCAGACGACCGGAAACAGCAGCGCGCCGAACGTGATGACGAGCGCGAACGCGGGTGACACGGGTCCCCTTTCGGTTCGAGGAGGGTAGGTCTTCGGTTCGACGGGAGTGGATCTTCGGTTCGAAGAGGACACGAGGCCGCCCGAGCCGCCGCCCCGGGCGCGCCGCTCAAGTGTCTCGGCCACCAACGAGGCGTATCGTGAGCGACGCCGACTCCCCCCTCTCGGAGGACCGCCCGACCGCCGACCGACCGTTTCGGGTGGACGCCCCGTTCGAGCCCGCGGGCGACCAGCCCGAGGCGATAGAGCAGCTCGTGGAGGGGTTCGAGGCGGGCGCCAAAAAGCAGACGCTGCTCGGCGTCACCGGCTCCGGCAAGACCAACACGGTCTCGTGGGTCGCCGAGGAGTTGGACCAGCCTACCCTCGTGTTGGCACACAACAAGACGCTCGCCGCCCAGCTGTACGAGGAGTTCCGCGAGCTCTTCCCGGACAACGCCGTCGAGTACTTCGTCTCCTACTACGACTACTACCAGCCGGAGGCGTACGTCGAGCAGACGGACACGTTCATCGACAAGGAGATGTCGATAAACGAGGAGATCGACCGGCTGCGGCACTCCGCGACCCGCTCCCTGTTGACGCGAGACGACGTCATCGTCGTCGCCTCGGTCTCGGCCATCTACGGGCTCGGCGACCCCGAGAACTACCGCGAGATGGCCCTCCGGCTGGAGGTCGGCGAGGAGGTCGGTCGCGAGGGGCTGCTCGCGGACCTGGTCGACCTGAACTACGAGCGCAACGACGTGGACTTCACGCAGGGCACCTTCCGGGTGCGCGGCGATACCGTCGAGATCTACCCGATGTACGGCCGGTACGCGGTCCGCGTCGAGCTGTGGGGCGAGGAGATAGACCGGATGGTGAAAGTCGACCCGATGAAGGGCGAGGTCGTGAGCGAGGAGCCCGCGGTGATGCTCCACCCCGCCGAGCACTACTCGATCCCCGACGACAAGCTGGAGCAGGCGATCGCGGAGATAGAAGAGCTGATGGAGAAGCGCGTGGCGCACTTCGAGCGGGAGGGCGACCTCGTCGCGGCCCAGCGAATCGAGGAGCGCACCACCTTCGACGTCGAGATGCTCCGGGAGGCGGGCTACTGCTCGGGCATCGAGAACTACTCCGTCCACATGGACGACCGCGACCCCGGCGACGCCCCCTACACGCTTCTCGACTACTTCCCCGACGACTTCCTCACCGTCATCGACGAGTCACACCAGACGATCCCCCAGATCAAAGGGCAGTACGAGGGGGACAAGTCCCGCAAGGACTCGCTCGTCGAGAACGGGTTCCGGCTCCCGACCGCCTACGACAACCGCCCGCTGACGTTCGAGGAGTTCGAGGAGAAGGCCGACCGGACGCTGTACGTCTCCGCGACGCCGAGCGAGTACGAGCGCGAGGAGTCGGCGAACGTCGTCGAACAGATCGTCCGGCCGACCCACCTCGTCGATCCGAAGGTGGAGGTGACCGGCGCGACCGGACAGGTCGAGGACCTCCTCGAGCGGGTCGACGAGCGCATCGAGCGCGACGAGCGCGTCCTCGTCACCACGCTCACGAAGCGCATGGCAGAGGACCTCACGGAGTACTTCGAGGAGGCGGGAATCGACGTGGCGTACATGCACGACGAGACGGACACCCTGGAGCGTCACGAGATCATCCGCGACCTCCGACTCGGCAACATCGACGTGCTCGTCGGGATCAACCTGCTGCGGGAGGGCCTCGACATTCCGGAGGTGAGCCTCGTCGCCATCCTCGACGCCGACCAGGAGGGGTTCTTACGCTCCACCACGACTCTCGTCCAGACGATGGGACGGGCCGCCCGCAACGTCAACGGCGAGGTGGTCCTCTACGCGGACCGGGTCACGGACTCGATGGAGGCCGCCATCGAGGAGACCCAGCGCCGCCGCGAGATCCAACTCGAGTACAACGCCGAGCACGGCCACGAGGCGACCACCATTGACAAGCCGGTCGGCGAGACGAACCTACCGGGCTCGAAGACGGACACCAGCGGCGTGAGCGTCGGCGACGTGGAGGGCGAAGAGGAGGCGGAAGCGCGGATCGAGGCGCTCGAAGACCGGATGAACGAGGCCGCGAGTAACCTGGAGTTCGAGCTGGCCGCCGACATCCGCGACCGGATCGCGGAGCTACGCCGGGCGTTCGAACTCGACGGCGACGAGGAGGGGGTTCCCGCGCCGATGCTCGAGGAGTGACCGGAGATCGGTTTCGTCGTGTCGGTCGTCACGGAGTAATGAACCCGAAAGAGATTACATAGAATCGAAACCGTAGCCGATAGAAGTTACTTAGTTCCTACGGTCCCACGAATGCGTATGTTCGGGGACCACCTCGCGGGATCGGCGCTCCAGGCGCGGCGGCGCGCGATCGTGAAGACGCTCTGTTACCGGCTGATCATGGTCCTCGTCACCGTGACCGTCGCGTGGGCGGTCGTGGGGGACGTCAGTGACGCGGTGAACATCGGGATCGTCGCGAACGTCGTGAAGACCGGGACGTACTACCTCTACGAGCGGACCTGGGACCGGATCTCGTGGGGCGTCTCGGCGTCGACGTCGGGATGACGGCCGATTATCACGCGAGCGACCCTCGGCGACGGAGTTTTTATCGGCGGACGACCGACCGGAGAGCATGTATCGTCGCGCGGTCGTTGCCGGTGCCCTCGCCGTCGCGACCGCGGGGTGTACGGACCGCGTCCACGACCTCGCGGCGTCGGCGCCGGGAGACATCGGGGTCAGGAGTCGGTACGTGGACGCCGACCCGCTGGTTCCCGAAGAGAGCGTTCGCACCCAGCCGCCCGAGCTTTTGACGCACGCCCTCTCGTTTCGGTCGGCCGCGGCCGCGAGGCGGGCGATCCGCCCGGGCGCCGAGCGGACGCTGTCGTTCGTCGGATCGACGCCGTTCGTCGACGACGCGGGAGACGCCGTGCTCGTGATCGCCCAGCGGCTGGCCCCGCCGGGGCTCGACGTCCGCCTGGGGTCGGTGAGCCGGATCGGCGACCGCGCGCTGCGGGTCGCGGCCGACGAGATCGGTCACCGTCCGGGCGACGAGGACGACCTCGTGGTCCACACGCTCCTCGTCCGGCTGACCGACGAGCGCGGGCCGCCGGAGCGCGTCGTCGTGTCGATCGAGGGCGACCGCGCCGGGGTCACGGTCTGAACCGGTGGCCCCTCGCGGCCGGCGGAGCCGGCGACGCCTTCGAGCGGTTCGGCGAATATATACGCCCCGCTGGTGTCGCACGAATATGACCTCCGACACCTCCGTCTCCCGCCGCGCGCTCGGGGCGGTCCAACTCGTCATCGCGGCGCTACTTCTCGCCCAACCGCTCGCGCTTCGGTCCGTCACCGCCGACGCGGCGATTCCGGCGCTCGCGGAGCCGCGGTCGCTGATCGGGCTGGCCCCGCCCGCGCTCGTGGCCGCCGGGGCGGTGACGCTCCTCTCGGGGATCGCGGCCGTCCGCGGTCGGACGCTGAGCCCACGCGCGAGCCTCGCGTCGCCTCTGGTCGGCGTCGCCGTCGGCGTCGCCCTCGGCGTCGACGTCGGTCCCGCCGCCGTCTCGGTGCCGGCGCTGCGCGTCTCGGGCGTGACGCCGTTCGTCGTCGCCGGCGCGGCCATCGGCGGATCGCTCGCGCCCGTCGTCCTCGGGGCGACCCGCGAGGACACGATCGCGCTGCTCGCCGGAGCCGTCCTCCTGTTCGTCGGAGTCGGTCTCGCGCCCGCGCCCGCCCTCGCGCTGGCCGCGGGACTGCTCGGCGGCGGGCTCGCGATCGCGCTCCTGTGGACCCTCGACGCCGAGGGCTGGCGGCCGTGAGCCGCGCCGGCCGGGGACGAGTCCCGGTCGAACGTGGACCGTCGGGTTCGGGCCGCGAGCGACTCGCGACAACACGGGCTCAGTTGTGCGCTAAACAACTGTATTTGTATTACTGAAATCCTGTTGGTAATGTTTATGTCGATGCGGCCGGAGACGTTTGACACGGTTCACACGGGACGGTTCGTCCGGAGCGATTCCCCCGGTTTCCACGGGTAGCAGCACGCTCGCGCCGGATGAGGAACGCACCGCGAGTGGCGACGCCGTCCGGCACGCCGGCCCGTGGAATCCCAGAACACACATGAGCACGACGACACACGACACCGCGGTTCGCGACCTACTCGACAGAGCCCGAGAGGGGAACGAGGACGTACTGGATGCCGACGAACGCGACCGGCTGGTCGCCGAGATCGAGCGCGCGCTCTACGACGGGGCCGACGCCGACGAGGTGGCCGAGGCGACTGTCGACGCGCTCACCGCGCGGATCGAACGCGACCCCGCCTACGACGCGATGGCGGCCCGCGTCGCCCGCGAGGACTACGTCCGTCGGGTGACCGGCGAGCGCCCGCCCGACGACGAGGGCGAGCTCGCGGCGGCGTACCGCGACTCCTTCCGCGAGGCGATCGACCGCGGCCTCGGGGCGGAACTCCTCGACGAACGGATGGGCGAGTACGACCTCGATCGGCTGGCGGAGGCGCTGGAACCGGCGCGCGACGAGCTGTTCGAGTACACCGCGCTCGACACGCTCGAGCAGCGCTACTACCTCCGGGAGCCGGATTCGGAGCCGTTCGAGCTCCCGCAGGTCTTCTGGATGCGGGTGGCGATGGGGGTCGCGCTCCGGGAGGACGAGTCGGAGCGGGCCGCGCGCGCCGAGGAGTTCTACGAGGTCCTCTCGACGCTGCGGTTCGTCCACTCGACGCCGACGCTGTTCCACGCCGGGACGACCCACCCGCAGCTCTCCTCGTGTTACCTCACCACCGTCCCCGACGACCTCGAGGGGATATTCGAGGCGTACAAGGAGCATGCGAAGCTCTCGAAGTGGTCCGGCGGGCTCGGCAACGACTGGACCCCGCTCCGGGCCGACGGCGCGTTAGTCTCCTCGACCGGCGTCGAGTCGACCGGGACGGTCCCCTTCCTCAAGATCTCCAACGACGTGACCGGCGCGATCAACCGCTCCGGGAAGCGTCGGGGGGCCGCGGCCGCCTACCTCGAGGCGTGGCATCTGGACTTCCCGTCGTTCATCGACCTCCGCCGGAACACCGGCGACGAGCGCCGCCGCACCCACGACATGAACACCGCGGCGTGGGTTCCCGACCTGTTCATGAAGCGGGTCGAGGCCGACGCGGAGTGGACGCTGTTCTCGCCCGACGAGGTGCCGGAGCTCCACGGGACCTACGGCGAGGAGTTCGAGGAGCTGTACGAGAAGTACGAGGAGGCCGCGAAGAACGGCGAGTTACGCCAGTACGAGACCGTCGACGCGAGCGAGCTCTGGCGCGAGACGCTCACCCGGCTCTTCGAGACGGGCCACCCGTGGATCACGTTCAAGGACCCGTGTAACGTCCGGTCGCCGCAGGATCACGTCGGCGTCGTCAACTCCTCGAACCTCTGTACGGAGATCACGCTCAACACGAGCGAGGAGGAGACCGCCGTCTGTAACCTCGGCTCGGTCAACCTCGCGCGCCACATGACGTTCCGCGGCGACGCCGAGGCCCATCCCGCCCCCGACGACGTCGCGGTCGCGGCGCGGGGCGACGGGGCGGACGGGGACGCGGGCGGAGGGGTCGCCGTCGGCGTCGACGGCGAGGCGGCCGAACTCGACGCCGAGCTGTTCGCCGACACCTCCGAGACCGCGATGCGGATGCTCGACAACGTCGTCGACCTCAACTTCTACCCGACGGAGAAGGCAGAGCGCTCCAACACGCGCCACCGACCCATCGGACTCGGGATGATGGGTTTCCACGAGGCGCTCCAGCTCGCGCGCGTCCCGATGAACTCCGAGCGCGCGCTCGAGTTCGCCGGACGAGCGGGCGAGCTGCTGGGCTACCACGCGATCGACAACTCCGCGAAGCTGGCGGCCGAGCGCGGCGCGTACGACTCCTTCGAGGGCTCGAAGTGGGACCGGGATCTCCTCCCGCAGGACACCCTCGACCTCCTCGCCGAGGAGCGCGGCCGGGAGGTCCCCGTCGCCCGCGAGGAGACCCTCGAGTGGGACACGGTCCGCGAGCGGATCGCCGAACACGGCATGCGCAACTCCAACACCACCGCGGTCGCACCCACGGCGACCATCTCGACCATCGCGGGCACCTCCCCGTCGATCGAGCCGCTGTACTCGAACCTCTACGTCAAATCCAACATGTCCGGCGACTTCACCGTCGTCAACGAGCGGCTCGTCGCCGATCTCAAAGCCGAGGGGCAGTGGGGATCGGAGGCGCTCGACCGCCTGAAGTACCACGACGGCGCGGTCGGCGACCTCGACTTACCCGGCGAGCTCTCCGACCTCTACCGCGGCGCGTTCGAGATCGACCCGCGCCACCAGCTCCGGCTCACCGCGCGCCGCGGCGCGTGGATCGACCAGAGCCAGTCGCACAACGTCTTCTTCCCGTCGACGGACGGCTCGCTGCTCGACGACGTGTATCGGACCGCCTGGGATCTGGGGCTGAAGACGACCTACTACCTGCGCACGCTCGGCGCGTCGAGCATCGAGCAGTCGACGCTGGACATGGCCGAGTACGACGACACGCAGTCGCGCGGCGGCGGGTTCGACGGCGGAGATGAGGCGGACGACGAGCCCGGCGGCGACGCGGAGGCCGCCGCCGACGACGAGAGCGACGAGAGCGGCGGGAACCGCGTCGACGGGCTCCCGACCGTCGAGGACCCGACCTGCGACGCCTGTCAGTGAGTCGGAGGAGCGAACGGCAGCCGACACCGTACCGCACGTCTCACACGTCCCACACGAACCACACGAACCACACATCCCACACGAACCACACCCCACACGACACACACCATGCCGCTCATCAACACCGACAGCCAGCACGACCCGAACAAGATCCTCCCGATCGACTACGACTGGGCCCGCGAGTACTACCGCGACGGCGTCAACAACAACTGGGTGCCCGAGGAGATCCCGATGGCGGACGACGTCCACCAGTGGGAGGGCGACGAGTTGACGGACGCCGAGCGCCGGCTCGTCGAGTGGAACCTCGGCTTCTTCTCGACGGCCGAGTCGCTGACCGCGAACAACCTCGTCCTCGCCGTCTACGACTACGTCACCGCTCCGGAGTGTCGCCAGTACCTGCTCCGGCAGGCGTACGAGGAGGCGGTCCACACGGACACGTTCATTTACTGCTGTGACTCGCTCGGGTTCGAGCCCGAGTACCTCTACGGGATGTACGACCGCATCCCCGCCATCGAGGCGAAAGACGAGTTCGTCGTCGACCTGACCCGCGCGATCGATCGCCCCGACTTCACGATCGAGACCGACGAGGACGTCCGCGAGTTCCTCCGCGACCTCGTCGGCTTCTACGTGATCATGGAGGGGATCTTCTTCTACGCCGGCTTCGCGATGATGCTCGCGTTGAAGCGCCGCGGGAAGATGGTCGGCGTCGGGGAACAGTTCGAGTACATCATGCGCGACGAGTCGCTCCACCTCAACTTCGGGGTCGAGCTGATCAACACGGTCCGCGAGGAGAACCCCGGCGTCTGGACCGACGAGTTCGAGGCGGAGATCGACGGGTTGGTCCGCGAGGCGGTCGAACTCGAGTCGGCCTACGCCGCGGAGGCGTGCCCGCCGGACCTGATGGGGATGTCCGCGGAGGGGTTCATCGAGTACGTCGAGTACATCGCGGACCGCCGACTCACCCAGTTGGGAATGAAGGAGGCGTACGGGACCGAGAACCCGTTCCCGTGGATGTCCGAGGCGGTCGATTTGAACCGCGAGGCAAACTTCTTCGAGCGACAGGTGACCGAGTACCAGTCCGGCGGCTCGCTCGACTGGTAGGACGCCGAGGGTACGCCGGGAGCCGGACGTCCCGTCTCAGCGCCCCGGACTCTCGGACTCCGACTCCAGTTCGATGTCGCGGTCGGCCTCGCGCGTTTCCTCCGCCTGCCGGGCGAGGTCGACGTCGCGGGCCGTGTCCGCGTCGCGCGTCTCGTCGGTCCGGAGGTCGCTGTCGGCCACCGTATCGAGCTGTTCGAGCGCGCTCTCGATGTCGTCGAGGCCGAGCAGCTGTTCGGTCTCCTCGTCGAACTCCTTGCCTTCGAGGCCGTCCATCTGTTGGACATCGGAGCCGGAGAGTGCCTTGCCGTAGCGGCCGACGAGGCTCGTGAGTTCCTGAGGCAACACGAACGTGGTCGAGTCGCCCTTCCCGATCGCCGCCAGGGTGTCCATGCCGCGCTCGATGATGGCGCGTTCGCCCATCGACTCCGCGGACCGCGCTCGCAACACCGTCGAGATGGCGTCTCCCTGCGCCTCGAGGATCTGGCTCTGTTTCTCCCCTTGCGCGCGGATGATGTTCGACTGCTTGTCACCCTCCGCCTGCTCGACCGCCGAGCGCCGTTCCCCCTGCGCCTCGAGGATCATCGCGCGACGCCGGCGCTCCGCACCGGTCTGCTGTTCCATGGCGCGTTTGACCTCCTCGGAGGGGCTCACTTCGCGGACCTCGACGCCCTCGACGCGGATCCCCCACTCGTCGGTCGGCTCGTCCAGCTCCTCGTTGATCCGGTCGTTGATCTGCTCGCGCCGCGAGAGCGTGTCGTCGAGCTCCATGTCGCCGAGGACGGCCCGGAGCGTGGTCTGTGCCAGATTCGAGGTCGCCTTCTTGTAGTCGTCGACCTCGAGGAACGCCTTCTTCGCGTCCATCACTTTGATGTAGACGACCGCGTCCGCGGTCACCGGCGAGTTGTCCCGCGTGATCGCCTCCTGACGGGGCACGTCCAGCGTCTGCGTCCGCATGTCGAACGCGTACGTCCGCGAGACGAACGGCGGGATGAGGTGGACGCCGGGATCGAGCAGCGTCCGGTACTCGCCGAACACCGTCAGCGCCTCCTTGTCGTAGGCGTCGACGATCTCGACCGCGCTGGCGAGCGTGACGAGCGCGAGGAGGATCGCCAGCACGCCGACCCCGAGGGTGAGGCTCTGGCTCAGCACCGCCAGTCCGACGACCAGCGCGAACGCCAGCGCCGTGTACTGCCAGACGGAGTCGGGGATCTGCCCCGTCAGGTCGCCGAGGTCTGGAGGGTCGCTCTGCGGACCTTGTGTTCCCATACACGAGGTTACGGTTCGACGACGTTAACAGTTCGCACGAAACCGACGACGGGAGCGCGAGTCGGCGCGCCGGCTCACGGGAGCGCGTTCCGGAGGTCCTCGCGGAGGTCGCGAACGTCCTCGAGGCCCACCGACACTCGGACCAGCGTCTCCGGGACCTCCGCCGACTCCTCGCTTCGAGCGAACTCCTCGGGGAGCATCAGCGACGGGACCTCGACGAGGCTCTCGACCCCGCCGAGACTCGCTCCCGGCGTGAACACCTCGAGGCCCTCCGCGAACGCCTCGAGTTCGACTGGCGTGCCGTCGAACTCGAAGGACAACATCCCGCCGTACCCCGACATCTGCTCGCGCGCCAGATCGTGTTGCGGGTGGCTCTCGAGACCGGGATACCGGACGCGATCGACTCGATCGTGGTCCTCGAGGAACCGAGCGACCGCCGTCGCGTTCCGCTCGTGTCGTTCCATCCGCGCGGGCAGCGTCTTGACGCCGCGCGCGACGAGGAAGCAGTCGAACGGCGAGAGCCCGTTGCCGAGTCCCACCCGCTGTGCGAACGCCGACCGCTCGAACGCCTCCTCGTCGTCGGTGACGACGGCCCCGCCGATCGAGTCGGAGTGCCCGTTGAGGTACTTCGTGGTGCTGTGAACGACGACGTCGGCACCGAGTTCGAGCGGGGCCTGACAGTACGGGCTCGCGAAGGTCCCGTCCACGGCGAAGGCAACGTCGTACTCGTCGGCGACGTCGGCTATCGATCGAATATCATAGAGCCTGATCAGGGGGTTCGACGGCGTCTCCGCCCAGATCAGATCGGTGTCTGCGTCGACCGCGTCGGCGACGCGGTCGGGGTCGCGGGCGTCGACGAAGTCGACGTCGACGCCGAGCCGCCCGACCAGGTGTTCCGTGAGCAGTTTTTCCGTTCCGCTGTAGATCGAGTCCGAGGAGACGACGTGGCCGCCCGGGGGAACGAGAGACAGCATCGTCGTCGACGTGGCGGCCATTCCGGAGGCGAACGCCAGCCCGTGTTCGCCGCCCTCGAGGCGAGCTAACCGCGCTTCGAGGGCCGCCCGCGTCGGATTGCTCTCGCGCGAGTAGTCATGTTCGTTGGCGTCCTCCCCGGTGGCCCACTCGAACGTGGTCGAGAGGTGGACCGGCGGGACGACGTCGTTCGCTCCGCCTCCGGAACGGCGCGGTTCGGTTTCGGCCGCGCCGACCGCGACGGTCGCGAATCGGTTCCTGTCGGATCGGTCGTCGTCGTTTCGTGTCATCGAGTGATCACCACGGGACCCGCTCGAACCCGATCGAGGGGACGCTCACGGAGACGTTCTCCGCCGTGTCGGATAGGCGTGGAGTTTCCGGCGAGGGTGGCCAGAACCCCGATCCGATTCGAAGGTATCCGACTCGGACGCGATCGCGGGTCGGCGGTCGCCGATCTCCGTCCGCGCCGTGGGGAAGCGTCTTGGTCTGTGGGCGAGTGGGTACGCTGGATGTATCTGGTGACGTTCCGCCTCGCTCCGGGCGAGTACGACGCGGATTTCCACGAGTTGAACGACGCGATACAGGCGGCCGCCGAGGACACGGAGGGGTATCTGGGCAAACGGACCTGGCACGCGCCGGACGGCGAGGAGGTGCTCGTCGTCTACTACTGGGAGTCGCTGGACGCGCTCGAGTCGTTCGGGGCGGATTCGGACCACGAACGCGCGAAACGGCGGTGGACGGAGTGGTACGACGCGTACGAGGTCACCGTCACGGAGGTCGTCGAGGCGTACGGGAGCGGGTTCGGTGAAGATGCGAACCCGTTCGTGTGAGACTCGAACGAGAGAGATCCGTTGAATTCTGTTCTTCGGATGCGTTCTCTACTGAGATCCCCGTTCGGATCTGCGTGCTTGTAGGACGGGTGTTTCGTAAGTGATCGAGGTGAGAAGAAGGGAACAGTTGCTGGGGCGGTGAACTCGACTGGGAAGAATACCGCCAAAGCCCCAGTCGCGAGGACTCGTGCGACTCGCTGTGCTCCTCAGTCGCACACTCCGTTCGCTCCTTTCGGTGCTTGCTTCGTCGGACTTCGCCTTCGCGACTGCCCCTTTGAATCCCCCCCGAACCGCACCTCACGCCTCCCCAGCCTCGCGGCTCGCGGTTTCACCGCTCGCCGCGTCCCTCGCGGACTCCTCGTGGCCGCGTCCACGCGGCCACTCGGAGGCGCGCCACCGTACCGCGGATCGCTTGTTCCTTCGTCTGTACTGGGCGAACTGGATCGGGATCGATCCCCTCTCACGGAGTTCAGCGAAGCCGTCCAGTTGGTTCGATCCGGTCACTCGATCGGATCGAACCGGAGCACGTCGCCGACGCTCACGCCGCGCTCCTCGGTCCATCGGTAGGTGACCTCGAGGACGTACTTCCCGCGGCCGCCGTACGTCTGCTCCGTCCCGTCCTCCCCCGGCCCCGGAGCCGGCGCGTGGTGGATCTCCGTGATGACGCCCTCGGCGTCCGCGAACGCGATGTCGATCCCGAAGTCCATCTCGCGCATCCAGTACGTCCGCTCTTGGATCGAGCCGTGGACGAACAGCATGCTGCGGTCCTCCGGAAGCGATTCGGTGTCGCTCAGACCGATTTCTCGGAGGTCGTCCGTGTCCGCGACCGCCGCGGTCACCGATCCGAGTGCGTCGCCGTCGGGGGTCTCGACGACTACCTCGCGGGTCTCGTATTCGGGATGGATCGGGTCGCCCTCCGCGTCCGCAGAGTCGCCGCCGCTCTCGTTGCCGTCGCTGTCGCCGTCGGCGTCGGCGTCGTTCTCGTCCCCGTCGACCGCCCCGTCCTCGCTTCCGGTCGCGTTCTCTCCCTCGATTTCGGCGTCGTCGTTTTCGGCGTCGACTTCGCCCGCGTCGACGCCCGTCGGCTCCGTTGATCTCCCGCGGTTCAGACACCCGGCGAGAGAGCATCCCCCGATCCCGGCGATCGTGCGGAGGTATCGACGGCGGGACCGAGAGTCGAATCCGGGGCGCTCCATCGTTGTACACGTTCCGCGCTCCGGCGGCATAAACCGGTCGTCGGGGCGGGCGATCCGATCCCGTTCCGACCACCGCGTCGCTCAGTCGACGCCCAGTCGATTCAGTCGAGTTCCTCGGCGTAGGCGTAGCTGTCCGGGCCCGCAGTCGGGTGGTCGCCGTCGAGTTCGATCCGCCAGCCGTCGATGGCGGTCGGGTCCTCGAGCGCGGCCGCGAGCGTGGCGCGCACGTCGTCGACGTCGACCCCGTAGTAGTCAAGCGGGACGCCGCGGAGGTACTGGAGCGCGGTCTCGAAGAGACTCCGCATTCCCGCGTCGCTCTCGAAGTCGACGCGTTTGTACGCGCCCGCCGCGACCTGGACCATCCCGTGGAGGAAGGCGCTCTCCGTCGTCCCGCGGCCGTAGTTGTACCACTCGTCTTCGAAGCAGTCGTGTGACTCGTGGTACGCGCCGTCGTTGTACAGCCGGACGCCGTGGACCACCGCGCGCCGGAGCGTCCCGTGTTCCCACCCGTTCGACGCGGGTCGGTCGCGCCGCCACCCCGCCGGCTCGCCGGAGAGCGGGGGAGCGACGCCCGGATGTCGGGTGTGGTCGTCCATGCCCTCCCGTCGAGCCGCCACCGACCTAACCGTTTCGCGGATATCGCCGTACACTTACCGTTCGCCTCCGTGCTCGGTCCATGGACGACGAAGGGATCCCGGATCACGACGGGGTCTCGGCGGACACGCGGGTCCCAGACGACACTCGGGCGCGAGGCCACGAGCGATCCCGGTACGCGGCCGCGGTCGTCGACGCCATCCGCGACGGGGCGTACGTGCTCGACGCCGACCGGGTTCGCGTGTTCGTCAACGACCGGCTCCGGGAGGTGACGGGCTTCGACGACGACCTCCTCCTCGCGAAACACCCCGAGCGGCTCGTCGAGACGGGTTACTGGAACGAAGGCGAGGGCGACCGATACCGCGAGGCGGTCGAGCGCGTCCTCGCCGGCGACTCCCGGGAGGAGCGGATCCAGCTGACGACGACGCTCGGCGACGGGTCGTCGGTGACCACGGAGACGCGGCTCACGCCGCTGACCCCCGACGAACTCGATCGGGTCGAGAGCGAAGAGCAAAGCCGCGACGGCACGCCGGACGACCCCCGGATCGTCGGGGTCGTCGGAGTCATCCGCGACGTCACGGAACGCGTCGAGCGCGAGCGTGAACTGGAGCGACTCAACGAGCGGCTCGAACGGCTCTCCGGGTTCCTCTCACACGACCTGCGGAACCCGCTCTCAGTCGCGCAGGGGTACGTCGATCTGGCCCGCGAGACCGGCGACCTCGAGCGGTTGGACTCCGCGGAGGACGCGCTCGACCGGATCGAGGCCCTGATCGACGACGCGCTGGTGTTGGCGCGCGACCCGTCGGCGATAGACGTCGACGAGACCGCGGTCGATCTGGGCGACCTCGCGCGCGACTGCCGGGAGTCCGGTGACTTCGGCGATCCGCCGACCGACGCGGCCCTCGTCGTGGAGGACGAGGGACCGGTGTGCGGGGATCCGACCCTCCTCCGGCGGGCGCTCGGGAACCTGCTCTCGAACGCCTTCGAGCACGGCGGGAAGGATCCGACGGTTCGGGTCGGCGTCGACGACCGCGGCGTGTACGTCGCCGACGACGGGCCGGGGATTTCGGAGGAGGAGCGGGACGCGGTGACCGAGTTCGGCGTCTCGAAGGACGGCGGGACCGGGATCGGACTCGCGATCGTCGAGCGCGTCGCGGCCGCACACGGCTGGACGCTGGAGATCGGCGAGTCGCGGGCGGGCGGGTTCGAGGCGCGGCTGGTCGGCGCGGAACCGACGACATAAAGGGCAGCGGTGTCGAACCCCCGACCGCGTGCGAGGGTAGCCAAGCCCGGAAACGGCGGCGGACTCAAGATCCGCTCCTGTAGAGGTCCGTGGGTTCAAATCCCTCCCCTCGCATGAGCGTGCTCACAGCGCGCGAGTGCAGGAGAGATTTGAATCAGGGAGCGCCTTCGGCGCGACCGTGGTTCAAATCCCTCCCCTCGCACTGGCAACAGTGCGGAAGACGCTCTCGGAGCGCTCTTCCCTCGCAAAAACTCCACTTCACTGAATTCACTAGCGACAGGTGATCGAGAGCGGTTCTGGATCGTTGCTACCGTGGAGAACACCTCCAAAGCCCCGGCCGCGACGACTCCCGCGCTTTGCTGCGCTCCTCGCTCACTACGTTCGCTGCGGTGCTTTCGGCAGCGTGCTTCGTCCTTCCGAGAGACTTCGTCTCTCGACTTCCCGCTCGCTCACGCTCGCGGGAATCGCGACAGCGAGGCGCTCCGCGCCTCTGGCAGCCGGCGGCGAAGCCGCCGGCGACTGCCCCTTTGAGTCCTACCCGACCGAACCGCATCCGCACCTCACGCCTCCCCAGCCTCGCTGCTCGCGCTTTCCAAGCGCTCGCAGCGTCTCTCGCGGGCTCTCGTCGGCGGCGTTGCCGCCGGCTGTCAGAGGGACCTCCGGTCCCTCGCTACTCGTGCCCCTCCGGGGCACTCGGAGGCGCAGGGCGAGAGCGGAGCTCTCGCTTGAAGCCGGCGGCGGAGCCGCCGGCGACGCCACCGCACCGCAATCGATCCCCTACTCCACTCGAACGGTCCGGCTCGCGCGCACGGGCATCAGCGGCAGGTCGGGGAAGACGGCCTCGACGACGAACTCGAGTTCGTCGGCGTCCGGGGGGCCGAACACGCCGACCGGGGTCGTCGTCTCCCCGTCGAGGTACGTCGCGGTCTCGGTCATCTCGACGTCGTTGACGGTGACGCGGATCCCGACGCGCGCGCCCCCGCCGGCGGTCGAGACCGCGACCTCGCACAGCTCGTTCTCGCCGACGGCGACGGTCTCCGGGAACGCGCCCCAGTCGACCTCGATCCGCGGGCACTCACGTGCGGCCTCGACGATCCGCTCGGCGACGGAGTCGCTCATTCCGGCGCTCTCCAGCGCACCGGAACCCGCCTCGACGACTTCGGCCGGTGAAGTCAGCCCGGCGTTCGCGAGCCGCTCGGCGCGCCCGGAGCCGACGCCGTCGATCGCGGTGAGCGCGACCGCCTCGCGGGAGACGCCGTGTTCGACGCGGGCTTCGACCCGGCACGCGAGGTTGGCCGCCCGCGGGCCCGAGAAGCGGTCGAGGAACTCCGAGAGCGCGGCGAGCAGCCGGAGGGCGTTCTGGCGGATCACCCACGCGTCCGAGCGGAGGTCCGAGGGAGTCGAGTCGGCCATCCCCGCGAGCAGGATGGCGAACACCTTCCGGTGGCCGTCCTCGAGGTCGGTGTCGCGGCCGTCGAGGATCCGGTCGACCGCGTCCGCCTCCGCGGAACGCGCCGAGACCGAGTCGAACTCGCCGGCGGCGGCGACCGTCTCGAGCACCGAATCGACGGTGAGCCGGTCGTGCTCGGCGAGGTCGCGGAACTGTCGGGCGGTCTCCAGACGCATGTAGTACTTCGAGGCGAGCCGGCCGAGCGTCGTCGGCTCGATCGTCAGGTCGTCGTCGGCCGCGACGAACCCATCCGCGACGAGCGAGTCGAGAGTGTCGCGCACGCGGTCGCGGAGGGTGCCGAAGTCGTACGCCTCCGGCTCCGACTGCGCGCGCACGTAGTAGAACGTCGTCTCCAACCACTCCATCACGTCCTCGAGCCCGCGGATCGTCCCCATCGCGACCTCGGCGTTGAGGTGCGACTCTAGCTCCGCCGCGAGCCGCGATTCGATCTCCTTGCCCTCCCGGAGGAGCTTCCGGTACTTGTCGGCGTCCGCGCGGTCACACACCACCCAGCCGTACCCCACGTCGTCGTAGCCGGGCCGACCCGCCCGCCCGAGCATCTGGAGCACGTCGAGCGGCGAGATGTCGGTCTCGCCCTCCAGCGGGTCGTGGTACTTCGTGTCGCGGATGACGACGCAGCGCGCGGGGAGGTTCACGCCCCACGCCAGCGTGGACGTCGAGAAGAGCAGCTTGATCTTTCCCTCCTTGAACCACTCCTCGACGCGGTCGCGGTCGCCTTTGGAGAGCCCGGCGTGGTGGAATCCGACTCCGTCGAGGACGGACTGCCGGAGCGTGTCGTTCGAGAGCTCCTTCGCCGCGTTGTGGAAGTCGTAGTCGCCCCGCGAGTCGATCGGGACGTCACGCTCCGTGATCTCGTCGCGCGCCTTCTTCGCGGCCTGGACCGTGTCCTGTCGCGAGGAGACGAACACGAGCGCCTGTCCGTCCTCGCGGACGTGCGGCTCGGCCAGGTCGATCGCGCGGTAGAGCCGGCGGTACTTGTCCGCGAACGCGTTCGAGCCGTGGCTGTACGTCTTAACGCCGGTCTCCAAGTCGACCGGGCGGTACTCGTCGCCGAAGGAGTAGGTCGTCTCCGGCGGCGCGTCGAGCCACTCGGCCACGTCCTCGACGTTCGGCATCGTCGCCGAGAGCGCGACGACGCGGGGGTCCTGGAGCCGACGGAGCCGCGAGACGGTGACCTCGAGCACCGCGCCGCGCTTTTCGGAATCCAGGAGGTGGACCTCGTCGATCACGACGCAGTCGACGTCGGTGATGAACGAGTAGCGCGCGGAATCATGTTTGCGGGTCGCGCTGTCCGCCTTCTCCGGCGTCGTCACGAGCACGTCGGCGCGCTCGGCCCGCCGGGGGTTGAGGTCGCGTTCGCCGGAGACGACGTACACCGAGTAGCCCAGTTCCTCGAACCGCTCCCACTCGCTCTCCTTCTCGTTCGTGAGCGCGCGGAGCGGCGCGATGAACAGCGCCGTCCCTCCCTCCGAGAGAGTCTTACAGATCGCGAGCTCGGCGAGCGCCGTCTTCCCCGAGGCCGTCGGCGCGGACGCGACGACGTTGTGGTCAGTCTCGACGATCCCGGGGAGCGCCTCGCGTTGCATCCGGTTGAACTCCTCGAACCCGAAGGCGTCGGCGAACTCCGGCACCGCGTCCGCGACCTTCATTCGGTACCACGCCCGTGGGGAGTCCCTCCGAGACCGAGGCTGGTTCGCATCACTTCCAGACGGGGGCCTCGAGGGCAAAGGCGTTTCTCATGCGACCGGGCCGCTTCCGAGAGGCCGATCCGGACCCCCCGAAGGCCGGTCCGGACCCCGGCCGTTTAGGTGGTCGCGGGTCGACGGAGAGGTATGATTCCCAGCTCACCGGTCACCGTCGTCGCCGCAACCGCGGTCGTTCTGCTCGTCCTCATTGGGATCGTCAGGCGCGTACGCGGCCCATCAAACGAGGCACGCGAGTCCAAGCGAGCACACGAGGCCGCACAGGAGCGTGAACCCCCCGTCGAGATCGGCGAGACGTACGAGTTCGGCGTGACGGAGCTCACCGACCACCACTCCGGGAATGAGGTCGCCGTCGGCAAGGTCGAAGGGTTCGTCGTGTTCACCGAGGACATACCGAACGGCATCGGGAAGGGCGACGTGATCCGCGCGAAGGTGCTCTCGTTCAACGAGGGCCGGACCTCCGCGGACGCGACGTTCGTGACGGAGGCGTGAGGACGACGATGACGGAGGCGTGAGGACGACGCCGTGAGCAGGAGCGGAAGGCCGACGATCGGACCACCTCCGCCCCGAACATGGGGTTCATACGTGATGCCGACGAAGGGGTGGCGTAATGGCTCAGGCCGGGAATCAGGACCTCACCGAACGGTTCATCCAGTTCTACCGGAACTACTACCGCGAGGAGATAGGCACCCTCGCACAGAAGTACCCCAACGAACAGCGCTCGCTGTACGTCGAGTACGACGACCTCTTCCAGTTCGACCGCGACCTCGCCGAGGACTTCCTCACGAAGCCCGACCAGATGCGCGAGTACGCCGAGGAGGCGCTGCGGCTGTACGACCTCCCCGCCGACGTCAGCCTCGGGCGCGCGCACGTCCGACTCCGGAACCTGCCCGAGAACATCGACATCCGCGGGATCCGCGTCCACGACGACCACATCGGTAAGCTCGTCTCGGTCCAAGGGATCGTCCGCAAGGCGACCGACGTCCGCCCGAAGGTGACCGAGGCGGCCTTCGAGTGTCAACGCTGCGGGACGATGACGTACATTCCCCAGAGCGACGGCGGCTTCCAGGAGCCCCACGAGTGTCAGGGGTGTGAACGACAGGGACCCTTCCGCGTCAACTTCGACCAGTCGGAGTTCATCGACTCCCAGAAGCTCCGGATCCAGGAGTCGCCCGAGGGGCTCCGCGGCGGCGAGACGCCTCAGTCGCTCGACGTCGACATCGTCGACGACATCACCGGCGAGGTGAGCCCCGGCGACCACGTCACCTGCGTCGGCGTCCTCCACATCGAGCAGGTCGAACAGGGCAACGAGAAGTCCGCCATCTTCGATCTGTACATGGACGGCGTCTCCATCGCCATCGAGGACGAGGAGTTCGAGGACATGGACATCACCGACGCGGACCGTCGCGAGATCATCGAGCTCTCAAACCGCGACGACATCTACGACGCGATGGTCGACTCCATCGCGCCCGCCATCTACGGCTACGAGGAGGAGAAGCTCGCGATGATCCTCCAACTGTTCTCGGGCGTCACCAAACACCTCCCCGACGGCTCGCGGATCCGCGGCGACCTACACATGCTCCTTATCGGCGACCCCGGAACGGGAAAGTGTGTTCACGGAGACACGCTTATCACGCTCGGAGACGGTCGAGAACGTCAAATAAGGGAAGTCGTCGAAGAGAACCTGGACGATCCGAAGGAAGTAGACGACGGCGTTTGGGACGACGTCGACTTCGAGGTTCCTGCCCTCCAGCAGGAGGGATCGATCGCACGGTCACGAGCGACGAAGGTCTGGAAGCGAGAAGCCCCCGAAACGATGTATCGGATAGAAACCGCGTCGGGACGGAGGATCGAAGTGACGCCGTCTCACCCCTTGTTCGTCCAGCGCGACGCACGGTTCACTCCGGTGGTGGCCGACGATCTGGACGCGGGCGAGTTCGTGGCGGCTCCCCGACGACTCGACGTCGACGCCGATGACACGCTTGACGTCGACTTCCGTAGGGCACGGTCGTACAACGCGGTTCGTCTCGAACCTCCGACGCAGTGGACTGCGGCGCTGGCTCGTCTCATCGGATACGTCGTAGCGGAGGGATACGTGGCGAAACGTGACGACCACTCCGGCTTCGTCTCGATCACGAACAACGACGAGGCAGTCCTCGACGACGCCGGCAACACGCTCGCGAACCTCGGACTCGAATTCACCATCCGAAAACCACACGACGGGAAGAGCGCACGCGAATTGCTCTGCTCCGCGGGAGAGTTCGTCAGCTTCCTCGAAGGGATCGATGAGGCTATACTCGAGAACTCGTCAGAAAGACGAGTTCCTCCGAGTATCTTCGGCACTTCCGAGGCTATCACGGCAGCATTCGTCAAAGGCTTCGTCGAGGGAGAAGGTCACGTCTCGTCCTCACAACGTGAAATAACCGTCGCGTCGATGAGCGAGGAGTTGCTCACGGGCGTTCGTTCTCTCCTGCTTCAGCACGGGATAACGACCCAGATACACGAGCGGCAAAACGGCAGTCACCGTCTCCGTATCAGCGGGTCACAGTTCGATCGATACGTTACCGAGATCGGGTTCATCACCGATCGGAAACAGGCCGCAGCCGAGGAACACCTCCGGACGGATCAGAACACGAACGTGGACGTGGTCCCCGGCGTCGGTCCGACCCTTCGTCGGTTACGTGAATCGCTCGGGCTGACGCAGTACGAATGCGGCGTCCCACGGAGCACGTTCCGACACTACGAAGCCGGAAATCGAAACCCGAGTCGGACCGCGCTTCGTCGGATCGTCGATGCGTTCGAGGATGCGTGTCGATCCTCGAACGGGCCCGAGGTGCTTGCTAAAGCGGACGGCGGCTCTACCGCGCGTGACGTTGCCGCGCTGCGTCAATTCGTCGAGGGAGACGTTCGCTGGGATCGAATCGAGTCGATCGAACGGGTCGAATCCGAGGACGACTGGGTGTACGATCTCGAGGTAACGGGGGCGCATAACTACGTCTCGAACGGGATCATCTCGCACAACTCCCAGATGATTTCGTATGTAGAAAACATCGCGCCACGATCGGTCTACACCTCCGGGAAGGGCTCCTCGGCGGCGGGGCTCACCGCGGCGGCGGTACGCGACGACTTCGGCGACGGCCAGCAGTGGTCGCTCGAGGCCGGCGCGCTCGTCTTAGCCGACAAGGGGATCGCTGCAGTCGACGAACTCGATAAGATGGACTGCGTGACCGGCGACACGCTGATCTCACTCGCCGACGGACGCGTGGAACGAATCGACGAACTGGCGCGGGAAGCGGCCGAAGACGGTGATATAGAATCGCTCTCGAACGGTCGCCGCATCCGAGACGTCGACCTCGCCGTCTGGTCGATGGACGAGAGCGGCCAGTTGGTCGAGCGTCCCGTCTCCGCCGTCCACGAGTACGACGCGCCGTCGGAACTGACCCGAGTGACGATGGAGACCGGCGAGTCGCTGACGGCGACGGCCGATCACCCGTTCTTCGTCCTCGAAGACGGTGAACGCGTCGAGCGCGAGGCGGCCGCGCTCGACGACGGCGACTGGGTCTACGTTCCCCGCGAGGTTCCGAGGAAGGCGACGGACGGTGGAGCGGCGGCTACGAACGGTATCGGCGGATGCGAATCCACCGCCCCCAACGAAGGAATCACAGCTCCGATGGCCAGCGTTCTCGGGTACCTCTCCGGGGACGGGAACGTTTTCTACGACCGCGACGAGGGCGTGTACGGCGTCCGGTTCACCAACACGGACGACGAACTGCTGGCCGACTTCGAGCGAGCGGCGCGGTCGGCGTTCGACGCGGAGCCGACGCGGCCGCCGAGCGAGAAGCGCGGCGGCGTCGAAACGGTTCGCGTCACCGGAAAGGAACACGCCGACGCCGTCCTCAACGCGGGCATGAACCTCGGTCGGTACGACGAGAAGTGCTTTCCGACCGCCGTTTCGACGGGGAATCGCGCGGCGAAGGCGGCGTTCGTTCGTGCGCTGGCCGACAGCGAGGGACACGTCGACGAGTCGGCGGGGAACGTCCGCGTGATGTCCGCGAGCCGGAACCTGCTGGAAGGCGCACGGAACCTCCTCTTAGGGTTCGGCGTGTCGAGCCAGATACAGCACCGCGGACGCGACGACGGTCGAGACGTGTACCTCCTCACGGTGACCGACGCGGACTCGCTGGCGGCGTTTCGGCGGCTCGTCGGGTTCACCGCTACTCGGAAGGCGGCGGCGCTCGATCGGGTCGTCGAATCCGCCGACGGCGACCGCACGATCCTCGACGTGATCCCGGAAGTCGAAGGGGTGATCGCGCGGTGTCGAGACTCCCTCCGGCTTCACCAGCGTGAATGCGGGCTCAATGCGGGTACGTATCACGACTTCGAGAACGGGACCGCGAACGTGTCGCTCCACCGAGCTCACCGGATCCTCACTGCGTTCGAGGAGCGGCGGGAGCGGGCCGCCGAAGACGCCGACGCGCTCGACGGGACGGCGACGTGGGAGACGCTCGCCCAACTGCGGCATCGGTACCACGTCTCTCAGTCCGAACTCGCTGACGGAACCACGCTGTCACAACAGCAGATATCCCGCGGTTGGGACGAAAGCGACGAGGTCAACCGGACGGTGACCGCCCGACTTCGGGATGTCGTTACCGAGGTCGCGAACACCGATCTCGGCGACCTTCGTGAGTTCGTCCGCGGCGACGTGAAGTGGCGTCGGGTTGGGTCGGTCGAGACGGTTCCTCCGGAATCAGTCGAACACCGTGGCACGGTCCTCCGACAGCGACTCGCCGACGCCATCGGCGGACCGATCGAGACGGTCGAGCGACGCGCGCGAGAACTCGTCGACCGCGAACTCCCTGGGAGGACGCGAACGGAATTGCTGGCCGCACTCGACGCGTACGGCGTCAGTCAGGCCGACGTCTCGTCGTCGCTCGACGTGAGCCAGGCGACCGTCTCGCGGTGGCTCTCCGGAGCCGTCGAAACGGATCGGCTCGACGAGTTGCGTGAGGCGGTCGTTAGCGAGGTGACCGCCGTCAGAGAGGAACTGCGGTCGATCCTGTCCCGGATCGACGACGGGCGACGGCCGAAGGTGTACGACCTGACCGTCGAGGGGACGCACAACTTCGTCGCGAACGGGCTGGTGGTCCACAACTCTTCGGACCGCTCCGCGATGCACGAGGGGCTCGAACAGCAGAAGATCTCCGTCTCGAAGGCGGGAATCAACGCCACCCTCAAGGCGCGGTGTTCGCTGCTCGGTGCGGCCAACCCGAAGTACGGGCGGTTCGACCAGTACGAGCCGATCGGCGAGCAGATCGACTTGGAGCCCGCGCTCATCTCGCGGTTCGACCTGATCTTCACGGTGACCGACCAGCCGGATCCCGAACACGACTCGCGGCTGGCGAAACACATCATCAAGACGAACTACGCCGGCGAGCTCAACACCCAGCGCGAGGAGCTGGCGACCTCGGAGTTCACCTCGGATCAGGTCGCGGAGGTGACACAGGAGGTCGCCCCGGCGATCGACGCCGAGCTGCTGCGGAAGTACGTCGCGCACGCGAAGCGTTCCTGTTACCCGACGATGACGGAGGAGGCCAAAGGGCTCATCGAGGAGTTCTACGTCGACCTGCGCTCGAAGGGAGCCGACGAGGACGCGCCCGTTCCGGTCACCGCCCGGAAGCTGGAGGCGCTCGTCCGGCTCTCGGAGGCGAGCGCGCGGGTCCGACTCTCCGATACGGTCGAACGCGAAGACGCCGACCGCGCGACCGACATCGTGGAATCGTGTCTCCAGGACATCGGCGTCGACCCGGAGACGGGCCAGTTCGACGCCGACGTCGTCGAGACGGGCACCTCGAAGAGCCAGCGCGACCGCATCAAGAACATCAAGACGCTCATCGCGGACATCGAGGAGGAGTACCAGGAGGGCGCGCCCGTCGAGGAGGTGCTCGACCGCGCCGGCGAGATCGGGATGGACGCGGGGAAGGCGGAGCAGGAGATCGAGAAGCTCCGGACGAAGGGCGAGGTGTACGAGCCACAGCAGGGTCACCTGCGGACGACGTAGATGGACCGGATCTCCGCGTTACGGAACGTCGAGAACGCCCTCCGTGCGTTCGAGAACGGCGAGGAGGACCTCTCGGGAACGGAGCGGCGCGTCGCTGCCGTGCTCCGGACGTACGCGACGGAGTTCGACGGCGAGGACGCCGTCTTCCGCGCGGTCGGCGACCCGCCGGTCGACGGGCGCGTCGTCGTCGCTCCCTCGGAGCCGGCGGCGCGCGAACGGGTGCTGGCGGCCGCCGGGATCGATCCCGTGGATGCGGAGTCGACGGCGGGCGACGACGTTCCGGAGTTCGACCTCGAGCGGGTCTGAGATCGTCGAGGATCCGATCGGTCGCCGACATCGTTCGCCGACATCGTTCGCCGATGTCGTTCACCGACACCGGTCACCGGCGCGGTCGCCGCTGGCGTTCGGAACCGATTTATCCGATAGCCGAGCACCGACGCTCGTGTTACTGGTCGTAACGTACTCGGAGGCGGCCCGGACCGGGCTCCGCAACGCGTGTCGCCGTCACGACGACCAAGTCGTCCGGCGGTTCGGCCGCGCGGCGTTGCTCGAAGCGACCGCGTACGGCGCGTTCCTGGCGTTGCGGCTGCGCGAGGCCCACGGCGACGCCGTCCAGATCGAGCGGACCGAGCCGTTCAACGAGTTCGCAGTCGTCGACACCGCAGTCAGGGAGGCCGCGAGCGCCTACGCCGACCGGGACGCGAGATCGACGCCGTACGCCTCGTTCGCCGCCGGAACGGACCACCCCGACCCGGAAGCGATGAAGCGCCGAGAGCTGTGACCGCTCGGCGCGACCGCGGTCCCCTCGGTCGTGATGACTCGGACCGTGACGGTCTCGATGGCGAGTCGTCAGATCCAGCCGAGGGACCACTCCCGAATCCTGCGGAAGTGCTCGGGCGAGTTCCGACCGGGACGAGTCTCCGGCGTGAACTCGCCGCTGCGGCTCGTTCTCGAGGGCAAACCTCGTCGTTCGCGATCGAGATCGAGGCGATCCACGCGGAGCTGACGACGATCGAGATCCCGGAGGTCGACCTCGAGAGCGCACGACGGCGGGTCGCCGATGCCACCGGCGAGGAAGGCCGATTGAAGGAACGCGTCGCGGCGGTCCGCGGTGACGTCCGGACTCGCCGGGCCGTCGACGCCGATCCCGCGGAGGCGCTCGACGATCTCGAGACGGCCGCGGCGGAGCTCTCTGAGGCACAGACCGCCAGGATCGCCGCCGAACAGGCGCTCGAGCGGGAGCGCGAACGAGCGGCCGCGGCGCGTGACGAGCGCGAGCGCCGTCTCGCCCTCCGCGATCGGCTGGGGAACCGGAAGCGCGACGCACGGAAGGAGCTCTCGATCGCGATGTACCCCGAGTTTCGGGAAGCGCTCTCGGCGGTTCCGGGAGGCGATCCCGTCGACGCCGGAACGGCCCCGAGCGAGTACGGCGGCTGCGCGGTCGCCGCCTCGCTCGCGGCGATACGGATCGCGGAGATCGAGGATCCGGTGACTCTCCGACCGGCGATCGACTCCGTCTCGGACGCGTCGGAGGAGGCGGACCTGGAATCGGTCCTCGGCGTCCCCGTTACCGGACCCGACCTTTAGATAGGATGCCGCTCCAGCCGACGCATGAGTGTGGACCTCTCGTGGACCGTCGAACGCGAATCTGGCGTGCGGTTCGTCGCCTGTCGCGTCCACAACGCGGGCGCCGTCTCCCGGTGCGTTCGCGTCCGGAATCGGATCGACGGCCCGATCCTCCCGCCGCGACGGTCGGGCGTTCCGGAGGAGGGGTGGGACGCGACCGGCGTGACCCTCCGTCTCGAGCCGGACGAACGCCGCGGCGTCGGGTTCGCGGTCGTCGGTCCGGCGGACGAGTCGGTCGCCGATCCACCGGTCGAGATCGCGGACGCCCGTCCGATCGACGGCGACGAGGAACCCACCGTGACGGCGGCTGCGGCGGTTCGATCGCTCGGTGAACACCGCCCACCGCGGGACGCTCTCGTCGGTTCCGAACCGACGGATCCGCCCGCAGTCAACGTGGACCTCGAAAGCGACTCCGCCGACGCGACGGACGAGGTCGCCGGCGCGGTCACGGGAGTGTCCTCGCCGGACGGCGGGACGACACCTCCGATCGAGGACGATGGCTCGGGGGATCGCGACGCCCGGTTGCCTCCCGGAAGTTCGCGCGCCGTTTCGATCGGATCGCGCGGTCTCGAGGACCGGCTCGATCGGGCGGAGCGTCGCATCGAGCGGGCGGAGCGGTTGACGGACGCCGACCTCGCGACGGCGACCGACGCGGTCGAGCACCTCGGCGGCGTAACTGGGGTCGCGACGCTCGCGGAACGTGTCGCGGACGACGCGGCGGCGCTCCGGCGACTGAGCGAGCGCGCGTCGTCGTTGGCTGCGCGCGCGGAGGCGACGGACGTGCCGACCGAGGCGCTGGAGCGACTTGCGTGATCCTCGCCGTGGCGGGCGGCAAGGGCGGCGTCGGGAAGACGACGCTCGCGTACAACGTCGCGGCCGCGCTCGACGCGGTCGTCGTGGACGCCGACCTCGGCATGGCGGACCTCCCGGCCGGTCGCGGCCCCGATCTCCACGACGTGCTCGCTGGCCGCGCGGCGGTCGCGGAGACGCTCCGACCCGGACCGGTGGACGTGATTCCTTGCGGCCGAACCCTCGCCGGCGCGCGGGCGTCCGATCTGACTCGTCTCGCCGACGCCGTCGAGGACGTCGAACGGACGCACGGAACGGTCGTGATCGACTGCCCGGCGGGGCGGCGTGCCGACGCAGGCGTTCCGTTGGCGGTCGCGGACGCCTGTCTCGTCGTCGTCTCCCCGCGGGCGTTCGCGCTGGCCGACGCGATCCGAACCCGGGAGCTCGCTCGCGAGCTCGACGCCGGACTCGTCGCCTGCGCGGTCAACCGGGTCGTCGAGGAGCCGCCGGCGGAGGCCATCGCCGACGCGCTCGGCGCACCGACGGCGGTCGTCCCCGCCGATCCCCGCGTCGGTCGGTCCGTCGTCCGGGAACGTCCGATCGTCGACGCCGCCCCCGACAGCGCGGCCGCCGCCGCGGTCCGCGAGCTGGCACGTCGCGTGCCGCGGTAACGGGACGGAGCGGGTCGGCGGTCGCCGGTGGCGCGTGGGGTTAGCCACCGGGATCGCGTGGTTTTAGCCGCCGCGTGCTCGACGATCGGCCGATGCTCACGGTCGCGTTCCTCCTCGGCGTCGTCGTCCTCGCGTTCCTCGCCGTCGCGGTCGGTCCGCTCTACGCGGCCGACCGCCTTCGCGACCTCCGCGAGCCGACCGATCCGGAGCGCGCCGCGCTCGACGAACTCCGTCGCGAGGCCGGGCTCGACGTCGACCGAATCGCCGTCGTGGAGGTCGCCGATCCGGACTCGATCGACGTCTCGGTGAAGGGTCCGCCCCGCCGGCGGGTGCTCTTTCTCACCGAGACCGTCCTCGGGGACCTCGAGGAGGACGTCGCCGTCGGCTTGCTCGCCGCCGAAGCGGGTCGCGTCCGGACGTACTACGGCGAGTTCCGGGCGCTCGCGGTCGCCGTCGTCGTCGGGATCCTCGCCGCGATCGTGACGGCGAGCGCCGCGTTCGACGCCGGGTTCCTCTCGCTTCTCGCGGTCGGCATGGCCTCCTTCTGGGTCGGGCGGCGCGTCCAGTACGCGGCCGACGACCGCGCCGCCGACGCGGTGGGGGCCGCTCGGGTCGCCGACGCCTTCGAGCGAGTCGCGGAACGACGCGGCGTCGAACCCGCGACCGGCGACTGGTCGACGTGGTTCGAGGTCCAACCCCCGCTCGGCGATCGGATCGCGGCGCTACGGGAGCGCGCGGCAGAGAGCGCCTGAGAATCAGCTTCGCGGACGGGTCGTCAATCGGCGAGCCGGACGACGGCCTCGTCGCAGTCGACCCGGACGTCGTACTCGCCCACGCTGAACGAGAGCGCGACGTCACCGTCGGGGCAGTGAGTGACGAGCGCGGCGAGCGCGTCCGGATCGACGTGGTCACACAGGACGATCCCCGCTTCCTCGCCGAGCGCATCGGGGTCCACGCCGGCGAGATCGGCGACCGCGTCGGCGACGGCGAGGACCGGGGACCGGTCGCCACGACCGTGGGGGACGCGGACCGGTTCGGAACGCGATCCGGCGTCGGAAACGTCCGTCGTGGCGTTGCTCATACCTCCTCACACGCGCGACAGCGTATAAACGTCCGCAACCGATTATCCAGTCTGATAACACCGATCTCGGCGGAGGGAGACTCCGGGCGGCGAGCGAAACGCATAATTGGACACACGATCCACGGGAGCACATGGCACCCGAACGCGCCAGCGAGGGTATCGTCGAGGAAGTCGGACGCGACGCGTTCAGGCCGTTTTTCGCGTGAACTGCGCGCGGCGGAGCCGCCCCGCGGCGGGACGGTGAAACCGCGCGGTTCGACCGGTGGCGACGGGTAGTGCGGTCCGGTCGGTCCGGACCCCGTTCGTGCCCGCTGCCCCGTACCGCGCCGGCGACGTGCCGGAACCGTTACCACGCAGCCACACGCGTATCCACACAACCGAATGCGACTCCCGGAACGACAGCTCGCGGTCCTCGAGGCCGCGAGCGCGACGGACGAACTGACGATGGACGAGATCGCGACCGAGACGGGACTGAAACCCGAGACGGTCACCGGCGCGGCCTTCGACCTGCGCGACGAGGGCCTGCTCGCCGTGACGGAGACGACGACGGAGATCGCCGAACTCACGGACGAGGGACGCGAGTACGTTGCCGAGGGGCTCCCCGAGACGCGGCTCTACCGAGCCGCGGTCGACGCCGGCGCAGTCGACGGGGCTGTTTCCATGGGCGAGGTCATCGGCCGCGCCGACCTCGCGGGTCCCGAGGTCGACATCGCCCTCGCGAACCTCCCGCGGAAGGGGTTCGGGACGATCGACTCGGGCGAGCTGACCGTCGATCCGGACGCCGACCCCGACGCCGATCCCGAGGCGGCCGCGCTGGCGACGCTCTCCGACGGCGGGAGCGTCGACGACGAATCGGTCCTCGACCGGCTCGCCTCGCGCGGGCTCGTCGACCTCGCGGAGCGAACCACCCGCGCGGTCACGCTCACCGACGCCGGCGTCGACGCGCTGATGGAGGGCGTCGAGGCGGCCGAGACGGTCGGACAGGTCACGCCGGACCTGCTCGCGAGCGGCGAGTGGGCGGACGTCGAGTTCGCCGAGTACAACGTCGAAGCGGATGCACCCGCGGTCGAGGGCGGCCGGAAACACGTGCTCCGACGGACTGCCGACCGCGTGAAGGACGTCCTCGTCGGGATGGGCTTTCAGGAGATGGAGGGACCCCACGCCGACAGCGACTTCTGGATCAACGACTGCCTGTTCATGCCTCAGGACCATCCGGCCCGGACCCACTGGGACCGGTTCGCGCTCGATGTGGAGCCGATGGAAGACATTCCCGAGGCCCTGATCGACCGGGTCGAGACCGCCCACCGCGACGGGTGGGGCGAGGACGGCGACGGCTACCACTCGCCGTGGTCCGAGGAGTTCGCGCGCGAGGTCGCCCTCCGCGGCCACACCACCTCGCTGTCGATGCGGTACCTCTCGGGGTACGCCGGCGCGGAGTTGGAGCCGCCCCAGCGGTACTTCTCCGTCGAGAAGGTGTACCGCAACGACACGCTCGACCCGACGCACCTCCTGGAGTTCTTCCAGATCGAGGGGTGGGTGATGGCCGAGGACCTCTCGGTGCGCGACCTGATGGGCACCTTCGAGGAGTTCTACCGCCAGTTCGGGATCACGGACATCCGGTTTAAACCGCACTACAACCCCTACACCGAGCCCTCCTTCGAGCTGTTCGGCGACCACCCCGAGACCGGCGAGGAGATCGAGATCGGCAACTCCGGCATCTTCCGCGAGGAGGTGACCGGGCCGCTCGGCGTCGACTGCGACGTGATGGCGTGGGGACTCGCCCTGGAGCGGCTCGCGATGCTCACCACCGGCGCGGAGGACATCCGCGACCTCCACGGGACGTTGGCGGACATCGACTTCCTGCGGAACGCGGAGGTGAGCTACTGATGCCCGTCGTCGACGTCGACCCCGACGCGCTCCGCGGGCTCACCGGCCACACCGAGAAGACGGACGAGGAGTTCAAGGACGACCTGTTCGGGCTCGGGCTGGAGTTCGAGGGAGAGACGGACGACGGCGAGTTACAGTTCGAGTTCGCGCCCGATCGGCTCGACCGGTTGAGCGTCGAGGGCGTCGCCCGCTCGCTGCGGTACCACTACGGTGACGACCGCGGCGTCTACGTCCCCGAGGTCAACGACGCCGAGTGGACGATCGAGGTCGACGAGTCGGTGCCCGACGAGCGTCCCTACGTCACGGGCGCGGTGGTCCGCGGCGTCGACCTCGACGAGTCCGCCCTCGAGTCGCTCATCCAGCTTCAAGAGAAGCTCCACGCCACGATGGGTCGCGGCCGCGCGAAGGGCGCGATCGGGATCCACGACCTGGCGATGGTCAAGGGCGCGCCGCTTCGGGAGGGCGCGGAGCGCTCGATCACCTACCGCGGGATCGAGCCGGACGGCGAGACGTTCGTCCCGCTGGACTCCAACGACGAGTTGACGCCCGCCGAGGTGCTCGAGGAGCACGACACCGGCCGGACGTACGCCGACCTCGTGAGCGAGTACGACCGCTACCCCGCGATCTACGACGAGCTCGGGCTGTTCTCGTTCCCGCCCGTGATCAACGGGAGGCGGACCGAGGTCGACACCGAATCCCGCGAGCTGCTCGTCGAACTCACCGGCACGGACCAGTGGACGATCGACAAGATGTGTACGATCGTCTGTTACGCGCTCTCCGCGCGCGGCGCGACGATCGAGGAGGTCGAGGTCGCGTACGCCGACGGCGCGACCCACCCGGAGGAGTACGGTCCAGAACTCGTCCGCCCGAACCTCGAGGTCGACGAGAAGTCCGTGAGCCACGACCGGATCGAGACGCTGCTCGGCGTCGACTTCGAGCCGGAGGCGGTCGTCGACTGCTTCGAGCGCTCCGGACTGGACGCCAGCTACACGCTCGACGAGACGGTGACCTACGAGGTGGAGATCCCGCCGTACCGCGTGGACGTGCTCCACCCGCTCGATCTGGTCGACGACGTGGGACGCGCCTACGGCTTCGACGAACTGGAGCCGCGCTACCCCGACGTGGGAACCGTGGGCGGGCGTCACGAGCGAACCCGGCTCGAGGACGCGGTCCGGACGAGCCTCGTCGGGCTCGGCTTCGAGGACCTGCTCAACTTCCACATGACGAGCGGGGTCGAGAACTACGACCGCATGAGGCTGGAGCCGGGGACCGACCTCCTCGGCGGCGGCGAGCCCGTCGAGATAACGGAGCCGTACAGCGAGGAGTACACCCAGCTGCGGACGTGGGCGCTCCCGTCGCTGCTGCTCTTACTCGAGGGCAACACCCACAACGCCTACCCGCAGGACGTCGCCGAGATCGGCTTCGTCGCGGAAGGCGACGAGTCGGAGAACACGAACGTGGCCGAGTCCCGCCACGTCGCCGGCGCGGTCGCGCGCCGGGACGCCTCCTACGAGACCGCGAAGGGTCGACTTCAGGCGGTGTGTGACGACTTCGGCGTCGAGCTGGAGACGCCGCGGACCGATCACCCGACGTTCATCGACGGTCGGACCGCGAGCGTCGTCGTCGACGGTGAGTCGGTCGGCGTGATCGGCGAGGTCCACCCGGAGGTCCTCGTCGAGCACGACTTGGAGGTGCCCGTCGCCGCCTTCGAGTTCGACCTCGACGCGCTTCGCTGAGCCCGGATCGGTACGGGAGGGAAACGCCCATTAGGCTGTTTCTCGGACGGTAACACATGCCAACGGAACCGCTCGCGACCTTCGAGTCGTCGGTCGCCGATCTCGGAGTCGGCCTCGTTCGGACGACGGCCGCGGAGTTCGAGTCGACGCTCGCCCCGCTTCTCGACGCGCCCGCGGTCGGCGCGCCGCTCCCGTTCGAGGGCGTCTCCCTGCCGGACGCCATGGAAACCGACCCGACGGTGGCTGACCTCGAGGCCGCGGCGACCGGCGTCACCGCCGCGGGATACGGCATCGCCGACTACGGCTCCGTGGTGATCCAGGGGGGGTCAGCAGGCGAGGAACCCGTGAGCCTCTACGCCGACGAACACGTCGCCGTCCTCGCCGCGAGCGACGTCCTCCCGGACATGGACGCGACGTTCGATCGACTCGCAGAGGACGTCCGAAGGGGCGTCGGACAGGCCGTCATCGCGACCGGACCGAGCGCGACCGCGGACATGGGTTCGCTCGTGAAGGGCGCTCACGGACCGATCGAGGTCACGGTCGTGCTCCTGGAGGACCGGTAGATGAGCGCCGACGACCGCCGAGCGAAGGCCGAGCGCATCCGCCACCTGCTCGACACCGAGGGCGACAGCGTCCAGCAGAACACGCGGGTGTTCAACGACGGGCGGTACGAGTCCACGGCGGACCTCGAGGACTACGAGGAACTCAAAGACGAGGCCCGCGCGATCAAGGAGGACGCCATCGAGCGGTTGCCCGAACTCCTCGATCGGGTTACCGAATCGGTCGAATCCAACGGCGGCACCGTCTACGTCGCCGACGACGCGGACGACGCGAACCGATACATCGAGGAGGTCGTCGACGGCCGGAACGTGGTGAAATCGAAGTCGATGACGACCGAGGAGATCGACGTGAACGACGCCCTCGAGGCCGACGGCGCGGGCGTCTGGGAGACGGACCTCGCCGAGTTCGTCCTCCAGGTCGCCGACGAGGCCCCCTCACACATCGTCGCGCCGGCCGTCCACAAGTCCCGAGAGGAGATCGCGGACCTGTTCAACGAGGTGTTCGAGCCCGACGAGCCGCTCGAGACCGCCGAGGAGCTGACGCGGTTCGCTCGCGAGTACCTCGGCGAGCGGATACTGGACGCCGAGGTCGGCATGACGGGGGCGAACTTCGTCGCGGCCGAGACCGGCACGCTCGCGCTGGTCACGAGCGAGGGCAACGCCCGCAAGTGCGTCCAGGCGACGGATACCCACGTCGCGGTCGCGGGCGTCGAGAAGATCGTCCCGAGCGTCGAGGACCTCCAGCCGTTCGTCGAACTCATCGGTCGGTCGGGGACCGGACAGGACATCACCTCCTACGTCTCGCTTTTCACGCCACCCGGCGACTCGCCGACCTTCGGCCGAGGGGGAGGGGGAGGGAAGGGATCGGGTTCCGACGGCGGATCGGGTCCCGACGGACCCGGTGCCGACGACGACCGCGAACTCGAGTCGGGCGACGACCGCGAGTTCCACCTCGTGCTCATCGACAACGGCCGCATGGAGATGCGCGAGGACGACGACCTGCGGGAGACGCTGTACTGTATCCGGTGTTCGGCGTGTGCGAACTCCTGTGCGAACTTCCAGCACGTCGGCGGGCACGCCTTCGGCGGCGAGACGTACTCCGGCGGCATCGCCACCGGCTGGGAGGCCGGCGTCCACGGGCAGAACAGTGCCGCCGAGTTCAACGACCTCTGTACGGGGTGTAGCCGGTGTGTGAACCAGTGTCCGGTGAAGATCGACATCCCGTGGATCAACACCGTCGTCCGCGACCGCATCAACCGCGGGAGCGAGGGCGAGTTCGACTTCCTCGTCGAGGGACTCACCCCCGACGAGGAACCCGGCGGGATCGACCTCCAGAAACGCCTGTTCGGGAACTTCGACGCGCTCGCGAGGCTCGGCTCGGCGTTCGCACCCCTCTCGAACCGGATCGCACGGAGCGGCCCCGCCCGATCGGTGATGGAGCGGACGCTCGGCGTCGACGGCCGCCGAGACCTTCCGACGTTCGAGCGCGAGTCACTCGTCGACTGGTTTGCGGACCGCGGGTCGCGAGTGGGTCCCGACGAGGCGCGCCGGACGGTCGCGCTGTATCCCGACGCGTACACGAACTACGTGCGCACCGAGCGCGGGAAGGCGACCGTCCGCGTCCTCGAATCCCTCGGCGTCCGCGTCGAGGTGCCGGCCGCCGGCGAGAGCGGACGGGCGCCGCTCTCACAGGGCATGGTGGCGACCGCCCGGTCCAACGCCGAGGCCGTCTACGAGGCGCTCTCGCCGGCCGTCGCCGCGGGCCACGACGTCGTCGTCATCGAACCCTCCGACCTCGCGATGTTCCATCGGGAGTACGAGCGACTCCTCCCCGAGGACGCCTACGACGCGTTGAAAGGGCACAGCTACGAGGTCATGGAGTACGTCTACGGCCTGCTGGAGAACGGCGCGGACGTCGACGCGCTCTCGGCGGGCGACGGCGAGCGGGTCGCCTACCACAGCCACTGCCAACAGCGCACCCTCGATCTGGAGCCGTACACGCTGGCGGTGCTTGAGGAATCCGGGTTCGACGTCGTGACCTCGGACGTGGAGTGTTGTGGCATGGCCGGGAGCTTCGGCTACAAGTCGGAGTACTACGAGCTCAGCGTGGACGTCGGCGAGACGCTCGTCGACCAGTTCAGTACGGACGACGCCGCGGACCGAACCGTCGTCGCCAGCGGCACGTCGTGTCTCGAACAGCTCGACGCGCTGCTCACGCGACGACCCGCGCATCCGGTGCGGCTGCTCGACGGACGGTAGCCGCCGGCGGCGGGGTCGGGGACGGAACGCGGCCAGCCGATCGCCGAAGATGGGTGGTTTTTATGCGATCGCGACGAAGCACGGGTAGATGAGTCGACGAAGCGAGCGCGCGTCGCCCCGAGGTGACGGCGATGGGCGCTGACGGAACCGAGGGCGGGCCGGTCGTCGCCAGCTTCTTCTCCGGCTGCGGCGGGCTCGATCTCGGGTTCGAGCGGGCCGGGTTCGACGTGATCCTCGCGAGCGACCAGTGGGAATCGGCCGCGGAGACGTACCGAAGTAACCGTCCCGACGTCCGGTTCCTCGAGGAAGACGTCCGCGAACTCGACGACGACGACCTTCGAGAGACCGTCCGGGAGACGGGCCACGATCCCGACGACGTCGACGTCGTGATCGGCGGCCCGCCGTGTCAGGGGTTCAGCCGGCTCAACAACGAGCGGATCGAGCTCGACGAGATGGAGAAGGACCGACGCAACACGCTCTTCGAGGAGTTCCTCCGGATGGTCACCGTGCTCGATCCGCAACTGGTCCTGATGGAGAACGTCCGCGACCTGATAAACCGGCAGACGAGCGACGACCGGTACGTGAAGGACCTGATCGTCCGGCAGTTCGAGACGGAGGGATACAACTGCGAGTACCGGGTGCTCGAGGCCGAGCGGTACGGCGTCCCCCAGAAACGCCGGCGGATCTTCTTCATCGGGACGAACCGGGACGTCCCGATCCGGTTTCCGGAGCCGACGACGCCGTCGGAGGCGAACTGGCGGACTGCGGGGGAAGCGCTCGCCGACGTGACCGACGCCCTCCCGAACGTGACCTACGCCAATACGCAGGAGAAGACGCTCGAGCGGATCCGCCACGTCCCGCCGGGGGGCTACTACCGGGACCTCCCGGACCGGCTGAAGACGAAGAAGTACCGGTGTGATTGTGATGACACCGACGCCTGCCCGCACGAACCGGAGATCGTCAAGCGGTACGGGACGTACCTCCGGCGGCTCCATCCCGAGGAGCCGTCGCTGACGGTGAGCACCAACGTCTTCATCCACCCGACCGAGGACCGGTACCTCACGCCGCGCGAGATGGCGCGGCTCCAGACGTTCCCCGACGAGTTCGCGTTCGAGGGGACGAAGACTGACGTGATGAAACAGATCGGCAACGCGGTCCCGGTCGGGCTGGCCGAGAGGCTGGCGGAGCGGTTTCGCGAGTACTACCCCGAGATCCGCGAGGTGGATCGCGTCGACCCCGACGTCTACGAGCAGCAGTCGCTCACCGACATCGCGTGAGTCGGCGGCCCGCGATCCGTCCTACCCGAACGTCACTCGATAGACCGTCTTGATCCGGGGTTTCCGGGTGCTCCCGCTGTACTGGCCGTACATGTCGATCCGGAACGCCGCCTCGCCGTCCACGTCGAAGAAGATCGAGGTGTCGTTCGACTCGGTGGTGTAGATCGACAGGTCGCCGGTCCCGTCCTGGAACTTCCGGAGCGGGGCCCGCTCCATCGAGGCGAACCCGTGGAAGTTGCCGGCGGCCGTCACCTTGCACGCGACCATGTCCGCATCGAGGCGTACGTGCTCGAGGAGTCGCTCCCGGAGCGTCGCCTCGTCGGCGTCGCGAAACGCCCGGAATTTCTCCGCGAACACGGGGGTCATCGCGGCCGCCATGTCGGAGCCGCCGCACTCCTCGGCGACGAACTCCCGCGTCACCCGCTCGTAGGTCGCGAACTCCTCGGGGCTCAGAAGCTCGGAGATGTCCTTCCCGAAGACGTCCTCGGCGACCTTCGATGCGAGGGTGTTCCGGACGTTGATGGCGGTGCTCGAGGTGAGCTTCAGCGAGTAGCCCTTGCTCCGACCCTCGCCGTGGACCACGACGTCGACGTCGTCGGTCGGGTCGGTCTTCCGCGCGTCGCCCTCCTCGGTCGCGCGTTCGATCGCGAAGGGCGTGTGTTCGCGGACGAACTGCGCGGCCTCGCGAGCCCCGATCCGCACTCGCTCGCGCTCGTCCTCGTCGAGGTACTCGAGCTGGGCCTCGGTGTCCGGCTGCGGGTCGTCCCCGTTGAGCTCGTCGCGCGTCCACGTCTCGTGGGCCTTTCCGAGTCGCTCGGGGCTCCGTGGCATACGTCCACGCCGAGTCGGCGGGGCGTCTTACCGTTTCGGTTCGACCGCGTCGTTCGCCGCTAGGCCTTCGTCGCCCCGACGCGCTCGACGCACCCGGAGCGCGGCCCTTTTGTCCCGTATCGACGAACTCGGGGCATGAACATCGAGGAGGGAGGAGTGGCGATCGAGGTCCCCGAGGCCCGCGACGGCGCCAGCGAGGGGACCGGCGGCGGCGTCTTCTTCAACCCCACACAGGAGCTGAACCGGGACGTCACCGTCGCGGTGTTGCGCGCCTACCGCGAGCGCGAGCCGCGCGCGGCGTCGTACCTCGACGCGATGGCCGCCTCGGGGATCCGGGGCGTCCGGGCGGCCGCCGAGGGGTACGACGTGACCTGCGCCGACGTCGACGCCGACGCGGTCGACCTCGCCGAGCGGAACCTCGCCGGCAACGACCTCGAGGGCGAGGCCGTCCACCGCGACGTCAATGCGCTGTTGTACGACGAGGGGCCGTTCGACGTGGTGGATCTGGACCCGTACGGGACGCCGATCCCCTTCGCCGACGCCGCGTTCGCGAACGGCCGGAACCTGATCTGCGTCACGGCCACCGACACCGCGCCGCTTTGTGGCGCGCATCTCAACAGCGGGATCCGCAAGTACGGCGCGGTGCCGCGAAACACCGACTATCACCCGGAAATGGGGCTCCGGACGCTGATCTCCGCGCTGGTTCGGACCGCCGCGCGGTACGACAAGGCCGCGCGACCGATCCTCTCGCACGTCTCCCGACACTACGCGCGGACGTACCTCGAACTCGAGTCGGGCGCGCGGGCGGCCGACGACGCCGTCGACGAGCTCGGATACGTCGACAACTGCGAGGACTGTCTCTGGCGAGAGCCGACTCGCGGGCTCATCGCGAATCCGGCCGAGGCGTGTCCCGTCTGCGGGGGAGATCGCGTGTTGACCGCCGGGCCGCTCTGGCTCGGCCCCGTCGCGGAGAGCGACTTCGCCCGCGCGGTCCGCGAACGCGTCACCGACGACATGGGCGAGGCGAAGCGCGCGCGGAAGCTGCTCGGGACCGTCTCGCGCGAACTGGACGTGCCGACCCACTACGACCAACACCGGCTGTACAAGCAGTGGGGCGAGCCGGCGATCGGCATGGACGAGTTCGTCGAACGACTTCGGGGAGCCGGCCACGAGGCGACACGGGCGCACTACCGCGGGACGGCGGTCAAGACCACGGCGTCGATCCCCGAGATGCGCGAGGCGGTCCTGGGCGACGGGGCGTAGCCGGGCGACAGGGCGTAGCCGGGCGACGGGCGACACGCCCCGGAACCGGTGACGGGGCCGACGACCGGCCCGGCGCGTTTTTGGTTCCGTCGGCCGAACTCCGGACGTGTCCCGCCGTCAGACAGCCACGTTCGACGCCGTCCGCCGCGTCGCCGACCTCGCGCTGGACCGACAGGTGACGTTCCTCGCGGCTGCGATCGCCTACTACGCGTTCGTCTCGCTCGTGCCCGCGTTGCTCCTGCTCGTCGCCGTCGCGAGCGCGGCGTTCGGCGAGACGATCGCCGCCGGGGTTGTCGCGGCCGCGGGCGACTTCCTCACGCCCGCGGGCGAGGAGGCCGTCGCCGCGGCCGTCTTCTCCGCGAGCGGGCGGACGGGGGCGGGCGTTCTGGGGCTCGGCCTCCTGTTGTGGTCGACGCTGAAGGTGTTTCGCGGACTCGATACGGCCTTCGGCGTGCTCTACGGCGGCGAGTCGCCGCCCGGCTTCCGCGAACAGGTCACGGACGCGGTCGCGGTCGTACTCGGGATCGGGGTCGGACTCGGCGTGATGGTCGGTCTCGGCGCGTTCCTCGCGGCCGCGGACGCGATCCCGGCGATCGAGGCGGCGAGCATCCTCGCGTTACCCGTCGTGCTTACGGTCGTGTTCCTCCCGATCTACTACCTGCTCCCGGAACCGGCGATCGGCGTCCGCGAGGCGCTGCCAGGAGCCGCGTTCGCCGCGACCGGTTGGACGCTGCTCCAGGCCGGGTTTCAACTGTACGCCGCGAGCGCCGGGCAGTACCAGGTGTACGGAGTCATTGGCGGCGTTCTGCTGCTCGTGACCTGGCTCTACCTCGCGGCGGTCGTCGTCGTCGTCGGGGGCGTGATCAACGTCGTGGCCGCGGATCGTGACGTCGGCGACGCCGGGATCGTCGACGACGCCGAGCGCACCGACCGTGACCCGGACCGGCAGTTACAACACGGCCGCGACCGACCCACGGGTATGAACGGCGAGTCGGACGGTTCCGGGGACGACGGCGACGCGGAACGCCCCCGCGGAGCGCCGGACGTCGCGGCGCTCGAGGAGGAACTCGACGAGTTGCGCGCGGAGTTCGACGAGTTCGAGACGGACGTCGAGGATCGCACGGTCGACAAACCCGAGCTGGAGTCGGAGCTGAAACGGTACGTCCGCTCGCGAATGCGGCGCGGGCACGCCCGCGGCTGGGGGCCGTACCTCGTCCTGCTGTACGGGACGGTGCTGACGCTCGGGGCGTTCACGTTCCTCAACGGGATCTACGCGATCGCCGCGATGATCGTTCTCGGGCTGTCGACGCTGGGGCTGTACACGCTCTTCATACTCGTCGGCGTCGGCCTCAACCTGATCGAGACCCCCGGAAAGGCGCTCGAGTACGCCCGTAACCGGGGTGACGACTGACGGACCGTGACCGGACTCGTCTCCGCGGAGCGCGGAGTCGGCGAGACCGCCGTCGTCGACGCGCTCCCCGAGTTCGTCGTCGTCGTCTTCGCGGCCGTCACCCACCTCGCGGACCCATGGTTCCTGTTCGGTCTGCTGGCGGTCGGCTACTGGTTCGCCGGCGACCGGCTCGCGGCCTCGCCGCGCCGCGCCGGTGCGACCGCGATCGCCGCCGTCACGTGTGCGTACGCCGCCGTCGCGCTCGGGAAGGCGTGGTTCGCGGTTCCCCGCCCGCCGGGCGCGGTGGGTCCCGCGGACGTGCCGACGTGGCTTCCCGGCCTGTTCTCGGCGTGGTACGAGACACAGGTGCTCTCCGACGGCTTCGGCTTCCCGAGCGGGCACGCCACCGGCGGCGCGGCCGCCTACGGCGCGCTCGCGTTGCTGTACGACCGCGCGATGACGGGCCGGCGGAGACTCCTCGGAGCCGGCGTCGTCGCCGTCGCCGTGGCGATCTCCCGAGTGGTCATCGAGGTACACTACGCCGTCGACGTGCTCACCGGCGTCCTCCTCGGCGGTGTGGTCGTCGTCGTCGCGCTACGACTCGCCGGCGACCCGCGGTTCCGGGACTCCGAACCCGACCTCGCGGAGTCCACGAACGGGACCGATCGCACCGATCCGACGGCCGATCTCGATCCCACGCCGGCGTTTCTGCTCGCGGCGGTCGTCTCCGTCGCCGCGGCCGGCGTCGCGGTCGCCAACGGCCAAACGAGCGAGGTCGTCGAGGCGGGCATCGGCATCGCCACCGGAGTCGGCGGCGCGGTCGGCTGGCTGCTCGTCGACGGCGACGAACCCGCCGTTCCGGTCCGGATCGCGCTCCCCGCGCTCGCCGTCACGGGTGCCCTGTGGGTCGGTGCGTACGCACTTGTCGATTCACTCGTCGTCACGCTCGTCGCGACGACCGCCGCCGTGGTCGGCGTCGTCGCGATGCCGGCGGTGCCGCCGCTGATCGATCGCGTCGGCGCGTGAAAAACGGGAAGGCGAGTCGGGTCGCTCGAACTCGGGGGCCGGAGCCGGCTCAGAACGTCTCGAGGTAGCGGTCCTCCTCCCACTCGGAGACCTGGGTGAGGTACTCGCTGAACTCCTGGCTTTTCGCCTCCGCGAACTTCTCGGAGACGTGGGGTCCGAGCGCGTCCTTGACGACCGCGTCGTCCTCGAGCGCCTCGACGGCCGCGCCGAGGTTCGGCGGGAGCGTGTCGATGCCGTACTCCTCGCGTTTGGCGTCGTCGAATTCGTAGATGTCCTCGCGGACCGGGTCGCCGGGGTCGGCGTCGGTCTCGATCCCGTCGAGGCCGGCCGCGATCATCGACGCCAGTCCGAGGTAGGGGTTACACGACGGGTCGGGGCTACGGACCTCGAAGCGCGCGGAGACGCCCGCGGCGTCGGGGACGCGAACCAGCGCCGAGCGGTTCGTGTCGGACCACGCGACGTAGATCGGGGCCTCGTAGCCGGGCACCAGCCGCTTGTAGGAGTTCACGGTCGGGTTCGTCACGGCCGTGAACGCCTGCGCGTGGTTCAGGATGCCGCCCATGAACTGGTAGGCCGTCTCGCTCAGGTTGAACTCGTCGTCGTCGGCGGCGAAGGCGTTGCCGTCCTCGTCGAAAAGCGAGATGTGGCTGTGCATCCCCGAGCCGTTGATCTCGGCTATCGGCTTGGGCATGAACGTCGCGTGGAGATCGTGTTGGGCGGCGACCGCGCGGACGACGGCGCGGAACGTCGCGATGTTGTCCGCGGCCGTGAGCGCGTCGTCGTACTTGAAGTTGATCTCGTGTTGACCCTCCGCGACCTCGTGGTGGGACGCCTCGATCTCGAAGCCCATCTCCTCCAAGGTGAAGATGATCTCCTTGCGGACGTCGCTCGCGAGGTCCTTCGGCGCGAGGTCGAAGTAGCCCCCGTTGTCGTGGGGGATCGTCGTCGCGTTGCCGTCGTCGTCCGTCTTGAACAGGAAGAACTCCGGCTCCGGGCCGATCGAGACCGTGTACCCCATGTCGTCGGCCTTCGAGAGGACGCTCTTGAGAACCTGGCGTGGACCGCCCTCGAACGGTTCACCCTCCGTGGTGACGATGTCACAGATCAGGCGGGCGGCGGCGGAGTCGTCGTCGCCGTCGCTGCGCCACGGGAGCACCGTGAACGTCTCGGGGTCCGGGACGAGCCGCATGTCGGACTCCTGGATGCGAACGTACCCCTCGATCGAGGAGCCGTCGAAGTAGATCCCGTCCGTGAACGCCTTCTCGGCCTGGTGGGCCGGCACGGAGACGTTCTTGACGACGCCGAGGATGTCGGTGAACTGTAACCGCAGGAAGTCGACGTCCTCCTCGTCGATCTCGTCGAGTACCGCCTGTTCTTCGGCCGTGAGGCCGCCGTCCGGTTTGGCGTGGTCGCCGGTCATGTTTTGGACGGTTACGTACTTATCTGCCAGTATAAAGGCCTTGTCGCTTGACGCATGAACCGCCAAGTCCCCGTGAGTAGTGGACGTTCGTAAAATTCTAAACCCCCCAAACCGTGATCGAATCCAATGACGTACGAAAACCTCGACGCCAAACTCGTGAATTCGCTTCTCGGAAACGGTCGCGCCAGTCTCCGCAGTCTCGGTGACGAACTCGACGTCTCCGTGACGACCGTCTCGAATCACCTCCGCGACCTCGAGGACGAGGAAGTCATCCGCGGGTACAGCCCGATCGTGGACTACGACAAGCTCGGGTTCGACGTGACCGCCATCCTCCAGTTGAAAGTCGAGGGGAGCGCGCTGCCGGACGTGACCGAGAAGCTCCGCCAGCAGAAACAGATGATCAGCGTCTACGAGGTCACCGGCGATTACGACGTGATCGCGATCGGGAAGTTCACCGACACCGACGGCATGAACGACCAGATCAAGGAGATCCTCACCGACGCCGATATCCGCGAGTCGAACACCAGCGTCGTGCTCAACGCGGTGGTCGAGAACAAGCAGTTCGAACTCGACCTCAACGAGGAGTGAACGGCCGCGGCGGACGCGTCCGTCGCGACGAGACGACCGATCAGTTCTCCGCGAGGCGACCGATCGCGTCCGTGATCACGTCGACGCCGATGTCGATACACGCCTCGTCGACGTCGAAGTACGCCGTGTGGTGGCCGTCGGGGTTGCTCCCGCCGACGCCGAGGTACGTCGCGGTCCCGCCGCGCTCCTGGACGCGCCGGATCAGGTAGGAGGCGTCCTCGCTGCCGCCGAACTCCTTCGTGATCACTTCCCCGACCGAGTCGGTCGCGTTCGCGGCCGCCTCGACGACCGACACGACCGACGCGTCGTTCTCGAAGGTCGTCGTCTTCCCGTAGAGGCTCGTCTCGTAGCTCACGTCGTGCATCGTCGCCGCGCCGTCGACGACCTCGCGTGCCCGCCCGAGCATGTACTCGTTGAGGTCGTGCGTCTCGCCGCGGACCTCGACGCGCATCGTCGCCTCCTCACAGATGACGTTCTGGGCGTTGTCGGCGTTGACCCGTCCGACGTTGATCCGGGTCGCGCCCTCGCCATGTCTGGCGATCCCGTAGAGGTTCCCGATCGCCGCCGTGGCCGCCTGGAGCGCGTTGCGGCCGGCGTGCGGCTGACCGCCGGCGTGAGCAGGCGCGCCCGAGAAGGTCACGTCGAGCTTGGCGTTCGAGAGGGGGCCGTCGTAACTCGAGACGACCGTGCCGACGGGCTCGTCGAGCCCGACGTGGACCGCGAGCAGGTGGTCGACGTCGTCGAGGTGGCCCGACTCGGACATGGGTTTTCCGCCGCGACCGCCCTCCTCGGCGGACTGGAAGAACAGCTTGAGGGTGCCGTCGAAGCCGCCCTCCGCGAACGTGCGGGCCACGCCGAGCCCGGTGGCGGCGTGGGCGTCGTGACCGCAGGCGTGCATCTCGCCGGGGTGAACGCTCGCGAACCCCTCGGCGGCCGGTCGGTGGTCGTCGTCCATCGCCTCCTGACGTTCCAGGGCGTCGATGTCGGTGCGAAGCCCGATCGTCGGCCCGTCGCCGAACGTCCGGGTCGCGATCACGCCGGTGATGTCGCCCATCCGATCGAGGTACTCCTCGGGCGCGCCTTCCTCGCGTGCGCGCTCGCGGGCCGCGGCGACCTCGTCGGCCGGGGGGACGCCCATGCGCGAGTCGGGGTCGACGGTGTCCTCACCGAGGAAAACCTCGTAGCCGAGGTCCTCGAGTTCGGCGGCGAGCAGCGCCGAGGTCCGGAACTCCTTCCAGCCGGCCTCCGCGTGTCGGTGGAGGTCGCGGCGGATCTCGGAAAGCGAGCTGTCGGCGAACGTCGTCAGTGGCTCCATACGCGTCCCTCCGAGCCGAGCGAAAAAAGCGTTGAGTAAACGGAGAAACGCGCCTCGGCGGGACGGGGCGAATCGCGTCGACCGACCCGCTCGCGGAAATCGGTTCTCGTAGGGGAACGTTTATGAAACGTTCATCGGATCGACACTAACGAATCCCTGACACGTGTGCTGAAGTCGTCCGGATTTCTCGGATTGGCGGTCATGATGGCGGTCGGGTTACACCAGTTCGTACTGCTCGCGGGCGGCGGCGTCGTCCCGCCGTGGATGATCGGCGGGCACGCCCACCTCGGCGTGCTCTCCATCCTCGCCATCGTGATGGGGTTCGCCGTCCCCGCGCTCGGCGTGACGGGTACCGTCAGGACCGCCGTGACCGGTCTGTTCGTCGCCGGACAGTGGGGGATCCCCGGGATCGTCTGGCTCGGCGAGGGGTTCGGGCTGACGTTCCTCATGCCGACCGGGTTCCTCTGGGGCGGCGCGCTGATCGTCTCGATGCTGATCATGCTCTACTACTCCGCGACGGGGGCAGGCGACGCCGCGGGCGGCGGTTCCGCGAGTTTCGCGCCCGGCGACGACTGAGCGCCGGGAACGGCGGGACGGTCGATCGCGGAGTCTCCGATGAACGTCCGTCGTTCATGACGAGATCGCATGAAACGGCCGGTATATTTCGAGTGCGTATTGAACGGACGAGTCAGAAGATTCCGGTGATGAAACCGACTCCCATGATGATGAGGACGAATGCGGAAAACGCCGGTAGGTACGGCGTGTACTGCTTGACTTTCTCCTCGGAATGCTGGTAGCCTGTAATCAATAGCATCGTCAGTCCGACGATACCCACGATGACGGTGAGGGCGTACGCACTCATCAGTTCGAGGCAGTGGTTTGACCCGGCACAGAGCGCAATGATCTCGAACTCTTCTTCGTGGGCGAAGCCGAGAACGAACGCGAACCACGCGATCCCGAAGAGGCCACGGTCAGCAGTCTCCTCGGGGGAATCGTGTGAGTGATACCCCCCACCGATGAAGGGAACGGAGCCCTTCAAACGGGTGATCGGTCCAGCGGTGTGGTCGTGTGAACGGCTGTGAGCCCGATCGGATGAATGGTCCTGTTGGCGAGAATGGCTTGAATGCACGTCCATATCGTGGTGGTGGTCGTGACTGTGATGGTCAGAGTGGCCGCCATCACCATTGCCGTGAGAGTGTCCGTAGAAGTATTCACGAATCCCAAGCGCGATGAGCAGGACCCCGGCAACGAGACTGACTGGCCCGCCGATTTGGATCCCACCAAGTATCGTCATCGGCTCGTTAACCTGCGTGAGGTTGAAGTAGTCTTTCGCGTAGAAGAACACCCCGACCATCGAAACGCTGCTGATGAGGTGGCCGACGCCGATGATGAGACTCGCCGCAAACCCGTACACCCACTTGTTCGTCTGGTCGAGCGCATATGAGGCGGCAACGGGCCACCCATGACCCGGTTCGATGCCGTGAACGGCACCGAGAGCGACAGCACCGACGAAAAGGCCGAGTGCTTCACCGTGTAACATCCCGGGCGAGAGTCCGCTCCCGAGGTGAATAACGATTGTTAATACCGGAACGGGCGGATCGTCATACGAGACCCTCTTGTAGCATCCCGCCGAGTCGGCACCTATGCGAACGAGTTTCAATATTCCAGACGAAGTCGTCGAAGAGTTCGACGAAGTCTGGCAAGAGCAGGATCTCGAGAATCGATCGCGGGCGGTCCGGGAAGCGATGCTGGAGTACATCGAGTCTCACTCCCGCCTCGAATCGACGAGCGGAGAAATCGTCGCGCTCATTGCGTTCGATTATCGCCACCACGAGGTGATTCAGGAACTCCACGCAGTCCAACACGAGTATCAAGAGGTGATCCTCAACACGAGCCATACGCACCAAGGAGAGTGGTGTCTCGAATCGCTGTTTTGTCGGGGGGAAGCCGAGCAGATACGTACCCTCACCTACCGACTCCGTGATTTTGACGGCGTAAACCGGGCCAAGGTGATGGTCATCCGCGACGGCGAGGACTGACGAGCTACCGGAATCCTTTGAGAGGTGTACCCGCTATGCGTTTCACCCGTGTTGACCGGAGTCGGACCCGAACGCATCGCTCACAGGACATCTCGATGGAGCGACGACGGACGGATCGGCCGACGCCGAGCGCGCTACGCCCCGCCGTCGTCCGCGCGCCGGAGCAGTTCGATCGCCGGCAACGGCTCGCCGGTGAGCGCGCGGATGTACGCGCCGCCGGCGATGGAGACGTGCGAGAAGTCGTCCTCGTCCAGCCCGTACATCTCGATCGCTCTCGAGGTGTCGCCGCCGCCGACGACCGAGAAGCAGTCGGTCTCGGCGATCGCCTCGAGCACGCCGACGGTGCCGTCCGCGAACCGCTCGTCCTCGAAGACGCCGAGCGCGCCCTTCACGAAGACGGCGTCGGACTCGCGGATGAGGGGGGCGTAGTCGGCGACGGTCGCGGAGCCGACGTCGAGGTACGCGTCGGTCTTCTCGTCGAGGTCGGCGACGCGGACCTCGGCGCGGTCGCCGTCCGCGCCCTCGTAGGCGAGGTCGATCGCGAGGCGGATCGCGTCGCCGCGCTCCTCGAGGATCGCCTCGACCGTCTCGTGGTTGACGTCCCACTGCTCGTCGAACAGGTCCATCCCCTCGAGGTCGCGGCCGACCGGGTGACCGGCCGCGCGCAAGAAGAGCTCGCCGGCGACGCCGCCGAGCAGGAACCGGTCGACGCGGTCGCCGAGAGCGTCCATCACGCCGATCACGTCGGTGGCCTTCGTCCCGCCGACCACCATCGTGACCGGGCCGTCGAACTCCTTGCGGGCGATGGCGGTGTTGGCCTCGTACTCCGACTCCATCACGCGGCCGGCGTAGGCGGGCAGCGCAAGCGGGAACCCGACGAGCGAGGCGTGTTTTCGGTGGGCCGCCGAGTAGGCGTCGTTGACGTATACGTCGAAAAGCGGCGCGAGCGTCCGGACGAACTCGGTGTCGGCCTTCTCCGCGGGCGACGCCTCGGGAAGCTCCTCGTCGCACATCCGGGTGTTCTCGAGGAGGAGCACCTCGCCCGCCTCGAGCGCCTCGATGGCCGCGAGCGCGTCCTCGCCGTAGGTGTCGGCGACGAAGTCGACCTCGCGACCGACGTGATCGGCGAGGACCGCCGCGTGTCCCGAAAGCGACGTGAAGTCGTCGCGGCCGGGACGGCCCTGGTGGGCCATGAGGACGACGCGGTGGCCGGCGTCGGCGAGGTCGCGCACGGTGCGCGCGTGTCGCTCGAACCGGCGGTTGTCCTGCGGCTCGCCGTCCTCGATCGGGGAGTTCAGATCGAGGCGGACGAGTACGCGCGAGTCGGCGGGCAGGTCGTCGATGGTCTGGAACGTGGACATGGGTGAGAGTGGGTGGACGTGCGTCGGCGGCGGTTGTCAATACTGGGGGTCGAGCGTGACGCCGACCCGCCGGGTTCGGCGGCGGATCGCGACGCTACGACTCCGCGTGGACGTAGGCGGCCATGTCGAGCATCCGGCAGGAGAAGCCGTACTCGTTGTCGTACCACGTGAGGACCTTGAGCAGGCCGCCGTCGGCGATGACGTTGGTGGACTGGAGGTCGACGTAACTCGAGAACGGGAGGCCGGTGACGTCGCTGGAGACGATCTCGTCGTCGGTGTAGCCGAGCACGCCCGCGAGCGGTCCGTCGTCGGCGGCGGTGCGGAACGCGTCGTTGACCTGCGACTCGGTCACGTCCACCGCGAGGTCGACCACGAACTCCGTGATCGAGCCCGTCGGGACGGGGACGCGGATGGCCATCCCGTCTATCTTGCCGTCGAGCTGCGGGAGGACCTGCTGTGCCGCGCCGGCCGCGCCCGTCGAGGTCGGGACGATGTTCTCGGCGGCCGCGCGCCCGCGGCGGGTCTTCGCCTTCGGGCCGTCGATGAGTGCCTGCGAGCCCGTGTAAGCGTGGACGGTGGTGAGGGTGCCGGCCTCGATGCCGAACTCCTCGTCGAGCACCTTCGCGACCGGCGTGATGGAGTTGGTGGTACACGAGGCGTTCGAGACCACGTCCTCGCCGTCGTACTCGTCGTGATTGACGCCGTAGACGAGCTGTTTGACCGGCTCCTCGCCCTTCGGCGGCGCGGAGATGACGACGGTGTCGGCCCCGCCCGCGAGGTGTGCGCTCGCGTCCTCCTTCGTCCGGAAGATGCCGGTACACTCCAGGGCGACGTCGACGTCGAGGTCGTCCCACGGGAGGTCCGCGGGGTCCTGGACGTTGAAGAGCGGGACCGACGTGCCGCCGATCGTCAGCTCGTCGTCGACGAGCTCGACGCCGTCGAGCCGCCCCATGACGGTGTCGTACTTCGCGAGGTAGCCCATGTCCTCGAACTCCATCACGTCGTTGATCCCGGCGAGCTCGACGCGGGGGTCCTCCAGCACCGCGCGGAAGACGTTGCGGCCGATCCGACCGAACCCGTTGAGCCCGACCCGCACGACCTCCTCGTCGGGTACTTCGTCGCCAGCGGACAGATACGATTTACTCATATACGAAAAAGGGGTGCGCAGCCACTTAAATCCGCCCGAGTCGCGTGAACCGGGCGCCCAGCGGGTCTCTCACGGTAGATCCTCGGGTATCCGTCGACCGACAGAAGGCTTATCGGGGAGACCGCCCTCACACGGAGCATGGACAGAGACGACCGAGACGACCCGTTCGGCGACTTCTTCGAGGAGATCGAACGGATGATGAACGAGATGGCCGGGAGCCAGCGCGGGGCCGACGACGCCGGCTTCGGCTCGGAGACACACGTCGACGCGTACGCGACCGAGGAGTCCGTCCGACTCGTCGCCGATCTCCCGGCCGTCTCGAAAGAGCAGCTCTCCTTGCAGTGTGACGGGGAGGCGCTCACCATCTCGGCGGCCTCAGACCGGCGCGAGTACGACGAGACCGTTGAACTCCCCGCCACCGTCGACGAGCGGTCCGGCGAGGCGACGTTCAACAACGGCGTGCTCGAGGTCGAGTTCGAGCGCGACGACGACTCCGCCTCCATCGACGTCGTCTGACTTCGCCCTCCCCCGCTACCCGTTCTCCGCGACCCGCCGGATCAGTCCCGCGAGCCGGTCGTAGAACTCCGGTTCGTACTTCGTCGCCGCGTCGACCGTCGGCCGGGCGTTCGTTTCGTTGATCAGGTACCCGTCGCGGGTTTCGAGCAGGTCCACGCCGAGGTAGTCGATCCCGAGCGTCGTCGCCGTCCGCTCGGCCAGTTCGCGGCCTGCCGCGTCGAGGTCGACCCCCCGAGCTTCCGCGCCGCGGTGGACGTTGTGTTTCCACCGGCCGTTCGCGAGCGCGTCCGCCGGAAGCTCGCGACGGACCGCGCCGACGTACGCGCCGTCGACGACCATCACCCGGTAATCGCGCGCGTCGGGGAGGAACTCCTGTATCAGGTACGACTTATCTCCCGTGGCGCGGTAGTCGTGCGCGAGGTTCAGGTAGTCGACGACGCCAAAAAGCGAGTCGAGGTCCGTCGCCTTCGCGACGCCGACCCCCCGGGTCGCGGAGTTCGGCTTGATCACGACCGGAAACTCGAAGTCCGCGGCCGCCTCGGCGACGACCGACTCGTCGACCGAGTTGGATATCAGCGTCGTCCGCGGAACGGGGAGTCCGGCCTCCGAGAGCGCCGCGAGCACGCCCGCCTTGTTCCGGGAGGTCACGACCGCGTCGCGACCGTTCACCCAGGGGACCGACAGCCGCCGGTCGAGGACCGCGCCCTCCATGAGTCGCGGGGGGTAGACGAACCCGACGTCGAACTCCGCGGGAGCCGGCGTCGAGTCCACCTCGTCGTCCGCCTCCGCGCCGGTACTCGCGTCGTCCTTCGTGTCGTCCGCGGCGCCGTCGAGCCGGAACGCTCGTTCCTTCGCTCGGACGTGATCGACGTCGATCCCGCGGTCGCCGAGCGGCCCGCGGACGCGCTCGTAGGTCTCCGCGGCGGTGGTCATCGCGAGCCGGATAGGAGCGGTCACGGGTCCGGGTTACCGGTCGCCGACGGGACCGGCGCGGAACCGGGCGCGGGACCGGGGACGGGACCGGCGCGGCGACGCGACCGCGCTCACTGGAGGTGGCCCTCCTCGCGGAGCTGTTCGGCCTCGCTCTTCTCGTAACGCCAGGAGATGTCCGCCTTCTCGTCCTGCCAGTCCCACGGCTCGACGAGAACGATGTCGTCCTCGCGGATCCAGACGCGTTTTTGCATCCGTCCCGGGATCCGGGCCGTCCGTTCCTTCCCGTCCGCACAGCGGACCTTCACGCGGTTGGCCCCGAGCATCTCGACGACCTCCGCGAACACCTCGTCGTCGTCGGGCATTCGAAGATCGCGCCGCCCCTGGCCGTCTCCGTCGGTCATGCGTGCCGGGTGATACGTGTCCCACCCGATAAAAGCCCCACTCTCCGTCGCGGTGCTCCCGGTCCGCGGCGGCGGTCGCGAGGCGTCCCATTTAACCGGCGGCGGACGGAGAACCGCACATGCGAGACACGCTCGGACCGGAGGGGATCGCGGGAGTCGTCGTCGTGTTTCTGGCGGTCACGGTCGTGACGCTTCGAGATCCCGTGATCGGCGGGGGGCTGATGCTTCTCGTCGCCGGCCTCGCGCTGATCGCGAAGGGCGTCGCGGCGTCGACGATGCGCGCGTTCGGGCTGAAGTGACGACGTCGGAATCCGAGACCGCATTGGCGACGGGCGACGCGAGTCGATCGCGCGGCCGAAAGGGCTATAGCCGACCGTCGCCGCCGCTTCGATATGGCACGGATCCCCGAGTTCGCGGTCGAACTGTTGGAACTCCTCGCGCTCGTCGTCGGGTCGGGCCTGGCGTCGGTCATCGGCGTCGAACTCGAGCGCGTCGGCGTCGCCGGCCTCGCGGGCGGCGACCTCGCGGTCGGGCTCTGGGCGCTCGCGATGGGGCTCGTCGCGCTGTACGTCGGCGTCGTCGCGCTCGGCTACGAGCAGGTGCTCCCCCGGATCCGCGCGCTCGCCGGAAGCTCGTAGGGGAGGAACCTCCCGGATGAACACCCGCCCTTTTTGTCCGCCGTCGACGAGGAGCGGGACATGGACGAGATCCTCACCAACTGGCTCCTCGGGCTGATCGCCGCCCTCCTGGCCGTCCTCGTGCTCGACTCGACCGGTCAGCCGTTCCTCGACCCGCTCTCCCCGGTCGCGAACGTGCTCGCGCTCGTGACGTTCCTCGCGTTCGTCATCCTCACCGGCGCGTTCCTCGTGTACACCGCGTCGTTCCGGAACGACTGAATCCGCGGACGCACCGACGGAGAGTCGCCTCGCCACGAACACTTTTGCTCGCGGCCGATGACCGCCGTTCCATGGAGTACACGACGCTCGGGAACACGGGCCTGACCGTCTCGAAGATCTGTCTCGGCTGTATGAGCTTCGGCGACCCCGACTGGCGGGAGTGGGTGCTCGACGAGGAGGAGGGGAAGGAGCTCGTCGAGCGCGCGCTCGAACTCGGTGTGAACTTCTTCGATACCGCCAACATGTACTCGAACGGCGAGTCCGAGCGGATCCTCGGGGAGGCGCTGGAGGGGCACCGCGAGGAGGCGGTCGTCGCCACGAAGGGCTACTTCCGGATGGACGAGTCGAACCCGAACTCCGGCGGGCTCTCGCGGAAGGCGATAGAGCAGGAGCTCGAGAACAGCCTCGACCGACTCGGTATGGAGACGGTCGACCTCTATCAGATCCACCGGCTCGATCAGGCGACCCCGATCGAGGAGACGCTTCGCGCGCTCGACGACGCGGTCCGGCGCGGGAAGGTGCGATACCTCGGGGCCTCCTCGATGTGGGCTCACGAGTTCGCCGAGGCGCTTCACGCGAGCGACCGGCTCGGCCTCGACCGGTTCGCCACGATGCAGAACCACTACAACCTCGTCTACCGCGAGGAGGAACGGGAGATGCTCCCGCTGTGTGAGAAGGAGAACGTCGGCACCATCCCGTGGAGCCCGCTCGCGCGCGGCTACCTGACGCGCCCCGACGACGACGTGGATGCGACGGAACGCGGCGAGACGGAAGAGCACCTCTACCGACATCCGTACCGCGAGGGCGGTGGCCCCGAGGTCAACGCCCGCGTCGAGGAACTCGCCGACGAGAAGGGCGTGAAGATGGCGCAGATCGCGCTCGCCTGGCAGTTCCACAAAGAGTGGGTCGACGCGCCGATCGTCGGCACGACGAGCGTGGAACACCTCGAAGACGCGGTGGAGGCGCTCGACATCGATCTGTCCGACTCCGACGTCGAGTGGCTCGAGGAGCCCTACGAGCCGGTCCGCGTCTCCGGACACGACTGATCCCACCTCGACGATCCGAGAAACAACCCTTTTCGGACCCCGTCACGAACCCGCGGGTATGAGCGACGACGAGACACCCGAGACGGACGAGACGGGAGCCGACGAGGCGACCGACGGATCGGACGACGAGGAGAAGTCCTTCCGCGAGCGCGTCGAGGAGATCCGCGAGCGACGCGAACAGGAGCGCGAGGAGGGCGACCGGCCCGACCCCGAGGAGATGATGGGCGGCGGCGGTGGCCCGCCGGGCATGGGCGGCGGTGGCGGCGGCAACCCCTTCGCGCAGATGATGTCCGGAATGATGGGTGGCGGCGGTCCCGGCGGCGCGGGCGGCCCGCCGGGCATGGGCGGCGGTCCGGGCGGTCGCGGCGAGGCCGGCGGCGAGGAAGCGGGCAACGAGGAACTCGTCCGCGAGGTGCGACAGCTCCGCGACGAGGTCCGCGACGCGACCCGTCAGCTCCAGCGCATCGCGCAGGCGCTCGAGGACGACTGAGACGACCGCAACCCCGTCGTTTTCGTGTTTTTCTCACCGATCAGCCGAGCATCCGTCACGAGCCGAGCGTCCGCCGGACAGTCGTTCGGCGCGCCCGGTCGCGGGCCGCTGGCCCGCGACCGGGCCCGCGAGGGAGTCGTGAGCGCTTGAAAAGCGCTCACGACGAGGCTGGGGAGGTGTGAGGTGCGGGTCCGTGTGGCTGCGGATCGACCGGGATTCGAAGGGACGGTCGTGAGCCGGACGGCCGGGATTTGGCGAGGATCCCCGCGCTAGCAACGACGTGAACCGAGCACAGGGGTTTCGGAAACCGAACCCACCGCTACGCGGTCCGACCGCGACATCACGGGAAAGCCGCGCCGTCAAAAGAACCGCTCTCGAACCGCTACCGGGTCGTCCCCGTCTCGCTCAACACTCCGACCAGCCACAGGACTCGCACGTCTTACACCCTTCCGAGAAGTAGAGGTTCATCCCACCGCACTCGGGACACTCGGGCGACTCGCCCGCGGCGATGAGGTCCTGCGTGACGTCGTCCTCGGCGTCGCCGCCGGGACCAGCCGGCGGCTTCGACGCCCCGGCGTCAGTCGACGAGTCGACGGCCACGTCGGCCGAACTCCCGCCGGCGACCGCGCCACCGTCGGTCTGGCTCTGCGAGTCGGTCGCGTCCGCTCTCCCCGCCGCGTCGCCCTCGACGTCGTCGAGGCTCTGCTGTTGGGGGATCCCCTTGTCGATCTCGTCGTCGAGGTAACGCCGGAGCGCGGTGCCGATCGCGTCCGGGATGGACTGGATCTGCTCGCCCTTGTCCCAGGCGACCTTCGGGCTCCGGGTGCCCTGTAGCTCGTCGACGATCTCCTCGGGGTCGACGCCCGAGCGGAGCGCGGTCGAGATGACCTTCGCGAGCGCCTCCGTGAAGGAGTTGGTGTACCCGCCGGAGTGGCCGATGTTCGCGAACAGCTCGAACGGGCGGCCGTCCTCTTCCTCGTTGATGGTGACGTACAGCTTTCCGTAGCCCGTCTCGACGCGCTGAGTCACGCCCGACAGCGAGTCGGGACGGGGCCGGGTCTCGGTGTACGCGACCTCCGGGCGGTCGGCGGACTCGAGCAGCGCCGAGACCTCCGTGTCGACGGCCGCCTTGACGTCCTCGTTGTCGAGGAACGCCTCCACGCCGCCGAACACCTCGCGGATCTGCTCGACGATCGTCTCCGCGGCCTCCGACTCGTCGGCGAACTCCGTGTTCTTCGCACGGGTCGTGAGCACCTGCTTCGAGCGGGTGCCGTCGCGGTAGACGGTGACGCCCTTCCCGCCGTGGTCGTAGATGTAGCGGTACACCTCCTCCATGTCCGCGGCGGTGGCGTCGTTCGGGAAGTTACACGTCTTCGAGATCGCGGAGTCGACGCCCTGCTGGCAGGCACACTGGACCGCCGCGTGTTGGATCCCCGACAGCGACCCGGTGACGACGAACAGCTCGCCGATCGCGTCCGGCACCGTCGAGAGCCCCTCGACGCCGTCGAACTCGTTTTCCGCCATCTGCTCTTGGGCCTCCAGTTTCACCGCGTCGACGTCGATGTCGTTCGCCTCCAGCGTGCGCAGGAAGTAGTCGTCGAACTCGACGAGCATCTCGTCGCCTTGGACGTCGTCGGAGACGTTCTTGTAGAACGCGACGTTGTAGATGGGCTCACAGCCGCCGGTGGTGTTGCCGATCATCGACGTGGTGCCCGTCGGCGCGATGGTCGTCGTGTTGTGGTTGCGGATCGGGAAGCCGTCTTCCCACTCGTCGGCGTCGAGCCCGGTGTGGTGTTCGAACCACTCGCGGTGTTCGGTCGGGTTCGCGTACTTCGAGTCCGCCCAGTCGTTGAAGACGCCGCGCTGTTCGGCGAGCTCGTGGGAGGTCGCCTTCGACTCGTGGTTGATGTGGGTCATCAGCTGGCGGGCGACCTCGTTGCCCTCCTCGGAGCCGTACGTGACGCCGAGCTGGATGTACAATTGGGCGAGCCCCATGATCCCGAGGCCGATCTTCCGCATGTCCCGGACCTTCTGTTCGATCTTCTCGACCGGGAAGTCCGACATCGTGACGACGTTCTCCAAAAAGCGCGTGCCGTACTCGATGCGGTCGTCGAACTCCTCGAAGTCGATCGCCTCCGCGAGGAAGGCGTCGACCGCCGCCTCGTGGGTGTCGTACTCGTCCGCGTGCTCCTCGCTCCAGACCCGCCAGTCGGGCGCGCCCTCCGCCGCCAGCGTCGAGAGGTTGATGTGACCGAGGTTACAGGCCTCGTACTCCTCAAGCGGCTGCTCTCCGCAATTGTGAACCACGAGGCCGTTCGCGATGAACGAGCTCGTTTCGGGTTCCGTCAGATCGTAAACCGCCTCGTTGCCGTCCCTCTCGACTGCGGAAACGGTCGCTTCGAACCCCTCGCTGTACGGCCCGCGATCGTAGTTCGCGAGACGCTCATCAAGTGCGTCCTGTTTCGAATCGAGGAGGAACCCGATCTCCTCAGTAAACCGGACGAGGTTGTCCTTAGAAACGACGAGATCGTGATCCGCCTGTCGATCGTATTCCGCCGTTCCGCCCTTTCCGTCGGGCATCTCCTGGATGCCCGCCTCGTGGCGCTCCTCGTAGATCTTGCTGAAGATCCCGAAGTTGAGCAGGAGTCGCTGGACCTGTTTTAACAGGTCGGTGCTGGTGCTCGTGAGTCGGACGGAAACGCCCTTCTCGACGTTCCCCTGAACGCCGCCGTCCGCGGAGAACAACGCACGGAGGTAGCCACGTGCCATCTCCTCGCTGCCGCGCATTACCGCTTCGGGAACCTGGTGTTTCTCGTCGACTAAGCCGGCTTTCTCGGCGTACTCGTACAGCCGAGCGGAACGGATCCGCTGTTCGACGGCCTGTGGGCCGCGGTAGTCGTCTCCCCTGGAGATATCGCTGACTCCGACTTCGTAGTCGGCGTTACCGACGGGCTCGCGAACGACCTCGTTCACGTCGGCGGCGAACGATCCCGAGACTTCGGTGTCCTCGTCGTAGAAGTTGAGAACGGCACGCTCCTCGTCGTTTTTGAGGTGACCGTCACCGACCATCCACCCGAGTACGCGGCCCTCCGCAGCGGTTCCGTGCTGACCGAACGAGCCTTTCCGGTTCTGGATGTGGACCGTGTCGCCCGCGCCGAGATCGCCGGCTTCGGCCCATCCGTCGTCGGTCATGACGCGGTGATCAGCGGTCAGACGGAGTTCGTACCCCTCTTCAGTGGTGAGCTTATAAACGTCCTTCTCGCCGGTTTTGTAGACGCTGCTCGCCTCCTTGAGCGTCTCTTCGCTGAGGCGTCCGTCGACGACGACGTCGCGCGCGATTCCTTGTTCGTAGAGTTCCTCGGCTTCGACGAGCCCGTTTTCGGTACTGATCAGCGTGTCGCCAGTGACACAAGGGTTGGTCGCGAGGATGCGGTGATCGGGGTTCTCCTCCACGTCGAAGGAGTGTTCCTTGTTCACCCGTTCGAGGTAGATGACGCCGGGCTCGCCGTTCTCGTGGGCGCCCTCGATCATGTCGTCCCAGAGCTCCTGAGCCGGGATCGAGAGGACCTCGCCGACCTCGACGTGCTCGCCGAGACCGAACATCTCGTAGATCTCCTTCGTCTCCGGCGTGGCGACGTGGGGCTCCTCCGTGCGCGGGTTGGTGAAGGTGAACTCCTCGTCGTTGTATAACGCCTCCATGAAGTCGTCGGTGACGCCGACGCTGATGTTGAAATTCGAGAGGTGCCCCTCCACCGCGTTCCGGAGGTGCTCGGGGACGCGCCCCTCGTCGTCGATGAGTTCGCGGGCCTCCTCCAGAGCGTCCGCGAAGGAGTTGTGCGTGAAGTCGTCGGGGTCGTTGAGCCGCAGCGAGTGGGCCAACGAGACGTCCTTGTTCTTCGAGTGGATGAACTGGATGACGTCCGGATGGGAGACGCGCATGACGCCCATCTGCGCGCCGCGGCGCGCGCCGCCCTGTGCGATCGTCTCGCACATCTGGTCGAAGGTGCGCATGAACGTGATCGGCCCGGAGGCGATGCCGCCGGTGGAGCCGACCGCGTCGCCGTACGGGCGCAGCTTCCAGAATGCGTATCCCATGCCGCCGCCGCTCTGGAAGACCTCCGCGGCCTCCTTGGCCGTCTGGTGGATGTCGGTGATGTCGTCGCCGGGCGAGTCGACGAAACACGCCGAGAGCTGCTGGAGCTCGTCGCCCGCGTTCATCAGGGTGGGCGAGTTCGGCATGAACGAGAGCGACTCCATCCCGTCGCGGAACGTCGCCGCGGTCTCCTCGACGTGCTCGCGGACCCCCTCGGGAAGCTCGGGGACGACCGTGTCGTACGCGAACTTGTTCACGTTGTGTGCCGAAAGCACCGCCTCCGCGTCGTCGTCGGCGGAGACGCCCGCGCCGAAGACCTCCTCGGCGAGCTCGTCCCGGCGCGGGTGGTCGGGCTTGAGCTGGTCGGGCGTGACGGTGACCTCGGTGCCCTGGGTTTCGGCTTCGAAGACAGCCTCCGCGAGCGCGACGTTGCGCGCGACGCGGTCGAACAGCTCCTCCTGCGTCTCGACCGGCTCCCCGTCGGCGTCCTTTCGGAGGTAGCGCGCGGGGAGGATGTTGTGGTAGGCGTTGTCCGTGAGACGCTCCTCCATCGTCTCGCCCGTGGTGCGTTTGATCGGCAGTTCGAGCTCGTCCGCGGAGACGCCGTCGCTGCTCATTCGACGGTCACCCCGCTCGGTTGGCGTGGGATATGGATCATCTGTAGTGTTGGTGTACTGGCGAGGCGGGCCCTTGTACGTTCGGATGTCCGGACCCGATAGGCATCGATATGTGCGGTTCGTTATGTAACGTTCGTGCCGTCCGTCTGACGCCGAATTCGAGTACGTCGGAAACGAACGGGGTCCGAGAACATAAGGGTAGTCAGACCGGAGTGAAACTGGTCCGATCTCGCCGAAACCGTGTGACAGAGACGAGTTCGCATTCGAACAGAAGGGGGTATTGTCGATGGGATTACCATCGAGAATACGGGGCGACATCGGGTTCGGATCCGATCTGTCGGGACGGATACGGCCACGATCACCGCGAGATATATCACGAACATGTCAAAATAGAGCGGCGAGGGCACCGGGTGCCGCTCCCACAAACTTATACCGAGGCTCGCCGTGCTCGGGGACATGACCGCTCCGCTCGCCGCTCACGCGACGTCGATACCGCTTCAGGCCGGGATCCTCGCCAGCCCGATGGGCCAGCTGCTCGTCGCGCTCGTGGCCATCGCGGTCGTGATCGTGCTCGGGAAGTTCGTGTTGAAGCTCGCGTGGCGACTCGTCACGATCGGGATCGTCGTCGTCGCCGCGCTCTTCCTGCTGTCGACGGCGGGAGTGATCTAAAAATCCGAAAGATCGACCGCCTCCGCGTGACGGCCTACTGGAACGCGCCGAACTCGGATTCGGCCGGATCGTCGACCTCGGAGCGCTGGAACTGCTTTTCGATCTCCGCGTAGCGTTCGCGGGTCTCCGGGGTGACGCTCGGGTTCACCTCGTCGAGGGCGTCCTCGAAGTGGGCCATCGTCACGCGGACGTTGCCGACGGACTCGCCGACCTCCTCGCGCGAGACGCTGGCGATGAACTCCCGAGAGGCGTTCATCGACGCCTCGCGGGCCACCGCCTCGAGGTCCGCGCCGACGTACCCCTCGGTCTTGCGGGCGATCGCGTCGAGGTCGACGTCGTCCGCGAGCGGCTTCTCGCGGGTGTGGACCTCGAGGATCTTCCGGCGACCCTCCTCGTCCGGGACGGGAACATGGACGTGCCGGTCGAGCCGGCCGGGCCGGAGCAGCGCCGAGTCGATCAGGTCCGGACGGTTCGTCGTCGCGATCACGACGACGTCCTCCAGCGACTCGAGCCCGTCGAGCTCCGTGAGCAGCTGGGAGACGACGCGCTCGCCGACGCCGGAGTCGCCGGAGTTCTTACCGCGCTCGGTCGCGATCGAGTCGATCTCGTCGAAGAACACGATCGTCGGCGCGTTCTCGCGGGCCTTCGAGAACACCTCGCGGACGCCCTTCTCGGACTCGCCCACGAACTTGTTCAGCAGTTCCGGCCCCTTGATCGAGATGAAGTTCGACTCGCTCTCGTTGGCGACCGCCTTCGCGAGCAGGGTCTTCCCGGTTCCGGGCGGACCGTACATCAACACGCCCTTCGCGGCGGCCATGTCCAACTGGTCGAACACCTCGGGGTACTCGAGGGGCCACTGGATCGTCTCGCGCAGCCGCTCTTTGGTGTCGCCGAGCCCGCCGACGTCGTTCCAGGTGACGTCGGGCACCTCGACGAACACCTCCCGGAGCGCGGAGGGCTCGATGCCCTTCATCGCCTCCTTGAAGTCGCTCTCGGTGACCTGGATCGAGTTCAACACGTCCGCGTCGATCTCGTCGCTCTCGAGGTCGAGCTGCGGGCGGATCCGGCGGAGCGCGTGCATCGCCGACTCCTTCGCCAGCGACTCGAGGTCCGCGCCGACGAAGCCGTGGGTGTTCTCGGCGTACTCGTCCAAGTCGATCCCGTCGACGAGCGGCATGTTCCGCGTGTGGACCTGCAGGATCTCCTTGCGGCCGTCGCGGTCGGGGACGCCGACCTCGATCTCGCGGTCGAACCGGCCGCCCCGCCGGAGCGCGGGGTCGATCGCGTCGACGCGGTTGGTCGCGCCGATCACGACCACCTCGCCGCGCTCCTCGAGCCCGTCCATCAGCGAGAGCAGCTGGGCCACGACGCGGCGTTCCACGTCGCCGCCGGCCTCCTCGCGTTTGGGGGCGATGGAGTCGAGTTCGTCCATGAACACGATCGCGGGGGCCTCCTCGGTGGCCTCCTCGAAGACGTCACGGAGCTGCTCCTCGCTCTCGCCGTAGTACTTCGACATGATCTCCGGGCCGGAGATCGTGTGGAAGCTGGCGTCGATCTCGTTGGCGACCGCCTTCGCGATCAGGGTCTTCCCCGTCCCCGGCGGACCGTGGAGCAGGACGCCCTTCGGCGGGTCGATGCCGAGCCGCTTGAACAGCTCGGGGTGGCGCATCGGCAGCTCGATCATCTCGCGGACCTGCTCGAGCTCCTCGTCGAGCCCGCCGATGTCCTCGTAGGTGACGTCGGGAGAGCCGTCCGCGGCCGCGCCCTCCGGCGCGCCCGTGCCGCCGACGATCTCCTCCGCGGGCTTCTCGGAGATCTCGATATCCGTCGAATCGGTGACCACGACGGTCCCCGATGGCGACGTTCCCGCGACCTTCAGCGGAACCGCCTGCGACTGCCCGCCCATGAAGCCGAAGCCGAGCGGGAGCTTGACGTTCTGGCCCTCGGTGACGGGCTGGCCGCCGAGCTCGCGACGGATCAGCGCGTCGATGTTGCCCCGGATCCCGAGGCGCTGGGGTAAAGCGATCGTGATCCGGTCGGCGGGCTCGACGTCGACCTGCTCGAGCGTCACGCGGTCGTCGATGCCGACGCTCGCCTCCTGGCGGAGCTTCCCGTCGATCCGGACCACGCCGGTCCCGTCGTCCTCGGGGTATCCGGGCCAGACGCGCGCGATCGCGGCTCCCTCGGAGCCCTGGACGCGAATGAAGTCGCCGCCGGAGAGCCCGAGCTCCTCGGCCGCGACGCGGTCTATCGCCGCGAGCCGGCGGCCGGCGTCCTTCTGTTTCAGCGGTTTGACGGTGAGTTTCATCGGTCTCCCTCGATCGTCAACACGCCGTTCGTCACCGAGACGTCCCGGGCCTCGCCGGGCAGTTCGAACTCCGACTCGACCGACTCCTCGTCGCGCTCGATCACGACGATCGCCGTGTCGCCGACGGTGTCGACGCTGATCGATTCGTCGTCGACGCCGACGTCGGCGGCGACGACCCACCCGTCATCGTACTCGTACCGGCGAAGGAGCGAACCGTCGCCGACCGATCGGGTCTGTCTGGTAGTCATCCTAACCACAAGTTAGGCGCGAAAGTATTTAAACTAACCGGATAAAATCGCATGACGTGAGAATATCGACGCTTGAACGGTAGTATTGCGGTTCGGGTCCGAGTCGCCGCGTTCGACGGACAGATCGTGGAGCGGGCCTCCGTTTTGGAGAAGCCCCCCGTTTAATCTCTCCCGCGTGCATGGGTCAACCGGACATGGCTCCGGACGCGACGCCGGGTGTGGATCGGGTCACCCATCACGACCGCCGGACGGCCTACCGCCGCTTCGATCGCGGCGGCGACGGGCCGACGGTCTGTTTCGTCCACGGGAGCGGTGGGAACGCCGGCGTCTGGAAGGCACAAGCCCGGCTGAGCGACCGGTTCCCGGTCGTCGCGCTCGACCTCTCCGGACACGGCGGGAGCGACGACGTGGAGACGCCCGCCGGAGAGGCGACCCTCGAGGCGTACGCCGCCGACGTGGTCGCCGTCGCGTCGGCGACCGACGCCGACGTGCTCTGTGGCAGCTCGCTCGGCGGGGCCGTCGCGCTGCGGATCGCGCTCGAACGTGCCCTCGAACTCGACGGACTCGTCCTCGCTGGCACGGGCGCGAAGCTGGCGGTGAGCGAGGGGCTGTCGGAGGCGCTCGCGACTGACTTCGACCGGGCGGTGTCGCTGTTACACGAACCGGACCGGCTGTTTCACGACGCGCCTGCCGACCTCCTCGATCGCTCGCGAGCGGCGATGCGAGAGTGCGGCCGGGCGGTGACCGAGCGCGACTTCCGGACCTGTCTCCGGTTCGACGTGCGCGACCGCCTGGAGGAGGTGGCCGTACCGACGCTCGCGCTCGCCGGCGAGCACGACGCGCTCACGCCGCCACGATATCACGAGTTCCTGGCGGACCGGATCCCGGACTGTGAGTACGCGGAGATCGACGACGCCGCCCACCTCGCGATGCTGGAGGAGCCGGCCGCGTTCAACTCAGCGCTCGCGGGATTTCTATCGCGACTCTGAGAGCCGCCCGGGCGCCGACCGCGCCGGTCGCGCACCTTTTTCCCCGCCGCCGGCGACGCGGAATCCATGAGCACCGAGGACGGCGGTCGGGACGCCGCGGATTCGGCGGTCGAATCCCCGGGCGACGGGAGACGTACGAACCCCGACATCGACGACCTCCTGGCGCAGTTGGACGCGCTGGAGGAGGAAGTCGACGACGACCACGAACGCGAGAGGGTCAGACAGACCATCTCGCTGGTGGAACGGATGCCGGGAAGCGACGCGTTCACGACGCGGATCAGCAAGTACACGGGTCGGGACATCGCCCAGTCGTTCGTCGGGGGGATCGTCTTCGCGCTCCCGCTTCTCGTCGAGGGCGGCGTCTTCGAGATCGCCGCGTGGTTCGCGACGGCGCGGATCGCCGGGCTCCCCGTCTACCTTGCCGGACACGTCTGTTTCGTCGTCGGCGTGACCACCGGGCTGCTGTACTACGCCGACTTCCGGGACGTTCGGGTGTACCGGCCGATCTTCGGGCTCGTCCCCCGCCGACTCGTCGGCGTCCTGACCGTCGCGTTCATCGTCTCCGCGGGGCTGATGGCGCTGTGGGGCCGGCTCTTCGCGGAGGACCCGACGACGCTGGAGGCGTTCGCCAGGGTGACCGTCGTCTGGGGCGGGGCGGCGTTCGGCGGCGCGCTCGGCGACATCCTTCCCGGGGAGTCGACCGGGCGGGACGTCAGCGAGCATCTCGAGGACCTCGGCGACGTCTTCGACGACGACTGAGAGACGGGTACCACAGGTTTTTCGCCGCGGCGACCGTACCAACTTCCATGTCAGCGCTACGCGACGCGCTTCGGGACCTCCCGGACGCGGTGTTTGCGGACCTGCTCGAGTCCGACGACGGGTACGTCCTGCTCGTCGACCTCCCCGGCGCGACGGCGGGGACCACGGAGGTCCTCTTCGAGGACGGCCGGATCGTCATCGAGGCCCGCCGCGAGAAGTCGACGCCGGAGGGATTCCGCTACGTCCGGGAAGACCGGCCGCTGTTCCTCGACGCCGAACTCCCGCTGCCGCCGGACGCCGACGGCGACGACGCCGACGCCGAGATGGACCGTGGCGTCCTCGAGGTGACGCTCCCGAAGCGCGCCGACGCCGACTCCCACCGGATCCCGGTCGAGGGGAGCGACGACGGCGGGAGTGCCGAGGAGACCGGAGGCGACCACGACGAGGCCGGCGACGGAGACGAGGCCGGCGCCTGACGGGTGATCACGCTGGTCAACCTCCGCGCCTACTGGCGCTTCTTCGTCGTGATCCGGCGGTTCTCCCCGCTGATCGTCGCCTACTGGCGGGACCGGAAGCGGTTCCTGCTGTTCGGGCGGGGCCGCGAGGTTGACGCGGCGACCCAGCGCGAGCGCGCCGACGTCCTCCTCGACATCCTGCTCACGCTCGGCCCGACGTTCATCAAGCTCGGCCAGCTGCTGTCGACACGGCCGGACGTCCTCCCGCCCGCCTACATCGAGGTGCTCGAGGGACTCCAGGACGACGTTCCGCCCGCCGACTGGACGGACTCGAAGGTGGTTCTCGAAGACGAGCTCGGTCCCGTCGAAGAGACGTTCGACGACTTCGACACGGAGTCGATAAGCGGGGCCAGCCTCGGGCAGGTGTACACTGCGCGGTTCGAGGGTGAGGACGTGGCCGTGAAGGTTCGTCGCCCCGGGATCGAGTCGCTCGTCGAGGCCGACCTGCGGGCGATCCGCTGGTCGCTCCCGATCGTCCGCCGGTTCATCGGCGGCGGCCGGGCGTTCTCGATCGAGAACCTCTCCGAGGAGTTCGCGAAGACGATCCGCGAGGAGATGGACTACCGCCGCGAGCGGGAGATGCTCGAGGAGATCAAGGCGAACTTCGCGGGCGACGACCGGATCCGGATCCCGGAGGTCTACGAGGCCGCCTCGGGTCCTCGGGTGCTCACGATGGAGTACATCGGCGGGACGAAGATCAGCCGGACCGACGAGCTCGACGCGGCGGGGCTCGACCGGACCGCGATCGCCGAGACGCTCCAGGAGGTGTACCTCCAGATGATCGTCGACGACGGCGTCTTCCACGCCGACCCCCATCCGGGGAACCTCGCCGTCGACGCGGACGGCGCGGTGGTCTTCTACGACTTCGGGATGTCCGGGCGGGTCGACCCGTTCGTCCAGGAGAAGATCGTGGAGTTCTACGTCGCGGTCGCGAGACAGGACACCGACGCGATCCTCGACACCCTGATCTCGATGGGGACGCTCTCGCCGGAGGTCGACCGCGACGTGATGGGCGAGGTGATGGACCTGGCCATCGCCGACGCCCGCGGCGAGCAGATCGAGCAGTACCGCGTCAATCAGATCATCGAGCAGGTGGAGTCGACCATCTACGAGTTCCCGCTCCGGCTCCCCCGCAACCTCGCGTTGGTCCTCCGGGTCGCCACCGTCGTCGAGGGAGTCTGCGTCACGCTCGACCCCGAGTTCGACTTCATCGCGACCGCGACGAACTACCTGGAGGCGGAGGGGTACTACGAGCAGACCGCTCGCGAGCTCGCCGAGGACGCCGGCAGGCAGTTCCAGCGGACGACGGAGTCGCTCTTCACCGTCCCCCCGAAGGCCGAGTCGTTCCTCGACCGGGCGAACCGCGGCGACCTCCACGTCGACGTCACCATCGAGGACGAGTCGCGGGTGCTCGACAAGCTGGCGATGCGGATCGCCTACTCCGTGCTGCTCGCGGTCGGCGTCCTCTCGGCGACGATCCTCTACTCGTTCGCCGAGGAGTGGCGGCTCGCGGCGATCGTCCTCCTGCTCGCGGCTCCGCTCGCGGTCGCATTGTACCGGTCGTTCCGCAAGAAACGGCGGACGATACCGGGGAACCCGCAGTTCACCAGACAGGGGATGCGCGAGCGACGGGACGACTGACTGAGTCGGCGAGTCACCCCCGACAGACCCAGACGTCGCCCCGCTCGTCGACGTCGTAGTCGCGCTCCGCGATCCACGACCGGAGCGCGTCGGCGCGGTCGTCGCCGGCGGTTCCGTCGTGGACCTCGACGACGAGCAGCGGCCGGTGGGCTCGTATCGTCGCCTCCGCCCCCCGAAGCACCGCCAGTTCGCGGCCCTCGACGTCGACCTTGATCGCGTCGGGCGGGGTGACCGGGTCGCCGGCGGGGGTCGCGTCGGCGGCGACATCCACGCCGGCCGCGACGACCCCCTCGACCAGGTCGTCGAGCCGGAAGACAGGCACCTCCTCCACCGCGTCGACCCGCGCTCCCCAGCGCGTCGCGCGGTCGCGGTCGAACGCGGAGCACTTCGAGAACGTCGAGCGGTAGAACGGCAGCGACCCCCGCTCGTCTCCGAGGCCGGCCCGCCGGAGGTCGAGCCGGCGGTCGGTCCCGGCGGCGAGCCCGTTTCGGGCCGCGTTCCGGACCAGTCGGTCCGCGCTCTCGCCGTTGGGCTCAAAGGCGACGACGCGGCGGTCAGTGTCGGCGGCAAGCGGGATCGCGTGCTCGCCGACGTGCGCGCCGACGTCGAGGACGGTCGCGTCGTTCGGGATCCGGTCGAGCGCGGCCAGCCCGGGGTCGTCGCCGTGGGGGTTCGTCGGCTCGTAGCTCCAGTAGGTGCCGGCGACGGTTCGCTTGGGCGTGGCGACCCCGAGGGCGTACGTCAGGTCCGCGAGCCGGTAGAGCGTCCGGAACCCGACCCGTTCGAGCCACGCGGGGGTGTCGAGCACGGACATCCTCGGGCTCAGGCCGACACGATCTGTATCGGGACGAGGAGGAAACAGAGCGCGCCCGCCCCGAACGTCAACACGCCGACGGCGACGCGAGGCCAGTCGAGCCGCGCCTCATCGGCGGGGTTCGCCGGACCGTTGAAGGCGATGAGAAGCGAGAAGACGCCCCAGAACGCCCAGAGACCGACCGACTCGTCGAGGCCGAGTCCGCGACCGTAGTGGAGGTACGCGGCGATCGCGAACAGCGCGCCGGGCACGAGCGACGCGATCGTCTCCTGGCGCGGCCCGACCATCGCGCGGACCATGTGGCCCCCGTCGAGCTGGCCGACGGGCAGCAGGTTCAGGAGCGTGAAGAACATCCCGACCCAGCCGCCGATGATCACCGGGTGGACCGCCCGCGTCGGGTCCGCGTAGGAGGTCGGCTGCCCGATCGCCTCGGCGATGAGGTCCAAAAGCGGCGGATTGTTGAAGCGGATCATCGTCCCGGAACCCGTCACGAGCTCCGGGGGAACGCGGATCGGATCGAGCGAGAGCCCGACGACCGTGACGACAACGGTGGCGACGAGGCCGGCGATCGGGCCGGCGACGCCGACGTCGAAGAGCGCCTTCCGTGAGGGCATCCGACCGCGCATCCGGATGACCGCGCCGAGCGTCCCGAACGGGAAGACGAACGGGATGACGTACGGCAGCGACACGTCGACGCCGTGGTACCGGCCGGCGACGTAGTGGCCCAGCTCGTGGGTCATCAACACGCCGAGGACGGCGGCGGTGAACGGCCACGCCTGAAGCATCGTGAGAGGGTTTGCGCGGATCTCCGCGAGCGGGACGTAGTACCAGCCGTACGCGCCGACGAACAGGGTGGAGAGCACCGTCGCGAGGAACAGTCCCACGTTCACCCACGGGACCCCCTCGCGCCCGTGGCCGAAGGGGGTCGCGACGACGACGTGGCCGTCCTCGACCGTCTCCACGTCGACGTCGTAGCCCGCCTCGCGGAACGCCGGAACGATCTTCCGGAGGAGCGTCCGTTCGGGGATGTACGACTCGCCGACGTAGCGGACGCGACCGTCCTCACGGCGGACCTCCTCGACGCGGAAGAAGGTCCGGAGCGGGTCGGGACGAGGGACGTCGGCGGCCGCCGAGGCCGTCCCGTCCTCGCGTTCTGACATCGTCGGTCGTTGGCCGTCGCCGAGTATAAACCCCGCGTCACCGGACGCGGAACGAACCGATCGGAGGGCGAGGGGGTCGGGCCGGGGAACGGCGGATCGAGGCGGAGAACCGACTGATCGACCGACGGAAGAATCGAAAGGACGGGAGGACGTGCCGTTCGGGGTCCGGAACGGACTACCGTTCGAGGGTTCAAAACGATCGGCGGGGACGCGTGAGCGCGTCCGGTTTGACGATGGTTCGATCAGGCGGGTTCGACCCGCCAGGTGGTCGCGCCCGTGTACGACCACTTCTCGACGGTGAGCTCGGTGGCCGACTCGCTGAGTTTCACCATCAGCGCGCCGATCTCCTTCGGCGAGAGTTCGACGTCGTCCGAGATGAACTTCCCTTTGAAGTACATCTCGCCGTCTTCGGCGCGTTCGAGCAGGTACCGCTTCAGCCGCTCCTCCTTGGAGAGGTCGTCGGTCGTGCTCGCGTTCGTGGAGGGGTTCGCAGTCGCGCTCATGGTACATCCCGTCCATGGCGACGGGGGATGTTATAAAGGGGAGACCGTTGGGTGGCCTTCAGGGGGTTTCAGCACCTTTCAAACGACGAACGGAAAATAAAACGTACCGAACGACGTTTTATAACCGTTCGATAGACGGTTAGACGGTTTATAACCATTATAGGATCGTTCGATCCGATCTCGAGAGGTCCGGCTCGTCCGAGGACCGACCGGTCGTTGGATTCGAGTTTACCGGTGGTATTTGCTTCTACAATGCCGGCCGGACGACCCGATCACGGTCGAGCGCGGAGCGGAGACGACGCCGGACGGGAGGGGCCGTCGCGGATCGCGGAGCACGGAAGGTGGTCGAATCGAGGGAACCGGAGGACCGACGCCTCCGACGTTCACGACCGCTGGTGGAGCCAGAACTCCTCGGATTCGGTGGTCTCCTTCTTGAAGATCGGGACCTCGTCCTTGAGCCGGTCGATCCCGTCCTCGACGGCTCGAAACGCCTCCGCCCGGTGGCCCGCGAGGACGACCACGAAGACGATGTCCTCACCCGACTCTATCACGCCCGTGCGGTGGTGGAAGGCCACCTCGAAGACGCCCTCCCGGTCGGTCAGTTCCGCGGCGATCGCGTCCATTCGCTCGCGAGCGACACCCTCGTACTTCTCGAAGGCGAGGTGGGTCGTCCGCTCGTCGTCGGGAGCGTCCCGGGCACGGACACGCCCGGTGAACGTCGCGATCGCGCCCGATCGCTCCGCGTCGGCCGACCGCTCGACGCGGTCCACGAGCAGCTCGCGAGTGATCCACGGCTCGGCGCCCGCGAGCGCCGTGAGGAGGGCGTCGACGTCGACGTCCTCGGGACCCGCCCCGCGAGCGAGCACGTTCCCCGGCGTTTCGTCGGGGTCGGCGTCGTCACCGAGCAGCACCGCCGGAACCCGGAGCCGAGCGAGTCCGACCGCGACGAGGTAGTCGTGGTCCGGCGCGAGCCGATCGAGGATCGCGTCGAAGCCGTCGACGGTCCCGCGGCCGGTCCAGGAACCGTCGGACGAAAGCGAGAGGGTCGTGTCGCCCACGGCGTCCCCGTCGTGGTGTCCCCGTTCGTTCGATTCGTCCGGGCTCTCGTCCCGACGGACGACCGCGACGCGTCCCTCCAGCCGCTCCGCGAGGGTCCCGGCGAGGTCGCCCGCCCCGGGACCGAGTATCGAGATCGGTTGCATGCCCGAACGCGGGCGGCGAGCGGCTTAGGCGTTTCCCGGTCGGCTCACTCGTAGGCGTAAAACCCCTCGCCCGTCTTCTTTCCGAGGTCGCCGGCGGCGACCTTGCGCTTGAGGAGGTACGCCGGCTTGTACCGGTCGCCGAGCTCCTCGTGGAGCGTCTCGCTGGCGTCGAGCACCACGTCGAGGCCGATGTGGTCGGCGAGTTCGAGCGGGCCCATCGGGACGTTCGTGCCGAGTCGCATCCCGCGGTCGACGTCGTCCCGCGTGGCCACGCCCTCGTCGTACGCGCGGATCCCCTCGTTGATCCACGGCATCAGGATCCGGTTGGTGACGAACCCCGGCTTGTCGTCCGACTCCCACGTCTCCTTGCCGAGGTCGGTCGCGAACGCGTGGGCGAACACGACGGTCTCGTCGGCGGTCCGCTCGCCCACGACGACCTCGACGCCCTCCATCACCGGAACCGGGTTCATGAAGTGGAGGCCGACGACCCGATCCGCGCGGTCCGTGGCGCTCGCGATCGACGTGACCGAGAGCGTCGACGTGTTGGTCGCGAGGACGATATCGTCGTCGGTGACCGACGCGAGGTCGGCGAACACCTCCCGTTTCACCTCCAGGTCCTCGATCACGGCCTCGACGACGAGGTCGGCGTCGGCGAGGACCGCGAGATCCGTGGTGCCCGAGATCCGCGATCGGATCGTCTCCGGGTCCTCCGCGAGCGCGTCCTTCGCGGCGAGTCGATCGAGACTCGAGGCGATCCCCTCGAGGCCCCGGTCGACGTACTCGGACTCGACGTCGCGCATGGTCACGTCGTAGCCGGCGGTTGCCGCGACCTGTGCGATGCCGTGACCCATCGTGCCGGCCCCGACCACGCCCACCGTCTCCACTGCCGATAGCTCGCGCATGGGAGTCGCTGGCGCGGGAACGGGACTAAGTATTGTGGTCCCGCTCACCGGAGGGGAACGGTCGTCGTGACGACCGTCCCGCTCGGCTCGTTCGGCTCGAAGGAGACCGAGCCGTCGATCACCTCCGTTCCCCACTTCACGAGCCAGAGCCCGAGACCACTCGCGTGTCGGAGCGGCGTTTCGGTGCCCGAGTTCAGGACGTCCAGTTCGTAGTCGTCGATCCCCGGCCCGTTGTCGGCGACGCGGATCCGGGCGCGGTCGTCGTCGATCTCGGCGGTCACGGTGACCCGCCGGTCCTCACCCTCGTTGTGTATCGCGGCGTTCTCGATCAGGTTGTCCACCACGACGGAGAGCCCCTCGGAAACGGCGGCGTCCTCGGCGGGGGACTCGAGTTCGAAGTCGACCTCCGGGAACGCATCGCGGGCGGCCTCGAGGCTCCGTTCGAGCAGGTCGGCGAGGGACGTTCCTTCGCGGTCGTTCACCGCGTCCTCGAACAGGTCGATCGCGTCGCGCCCCTTCTCGCTGATCTCGACGATGCGCATCGTGCGTTGCTTGATCGTCTCGGCGGTGTCCCCGGTGGTGCGTTCGGCGTAGCCCTGGATGACGTTCACCTCGGTGCGGATGTTGTGTCGCAATACGCGGTTGAGCACCTTCAATCGCTGCTGTTGTTGGAGGTACTGCGTGACGTCGTGGAGGGTGAACACGTACCCGAGCGTCTCCCCGTGCCGGTCGGTGAGTTCGCTCACGTTCACGTCGTACGACCGCGACGTCGACTCCGTGCCGACGGTGAGGATCTCGGCCCCGTCCTCGGCTCGGAACGGCTCGCTCAGCGGGAGGAGCTCGGACGCGGACCTCCCGAGCACCCGGTCCACGTCGACGTCGAGGATCGCGGCACCCGCCCGGTTCACGTCGACGATCGTGTCGTGTCCGTCGACCACGACGGCACCGTCGTGGATGTGGTCGAACAGGAACTGCTTGGCACGCCACGCGGGGGCCGGATTGGCCCCGAACATCCGGAACCGATCGATGGCACCCAGGTACGCGACGCCGGAGATCGCGAACGCGATCGGCGTCGGGTCGATACCCACCTCCGGGAGCACCCCCAGGTTGTAGAGGACGTTCGTCGCCCACGGCGTAACGACTCCGACGATCAGCGCCGCGCTCTGTCCGCGGAACGCGGTCGCCCCGCTCGAGAGGAGCCCCAGTATCGGCGCGATCCCGAGCACGCCGAGCAGGTAGGTGTAGACGGCGGCCACCGAGTACCAGACCCCGCCCTGCTCGACGAGCACGGAGCCGTGGGCGGTGACGCCGACCGTTCGGACGTACAGGAGACCGTGGTACTCCTCGGTCAACGCGAGGAGAACCGTGAGCGTCGGAACCACGGACAACAGCGCGACGTTCCGGCGGGTGATGTGCTCGTCCCGTCCGGTGTACTCCAGGGCGAACAGGATCCACGCGACGGGGACGGTCATGACGCCGATCCAGCCGACCTTCGTCCAGAACGTCGCCTCGGCCGCGGTCTCCGCCGAGAGACTGAAGACGATACACGTCGACCACCACGACTGGCCGATCAACAGCCACACCAACGAGACCGCGCCCGGGTTCGGCCGTGCCCGCCACGCGAGGATCGCCGCGCTGGCCCCGAGGGCGACCGAGCCGAACAGGAGGGGGACGGCGATCGACGTCGGGGAGATCACGTGTTGGGTGAAGAGCACCCCGGCATATGAATTATCCGGGAATTGTCGAGAAAACAAGGGACGATCGGTGGCCGACCCGTTCGCGTTAGACCCCCGTCGTGAACACGAGGAGGAGCGCGAACACCACGAGATGTTTCGCCTCGCCGGCGATGGCGAGACGACCCGGTGCCGTGTTCCGGCCGACGAACCACGCGAGAACCAACGCGTAGCCGAGGCCGACGAGTATCGCCGCCGCGACCGCAGTCGTCAAGATCCCGGACGACAGGGCGGCCACGACGAACGCGATCAGCGCCAGGTCGAGTCCGTACAGGATCCGCCGGGTCCGCCGGATCCCGAAGACGACCGGGAGCGTCGAGACGCCGACGGCCTCGTCGGCCTTGACGTCCCGGACGTTGGGGATCTCCGTGTTGACGAACGTGTCGACGAGGAAGTAGACGAACACCACCGTCGCGAGCGGCGTCACCGACGCCTCGGCGAACGCGATCGGTAAGCCGACGACCGCGATCGCCCACGCGGAGGCGACGATCGTGGAGTTCACGACCAGAACCCGCTTCAACCGCTTGAAGTAGGACCCGAACGTCGGGAGCCAGTCGGACGCGTAGAGGATCCAGAAGCCGCCGGGAAGGAGGGTGATCGCGAGCGCGAACGGGCCGCCGGTCAAGGAGAGGGCGATCGCGAGACCGTACGTGATCGCCGTGAGGACCGACAACAGCGTCCGGTGGCGCGTCACGAACGCGCTCCGTTCCGGACTCGATATTGCGTCGTCGTCCGCGTCGGCGATCCGATCGCCGGCGTACACCGCGAAGGTGACCAACCCGACGACGACCGGGGCGGGATTCAGCGGCAACGACAACACGATATGTACCGTCAGTACCTCGATCATCGCGATGAACACGAGGTATGCCGAGCTATACGTCAGGACGTCTCTGATCCGGTACCCGACATCGACGATCGATGCGGGTACGGCGGCGCGCCACGGGGCGAAATCGCCCGTGGACGCCGGGAGTTCGTTGGTTTCGCTAGCCATGGTTTCGACGGCGACCGGTCGTCGGTCGCCGGGTGAACCGTCGTGCCCCAAATTCCTCAAATGACGGGTCGAAACGAGGACGAAACCGCACCGGAACGGCGCTGACACGCGTCGACCCGGACCGGACACATGGAGTTACTATATTCGTAGTCATTATTGTACGATCCGAGAACGACGACCGTCGAACCGAAACGAACGGTCGGATCCGACCGCGGAACCGCCCGAACGACCATAGCCCTTTTTGGTTTCGTAACTGGAAGGATGACCCGATGCTTCCTCACGCCGCCGACGAGATCTCACGGGACGGAAAGTCGCTTATCCTCGCGTACGACCACGGGCTCGAACACGGGCCGGTCGACTTCGAGCCGAACCCGGCGACGGCCGACCCCGAGCGGCTGTTCGAGCTGGCGACCCACGAGGCGGTGACGGCGCTGGCCGTCCAGAAGGGGATCGCCGAGGCGTACTACCCGGAGTACGAGGACGACGTGAACCTGCTTTTGAAGCTCAACGGGACCTCGAACCTCTGGATGGGCGAGCCGGACAGCCCCGTCAACTGCTCGGCGGAGTACGCCGCCGGGCTCGGCGCGGACGCCGTCGGCTTCACGCTCTACGGCGGATCGAACCACGAGGTCGAGATGGCCGAGGAGTTCCGCGAGGCACAGGAGGGCGCCCGCGAACACGACATGGGCGTCGTGATGTGGTCGTATCCGCGCGGCCAGGGGGTGAAAAACGACACGAGTCCGGACACCATCTCGTACGCGGCCCGGCTCGGGCTCGAGCTCGGTGCCGACTTCGTGAAGGTGAAGTACCCCGGCTCCGCCGAGGCGATGGGCGAGGCCGTCAGGATGGCCGGTCCCACGCAGGTGGTCATGTCCGGCGGGACGATGCGCGACGACAAGGCGTTCCTCCGGAACGTCGCGGACGCCATCGACGCCGGCGCAACGGGGCTCGCGGTCGGCCGAAACGTCTTCCAGCGCGACGATCCCGAACGGATCCTCGACGCGCTCGAGGCCGTGGTCTTCCAGGAGGTCGACCCGGCGGAGGCGCTGGCCATCGCCGAGAGCGACGACTGATGGCCGACCCCGACCCGGTCGTCGAGGCCGTCTTCGACGCGGTCGCGGCGACGGCCCCGACGATCCGCGACGCCCTGCCCGGCCGGCGCGTCGAGAGCGGGACGGAGAACCCCTCCGGCGAGACGGTGTTGGCGGGCGACGTGTACGCCGACGAGCTGCTCTTGGAGGCGCTCTCCGCGGTCGAGGGCGTCGGCTCGTTCGTCAGCGAGGAGCGCCCCGAGGCGATCGACGTGGGCGGCGCGGTCGGCGAGGGTGGCGAGGGCGGAGGGGGCGCGTACGCGGTCGCGATCGACCCCCTCGACGGCTCCTCGAACCTGCGGTCCAACAACGCGATGGGGACCGTCGTCGGGATATACGACGCGCCGCTTCCGGCCACCGGCCGGGACCTCGTCGCCGCCGGCTACGTCCTCTACGGCCCGATCACGACGATGGTCGTCGCCGACGGATCGGGCGTCCGCGAGGAGGTGGTCGAGCGGGGAGACGGCAGTGAGCGTGACGACGACGACGAACCCGGCGTCACCCGATCGGTCGTCGAGGACGACCTGACGCTGCCCGACGAGCCGACCGTCTACGGCTTCGGCGGCCGGGTGCCGGACTGGCCCGACGCGTTCCGCGAGTACGCACGCGAGATCGAGGACGAACTCAAACTGCGGTACGGCGGGGCGATGGTCGGGGACGTGAACCAGGTGGTGACCTACGGCGGAGTGTTCGCGTACCCCGCGCTGGTCGACGCGCCCGACGGGAAGCTCCGGCTCTCCTTCGAGGCGAACCCGATCGCGTACGTCGTCGAGTCGATGGGCGGGGCCTCCTCGGACGGCTCCGGCTCGATCCTCGACGTCGAGCCCGACGGGATCCACGACCGCGTCCCACTCCACGTCGGTAACGAGGAACTGATCAACCGGCTCGAGAGCGCGCTCGACGGATAGGGCCGAGCGGTCTCGGACGTTTTCGCAATTTTCGGTCGCGGTGGCGCGCCTCCGAGCGTCCCGACGGGCCGCGAGGAGCCCGCGAGGCTGGGGAGGCGTGAGGTGCGGTTGCGTGGCGGTCGGGTGGGACTCAAAGGGGCAGTCGCGAGGCGGCCGTAGGCGACACAAGTACCGCAACGAGGGAGCGATAGCGACTGAGTGAGGAGCGCAGCGAGCGTACGGCCGCCTCGCGACTGGGGCTTTGGAGGTGGTCACCGCAGTCGTTCATTTCACTTCGTACAGCCGAGCGGCTGGGGCTTTGGCGGTGTTCACCACAGTCGTCCCTTCGTATCGAATCGGATCACACCTTCATCACTACCACGGCGGCGACCGCGAGGACGCCGATGTGTGTGGCGTTGACCAGCCCACTCGTTTCGGTCCGACCCACGATCACTGGCAATACGTCCAGATACGGTGCCCACGAGGGTGCTCCCGCGTGTGGCGCGAGGAAGTTCCACGCCGCCAGCAGTACCACTCCCACCGCAGCGTACCGGATGCCGTTTCGGACGTGTCGAGCGGGGCCGACGCCAGTACTCATGTGGCGGCCGTCACGTCCGCCGAAGAAAAAGGTAGTCAGCGAAGTAATCTTTCGAACTCGCACGTCCCGGAGGGAACGCGTTTTCAACAAGTCAGTGATCTCAATGCGGTGCCATCGAGAGAGCCGAATATCGGCGTACGAACGCCCGATCTACACCGATCCACATCCATCTACTCCGGCGGTTCGGACATCGCGTTCCCCGAGTCTAACGGCTCGTACCCCACCCGATCGCGGGCGTGTTCGATGTCGAACCACGAGTTCGGATTGTCGCTGATCCCGTAGAACACCTCGAAGGCCCCGCCGGCGAGGGTGTTCGGACTCTGGTCGTCTTCTCTCTCATCGCCACCGTCGCCATCCAGGCCGTCCCGCAGGCACGCGTCCACCAGTCCCGCACAGTCGCGCCGGGAGAGCCACGTACACCGCATCCGCGCGACGGCCTCCCCGTACGTCTCGTCGCCGCGCTCGCAGTCGCCGCGGGCGACGGCACGCTCCGCGTCGCCGAACGGGTGGTCGTGAGTCGGGTCTCGCACCGAGCCGATCCGGAGCGCGTAACAGTCGATCCCCTCGCGCTCGGCGTACAGTCGGCACCACGCCTCGCCGGCGGCCTTCGACGCGCCGTAGTCGGAGTCGGGCCGAAGCGGGCTCTCGGCGTCGACCGTCAACTCGTAGTCGGGGTCGTACAGCGACGGCGCGTGCTGTTCCTCGTACATGCCGACCGCGTGGTTCGAGGAGGCGAAGACGACCGTTCCGACTCCCGCCCGCGAGGCGGCCTCGAGGACGTTCCGCGTCCCGCGGACGTTGTTGCGCTCGACGGACTCGTAGGGGGTCGAGACCGCCGGAGCGCCCGCGAGGTGAACGACGGCGTCGACCCCGCGATCGTCCATGACCGCCGCCAGCGATGCGGGGGCGTCGGCCTCGCCGAGGTCGAGGACGACCGTCTCCGCTCCGTCGCGGTCCCGATGCGGGTGCGGCGTGCCGTCGCCGAGTTCCGCCGGCGGCTCCCGGCGGTCGTGGAGGAGGTAGTCGGCCGCGGAGTGCGCCGTCACCGCGGTGCCGACGGTGCCGTGTGCGCCGGTGAGAAGCACCGTGGCGGCCGCGAGGGGGTCGCCGCTCGCGGGAGAGGCGTCGCCCGCGGAAGATTCGTCGTCCGCGGGAGCGTCGTCGCTCACGAGGAGGCTCCCTCGTCGTCGCCGGCGGTCCAGCGGCGTGCGCCGGGCAGTATCCCGACCAGCTTCGTCACGTAGCCGAACTTGAACAGCCCGAGCTGGGAGAGCCCGCCGAGGACGAACAGCGCGAGGAACGGGAGCGCGGTGGGGTCGAACAGCAGCGACTGGACGGTCAGCTCCTCGGCGGCGGTCGCGAACGACGCCGGCGTCAGCGAGCGGGACGCGAGCGCCGCGCCGATGAAGGCCGTCGAGACCACGAGCGTCGTCCGCGTGAGGACGAAGCCGAACAGCGCGCCGACGGCGACGCCGGCGAGCGTCGCCCCGACGAGCAGTGCCGTGCCCTCGATCCCGGCCGCGTCGGCCGCGTAGAGCGGGCCGACGGCGAACCGGCCCGCGAAGCCGCCGACGACCCCGCCGATCGCGAGGACGGCGAAGGAGAGCCCGGCGTACGCGAGGAAGCCGCCGACCGCGCCGCCGAGCAGGACGCCGCCCGCGGAGAGCACCAGCCCGTCGACCGCGATCAGTCCGGCGAGGTTCGGCGCGACGAGGTAACCCGCGCCGGCCCCGATAAGGAACCCGGTCAGCGACACGGCGTACACGGAGACCGCCGCGCCGACGAACGTGAGCAGGAGGCCCGCGACGACGACCCCCGCGTTGAGTGGCGTGAACATACCGTCACGTGTGCCGCCGTCCGTCTTAAAAGGTCGCGACGTAGAAGGGTCGCCCCGCCACACCCGACTCTCACCGCGCCCGACGCTCACCGCGCCCGGCGCTCCGCCGTCCGGTCGACGTGGCGCGTGTAGCCGCCGACCGCGAGCCCGAAGCCGACGACGAGAAGCAGGAAACCGGCGAGCCGGGTCGTCCCGATCGTCATCAACGCGAGGATCGCGCCGAAGACGAACGCGAAGACGCCGGAGACGACGATGCCGACGTCGACGAGCGGCGAGGGTTGGAGCGCCCGACAGTGCGGACAGACCCGCGCGTCGCCGGGGATCGGCTCGCGGCAGTCGACGCAGTGGACGCGGTCGCGAGGCACGGCCCCCGTTCGGGCGGCGGGGACTTATCGAGTCGGGTTCAGTCGTCCGCGGCGGTCCCGCCCGCGGGGTCGGCCGTCTCGAGCGTCTCCTCGACCTGCGTCATCACCAACGCGAGCGCGACGAGCGCGAGGACCCCGCCGACGGCGAATGGGACGACGAAGCCGAAGCCGACGAGCCAGCCGGATGCCAGCGGCCCGAGCGCGACGCCGAATCCGAACCCCATGGTGAGCACCGACAGCGTCGTCCCCGACTCGCCCTCCCGCGCGAGGTCGCCGGCGAGTGCGAGCGAGGGCGCGAAGACGAACGCGACGGCGACCCCCTGGCCGAGGCGAACGATAGTCATCAGGAGCGGCGAGAGGACGATCCCCTGTAACAGCGTCGTGGGCGCGAGGAGCAGGAATCCGGCCACCAGAAACGGTCGGCGGCCGATCCGGTCGCTCGCACGCCCGACGGGGACCTGGAGGGCCACGTTCGCGATGGTGACCGCCGCGAACTGGACGCCGAACCAGACGGGCGGCTGATCCAGCCGCAGGTTCACCTGGTTCTGGAGCGTCGCGTACAGCGCGATACACAGTCCCATCGCCACCGTCGCGATCCCGAGCACGAAGACGGGGTCGAGCAGGCGGTCCTCGCCGCGGACACGGATCGAGAGGTCGTCTCCCGCCTCGGCCGCGTCGGCGGCGTCGTGAACGAGGAGGTAGACGAGGAGGAAGCTGAGGTACGCGCCGAGACAGGCGGCCGCGAAGGCCGCGTCGAATCCGTTTATCACGGGGAGCCCGACAGCAGAGAGGTCGTAGGGGCCGTTGTCGACGACGACGCCGGCGAGGACGGGGCCGAAGCCGAACCCGATCAGCCGGAAGGTGTTGAACACGCCGAAGTTCCCCCCGCGCTGGTCCGCGCTGCCCGCGTACTCGTTGACGAGCGCGACCGTCGCCGGGATCGTCAACGCGGCTCCGAAGCCCTGGGTCGCGCGGAGGACGACGAGGATCCAGTAGGCGTCCGCGAGCGTGTAGAGCGCGCTCGCGGTCCCCAAAAGCAGGATTCCCGCGAGCACGAACGGTCGCCGGGTTCCCAACCGGTCGGAGAGTCGCCCGGTGAACGGCTGTGAGAAGCTGTTGAGGAAGCCGAAAAGCGAGAGGACGATCCCGATGAGGAGCGGCTCGGTGAGCGTCACGCTCGCGGCCCCGACCCCGACGCTCGATCCGATGAGCGCGCCGATGTCGATCAGGTCGCTGGCGACGTAAAGCGGGAGGACGACGATGAGAAACGAGTTACCGACCGCGCCGACCATCCGCGCGAGCGCGAGGACGATCACGCGGCGATCGGTCCCGAGTATCTCCGAGATCGATCCCATTCGGTCCGGGTTCGATCCGGCCGGTCAAGGCCCTTGCGGACGGCGGGAGGGGATCCGGTTTCTCGCCGCTTCGGTTCCTCGTCGGTCCCGTTCCTGTCAGTCCGATTCCTGTCGGTCCGGTTCAGAGCGTCTCGTCTACTCCGCGGGCTCCTTCTCGGGGCGGACGACGCCGCGGATCTCGAAGCGTGCGCCCCCCGTCTCGGGGGTCGTGGCCGCGATCTCCCAGCCGTGTGCGGTGGCGATCTCCTTGACGATGGCCAACCCGAATCCGGTGTTCCCCTCGGCTCCGCTCTCGCCCGGCTCGAACAGGTCGTCTCGAACCTCCTCGGGGATCCCGGGTCCATCGTCCGCGACGTAAAACCTGTCTCCGAGATCGCCGACGCGGATCGTGACGGGGTCGTCGGCCCCTCTGTGTTCGATCGAGTTCCTGATGAGGTTCTCGAAGAGGTTTCTGAGCCGATCCGGATCGGCGAGGACGTGTCCCTCGAGGTCGATCTCGAGGTCCGCCTCGTCGGTGTCGACGGTGCCCCAGCTGTCGTCGACCAGCGTTGCGAGGTCGACCGGCTCCGGGTCGCCGACGGTCTCCCCCTCGCGGGCCAGCGTCAGCGTGTGCTCGACTATCGACTCGATCCGGTCGAGCGCGTCGGCCGCAGCGGCGAGGTGGTCGTTCCCCGTCTCCTCTTGAGCCAGATCAACGCGCCCGCGGGCGACGTTGAGCGGGTTCCGGAGGTCGTGGCTGACGATCCCGGCGAACTCGTCGAGCCGTTCGTTCTGCCGGCGGAGCGCCCCTTCGCGTTCCTTGAACGCCGTGATGTCCTCCTGGAAGCCGACCCAGCCCGTGACGCGGTCCTCGTCGTGTTCGCGGATCGGCGCGACGCTGACGCGGTTCCAGAACGGCGTGCCGTCCTTCCGGTAGTTCAACAGCTCGACGCTCGCGGGCTCCTCGGCGTCTATCGCCTCCCGGAGTTCGGTGACCGCGGCCTCGTCGGTCTCCTCGCCCTGTAGGAACCGGCAGTTGACCCCGACCGCGTCCTCGCGGTCGTAGCCGGTCATCTCGACGAACTCGTCGTTGACGTACACCATCGGGTTGTCCGGCAGGCTCGGGTCGGTGATGGTGATCCCGACGGGGGCCTCATCGAGCGCCCGGCGTTTCGTCTCCAGCTCCTCGCGGCGAGCCGCCTCCTCGGAGACGTCCCGGAGGATCCCCACGCTGCCGTCGAACTCCTCGCCCTCGTAGGGGAGGACCGCCATGTGGTCGCGACAGGGAATGGGATCGCCCTCCTTGGGATCGATGTCGACGCGGAACCGCTGGATGCCCGGACCGTCGCTCGAGAGGATCGACCCGAGCCGGTCTTCCGCCTCGGCGACCGCCTCGTCGCCCTTGATCAGGTCGGGCGTACTGCCGAGGATCTCCTCGCGGTCGTACCCGGTCAACTCGGCGAAGGGCTCGTTGACGAAGGTGAACGCTCCCGTCTCGTCGACGACGTACACCGGGTAGCCGAGCGCGTCGATGACCGTCGAGTAGCGGTCCGCGACCGCCCTGGTCCGATGCTCCTCGACCGCCTGGTCGACCCGGTTCGCGAGCCGCTGGAGCTGTTCGGGTCCGCCCTTCTGGAAGTAGCCCGTGACGCCCGCGTTGAGCGCCCGACTCGCGATCTCCTCGGATCCCTTGCCCGTGTACAACACGAACGGGACGTGCGGGTCGTCCTCCCGCAGCGTCTCGAAGAACGCCAATCCGTCCATCCCGGGCATGTCGTAGTCGCTGACGACGCAGTCGAACGACTCCTCGTCGAGCCGCTCGAGACCGGCCTCCGGCCCCGTCACGCTCGTCACCGACGCCGACGCCAGCTCGCGGTCGAGATACGCCTCGGTGAGGTCGAGCACCGAGGGATCGTCGTCGACGTGTAACACGTCGATCCGTTCCGTCATGGTCGATCAAGCGGATCCGGGGATAAACGCGTATCGGCTCCGGTATCGAGAACGGGGGCGGAGTCGGGTCGGTCGCGAACGCCGGGTTTCACCTCCGCTGCGCGTGGCCGGCGCTTAAGTCGACGCGGGGCCGACGCACGGACGATGGACGGCGGGACGCTCCCCGGATCCGACGCGGACGACGACGCGAGCGAGCGGAGTCGCGTCGTCTTTCACGTCGACATGGACTGTTTTTACGCCTCCTGTGAGCGCCTGCGTCACCCCGACCTCCGCGGCGAGCCCGTCGTGGTGGGGATGGGGTACGAGCCCGGCGAGACGGTCGGCGCGGTCGCGACCGCGAGCTACGAGGCTCGCGCGTTCGGCGTCGAGAGCGCGACGCCCGTCTCCGAGGCGCTCGACCGCCTGCCGCGACGCGTCGACGCGGATCCCGACGATCCGGCCGCGCCCGACCCCGAGGAGACCGGCCGCTACCTCCCCGTCGACATGGCGTACTACGAGGAGGTCGCCGCCGACGTGAAGGCGGTCCTCAGAGACTGCGCCGACGTGCTGCGCGAGGTGAGCGTCGACGAGGCGTACCTCGACGTCACCGACCGTACCGCGTGGGACGCGGCCGGGGGCGCGGGCGGCGACGGGCCGGCACCCAGCGCCGCGGCGGGCCCAAGCGAGGTCCGGACGCTCGCGGAAGGGTACGCGAGACACGTCAAACAGCGCATCGAGCGGGAGGCCGGCGTGCCGGCGAGTGTCGGCGTCGCGCCGAACATGTCGGCGGCGAAGGTCGCGAGCGACGCGGACAAGCCGGACGGGCTCGTCGTCGTGCCGCCCGGCTCCGTCGCGGAGTTCCTCGCGCCGCTGCCGACGGCGGCGCTCCACGGGGTCGGGCCGGTGACCGAGCGGGCGCTCGCGGAGCGCGGGATCGAGACCGCGGGCGACGTGGCGGACGCCGACCCGGACGCGCTGGCCGATGAGTTCGGCGACCGCGGTCGAGAGTTAGTCCGGCGCGCCCGCGGCGAGGACGACCGCGAGGTCACCCCGCGCGGACTCCCCAAGAGCCTCTCTCGGGAGTCGTCGCTGCCGCGGACGGTCGACGAGGAGCGCAAACGGGAGACCGTCTCCGCGCTCGCGGCCGACGTGGCCCGGCGCGCCCGCGAGCGCGGCTGCCTGTACCGCACGATCGGGATCAAGGCGGTCCTGCCGCCGTTCGACGTCAACACCCGCGCGCACAGCCTTCCCGGTCCCGTCGACGACCCCGACCTGGTCGAGTCGGTGGCGCTGGAGCTGCTCTCCGAGTTCGACGACGACGAGGTCCGAAAGCTCGGCGTGCGCGTGTCCAAGCTGGACTTCGCCGACAGCGACCAGGCGACCCTGGGGGGGTTCGAGGGGACCGGCCGCGACCGTGGAGACGACGGTCTGGAGGGGTCCGGCGGCCGCGGCGAGCGGGAGGGAGCCGGCGGGAAGCTCACCGACTGGGTCGGCGGGGGACCCGACGGATCGGCGTCCGGCGACGACGACGCGGCCACCGAGGCGGACGACGCGCCCGACCGGCGGACCGGCGACGGGCAGGCGTCGCTCGGCGACTGGTCGTGAGACGGCGGACGGGGATCGGTGGGGTAGTTTTAGGAGTCGGCCGCGAGGGAGTACGGACATGGTCTCGTCCCTCCGCGCGATCCTCCTCGGCTCGAACCGGGAGGACCGACCCCGACCCGATCCGCGGCTCGTCGCCCCGCCGCTCTGTTTCCTCGGCGTCTTCGTCGGCTACGCGGTCGGCGTCTTCGAGGTCCTCGGCGGCGTCGTGTTCCTCCCGTGGGACGCGGCGGTCGCGGGCGTCCTCGTCGCCGCCATCCTCGCCTACCGCGGCGACGGGCTGGCGGTCGCGTGGGTCGTCGTCTACGCGGCGCTGCTCGGGTACAGCGCCGACCACTACCTGCTCGGGCTCCCCGGCCGACCGGTCGTCGAGCGGATCGCCGCGCTCCTCGGCGTGGACGGGCTCGTCTATCTCGGCGTCCAGGCGCTCGTGTTGGGAACGCTCGCGTGGATCGGCGGGACGGTCGCCGCGCGCGTGGCCGCGGTCGTCCGGGACCGGCGGTCGACGACGGAAGGGGAGTGAGGCGTCTGCGTCCGAACGCGTGAGCCGCCCGCCCGATGCCGAGGGTTTACCTCGCGGAGCGCCGAGTCGGGGGTATGAGCGACCTCGCGTGGGAGACGACCGACACCGAGATCGACTACCGCTGTCCGGGGTTCGACGTGCGCCGCGACGAGGTGCGGTTCCCCGACGACGGCGAGGGGGAGTACCACTACGTCGACGAGCCGCCGGCGGTGGTCGTGCTGCCGGTGACCCCCGACGGCGACGTCGTCGTCATCGACGAGTGGCGGCAGGCCGTCGGCCGGACCAACCGCGGGCTGCCGGCGGGCACGGTCGAGCCCGAGGACCGCGACGACCTCGAGCGGGCGGCCGCCCGCGAGCTCGCCGAGGAGACCGGATACGAGGCCGCGGCCTTCGAGCACCTCACGACGGTCGAGCCGGCCAACGGCGTGACGAACGCGGTCCACCACCACTTCCTCGCGACCGGGTGTGAGCCGACGGCCGACCGCGACCTCGACCGCGACGAGTCGATCGCGGTGGAGACGGTCCCGTACGACGACCTGCTCGCGAGCGTCGTCGACGACGACCTCCGCGACGGCCGGGCCGTGACCGCCGTGACGTGGTACGAGCTGTTGTACCGATGACGACGACCCGTTCGCCGCCGGCCCGGAGGCGACCCGCGGCCGACGGACAAGCCCTTTGTCCGGCGGACGCCAACGGGAGACGATGACGACTCCCTCCGACGACGACCCGGTCGAGCGCGCGGCGGCCGCGGGGCCGTCCGACGGTGACGCTCCCGCGGCCAACCCGGTCGACGACGCTCCCGCGGTCAACTCGACCGACGGCGACGCGGCGACGGACGGATCTCGTAGCGGCTCGATCCCGAAGGCGATCGCGGCCGCTGTCGGCCTCGGCGTGCTCGGGCCGGTGTTGGCGGTGCTCGGTGGACAGGGGATCTTCCTCGTCGACGCCGCCGTCGGCGGGCTGCCGCTCGTCGTGTCCGTGATACTCACGCTGATCGTGGGCCAGTACGTCGCGTTCGGCGGGCTCGCGGTGAGCTACCTCGCCTGGCGGGGGTTCGACCGGACGGGAATCGTCTCGTATCTCGGCGTTCGACGACCGAGCCTGACGGAGGTCGGGCTCGTCGTCGGCGGCTGGGTCGTGATCGTGATCACGCTCATCGTCGTCTCCTCGATCGTCCAGCTGCTCGGCGCGGAGGCGGCCTCGAACCAGAGCGCCGAGCTCGCCCTCCAGAATCCGGCGATCATCCCGCTTTTCGTCGTCGCCATGTTCCTCGTGGTCGGCCCCTGCGAGGAGATCCTTTACCGCGGCGTCGTCCAAGGACGGCTCCGGGAGTCGCTGCCGGCGGCCCCGGCCATCGCCATCGCCTCGGGGATCTTCGCGTTCATCCACGTGATGGCGCTGACGGGCGGGGTCTCCGGGCGCCTCACCACGGTCGCGATCCTCTTCTTCCCGAGTCTGGTCTTCGGCGCGGTGTACGAGTACACCGAGAACCTGGTCGTCCCGGCGCTGCTCCACGGCCTCCACAACGCGGTGATCTTCACCCTGCTGTATATCACCGTCACCTACAGCGACGAGCTCCAGGAGATGGCGGAGGGCGGCGCGGCGCTGCTCCCGGTCTGATCGACCCCTCGCCCCGACCGGATCGCTTATTTCGCGAGCGGGGGTAGGAACCGGCGGACAGAGGGAGCCCGACTCCCGTGCCTCTGGCATGAGGAAAGTCCCCCCACCGGCCGGACGGGCGACCGGGCACACGCCCGGAGTCGGAGACGGCTGGCTCTGGAACAGCAACGACACCCCCCGCCCCGACCCGTGATTCGCGCGAACCGACCCGCAAGGGAAGGGAGTTAACCCGATGAGGGCGCGTGGCGCTGCCGCCCCGAGGCGACGGGGCCACGTTACAGACGGGCGGGAACGGATGGAACGGCGAATCCTCGCCGGTGCAAGTCCGTGCCGATAGGTAGTCCGGCCACGGCGCGGACGCTCAGCCGAATGTCGGGACGAACCGAAGGGGGCTTACTCCCCTCAGTCCGCTCGCACGCCGAGCGGCGCGACCGGCCGTAAAGAAGTCCGCGGCCGGAAGACGCCGAATCGGCTTCGGTGGGTGCGTAGGAGGCACCGTGCGGTCGTTTTCGTTCGATCACGAACGTTCACCATCAAGGGAAGCGTTCAAGTCGTCAGCACCGCTAACAGTGTGTATGTCCGAGGCACAGACCGTTCGGCTGTCGTACGACGACGGGGCACGAGCGGTCGAACTCGCACGCGAGGCGGTCGAGTCGTTCGTCCGACACGGACAACGCGAACAGCCCGGAAGCATGCGCGAGGCCTTCTACGCGCGGACCGGGGCGTTCGTTCGACTGGAATCGACCCGCGGACGCGGCCGGCTGCGGGGGTGTGCGGGCGCGTGGGACGGATCGGACCAGCTCGGCCACGCGATCGTCGAGGCCGCGATCAAGGCCGCCTCCGGTGACTCCTGCGGGTCGGAGGTCGAGCCGAAGGAGCTGGAGAACATCACCGTCTCCGTCTGTATCGTCTCGAACACCGTCCTCACGAACGACCCGCTCGAGGACCTCGAGATCGGTACCCACGGCGTCGCCGTCGACGGCGGCAACGCCCACGGCTGGCTCTACCCGACGGTCCCCGTCGAGAACGGCTGGTCGGGCGCGGAGTTTCTCTCGCGGGCCTGCCGCAAGGCGAAGCTCTCGCCGACCGCCTGGCAGGACGACGACACCATGGTAACGCTCATCGAGGGCCAAGTGTTCCGAGAGCGCGCGGACGGCGGCGCGGTCGAGGAGCTGTAGTCCGACCGACGGAACGCCGAAACTCCCTCGCCTCGGTTCGTTCTCTCACCCCGTTCGATCTACACCCGTTACTCCGACCCGTACCCGACGCGCTCCGCGTCCGCGAGCGCTCGCTCCGTCGCCGCGTCGAGGTCGAACGCATCGTCGGCGACCACCTCGCCGCCGCGGATCACGGGCTCCATGAGCGGCTCCGCGTCCGCCGGCCCGTCGCGAGCGGCGAGCCCGACCGCGTGGTCGCCCTCGGCGGTGCGGTAAACCGCCTTCGCACCCGAGAGCTTCCCGCGCTTGGCGGCGGGCTCGCCCTCGACCGCGACGATGTCGAGCGCGAAGTCGACCGGGTCGGCGTTGGAGACGTAGCCGCCGACGCCGAAGCCGTCGACGACGTCGCGGAGCCGCCGGAGGTCGGCCGGGCCGAGTCCGCCCGAGACGTACACGTCGACGTCGCCGTGGCCGCGGGCGTCGAGCTCCCAGTTCACCTCTCGCACGATGTGTCTAAAATCGCCCCGTCGCGAGCCGGTGGTGTCGAGTCTGACCCCGTCGAGCCGGTCGCCGAGCGCGTCGACCGCGCGCAGGACCTCGTCGACCTCGTCGGAGTAGGTGTCACAGAGCGCGATCCGCGGGACCGACTCGTCGACCGCCTCGTCGAAGGCGCGCCAGGCCGCCTCCTGCTCGCCGCGCCCGAAACAGATCGAGAGCGCGTGCGGCATCGTCCCCGACGCCTCGCGCCCGATCAGGTCGCCGGCGGCGACGTGTGAGAAGCCGTCGAGCCCGGCGACGAGCGCCGAGCGCTCCACGGCGGCCGTCATCGCGGGGTGGACGTGACGCGCGCCGAAGGAGAGCACCTGCGAGTCAGGCGCGGCCACCCGGCAGTCGAGCGCGGCGGTCGCGATGGCGGAGGCGTGCGAGAGGAAGCCCAGAAGCGACGTCTCCAGTCGCGCGAACTCGAGATAGTTTCCCTCGATCCGCATCACCGGGCCGCCGTCGAACAGCCGGCCTTCGGGGATCGCGTGGACGTCGACGTCGCGGCCCGAAAGCAGCGCGACCGCGTCCTTCAGCCCGGCCAGCAGCTCGAACTCCCCAGTCGGAAACTGGTCCGCGGTCACCTCGGCGACGACCCGGGGGTTCCGTCCCGCGCCCTCGAGGGCGGTCGCCGTGCGGTCGAAGTAGGCGTCGGTGGCCCGCCCGCTCCGGACCGCCTCGGCGTCGACGATGTCGAACTCGCTCATGATCGGGCGTTCGGTCGGCGGGGACGAAAAGTCATCCGTGTCGTCCGCACGGCTGGTGTCGGAACGAGGGGTACGGGCGCGGACGGTGCCGGCGGTTCCCGCGTCGCGACCGGCTACCGCCGCGAGCGACGCCGGAGGAGCGCGGTCGCGGAGAGCAGGGCGACGAGCGCGGCGACGACGCCCAGTCCGGGCACCCCTTCCTCCGTGGACCCGTCCGCGGGAGGCGATCCCGCGTCGGTTCCGTCCGGGTCGCCGTCCGACGCCGAGCCGCCGTCCGACGCCGAGCCGCCGTCCGACGCCTGTTCGTCGTCCCCGCCGTCCGCCCCGCTCGACGAATCCGTTCCGTCGTCGACCGTCCCGTCGTCGATTGAATCGTCGTCGACCGTCCCGTCGTCCGTCGCCTCACGGGGTTCCGCGAGGTCGATGTCGGGGCGGAGTTCGAAGACGTCCGGCGGGTCGGGCGCGTGGACTATCGTCACCCTGGTCCCGTCGCGCTCGATCCCGTAGGACCCGCGGAAGTCGCCGGTCGATATCTCGCGGACGCCCTCGTCGAGCCGGTCCGCGCCGTGTTCATCCAGCATCGTGCGGTAGGTGGCGTGGAACTCCGCGGCGTCCGTCGGCGTCCGCCACTCGGTCACCCAGACGTAGCCGTCGCGCTCGGCGTCGCCGGCGTCGTTCCGGTAGGGGTACAGCTCGTCGTCGACCCAGCCCGTCGTCGCGGAGTCCGCGTAGTTGTACGTCGACCGCGTGTCGAGCCGGTCGCTCGTGGCGGTGTGAATCTCGACGTTCTCGCGGACGTCCCGCGTCGGCTCGAGGACGGGGTGGTCGTACTCCCAGCTCTGGTACCAGAACATCACGAACATCGACGCCTCGCCGGCGGTCTCGGATCCGTTCGCACCCTGGTCGGTGTACGTCTCCCAGCCGTCCTCCGCGCCGTCCTCGAAGTCGATCTCGCGGGTCTCGTAGTCGGGGTCGCGGTGGATGACCTCCGCCGTCGCGTTCGGCGGGTCGTTCATCGTCTCGTTGACCGCGCTCCAGCCGCCGTCGTCGATCAGCTCCTCGACGTAGAACGGCCCGTCGGAGTACGGGTGGAGGACCGTCTGGAGGATCCCGACGTTGTAGTCGACCGTCGATCCGCCGCCGGATCCGCTCGAGTCGGGCGGGGCGAGACAGCTCCAGTTCGCCTCACAGCGGTCGGCGTACCGCTCCTCGATGTAGACCGCCTCTCCCTCGACGATCCCGTCGACCGCGAGGTCCGCGTCCTGGGTCGCGCCGACGAACCGTGGCGCGGCGAGGTCGTGGTACTGGTCCTGCATCGCGTGGGTCAGCTCGTGGACCAGCGTCGACTCGCTCACCTGAAGCTCCTCGCCCTCCGCGACCACGAGGACGATCCGGTCGTCGGCCGGCGAGTAGAACCCCGAGACGGAGCCGCCGAACACCGCGTCGATCGCCTCCGCGGTCGACTCGTCCTCGCCGACGACGAACAGCGCCTTCCACACCTGGTCGTTCCAGCGGTCGAACTCGGTCCCGACCGTCGCGTCCGTCCCGTCGCCGCCCGTCCCGTTCGACCGGAACTCCTCGCGCGTGACCGTCTCGACGGGGACGCCCGTCTCGAAGGGACGTTCCCGGAGGTGCTCGACGCGCGCCATGCTCCGGTGGGTCAGGGTCTCGAGCTGATCGGCCGTCAGGCCGTCCTCCTGGTCGAATCCCAGTTCCTCCGCGTGGTACGTCCCGTTCCAGCAGCCGACCAGGTCGTTGTCGGCGGGGGTCTGACAGTCGGCGGCGGTCTCCGCGACCGCCGCGTCCGCCGCGGCGGCGCCGCCCGTCCCCGCGACGAGGAGAACGAACAGGGCGAACGTCGCCGCGAGGGGGAGAGCCCGTCGCATACGGTCGATTACGGGGGACCGGGTAAGTAGTTTGTCCGTCCGATCCCCCCGAGCGCCCCTGCCGTCCGGCGGCGGCTCGCGAGTCCGGTCTTTTGTGTCCGGACGCCCAAGGGTCGACCATGCCGTACGATCCGGCCGACACCGCGGTGGTCGTCGTCGACATGCAAAACGGGTTCTGTCACCCAGACGGGAGCCTCCACGCCGAACCGAGCGAGGCGGCGATCGGACCCGTGACCGATCTCGTCGCGCGCGCCAGAGAGGCCGGCGCGCGCGTCGTCTACACCCGCGACGTCCACCCGCCAGAGCAGTTCGAGGACACCCACTACTACGACGAGTTCGACCGCTGGGGCGAACACGTCGTCGAGGGGTCGTGGGACGCCGAACTCGTCGACGACCTCGACGTCCGTGAGACGGACCACGTCGTCGAAAAGCACACCTACGACGCCTTCTACCGGACGGACCTCGAGGGGTACCTCGACGCCCACGGGATCGACGACCTGCTGATCTGCGGGACGCTCGCGAACGTCTGCGTGCTTCACACCGCCGGCAGCGCCGGGCTGCGGGACTACCGCCCCGTCGTCGTCGAGGACGCGCTCGGCTACATCACCGCCGACCACCGCGAGTACGCCGTCGACCACGCCGACTGGCTGTTCGGCGAGACGGCGACGCTGGAGGAGGTTGCCTTCGAAGACGCGTGAGTCGCGGCGGGCGATCCGACCTGATGCGGCGATTATCAGCCGCGTCAATCGGCGTGTAACCCTTTTGAGCCCCGACCGGGAGCGAGGGGTATGGAACTCTCTCGACGCGGCGTGCTCGGCGGGCTCGGGGCCGCGTGTGCGGTCGGAGCCGTCGGCTTCGTCGGAGCGGCTTCGGTGGGCGACGAGGGCGGCGACGGAAGCGATTCGGACGACGCGGCGACCGGTGCGGACGACGCCGTCGGCGACGGCTCGAGCGGCGGCGGCTCCGACGGCGACTCGGAGGCGTCGACCGCGACGTCGGTCGCCGTCGATCCGGACGCGCCGTTCGAGGCGCGGCTCCTGCGCGAGGACGGGTCGGACAGTGGATCGGGCGGCGGGTCGGGAGACGACTCCGGCGACCGCCTCTTCGACGCCGGGGACCTCGACTACGTTCAGGGAGTCACCGAGGATGACGGCGAACACCTCGTGGGGATCTCGCTATCGGCGGACGGCGAGGAATCGTTCCGCGAGCGGCTCGAGGCGTCGGGCGCGGTCGACGACCCGGAGCCGTTCGCGGTGTCGATGACCCTCGACGGCGAGGAGGTTCGCCGCGTCGACCTCGACGACTCCACCGTGACGGCGCTCACGGATCCGGAGTGGAACGGCGTGTTGACGCTGCCGTTCGAGTCGGCGGAGACCGCGGAGTCGGTGTACACGTCGCTGGCGGCGGAGTGACGTCGGCGGGAGGAGAGTCGTTTATTATCTCGGCGGCCGTCGAGGCGAGCGTGAGCGACCCGACCGAGCGGTCCGGCCGCGACCGCGGAGGCGACACCGGTCGCGGAGAGGACCACGGTGGACGACCGTGTCCCCGCTGCGGGGAGGCGATGGTCCACAGACACTGCAAGTACGTCTGTCCGATCCACGGGGTCGTCTACGACTGTAGCGACACGTTCTATTAGGGGATCGACGGGCGGTCCGCGCCCCGAGGAACGGGTCGCCGCTGGGGAATAATCGAAGCGATACGATGAGAAAATAATCCGGGCGTGGGGGCGATATCCGTGGGAACTGTTATACTTCTGCGGCCCGACCCGTTGTACATGATGGGCGACCCGCTCTCGACCCTCCCCGGCACGCCGCAGAGGGTACCATGGTAGAGAAACGTCAGGTTGCCCGTGGGAAGCGGATCCAGCGCCGCACCGGGAAGACGTTCCACGTCGCCACCCGCCTGCTGCCCGAGGAGATCCGCCACCCCACGTACGTGTTGTACGGGTTCTTCCGCGTCGCCGACGAGATCGTCGACGCCGAGGAGACCGCGCCGCCGGCCGAACAGCGCGCCGAGCTCGAGCGGCTCCGCCGGGCCGCCCTCGGCGAGGAATCGACGAACGACCCGGTGTTGTCGGCGTTCTCGTCGGTCCGCGAGGAACGAGGCATCGCGGACGCGGACGTGAACGCCTTCATCGACGCGATGGAGAGCGACATCGACACCGACCGCTACGAGACGTACGACGAACTCGAGACGTACATGGACGGCTCCGCGTCCGCAGTCGGGCGGATGATGACCGCGATCATGGACCTCGATCCGGCGGTCGAGGAGACGGCGCTGCCGCACGCCACCCGGCTCGGCGAGGCGTTCCAGATGACGAACTTCCTGCGGGACGTCCGCGAGGACGTCGTCGAGCGCGACCGGGTCTACCTCCCGCTCGAGACCCTGCACCGACACGGCGTGAGCGAGGGCCGGATCTTGAACCTGGAGTTCGACGACGACGTGGCCGCCGCGATCCGCGAGGAGCTCGTCCGGACCGAGCGGCTCTACGAGGAGGGCGTCGCCGGGATCAAACACCTCCCGGAGGACTGTCAGTTGGCGGTGTTGCTGGCGGCGGTGCTGTACGCCGACCACCACCGCCTGATCAGGAACCTCGGGTACGACACCGTCTCGACGACGCCGGATCTCTCCTTTACCCGGAAGCTCTCGCTCCTCGCCCGGACCCGCTGGAAGTGGCAATGGAACCCGGATCCGGAGGCGGTCTTCTACGAGATGAGCCACGGCTTCGACCGCGACCGCGGTCGGCACGGTCACGGCCGACGCGACCACACGGTCCTCCGGACCGACTGACCCGTCGGTAGCCGATGGACCGGGCACGATTCGTTCGACTCGCGTTCCTCGCGTTCGCGCTCGGTATCGCCGCCTTCGTCGTCCGCGGGACGACCCGGCTTCTCGCGCCCTACGGGGTCGCCGTCGCGCTCTCCGCGCCGCTGCTTTTCGCCGCCGCCGCGATCCTCGCCGGGCTGGTGATGGTGGCGGCGCTGGACGTGACGGGGATTCGGCCGGTGGAGTGAGGACGCGACGGCGTATCGCCGCGAGCCGGAACGCCCTTTTCCCGTCGCCTCGGAGGGGGTCCATGAACGTACGAGCCGTCGCCGACCTCTCGCCCGCGGAGCGGCGTGCTTTCTTCGAGCGCGACGCAGGGATCGAGGCGGTCCGCGGAGACGTAGAGGAGATCGTCGACCGGGTGCGCACCGAGGGCGACGTGGCCGTCCGCGAGTTCGCAGAGGAGTTCGACGGAGTAGCGGTCGGCAACCTCGACATCACCGACGAGGCTGCGCGCGCGCACGCCGAACTCGAGGACGCGGACGACCCGGTCCTCGAGGCGGTCCGCGAGGCCGCCGACAACGTCCGGGCGTTCCACGAGCGACAGCGACCCGAGGACTGGCGCGAGTCGTTCGAGGGACGCGAGCTGGGCCGCCGGTTCCGGCCGATCGACCGGGCGGGCGTCTACGTCCCCGGCGGCGCGGCGGCGTACCCCTCCAGCGCGCTGATGGGCGTGATCCCGGCGGTCGTGGCGGGCGTCGACCACGTCTCCGTCGCGACGCCGCCCGCGGACGACCCGAACCCCGTCACCCTCGCGGCGATCCACGAGGCGGGCGCGGACGCGGTGTACCAGGTCGGCGGGGCACAGGCGATCGCCGCGCTCGCGTACGGGACGGAGACGGTGACGACCGTCGAGAAGGTGGTCGGCCCCGGCAACAAGTGGGTGACCGCCGCCAAGGCGATCGTCCAGGGTGACGTCGAGATCGACTTCCTCGCGGGACCGAGCGAGGTGTTGGTACTCGCGGACGACACGGCCGATCCCGAGTACGTCGCCGCCGAGCTGCTCGCACAGGCCGAACACGACCCGAACGCCTCCGTCGTCGCGGTGACCGACGACGCCGACCTCGCGGACGCGGTCGCCGAGGCGGTCGAGACGGGCATCGACGAGCGCGAGCGCGCGGAGACGATCCGGACCGCCCTCGAGAACGACGCCTCCGGCGTTCTCCACGCGCGGTCGATGTCGGAGGCGGTGCTGTTCGCCGAGGAGTACGCGGCCGAACACCTCTCGATCATGGCCGACGACGACGAGGGGCTGCTCGACCGTATCTCGAACGCGGGATCCGTCTTCCTCGGCTCCCACTCGCCGGTCGCCGCGGGCGACTACGCGGCCGGCCCGAACCACGTCCTCCCGACGAACGGCGGCGCGAAGCGGTACGGCGGGCTCTCGGTGGACACGTTCCTGCGCTCCTCGACCGTCCAGCGGCTCGACCGCGAGGCGCTCTCGGGGATCGCCGACGTCGTGACGACGCTGGCGGAGGCGGAGGGGCTGGAGGCGCACGCCGAGAGCGTCCGGAAGCGATTCGAGTAGGACGGTCGGAGCGTTCGCGGACGGGAACGGTCGCGTAGGACGGTTAGGGTGTCCGCGGTCGGAAACGCGGTCGCGTAGAACGGACTACGCGGGCTCGAACGTGTACAGCCGGACCTCGCAGGCGGGACAGACGAGCGTCTCGGCCGGCTCCTCGCCCGGCCCGCTGTAGCCGCCACAACAGGGCATGTCGACGCCCCGTTCGAGTTCCGTCTCGCAGTCCGGGCAGCGGTCGAGGAACATCCGATTCGTCCGCGCAGCCGCGAGGCGGACCGAGTCGTCGTCGAGGAACGGCTCGGCCGCGCGGTAGCCGGCTATCTCCGCGATCGCGGTCGGCCGGTCGATCCACGTCTCCTCCATGACCGTCGCGTCCTCCGACGCGAGCGCGATCCACTCGCGGTCCTCTCGGATCACGCGCGAGGTGGTCGCGGGCGAGATCTCCCGCGCGATCTCGGCGAGCGACTCGGTGTCGCGGTCGCGAAGCCGGTCCATCTCCGCGCCCCAGCGCTCGTCGTACGCGGCGGTGGGAGCCACCGTGTCGCCGTCGACCGCGAGGACGTCCGCCGAGACGAGGCGGTCGAGGAGGACGGCGGGGTCGACGGCCGTCGGGCGGAGCGACCCGGCCTCGCCGTCGGGAGGTCCCCCCATCCCGCCGGCCGCGTCCGTTTCGCCGGGCGCGTCCGGTCCGCCGGCCGCCTCCATTCCGCCGCTCGTGCCGACCCCGTGAAACACCGCCTCGCTGCCGGGGATCGGGGCGACCAGTCGCGGCGCGAACCGCGGCGTCCCCGGGACGACGTATCCCCGGAGCCAGACGAGCGCGAGGCCGGCGAGGGCGACGGTCCCCCCGATCGCCGGCGAGCCGACGGCCGTGAGCGCCGCGGCGGCGATCGCGACGATAGCCACGTTGACCGTCGTACACGGCCAACAGCGGTTCTCGCCGGTGTGTGCGGGTCGCCTGATCGCGCTCGCCGTGGGGAGACGCATTCACACGGGGTTCCGGCCGCCGCGGCATCAAGTTTGCCGTGCTCGGACGGACAGTAGGTTCGACCGGCGATCGCTCCCCACGAGTACGTTTCTCACGGGGGGGCTCGGATCACGTCCGGGCGCCTCGGCGGTCTCCGGAGCGTACGTGAGCACTCGAATCCGGAACGTACGGGTCATAGCAGCCTTCTTACGCCGAATGAGAGGGTTTCAGAGTGTAATGGTGGAAGATACCGGTGGACGGACTGGACCGAGTTCGAGACGGCGATTCATCCTGACCGGCGGGGCCCTGGGGCTGGCCGGGCTGGCCGGCTGTGCCGGCGGGAGCGACGGCGGCGACGGCGAGGCCGGGGCCGGCCTCGAATCGAGCGGCGGGGACGGCGGCGGTGGCGGCGACGGCGGCGACGGCGGCAGTGGCGGCGACGGAAGCGACGGCGGGTCGAGCGACCCGATGCTCGCGGAGGCCTCGGAGTTCGATCCCGCCGAGCCCAACTGGGAGGAGAACAACTACCTGATGACGGCGGTCTCGGAGAACGACTACTTCCAGGGGAGCCAGACGGACCTGGAGAACATGCGGAACCAGGACGTCGAGAAGATAGCTCACGGCAACCCGCCACGGGAGCTGCCCGACGACGAGAGCGAGTGGGTCGACCCCGACCCGCTCATTTTCGTGGACAAGCCCGGCGAGTCCGGCCAGACGCAGTACCAGGATACCATCCAGCCGCTGCTGGACCGGCTCGAGGAGACGACGGGACGGACGGTCGAGTGGCAGCCCGTCGACTCCAACGCGGCGACGGTCGAATCGTTCCGGGCGGGGCGCGGACATTTGGGCGATATCTCGACCGGAACATCCGCCTTCGGGGTCAACCTCGGCGGCATCGTTCCGTTCGCGGTCCCGATAAGTCCCTCCGGACAGTTCGGCTACCGGCTGCTGGCGATCACCCGCGACGACGAGCACGACATCCAGTCCGTCAACGACTTCGCGCGTGACAATGTCACAGTCACGCACTCCGAGCCGGCGTCGAACTCCGGCAACCAGGCGCCGTCGGCGCTGTTCGACCAGTTCTTCGACGTGACGGCCGGAGAGGACTACGAGAGGGAGTTCTCGGGCGGCCACGACCAGACCGCCCGCGGCATCGCGGCCGGCGACTACGACGCCGGGCCGATCTGTAGCACCTGCGTCGACGACCTCGTCCAGTCGACGGAGGACATCGACTACGACGACTTCAAAGTGGTCTGGGCGAGCAACCCGTTCCCGCCGGGTCCGATGGTCCACCGATACGACCTTCACCCGGACATCGTCGAAGGGATCAAGGAGGCGACCATCGGGACCGACTGGACGGACACCGAGTACGCCGAAAACACCGGTGAGGCCGAGTACGTCGAAATCGACTACAAGAAGGTGTTCAACGACATCCTGATCATCCAGCGGTACAACGGCGTCGAGTACGAGAGCGGGAACCTGTAACGATGCTCGAAACGGAGAAGCTCGGAAAGACGTACCCGACCGGCGACGAGGCGCTCAGCGACGTCTCCGTGCGGATCGACGGCCGCGAGGTCGTGGCGATGATCGGCCCGAGCGGGGCCGGCAAGAGCACGTTCGTCCGATGTGTCAACCGGCTGGTCGAGCCGACGACGGGAAGCATTCGCCTCGACGACACGGAGCTGACGGCGCTGGACGACGACGGGCTGCGGAACGCGCGCCGGAACATCGGCATGGTGTTCCAGGAGTACAACCTCGTCGAACGGCTCACCGTGATGGAGAACGTGCTCTCCGGGCGGCTTGGCTACGTCTCGAACTGGGCGGCGCTCCGGCGGAACTTCCCGCCGGACGACGTCGAGCGCGCCTACGAGCTGTTGGACCTCGTCGGGCTCGACGGCATGGAGGACAAGCGGGTCGACGAGCTCTCGGGCGGGCAGCGCCAGCGCGTCGGGATCGCGAGGGCGGTCGTCCAGGAGCCGAAGATCCTGCTTGCCGACGAGCCGACCTCGAGTCTCGACCCCGAGACCTCCCGCGACGTGATGGAGCTGCTCACCGACATCGCCGAGGACCGCGACGTCCCCGTGCTGATCAACATCCACGAGGTCGACCTCGCGGAGGCGTACGCGGACCGAATCCTCGGCCTCCACGCCGGCGAGCTCGTCTTCGACGGGCCGGCGAGCGACCTCACAGAGGAGTCGAAAGGCGTCATCTACCGCGGCGAGGAGCCGCCGGAGTCGGCCGCGACCGACCCGGACTGGCTGTCGGGAGCGGACGACGAGTCGAACTTGCGGAACGGGCAGAACGCCGGCTCCGACCGCCTGCCCGCGGAGGACTGACCCGTGGCGACCGAGTCGTCCTCGTCGGTCGGGTCGGCGGACGCGGCGGACCGGCGGACGTGGCGGCGTCCGACCGCGTTCCGGAGCCGTCGGGTCAAATGGCTGGTGTACGGCGTCGTGCTCGCGCTGGTCGCGTGGTCGGTCGCGAGCCTCCGGATCACGCCCGGCCGCTTCCTCTCCGGGATCGGGTACGGCTACGAGCTGATCGACTCGATGCTGCCGCCGGAGACCGGCCAGGAGAACCTCCTTCGGCTGGCGGACCGCATGATCGAAACGATCGCGATGGCGATGGTCGCCACCGTCGCCGGGATCGCGATGAGCCTCCCGGTGGCGTTCGGGGCGGCCGAGAACATCTCGCCGAAGCCGACCTACTACCTCAGCCGCGGTGTCATCAGCGCCTCGCGGGCGATCGACGGACTGATCGTCGCGATCGTCGCCGTCATCGCGCTCGGATTCGGCCCGCTCGCGGGGATCGTCGCGATCAGCTTCAAGACGATCGGCTTCTTCTCGAAGCTGTTCGCCGAGGACTTGGAGGACATCGACATGGGCGGCGTCGAGGCGGTCCAGGCCACCGGCGCCTCCCGGTTTCAGAGCCTCGTCTACGGAGTCGTCCCGCAGGTCGTTCCCCGCTTCGCCGGGCTCGCCGTGTACCGGTGGGACATCAACATCCGGTCGTCGACGATCGTCGGGATCGTCGGCGCCGGCGGGATCGGCGTCCTCCTCCAGCGGGCCTACCAACGGTACGAGTACGACTACGTGGCGGCGATCCTCCTCGCGATCATCGCCGTCGTGCTGGTCGCCGAGTTCGTGAGTGCGGTCGTCAGACGGAGGGTCCAGTGATGGCGGGGGCCGCGCGCGAGTGGAGCCGGTTCGACGCGAGAGAACGACTCTTCCGGATCGGTTCCGTCGTCGTCGCCGCCGCGGTGGTGGTCGCCTCGTGGGAGTGGCTGGACATCAGTCTCCAGTACGTAGCCACGGCTCCGACGCATCTCAGTGACCTCTTCGGGCGGATGGTCCCACCCGACTGGGGGTACCTGCCGAACGCCGTCGGCCCGCTGGCGGAGACGGTACAGATCGCGGTCGTCGGGACGATCGGTGCCGTCCTGATGGCCGCCCCCGTCGCCTACATCAGCGCCGAGAACACGACGCCGAACCGGACCACGTACGCGCTCGGGAAGCTCATCGTCACCGTCTCGCGGTCGGTCCACACGATCGTCTGGGCGCTGCTGTTCGTCGTGATGTTCGGGCCGGGTGCGCTCGCGGGCACGGTCGCGACCGCGGTCCGGTCGATCGGGTTCCTCGCGAAGCTCCTCGGCGAGGAGATCGAGGAGATCGACTTCGGGCAGATGGAAGGGGTCCGTGCGACCGGCGCGAGCCCCGCCCAGCTACTGATCTACGGGATCGTCCCGCAGATCAAGCCGGCGCTGGTGGGGCTCTCCGTGTACCGCTGGGACATCAACGTGCGGGCGGCGACGATCCTCGGATTCGTCGGGGCCGGCGGGATCGGCGTCCAGCTGTTCGAGGCGATCAACTCGTTCGCGTGGCAGACGGTGTCGGCGCTCCTCGTCGCCATCCTCGGCGTCGTGCTCGTCAGCGAAGGCGTGTCGGCGTACGCCCGACGGAAGGTGCGCTGAGAGGTTCGAAACGAACGATCCGGGACCGGAGACACACGATACATGACTACATACGACCCGAAACGGCGAACCGAACGGACGAGCGACGAGGTCGTCCTCTTCGACATGGACGGCGTGATCCTCGACGGACGGGGGACCGAGGCGGCGGTCCACGCCCGCGCCCTCGACGACGTGCTCGAGGAGCGCGACCTGGAGGTCGACGACGACCTTCGCGGGCCCCTCGCGACGTACGAGTACGACGACGCGTTCCGCGCCGCGTGCGGACGGATCGGCGTCGATCCCGCGGAGTTCTTCCACGCGCGCGAGGAGCGCAGCGCGAAGCGGACGGTCTCCCGGCTGGCGGCCGGCGTCCGGACGCTGTGTCCCGACGTCGACGCGCTCTCCGACATCGCGGAACGCGCGACCGTCGGGCTGGTGAGCAACAACTACCACCCGACCGTCGAGTTCGTCGTCGACCACTTCCGGCTGACCGAGTTCGGGTACGTCCGCGGCCGCGACCTCGGTCCCGAGGGGTTCGAGCGCCGGAAGCCGGACCCGTACTACCTGAACGAGACGCTCGACGCGCTCGACGCCTCCGGCGGACTCTACGTCGGCGACCGCGCCACCGACGTGGTCGCCGCGGAGCGGGCGGGTCTCGAGGGCGTCTTCCTCCGGCGCGAGCACAACGCCTCGCTGGATCTCGGCGTGGAGCCGACCGCCGAGATCGGGAGCCTCCACGAGCTCGCCGACCTCCTCGCGCCCGCCGGGATAGCGGACGGCGAACGTACTCGATAACGAGCGCGTCCCCGGCAGAAACGGTTATCCCCCGCAGCGACGTCTCGAAGGCATGATACCCTCGCTGACCGGGGCGTTCGAGGGGTTCACGGCGGTCGAGGCGACGGTCGCGGTGCTCCTGATCTCCGTCGTCGCCGCCGTGGGCATGGAGTTCGTCGTCCTCCGCGTCGCCCGCCGGTACGTCGCGACCACGGACGGCGAGTACGACGACATCGTCATCGGCTCGCTGCGCGCGCCGCTCGTCGTCACCGCCGCGCTGGCCGGCGTGTACGTGCTCACGCAGGTGCCCGCGGTCCGGGCGTCGGTCGTCGTCGACCCGGGGCTGCTCGACGATCTCTTCGGCCGGCCGTCGCTGTCGGTCGTGATCCTCGTCTGGGCGTACGCCGCCAACGCGGTCGTGAACCGGCTCGTCGCTGCGGTCAACGCGGAGGAGAACCGATTCGACTTCGCGCCCGTCTTCTCGAACGTCTGGAGCCTCGCCGTCCTCGTCGGGAGCGTCGGGTCGCTGCTGTGGCTGTGGGGGATCGAGATCACCCCGCTTCTGGGCGCGGCCGGGGTCGCCGGCATCGCCGTCGGATTCGCCGCGAAGGACACCGTCGCGAACTTCTTCGGCGGGATCGCGCTCTACTTCGACGACACCTACAAGATCGGCGACTACATCGTCCTCGACGACGGCACCGCGGGCACCGTGATCAAGGTCGGCGTCCGCTCGACGACGCTTCTCACCCGCGACGAGGTGATGGTGACCGTTCCCAACGCCGCGCTCAACGCGGCGAAGGTGACGAACGAGTCCGCGCCGCAGCGCCGCCGCCGCGTTCGGGTCCCGATCGGCGTCGCCTACGGCACCGACGTCGACGCCTTCGAGGCGCTCGCGATCGACGTCGCCCTGGCGGAGCCGCTGGTCCTCGATTCCCCGAAGCCGCGGGCTCGGCTCCGCTCGTTCGGCGACTCGGCGCTCCAGTACGAGCTGCTCTGTTGGGTCAAGGGCCCGACCCGCCGCCGCCGCGCCCAACACGAGATCAACCGCGCGCTGTACAAGGGGCTCTCCGACGCGGGCATCGAGATCCCGTACCCGAAACGCGACGTGACGATCGGTGGCGGCCGCGACCTCGATGTAGCCCGTCCCGACGCGCCCCGTCCCGCGACCGCCGACGGACCGGTCTCCGACGGCGAGGACGCGGACTGACGCCGCTCCCGACCGTCTCCGGATCGGTCCGGTTCCGGGGAATATATATTGCTATTGAGAGATACGGTCGTCTGTGAGGTCACGGGAGCGCTCGACCGGGATACGGACCGGTACGTATCACACATAGCAGGGTACATGATCGTCGGTTCGGTACCGCACGACATGGTACCCGTACTTGATCGGGGTCGAGAGCAGGGCGGATCGATGAACGCGACCGACGCTGGCTCGGAATGACCGGTAGAACCGAGCCGTACGAACGGAAGATCCAGCTCACCGGAGGGACGACGTACACGGTCTCGCTCCCGAAGCGCTGGGCGAACGACCGTTCGCTCGACACCGGCGACACCCTCCAGTTGTATCCGAGAGGCGATCGGCTGCTCCTCGCCCCGCCGTCAACGGAGAGGGGAGAACGGACGGTGTCGCTGTCGGCGGCGCGGCACGACCCGGCCGGGATCGGCCGGCTCGTCGCCGCCGCGTACGTCGCCGGCGCCGACGTCGTCCGTGTCGACGGCTCCCCGGATCGCGCGGAGCGGGCGGCCGTCCGCGACGCGGTTGCCGGCCTCGTCGGGATCGAGATCGCGACGGAGACGGCGGAGGCGGTGGTCGCGCGGACGATGCTCGACGTCGCGGACCTCCCGCCGACGCGGACGCTGGAGCGGATGGCGGACCGTACCCTGACGATGCACGAGGAGGCCGTCGCGGCCGCGCTCGCCGGCGACGGCGACGACGGGCGCCGGGTGCGCGACCAGGACGACGACGTGGACCGACTGTTCGGCCTCCTCTCGCGCGAGTTCCAGCGGTCCCTCGTCGAGATCCCGGCGGACGGCGACGGGGGACTCACCCCGTTCGACCACTACGCCGTCGCCAGGCAGCTGGAGCGGGTCGCGGACCACGCGACGAAGATCGCCGAGGCCGCCGGGGCGATCGCGGAGCCGCCCGCGGGCCCGGTCGCAGCTGATCTCGACCGACTCGCGACCGACGCGCGGGCGGCCGTCGAGCGGGCGTTCTCGGAGGCGATCGGAGAGTGCGACCCGCGAGCGCTCGGCGCGACGGTCGCCGACGCCGAGGACCTCCTCGAGGAGGCGAAGCGGGTCGACCGGGAGCTGTACGAGCGGGACCTCGCGGACGGGTACGTGCTCGCGACGGTCCTCGACAGCATCACGCGGACCGTCGAGTACGGCGTCAACGTCGCCGAGGTCGGTCTCCGTGCGGCCCTGCGGGACGATCCGAGCGGCGCGACCGCGGGATCGGCGTGACCGGCGGATCGACGCGACCAGCGAGTCGCCGCTCCGCGTCTGCCTCCGGGTGCCTGTCGAGAGATCATGACAAGGATTCACACCGCCAGGGTTTTCATCCTGCGACGGGTACTCCGTCACATGAGCACCGAATCGGTTCAGGGAGGCGGTAACGACCCGGCCATAGAGGTGACGCCGGAGGCCGCCGAGGAGGCGCTCTCGCTACTGGAGGGCGAAGAGCTCGACACCGACGAGGCGGGGCTCCGACTGTTCGTTCAGCAGGGCGGCTGTGCGGGGCTCTCCTACGGAATGCGCTTCGACACCGAGCCGGAGCCGGACGACCTCGTGGTCGAGCACCACGGGCTGCGGGTGTTCGTCGACCCCGCCAGCCGGAACTACATCGGCGGGAGCAAACTCGACTACGAGAGCGGCCTCCAGGCGGCCGGCTTCCACGTGGAGAACCCGAACGTCGTCTCCGAGTGCGGCTGCGGGGAGTCGTTCCGGACCTGAGTTTCGGCGGTCCCGAGCCGTGTCTCGCTTCTTAAGTCGCTCGACCGAGTACCGTGCGGTATGGAACTCGACGCGTCGACGACCGCGGACGGCGAGCGGGTGTACATCGATCGAGCGCGCGCCGAACGCGGGGCCGAGGGACCCTTCTACTTCGTCTACGCGGACGCGGACGCCGCCGACCGGTGGGGCTTCGCGTGCGGGAACTGCGGCTCGCTCGACACCGCGATGGACACGATGGGGCGGATCCAGTGTACCGACTGCGGCAACCTCCGCAAGCCCGACGAGTGGGACGCCGCTCACGAGTGAGTCGCGGGGAGCCGGCGTGTGCGGGTCGAACGCGGCGGTGTACGATCTCGAGATCCGTGAGAAAGTTTATCACGGATCCCGATCAACGGTCGAGTAGATGGCCACTGCGAGCATTCCACCGACGACGGAGGCCAGAGACGTCTTTCGTGAGCTCGGATACAGCGTCTCCGAGGGCGGACGCGAGTTCGTCGCGGAGCGGAAGTGGCGACGCGTCCTCGTCACGGCGCTGTGTATGGAGGACGACGATCTGGGTCCGTATCTCGCGGACGGTGGGGAGACGCCGCGGCTCCGTTGTTTCGTCACGTGGCGGAGGAACGCCGACGACCTCCAGGAGCGGCTCACGTCGCTGAAGCCCCCTTACGACTGGGCGGTGATCGGCGTCGACCCCGACGGCGACGACTTCTCCGTGATGGAGGGCGCACCGGGGAGCCCCTGAACGGAGCCGGCGGTCGGGCGATCGACCCGCGATCCGCGGGCGGTTTTATAACGCCGTGCGATCAATCAGCACGCATGGTGTTCAAGAAGATCACGCTGATCGGAACGAGCGAGGAGAGCTTCGACGCCGCCGCCGACGAGGCGATCGACCGGGCCGAGGACACCCTCGAGAACGTCTACTGGGCCGAGGTGAAGGAGTTCGGCGTGGAGATCAAGAACGCGCCGAGCCGGGAGTACCAGGCCGAAGTCGAGGTGGCCTTCGAACTCGAGGACTAAGCCGAGAACTCGTACAGCTCGTCGCCGACGTGGTGGATCGAGGAGACGACCTTCCCGCTTTCACCGGCCATCTCGTCGCCGTCGACCATCGCGCGGCCGACCGCGAGCACCTTCCCGTGGGTCTCCTCCGCGATCACGACGAGGTCGCCCTCGCGGATCGCCGCGTCCGCCTCGACGATCCCCGGCCGCATCACGTCCGCGCCGTCGGAGACGAACGAGATCGCGCCCGCGTCGACGGTGACGACGCCCGTCTCCGGTTCGTAGTCGTTCGCGCCCCGGACGGTGAGGAACGGCTCGTCGTCGTCGACGTAGAAGACCGCCGGGTCGCCGTCGACGAGCACCAACTCGTAGTTCGCGTCGACGAACTCGACGAACTCGAACGTCTCGCCGTCGATGTCGACGCCGAGGTGGTCGGCGACCGCCTCGCGGATCGCCGTGATGTCGTCGCTCCGGAGGTGGTGGCGGGATTTCACCTGCATGCCCGTCCGATCGGGCGGGCGGGCGATAAAGGACCCGTTCCGCGTTCCGGGTCGACGACGTCGACGCCGAGCGCCGGTTCGCGGGGTGAATTCCCGGAGCGTTGGCCCGATCAAAACGGTATTAAACCACCTCTCCATAGTCGTCGGTATGCTTGACCCACTGCCGATCGCGCTCGCAGCGATCGCGACGCTGACGGTCGTTCTCGTCAGTACGGTGAAGGGAACGGGGTGGGAGCCCACGGAGGACGTCTCCGACGAGATCGTCGAACGGCGCGCCAGCTCCCTCCCGGATCCCGGCTTCCCCGAGCCCGGCAACCGCGCGATCGGCGCGGGCGGCGGTGGCGGCGGCGCGATCCCGGCGGGCGGCGAGGGCGGCGAGGGCGAACTCGAGGAGGGCGGCTCGGCGAGCGCCGGACCCGGCGACATCCCCGAAGACGAAATCGAGTACTTCGAGGTCGAGTTCGCGAAGCAGGGCGAGACGGTCGAACTCGCGAACAACGAGCCGATCCTCGACCAGGGCGAAGAGCAGGGGTGGGACCTCCCGTACGCCTGCCGGCAGGGACAGTGCGTCTCGTGTGCCGGGCACATCACGGACGGTCCCTCCGAGGACTTCGTCGAACACGACAACCAACAGATGCTCGACGAGAACGAGCTCGGGGACGGCTACACGCTCACCTGCGTCGCGTACCCCCGAGACTCCTTCACCATCGAGACCGGCGAGGCCCCCTGACTCCCGGCGACGATCCCCGACCTCCCCCGGCGACGACCCGCTCGCGACATCCTTTTTTCCGTCTCCGCCATACTCGCTCCATGTCACTGGCAGCCGCCGCCGGCGGGATCCTCCTCGCGCTCGCGGCCGCGGTCGTCCGTCGAGACGCGAGGCGGATCGGCGTCGAGACGGGAACGCCGGCGCTGTGGGCCGGTCTCGTCCTGTTCACCGGGGGAACGGGAGCGGCCACGGCGCTTCTCGTCCCCGACGCGCCCATCCCGGGCGTCCTGGTGGTGGTCGCGTTGGGGCCGCTCTTGTACCTCCTCGAGCGCGACGACTCGCTTCACGGCGACGACGACCCGGACCCGACGCGGCTTCCGAGCGCGGCGGCGGACGGGTCCCCGTCGGCCGAGGGGGAGGCCGCGCGGACGGGCGCCGGCGACGAAGCCGGCGAAACCGACGACGAGGAAGTCCCTCCGGCGACGAGCCGAGACGAGTGACGCCGAGAAGAGGACTCCACGCGAGTCTCCGGTCATCGACGGTGACGTAGTTGGTTTCGACGGTGCGATCGACTCTCAAACCGCAACCTTCCAAAGGTTCGGGCGCGAAGGGGAGGTAATGAGCGACGAGAGCCTCGCGGACCGGATCGAGACGTGGATGGTCGGCCAGATGCCGATCATCCAGATGCACGGCGGGACGAGCGTCGTGCGCGAGGCCGACCCGGAGACCGGCGAGGTCGTCGTCGAACTCGGCGGCGGCTGTGCGGGCTGTGGCGTCTCGAACGTCACCGCCGAGAACATCCGGCGGGACCTCATCACCGACTTCGAGGAAGTGACCGACGTCACGGTTCGCGTCCCCTCCTCCGGCGACCAGGGAGCCTCGACCGTCGAAGGGGGCCGCGGCGGGGAGCTTCGCCACGAGACGGACGCCTCGAACCACTTCTGAGCGCGACGGACCCGCTCCGAGGCCGAGCAGCCGGTCGTCTCCCGCTACAGCGCGTTCTCCAGCGCCGAGGCCACGCTCCGGGCCTTCTCGGCGAGTTCCTCGGGCGCGTCGCCGGCCGCGACGGACCGGTCGAGGACGTCGTCGTCGACGCGCTCGATCGTCCCGTCGGGGTGCTTGATCACGTCGACGTGGAGGTCGACGTACCGGGCGGCGTCCGGGAAGACCTCGACGGGAGTACAGACGTTGACGTAGGTCCCCTTCACCGTCCCGTCGGACCCGCGGTAGGTGGTGGGGTACCACCATCGACCCTCCTTGAGGCTCGTCGCCGCGACGTCGCCGGCCTCCCGGCGGGTACCGAGCCCGTCGTAGTCCCCGCCCGGCGTCATCTCCCGCTCGACGGTCAGCGACCCGTCGTCGTCGACGGCGGTCACCGTTCCCTCGCCGAGGGTGATCAGCCGACCGTCGGGCTTTCCGTGTTCGAGTCGGAGTCGGTCGCCCTCGGCGGGGCCGAAGGAGCCGCGAACGGCGGCGAGGGGGAAGTCGGCGTCGGGGGCCGGATCGCAGAGCGCCTCCGCGAAGTCGACGCCCGCGGACGCCGACGCGGAACCGGCCTTGATCCGGTGGTGGCCCGGCATCGTCGAGGTGACTTCCCGGCGGATCGCGTCGAGCGCGAAGCGCGACTCGCGGCCGAACCAGACCCACGCGCCGGTCTTCGGGCGAGCCGTCGGCGCGGTTCGCATCGCGGAGGAGTCCGCGAGAAGGCCGAGTCCGTCGGTATCGAGACCGTCGGCGGAGGCGGGATCGTCGTCATCGTCGTCTGATCCGTCCGACCCCGTGAGTCGCTCGGCGTCGGCGACGGCCCGTTCCAGTCCCGTCTCGAGCGCGTCCATGTCGGCATCGAGCGCGGCGGGTCCCCAGACCGCGCGCCACCCCTCCGGCGGCTCGATCCCGAGGAGGTCGGTCATCCCCGCCAACTCGCGGGCCGCCTCGTCGTCCCGGACGTCGACGCGAGTCCCCGATCCGGGTTCCAGCGTGACGAGGCCGTTCCCGACCCGTAGTTCCGTGTCCAGTTCCGGCCGGTGTGATACCCAGGGCGCGGCGGAGTTCACCACCTGCGCTCGCACGCGGTCGCCCGGCTCGATCCGGGCGTCGACGTTCGCGTACGGAAGGTATCCCTCGGCGGAGTCGCTCGGGGCGGTCCGGCCGCCCGCGGCGTCGGGATCGTCGGGATCGACCGCGAGATCCAGGACCGCGCCGCCGCCGAGCGTTTCGGTGACCTCGCCGTCGAGGACGGCGCCGACCGGCGTCGGGTCGGTCCACGCGAGGGTGTCGATCCCGACGTCGGCGAGCAGGTCTCGAAGCGTCTCGACCGCGTCGAGGTCGCCTGCGACGCCGACGCCCTGGCGGTCGTCGGTAGTGGAGACGGTCACGTCCGGCGGGGCGGCGGGGAACGTCGCGTCGAAGCGTCGGCGGATCGGCGGCGAGGCGTCGACGACGTCGTGGTCGGCCTCGAGCAGGAGCCTCGTCAGCGCGGTGGTGTAGATCCCGCGGACGCGCACGTTCACGGCGCCACACCTCGGTTCGATCGCATCTCGCCTCCGCTCCCGCGTCCTCCATCGACGTCCATGCCGAAGCGTTTCGGCCGCGATCGCTTGAACCTCCGGTGTTCGGCGAGTCGGACGACCGCGGCGACGCGAGCGCGAACGACGGAACCCGTCGTCGCGACAACACTGACCGCCACGGCGACCGCTTAAGTCGGAACGGGGCCAATCCGCCCGCATGGACTCACGGTCGGATCCCGTGGAGCGGGGCGACGACGAGGACCGCGACCTCTACGACGTCGCCACGTGGGAGGAGCGGACCTCCCTCGACGGGCTCTCGGTCGCGCTGTACTGGCTTCTCACCCGCTCTGCGAAGGCGCTCGTCGTACTCCTGGCCGGGATCATCCTCCTCAGCATCTTCGCCTCCTTCGGTGCGGGACTCCTCTTCGACCTGACGATGGCGGCGCTTCTCGCGCTGTCCGCAGTCCCCGCGTTCGGCCTCGCAGCGTACGTGTACGTCTCAGACGTCACGACCGGCGAGCCCCTCTCGCTTCTGGTCGCGACGTTCCTTCTGTCCGTACTGACCGCGACGTTCGCGGCGGTCCTCAACGGCGCGGCCCGCCCGCTCTTCGAACCGCTCGGTTTCCTCGGGACCGTCCTCTTCTTCTTCGTCATCGTCGGTCCGATAGAGGAGACGGTGAAGCTGCTCGCGGTGCGGCTGTACGCGTACACCGACGAGCGGTTCGACGCCGTGATCGACGGCGCGGTGTACGGCGCGATCGCCGGACTCGGCTTCGCCGTGATCGAGAACCTGCTGTACATCGCGCGAACGGTCGACATCACGGAGCTCTCGCTCGGCCTCGCGGCGCTCGGGGCCGGAGACGGGATCGCCGCGTTGCGCGCGCTCGCCGGTCCCGGCCACGTCGTCTACTCGGCGTTCGCGGGGTACTACCTCGGGCTCGCGAAGTTCAACCCCGAGAACCGCGGACCGATAGTGATCAAGGGGCTCGTGATCGCGGCGACGATCCACGCGCTGTACAACACGCTCGTGGGGCCGGTGACGGCGATCGCCTCGGGGCTGTTCGGCCTCCCGCAGGTCCTCGCGCTGTTCGGGTTCGTCGTCGTCTTCCAGGGCGCGTTCGGCTACGTCCTCCTCCGGAAGATATGGCGGTATCGGGACGTGTACCTCGAGACGCGCGATGAGAGGACGAGCGGTGCGACGGGCGACGGACGCGGTCCGGAGGCGACTCCCGAGCGCGACGAGTTCGAGGAGTAGCCGACCGGTTGACTACGGTGGCGGTCCGACTACGGCGGCGAGTCGACCCGTGAGCGGTCGCCGGTACCGCCGGTGAGCGCGCTCGCGAGCGCGCCCTTGACGACGACGTCGTCGCCGAGTTCGGTGAGCCGGATCTCGGGGACGTTGATGAACACCATGTCCGCGAGCTTCTCGCGGACCGGGTCGAGGACGCGATCGGGGTTGTTGAGCGCGACCGCGCCGCCGACGCTGACGACGAGGGGCGCGTACGCGTGGATCACGTTCGCGATCCCCATCGCGTTCCAGTGGGCGAGCTGGTCTATCACGTGGTCGGCGAAGGTGTCCTCTCCGGCGGCCTCGAAGACGTCGATCGCGGAGAAGTCGGGGTCCTCGATCGGGAGGGCGGTCTCGATGGGATCCTCCTCGTGGAGCTCGCGGGCGTACTTCGGGATGTTGTTGCCCGAGCAGTACCCCTCCCAGTGGCCGTCGAGGCCGCACCCGCAGGTCATGAACCCGTGCGGATCGACGGTCATGTGCCCGACTTCGCCCGCGTTGCCGTCCCACCCGGAGAGGACGTTTCCGTCGACGGCCACGCCCGCGCCGATCCCCGAGGAGACGGTGAGATACACCATGTCGTCGGGGTTGCGCTCGGAGTGGAACCGCTCGCCGATCACGCCCGCGTTGGTGTCGTTGTGGAGGTGGACCTCCTCGGTGTCGAGCAGCCGCGAGACCGGACCGACGAGCGGGATCCGCTCGACGGTGTCCGGGAGGTTCGCCGGGTTCAACACGACCCCGGCCGCGAGGTCGAGCGGCCCGATGGAGCCGATCCCGGCGGCGACGGCCTCGCTCGGGTCGATGTCCGCCTCCGCGCACGCGTTTCGGACGACGCTCAACACCGCCTCGGTGACGGCGATGCCGGTCGGACCGCGGGGGGTCCCGCGCGCGTCGGATCCGAGCACGGTCGCCGTCTCGTCGCCGACGACCGCGCGGACGTTCGTCGCGCCGAGGTCGACGCCCACGTAGTAAGCCATCGGCGGAAAGAGGTCTCCGTTACCACTTAATCGGGACGGTTCCGTCGGTGTCGTGTCGCTCGCGGACGCTCCGCGTCGCGAGAGGTGAAAAGGGGAGTACTGAGACCGATATCAGGGCGCGACGCGTCGCGTCGACTCCACCGGCTCCTCGCGCACGAACGTCGCGGGGCACGGCGCGGAGAGGATCACTTCCTGTGCGACGCTGCCGAAGACCGCCTTGCCGGTCGGCGAACGGTGTCGACCGCCGACGACGACGCGGTCGGCGTCGGTCCCCTCGGCCAGCGCGACGATCTCGTCGGCGTGGTCGCCGACCGCACCGCGGACCGTGTGGTCCACGCCCGCCTCCGAGAGCGCCTTCGAGATGGCTCTCGTGGTGGTGTGACGCTTCGCGACCGCGTCCGGAGTCGATTCCTCGCTCTCGACGTCGACGCCGAGGTTCGACCGGACCTCGGCGAACTCGTCGTCGTCGAACACGTGCGCGAGGACGACCGTGGCCCCGGTGGGCTTCGCGACGCTCGCCGCCTCCGCGGCGAGCCGCTCGGTTCGCTTCTCGTCCTCGGTTCCGACCGCTAACAGTATCGTCTCGATGCTCATACCTCCCGTTCGCACCCGGAGTGTTTAAAACTGCTGATTTTTAACTCAGTATCGAATTAATGTTCATGATGTGTGGAGCGAGCGCGAGCGGCTTCGAGGGCGAGAGAAATCGATCCGGGCGGGAAGACGCACCGCGGCGGCCGCGTCGCTGGAGGACGGACGATCGACGGCGTGAACGAGAAGAGGAGGCGGCGGTCGGTCGCGTCAGTAGTCGGGGGCGTCGTCCTCGACCTCGCGTTTCAGCGAGTCGCGTCGGGACTTGGCGTCGCGACCGGTGGCCTCGAGCAGGAAGGAGTTCTTCGCGTCGACCGCGTCGGCGGCGGCGTCCGCGTTTCCTTCGGCGATGACGTCCTCGGCCGGACGCTCCTCGAAGTGGACCGCGAGCTTGTCCTTCTTGCCGCTGTACTCGGCCGCGCCGGCGACGATCCGCTCGAAGACGGGATTGTCGGGGTCTTCGACCACGTACAGTTCGTGGCCGTCGTACTCCTCGGTTCCGGTGACTTCACCGAAGTACTCCTCGATGGAGGCTTCGAGATCCGGCATGCGCTCGTCGAGATGCTCGCCGCGGCGCATCTTGTACTGCTTCATGCTGCGACCGTTCGACAGGGTCGCGTAAACCAGTTTCGTCACGGAGAATCGGCTTCAAACGGAGGGTTCAAGGCTCGAACCGCCGACGAAGGGGACGAGAAAAACGGAGCAGGGGTCGACTCGACTACCGCGACCGCTCCGCGACGTAGCCGCGTTTACACTCCGGACAGATGTCGCCAGCACGCATCGAACTCCCGGTCGATTCGACCGTCATCCCGCACTCGGGGCAGTAGTACTCGGTCGGAGTCCCTCCCGAATCCATGGTCTCGAACTCGGGGGCGTCCTCGCGGGTGATCCCCGAACCGGGGCCGTCCTTCCACGCGTCGGGAGCGGCCGCATCGGAGTCGTCGACGGCGGCCCCTCCGGCGGCGGAGTCCGTCGACGGACCGTCGACGGGTTCGACGTACTCCGCGTTCGCGGACTCCGCCGTCGATTCGGCGGTTTCGGGCGTGAGGCCACCGAATTCGACGCCGCTGTCGCCGTCATCGCCGATCTCGGCGTCGAACCCTTCGTCGTCACCCCGCTGTTCGGGCCAAGGAGAGGCCTCGAACGTCGAACCGTCGTCTTCCTCCTCCATCTCCGGCCACTCACCGCGATCCCGATCGTCCGCGGTATCCGCGTCGTCCTCCTCGAGGATCACGCCGTCGTCGGCGGCGTCGGCGTTGACGTCGGCGTCACCGCTCGCCGGACCGTCGTCGGCCCGTCCCTCATCGGCGGCCCCGGACGCGGTCGAGTCGTCGACCACGCCGTCATCCGGTCCCTCGTCGATCAGTTCCGCCCCCTCGTCGTCCGCCACCGCGCCGCCTTCGGCGTCGGTCACCGTACCGCCTTCGACGTCCGGTGCCTCGACCGCGTCGTCGTCGCCGGTGGCGTTGCCGTCAGCGGTCGAGTGACCGTCGGGGTCGGCGTCGAGTATCTCCGCGTCGTCGCCGTCGGGGTCCGCGACGTCGACGCCCGCACCGCCGTAGTCGATGTCGGGGCTCCGGTCCGCACCGCCGGAGTCGGACGGCGGCGGCGTGGGTGTCCCGCGGTCGTCGGACGTCGTCGCCGAACCCCCCGTATCGGTCGGTTCGCTCGGCGAGGCGTTGCCGGTCGTCGCCTGGTCGGTGAGCTGTTCCATGGTCGTGACCTCGGTGTTCTCGCTGACGACCTGCGTCTCGCCGCAGCGAGCGCAGGTCTTCACCTCCCTGACGGTCGTGACGACTTCCTCGCCGTCCTCCTCGCGCTCGCGCTCTATTTCGGGCTCCGAGAAGTCGTGCCCGAGCAGACACCTGATTCCCATTACACCACCCTGCGGTGCCGAGGGTAAAAAACGCCCCGTCGGCGTCCGACGCCCGGCACACACCGATTCGAGACGACCGTCGGTACGATTCGAGACACACCAGCACCTTTGAGGCCTCGACACGTACGGTACCATACGTCATGCCGACCGTGTACTACCAGGGAGAGGAGATCGAGTGCGAGGAGGGCGCCGTGTTGCGCGACGTGTTGAAGGAGGCCGGACTGTCGGTGTACAACGGCAGGTCAAAGCAGTTCAACTGCCGTGGAACCGGGTCGTGTGGGACCTGCGCGGTTCAAGTCGACGGCGAGGTCAGCGAGCCGGGCCGCAAGGAGAAGGCTCGACTGTGGCTCCCGCCACACCACCCCAGCCACGACGTTCGGCTCGCGTGTCAGATCCGCGTCGAGGGCGACGTGGAGGTGACGAAGGGCCGGGGGCTCTGGGGCCAACACGTGTGACGAGGTCTAAGCGGCGACGGGACCGCTCGTCGCCGTCGCTACGCGGTCGATAACAGCCCGCGACGGACGTGAGTCCGCACCGCGGGAAAGAAACTCGTTTTCGCGTGTCGGAGCCGTGTTCGGCGTCAGCCGGACGACCCGCCTCGGTATCCGGTTTACTGCCGAACGACGTTAGTCGCGCGGGGACCCTTGGGGGAGGACTCGATGTCGAACTCGAGCTCCTGACCCTCCTCGAGGTCCGGACCGCCAACGTCTTCCATGTGGAAGAACACGTCGTCGTCCTCGTCCTCAGTCGAAATGAAACCGTAGCCGCCAGTGTCGTTGAAGAAATCAACCTTTCCTGTCGCCATTGCGTCTAAACGAACGCCCGTCGACGGGATAAGACTTGCGAGTGTACAGTTACCACGACTTCTGATCGACGAATGTTTTCAGGATCGGACGTGTTCTCGTCGATCCGTGACCGTACGGTCGGGTCTCGACTCGCTGATCGACCGACCCGTCGATTCTCGTCAGCGGTCGGACGGTGTCTGGCGGCGTCGTTCGACCGAAGGTATCGTTCCGACCGAAGGCGTCGTTCAGTCGTCCGCGACGGTTCCGGCAGCCTCCGATTCGGTCTCGACGGTGGGTTCGAACTCGGGGCGTTCGACGCCGAGCAGTTCGTAGGGGTCGGCGTCCTCGGGCATCGCCGACTCGTACCCGTCCGCGCCGCCGCGCTCCTCGAACTCGGCGACGACCTCGGCGCGGAGGTCCTCGTCGGTGAGCAACCGGAGGAGCGTCCCGCCGATCGCCTTCGAGGCGTACAGCATTCCCTCCGTTCCGGTGGAGCCGCTGGCGGCCACCGCCTGCCAGGAGTGCGGCGGCGTTCCGACGGGCCACGTCGCCGTCGTCATCCGTCCGAGCGGGACGATCTGGCTCACGTCGCCGGAGTCGGTGGAGTACGACCCGACCTCGCCGGCGTCGAGCGCGTCGATCGGCTCGGCGAAGTACGCCGAGTCGCGAGCGCGGTCGCGGTGTTCGGGCTCCAGTTCCGCGAGCTGTCCCGACACGTCGCCGAGCGACTCGCGGAGGTCGGCGGCGAGCGGGTCGTCGACCGAGAACGAGCCGAGGTCGCCCATCGTCTCGCGGATGGCGTCGCCGAGCGTCTCGTTCGGTCGGACGCCGTAGATCCCGCTGATCTTGGTGACCTCGACGTCGACGTCCCCCATCAGCGCCGCGCCCTCGGCCGCCCTGCGGAACCACGCGGAGACCTCGTCGACGAGGTCGCGGCTCGGCGCGCGCACGAGGTACTCGCCCGTCGCCTCCGGCGGGACGACGTTGGCCGCGTCGCCGCCCTCGGTGATGACGTAGTGGAGCCGAACCGGGTCGGGGACGTGCTCGCGCATGTACTCGACGGCGGTGTTGAGGAGTTGGAGCCCGTCGAGCGCGCTCCGCCCGGCCTCGGGCGAGGCGGCGGCGTGGGAGGACTCGCCGTGGACGGTCACCTCGAAGCCGTCGACCGCCAGACACGACCCCTTCGTGGGCGCGTTGTACCAGCCCGGATGCCAGGAGACGACCGCGTCGATGTCGTCGAACGCGCCCGCGCGAGCCATGTACACCTTCCCGGCGCCGGCCTCCTCTGCGGGCGTCCCGACGTAGACGATCGACCCCTCGAGGCCCTCGTCGATGGCGTCCGCGATCGCGAGCGCGGCCCCGAGCGACCCGACCCCGAAGAGGTTGTGGCCGCAGCCGTGCCCGTTCCCGCCCGCCTCGATCGGCTCCTTCGTCGCGCTCACGCGCTGTGAGAGACCGGGGAGCGCGTCGAACTCGCCCATCGTGCCGACGACCGGATCCTCCTCGCCGTAGCGGGCGACGAAGGCGGTCTCGACGTCGCCGACGCCGATCTCGACGTCGAAGCCGCGCTCCGCGAGGACGCCGATCAGCCGGTCGGCCGCGTACGTCTCCTCGAAGGCCGTCTGCGGGTGTTCCCAGACGTCGCGGGCGAGGGCCGTGAGCTCCTCGCGCCGATCCTCGACCGCGTCGGTCACCGTATCTAGTTCCATGCCAACGGATAGCGAAGACCGGTGAAAAAGGGTTCGGACGCGGCGAGGTGGGCGGATCGCCGGAGGCGTCGGGAGCGACGCGACCTCGGTCCCAACAAATATACATACCGTCTGCGCCACACTCCAGCCAGTCGGACGGACCGGCGGCGAGCGTTCCGACCGGTCCGCCACCGCACATCGAATGCCGTCACGAGATTCAAGACCCGGCGACGATGCCGACGATGACCACGACGACCGCGACGATGAGTCCGGAGTGCCCGACATCGGCGATGACGAGACCGAACTGACTGCCGACGGCCCCGTCGATCCCGACGGCGACGGCCCCGTCGATCCCGACGGCGACGAGACCTCCGTCGGCGAAAGCGGACTCGCGGGGGCGTGGAACCGTCTGTCGCCGGTCCGCGACCGGGTTCGAAAGCGATTCGAGGTCGACACCCGGTCGCTCGCCGCCGTCCGGATCGCGCTCGCCCTCGTCATCCTGCTCGATCTGCTCCACCGCTCGCAGGACCTCGCGCTGTTCTACACCGACGCGGGCGCCTATCCGGTGGCCGCCTACGAGGCCACCTACGGCCAGTACACCGGCGTGTCGCTTCACGCGCTCTCGGGCGACCTCTGGTTCCAGGGGCTGCTTTTCGCCGTCGCCGGGGCGTTCGCCGTCGCGTTCCTCCTCGGCTACCGAACGCGGCTGGTCGGCTTCGTCTCGCTGTTGCTCCTGTTCTCGCTTCAGGCGCGGAACCCCGCCGTCCTCAACGGCGGCGACCGACTGTTCCGGGTCCTGCTGGCCGTCGCGCTCGTGACGCCGCTCGGCGAGCGCTGGTCGATCGACGCGCTCCGGCGCGGGTCGGCCCGGAAGGCGGTCGCGAGCTTCGGGACCGCGGCGTTGCTCGTCCAGCCGGTCGTGGTGTTCACGGCGAACGCGATCCTGAAACACGCCGGCGAGGAGTGGTACGCCGGCGACGGTCTCGCGATCGCTTTGCACAACGAGGTGATGACGACCACCCTCGGCAAGTTCGTCGTCGAGTTCCCGGCGCTCCTGACGCTTCTCAACTACGGCTGGGTGGTGCTGCTTTCGGGGTCCGCGCTGTTCCTTCTGGGAACCGTCGGACGCGTCCGGATGCTCGCCGCGTTCACGTACACGAGCGCGTTCGTCGGCATGCTGTTGACGATGGCGGTCGGGCTGTTCCCGCTTCTGTTGATGGCGGCCATGCTGCCGTTCCTTCCCGGCGTCTTCTGGGACACGTTGGCTCGGCGGGTGCCGGCGGAGTGGAGCGATCGGCTGCCGTCGTCCTCGGCGGTGGAAGCGGCGCTCGGCCCGCTCGGACGACCGCCGATCGAGCGGCGGGTCCTCGATCCGGACCGGGAGGGATGGTACGGGGAGGCCTCCGACTACGCGATCGCGTACGGCAAGTCGCTTTTGACCGTGCTGGGCTTTTGCGTCCTGGTGTGGATCCTCGTGTTCAGCGCGAGCAGCGTCAGCGGCCACGACGTGCCCGACGAGATCGACTACGAGCACCTCGATCAACAGAAGTGGGGACTGTACGCGCCCGATCCGACGGAGTCGTACAGCTGGTACCCCTCGCGGGCGTACTTCGAGAACGGATCGATGTCGAACGCGTTCGGCGGCGGAGAGTTGACGTTCGACCGGCCGCCGGATCCCGCGGCCGAGTACCCGAACTTCCGACACCGGAAGTTCATGTCGGCCGTCGACAGCTCTGGACCCGATGGCGCCATCGCGGAGGGCTACGCCGACTGGGTCTGTGAACGAGCCCAGGAGGTCCACGACGCGCCCGTCGATCGGGTGACCGTCTACGAGGTGTACCAGCGGAGTCCGATCGACGGCGAGTACGACGATCCCGGCCGACAGATCGTGATCGAGCGAGACTGTTCGGCCACTGGATAGGTGGAGAGACGGGGACCCGACGCGACCGCGACAGCTTTTAGGACGCCACGGGCCTCGGATCGCGTGTATGGTCTCGACCGGCGACACCGCACCGACGTTCACGGCGACGTACAAGGGGTCCGACCACGAGACGTTCGATCTCGAGGAGCATCTCGGCGACGGGCCGGTCGTCCTCGCCTTCTTCCCCGGCGCGTTCACGCCCCCGTGTAGCAACGAGATGGTGGCGCTCCAGGAGCGGTACGACGACTTCGAGGCGGCCGGCGCGACCCTGTTCGGGGTCAGCGCCGACTCGGCGTTCTCGCTCGGGGCCTTCGCCGACGAGTACGACCTCGCATTCGACCTCGTGAGCGACATGGACGGCGACGCGATCGAGGCCTACGGGCTCTCGATGGATCTCGCCGACCTCGGGCTCTACGGCGTCGCCGACCGCGCCGTGTACGTCCTCGACGACGAGGGCACCGTGACGTACGCGTGGGTCGCCGACGACCCGACGAACGAGCCCGACTACGACGCGCTGCTTGAGGCGGTCGAGGCGGCCTGACGCGGGCGAGTACCGACCTACCGGGTTCCCCGATCCCGATACACCGAAGCGTACCCGACATGCTTTTTTCGACGCCCCGAGAGACGGAACCGGATGAGTTCGCGAACCCCACGAGCAGCCGGGGATCGACCGGGCGGCGTTCGGCGTCGAGTGCTCCGTCGACCGCTCGCCGTCTGGCGCTCATGGCGGTCCTGGCCGTCCTGGCCGTTCTCAACGGCGGATTCAGGGAAGTCGTCCTCGTGTCGCGGCTCGGCCGTCGCGTCGCGCACCTCCTCAGTACCGCCCTCCTCGTCGCGCCGCTGTTGTTCGGTCACTCCCCCGGGCGGAAGTAGCGGACCGGTCGCCGGCGTTCGCCCGCCGCCAGCGATCGACCGCCGGCCGCCAACGTATATACCGCCGCACGCACATCCCCGGACATGGAGTCACACACGGTCGTCGGCGGCGAGGGGACGGAGCTACGCGTCGACGACGCGGGACCGCCGGACGCCCCGACGATCCTGCTCGTTCACGGCTACTCGCAGTCGCGGCTCTGTTGGTACGAACAGTTCGACGGCTCGCTGATCGAGGAGTTCCGCCTGCTCGCGCCCGATCTCCGGGGTCACGGCGACTCCGAGAAGCCCGCGGGCGACGGCCCGTACCGCGACCCGGCGCTGTGGGCCGCGGACCTGCGCGCCGTGATCGACGAGCTGGCGACCGACGACCCGGTCCTCGTCGGGTGGTCGTACGGGGGACTCGTCGTCGCCGACTACCTCGCCGTCGACGGAACCGAGGACGTGGCCGGAGCCGTCTTCGTGGGGGCGATCACGGAGAAAGGAACCGACGCGGCCGGCGAGATCGCCGGCGAGGAGTTCGCCGACATGCTCGAGGACCTCGAGACCCGCGACGCCGAGGCCAGCGTGGACGCGCTCGAGGAATTCCTCGACATCTGTACGGCCGAACCGGTCCCGCCGCGGGAGTACCACCACATGCTCGGATACAACGCGCGGTGTCCCCCGCGGGTTCGGGAGGCGCTCCAGGCGCGAAGCGGCGCGAACGCCGAGACGCTGCGCGGTCTGGACGTCCCCGCGCTGTTCGTTCACGGATCGGCCGACCGGGTCGTCCTCCCGAAGGCCGCCGAACGACACGCCGACCTCGTTCCCGACGGCGAAGTCTCGATCTTCGAGGGAGTCGGCCACTCACCGTTCATCGAGGCCCCGGCGCGGTTCGACCGGGAGCTTCGTGAGTTCGCGGGACGCGTCACCGGGGAGTGACTCGCAGAGAGGAGCGGTCATAGTCGGTCAACACAGCCACCTTTTTCGTCGTCGGGTGCCCTCGCTCACTGCGTTCGCTTCGGGAACCACTCCTCGAAAACCGGGAGGGAAAAAGCCGACTCCGCCGTCTCCGACGGCTCCGTCGGTGAACCGCTCGATTCCTCGCGGATGCTCACTACAGCCGAAGCAGAGAGCGATCCTCTGGGCGGTGGCGCGCCGGTGAGCGGGTGCGACAGCACCCGCGAACCCGACCGCGAGGGACGCGGCGACTGAAAGGAGCCGCGAGGCTGGGGAGGCGTGAGGTGCGGTTTCGGGGCGGTTGGGCGGGACTCAAAGGGGCAGCCGGTCCGGGAAGACGGCCGACGCAAGGACCGCAGGAGCGAACGCAGTGAGCGACGAGGACCACAGCGAGGCCCTCGACCGGAGCCGGCTGGGGCTTTGGAGACGTTCACCGCAACAGCAACGGTCCCGTTCTCATCGCTCCGATCACTCACGAAACACCCGTACCACAAGCACTCGAATCAGGACGGGCGGTTCCGTCCGCAGCCCACCGACGGAAGTACACCGACGGAAGTACACCGACGGTTCCGTCACTTCGAGATCCGACGAGGTCGTTCCGCGGCGTCGACTCGGGATGTTCCTTCGATCGGAAGCGAGGACCGCGTCTCGGAGGAACGACACTGCTTTCACAGTGGTTTTCGTGAGAACAACGATGGCGGTTCCAGACTCCTCCGACGACTCGTCACGGCCGGCGCGTGACACGGTAGAATCGCTCTACGGCGGGACGCTCGACGTGTTGATGACGGGGATCGCGATCATCGTCCCCTTCGTGATCACGCTGTACGTTCTGACGATCGCCCTCGATTTCATCACGGGCGCGCTGACTCCCTTCATCCGAGTGCTCAGATGGTTCGGCGTCATCGCGTGGTTCAGGGAGACCGACCTCGTCTCCGTACTGATCGAGTTACACGTCTACGGCTACGTCATCGACTTCTTCACCGAGATCATCGCCGTCGGCATCCTGTTGGGGATCGTCGTCGTCGTCGGCTCGATCGGTCGTCACCGATACGGCGAGCAGGCGATAGACGTCATCGACCTCGCGCTGGCGTCGATTCCCGGAATCGGGACCGTCTACAAGAGCTTCCGCCGGATGGGCGACGTGATGCTCGACAACGAGGCCGAGAACTTCCAGGAGATAAAACTCGTCCAGTGTTTCGGCGAGGACGTCCACGTCATCGGCTTCGAGACGAGCACGTCGCCGGAGACGGTCGCCGAGGCAGCCGGTCACGACGAGATGGTCACGCTGTTCATCCCGCTCGCACCGAATCCCGTCACGGGCGGATTCCTGACGCACGTCCCCCGAGACCGCGTCATGGACGTGGACATGTCCATCGAGGAGGGCGTCCGAAGCATCCTCACGAGCGGCGTCGCCACCGGCGAGCGCGCCAACGAGAAGACGCCCGTCACCATGGGCGACTTAGAGAAGGTCACCGACATCGACCGCCTCCAAGACGCGATCAGGACCGACGACGAGAACGCGGAGGACGAGGACCCGAACGACGAGAAGACGCAGTAGAATTGGACTGCCGCCTCCCCGATTTGAATTCGCCGAGACGCTCGGCCTCGCTCCGCTCGGGCTCGCGACTCGTCTGCTCAAATCGGCTCGACGTCGGTTATTCACCCGCTCGCTCCGCTCATGGGTTCAGAATATGCCGCTTCCCCGATTTGAAACGCGTGAGACGACCGGAGGGAGTCTCACTGTTCCCCGCTCGCTCCACTCGTGGGGACGGGAGACAGCTCGGGCTATGACACGGAGCGAAATCTCTTCGAATGGAAATCGTGTAGAATCAGGATGCCGCCTCCCCGATTTGAACTCGCCGAGACGCTCGCCCTCGCTGCGCTCGGGCTCCCGACTCGTCTGCTCAAATCGGGTCGGGAGCATTTTCACTGCTCACGGTTCGGTCGCTCCGCTCCCTCACGAGTTCGCAGGAAAATGCCGCCTCCCCGATTTGAACGGGGGACAGCTCGATCTTCAGTCGAGTGCTCTCCCAGTCTGAGCTAAGGCGGCTCGCGTTTCGACCAAGGCCGAATCGAGACAAAAGGATTTCGAAAGACGGCGGTCGCCCCGACTCGAGGACGCGCCGCTTCGACACGAATGTCGATTCGAAGAGCGATGACGGCATGCTGCGTGGATACCGACTTCGTCAGCACCGAAACGCGGCGGAGCCGCCGGTCGAACGAACAACTATGTGTCTCGGTACCGAACCACTCGGATCGATGGCACCGAACGAGACCGACGACGACGCCGAGGAGGAGCTCGGGCCGTGGTGGCGTCGGCCGATCGAGGCGGTCGTCGCCGCGGGCCGATGGATCGCCGACATCTTCCGCGGATACGCGGGGATGCGAGAACTCAAGCGAAACCGGCGGTAGCAGGCGTCTCGATCGCGACGGCGACGCTCGTGAGTTGCTCGCGCGTTAAAAGTGGGACCACCCGGATTCGAACCGGGGTCACGAGCACCCAAGGCTCGAAGTATACCACTAACCCATGGTCCCGTGTTCTCCATTACCCGGATGAGCCGCTAAAGCGTTTCGTTCGTCGGTCCCGCCTCACTCCTCCTCGTCGTACAGCTCGAGGTCCGCGACGAGGTCGTATGGGTCCGTCCCCTTCCGGACCGCATCGAGGATCCGGAACGCCTCGTCGGGCGCGAGGAAGTGTCGACAGATCGCCCGCCCGAGCGGTGTCGGCGAGAAGCCGTTGATGAACTCCCACTCCAGCAGCTTCCCGACCGCGTGCTTCGTCGGCACGTCGCCGATCATCCGGTCGTTGAGCCGCTTCGCCCGCTTTCCCGCGACGACGACGTTCGCGAGCGTCTCCTCGACGGCGGCCGTCTCGTCGTAGTGAGTGGCGACGTCCTCCATTTCGCCTTTGAGCAGGGTGAACGCGACCTCGTCTTCGGTCCGGTCCATCGAGTTGTGGTAGACGGCGTCCGGCTCGACGAGGAGGTAAACCCGGCCGCGGTCGTGGTAATCGGGCCGGCCGGCCCGGCCGAGCATCTGGGAGAACTCCTGGACGGAGAGCCACTCGATCCCCATCGCGAGCGTGTCGAAGATCACCTGCGAGGCCGGGAAGTCGACGCCGGCGGCCAGCGCCGCCGTGGTGACGACCGCCGACAGGTCCTGGTTCCCGAACATGCGCTCGACCTTCTTGCGGCGGCCGTAATCGAGCCCGGCGTGGTACGGCGCGGAGTCGTACCGCAGCTTTCGGCTGATCTCGTGGCAGCGTCGCCGGGAGTTCGTGAAGATTATCGTCTGCCCGCGGTACCCCTTCGAGGACTTCGTGTCGAACTCGCGTTTCACGAGCTTGTCGGCGATGTCGGCCTTCTCGCGGCCGTCCGCGAAAGTGACGTGGCGCTCGATGGGGACGGGGCGCTCCTCGAACTCGATCAGCGTCGCCCGCAGCCGCTCGGCGAGCCACTCCGGGTTGCCGACGGTCGCCGAGAGGTAGACGAACTGGGTGCCGTCGTACCCTTCGTGGCGCTCCATCCGCTCCTCGCTGTAGTACTTCAGCCGGGAGATCAGGCCGTCGAGCCGGTGGCCGCGTTCCCCCTCCTTCAGGGTGTGGACCTCGTCGATGACGACGGTCCCCACGTCGCCCAGGTCCTTCCCCGTCCGGAGCGCGTGGTCGATTCCCTCGTAGGTCCCGACGATCACGTCGGCGTTCGGGTCGAAGCGATTGCCGTCGTCGGCGATCCGCGAGGAGCCCACGCGGATGGAGACGTCCAGCAGGTCGCCGTAGCGGTCCTCGAAGTCCTCGTGCTTCTGGTTGGCGAGGGCGACGAGCGGGACGAGAAACAGTAGCTTTCCGTCGCCGTTCAGCGCCCGGTCGATCCCCGCCAGCTCGCCGACGAGGGTCTTGCCCGTCGCGGTCGCGCTCACGACGAGCTGGTCGTCGCCGTCGAGGAGCCCGTTTCGAACGGAGAGGCTCTGGACGGGCAACAGCTCCTCGAAGCGGCCCTGAACGCGGGCTGCCAGGTCGGGGTGGAGGTCGAGCTCGTCGGTTCGCACCGGCGAGACGTCCTCGACGGTGGCCGACACCTCGTCGTACTTGGTGAGGTCGGGATCGAGTCCTCCCTGAAGCAGATTGACGATCCGGTCGAGGTCCTTCGAGTCGTACAACAGCTCCTCGAGTCGCTCCTCCGCCGCGCCCGTGAAATCGCCCTTGTACGACAGCTCGCGCTCGAGCTCGCGGCGGGCGCAGTCCCGGCAGATCCGTTCGCCGTTGTGCTCGATCGCGGTGTCGGCCGTGATCGGGCCGTAGCGTCCGTCGTTCGCACAGCGCCGACAGGTCCGGACCGCCATCGCCTCCAGCTGGTAGCCGTCGAGCATCTCGTGGAGGCGCTCGCGACGTTCGGGAGAGGTCTGTTCGGAGATCCGGATGCGGGTGGCCGCGCGAGCGAGGTCGACGAACTCGTCCGGGGATCGGGGATGGTCCTCGCCGTCTTTGATGACGCGGAACTTGCCGGGACGGGGGCCTGCGGACGTCTCTTTGAGCTCGAGGCGTCCGCGAAGCACTCGGTTGCCGTCCCGGTTCGCGACCACGGTGTAGTCGCTCCGCGCCTCGTGGAGGAACAGCGTCTCGACCTCGGCCAACTGCTTTGACACTGCCCGAGCATACGCGAGGCGGGTATTTCAGCGATTCGTCTCGAGAGCCGCGGCTCTCGGCGGTCGGAGTCGGAGGGAACACGGAATCGGACGAGACAGCTGAATCGGGGGCGAAGACCGAAATCGAAGGAGAGGAAGGTGTCGTCTACGCGACGAGCAGCTCCTCGCCGCGTTCGACCGTGATCCGGCACGGCGGCGAGAGCTTGTTGTACGCGCGACGGAACGCCTCCTTCACGACGGGGGCCTGGTCGACGGTACAGTACGCCGTGAAGACCACGTCGTCGGCGTTGAGCCGGGCCGCCGTCCCGACGGGCTTTCCGAACGCCTGGCGCATCCCGTCGGAGACGCGGTCCGCGCCCGCGCCGGTCGCCTGCTTGTTCTCGCGGATGACCTGGTGGGGGAACTTGCGGAGCGTCATCTTGTAGTTGCCCTCGCCGAGCTCCTTGATGAGGTGGCGGTTCGCCGAGAGGCGCGCGCTCTCGAGCGAGCCGTGGCGGATCTGGAGCTCCTCCTCGACGCGGAGGCTGATCTCGACGGGGTAGTCCTCGGGCTCCGTGGAGAGGTCGCCCATGTTGTGCTGGGCGATCTTCGAGCCGGGGATGCCCGTGATGTACTCGCGGCGGGTGTACGACGGCTTGTCGATCGTCCGGTACATAGAGGCGGGTTTGTCGGACATGGTTACTTGTCCGATGTAGCCCCCGCTGCGTCGATAAAGCCTTCGATACCGCGACGGAGCCGTCGGGGAGTCGCGTGCGTGAGGGGACGGAGTCGTTCTCGCCGAGGGCGTCCTCACTCCTCCGGCGTCGGCTCGAGCGCGACGTGGTCGAATCCGCGGTCCGCCAGCCGCTCCGCCGCCCGGTCGGTGACCGAGGGCGCGACGAGCACGCCGCGGACTTCGACCGTGGCGTCGGCGTCGGCGCGGTCCTCTTCGATCCCCAACTCCTCGCGGAGCGCGCGCACGTACCTGGCGAGTTGGCCGACCGCGTCGGGGCCGACCCGCCGGCGTTTCAGCTCCACGACGACCGGGTTGCCGTCGGCGTCGACGCCGAACACGTCCATCGGACCGGCGCTGGAGGGACGCTCGGTCTCTCTCGGTTCGAAGTCGGGTTCAACGAGATCCGGGCGTTCCAGGATCCGGGTCCGGAGGTCCTCCTCGCTGCCGTGGAGGTCGAGGTCGCGGCCGCCGGTGACCGGCATCGCCGACAGCTGGTGGATGTCGGAGAAGCGGACGGTGAGGGTCTCTGCGGGGTTGGTTCTGGTGGAGACCACGCGGAGCCGTCCCTCCCGGACCGCGGCGCGGTGTTCCGATCCCGGCGGCTGCCAGTTGACCGGCTGGCGGCCCTCGTCGGTGTGGACTAAGGCGGCCCCGTCGGGCTTCAGGAGGAGGAGGCGGTCGCCGGTGCCGAGGTCGGAGGCCGCCCGGCCCTCGTAGGAGACCGTACAGCGCCCGAAGATGCTTATCAGATCGCCGCGCTCGAAGGCGTCCTCCAGCTCCCACAGCGCCTCTCGGTGGGTCGGGTCGTGGAGGCTGGTGACTGTCACTGCTACGTGTTGGTCGGTGGCGTTCAAAAAGGGCGCGAGGACGACGTGGATACGAACGTGGGTGTTTGCGAAGCGAGATCCGGGTGAGAGCGCGAAGGGACCGTCGTCAGAGACGAGATCGCCGTAGCCCCAGTCGATCGGCCAGAGGTCGTTGCTGGCGCGCTGAAGCCGTCCAAAGCCCCAGTCGCTCGGATCTACGCAGTTGCTGACGCGGTGAACATCGCCAAAGCCCCAACCGCGAGGATTCGGGGGCCTCGCTGTCGTTCGAAAGGCGCTCCGCGCCTTTCGTGATGTCGTCAGAACGCGACGCGTTCTGACTGCTAGCCAGAAATCAGAGATTTCTGGCGATGACGAGAGAGCTTTGCTCTCTCGAACCACGGTCCTCAGTCACTCGCTTCGCTCATTCCTTGCGGTCCTTTCGTCGGCCGCCGTCGTCCTCGCGGTTGCCCCTTTGTGTCCCACCCCGCCCCGCACAGCCCCGCACCTCACGCCTCCCCAGCCTCGCGGCTCACTTCGTTCGCCGCGTCCCTCGCGGGCTCCTCGCGGCCTCCGGCCGCTCGGAGGCGCGCCACCGTGATTAGACGGTACTGATCGTCGCGGTCGATAGCCATCGAGAACCGGAATCGAACGTGGTGTGGCCGTCTATGTCCCGTGCTCCCAGCTTCCCATGTACTCGCGCTGTTCCTCGGAGAGCGAGTCGTGGTCGACGCCCTCGGCGGCGAGTTTGATCTCGGCGACCTCGCGGTCCAGATCGTCCGGGACGTCGTGGACGCCGGGCTCGTAGGCGTCGGCGTTCGCCGCGAGTTCGCGGACGACGACTGCCTGAACGCCGAAGCTCTGGTCCATGACCTCGACCGGGTGGCCCAAGGCGATGGGTGCGGCGAGGTTGACGAGCCGCCCCTCGGCGAGCACGTTGAGCACGCGCCCGTCCGCCATCTCGTACCCCTCGACGCCGTCGCGGGCCTCGAAGCGGTCGACCGCGAGGTCGTCGAGCTCCTCGAGGTTGATCTCCACGTCGAAGTGGCCGGCGTTCGCCAGCAGCACGCCGTCGTTCATGACCTCGAAGTGCTCGCGGGTGATCACGTCGCGGTTGCCCGTCGTCGTGACGAACACGTCGCCCTTCTTCGCGGCCTCGCGCATGGGAAGCACCTCGTACCCCTCCATGTGGGCCTCGAGCGCCTTGCGCGGGTCGACCTCACAGACGATCACGTTGGCGTTCTGGCCGGCCGCCTTCTTCGCGACGCCCTTCCCGCAGTAGCCGAACCCGCCGACGACGACGTCCTTGCCCGCGAACGAGAGGTTCGTCGTCATCGCGATGGTCGCGAGCGAGGACTCGCCGGTGCCGTGGACGTTGTCGAAGAGCCGCTTCATCGGCGTGTCGTTGACGGCGAAGACGGGGTAGTGGAGCTCGCCGTCGTCGTCCATCGCGCGCAGGCGGTGGACTCCCGTGGTGGTCTCCTCCGCGCCGCCGAGGATCGAGTCGATGAGGTCGGGGTACTCCTCGTGGACGAGTTTCACCATGTCCATCCCGTCGTCGACGGTGATCGTCGGCTCGTGGGCGAGACACGCGTGCATCGCGTCGTAGTACCCCTCGTCGTCGACGCCGCGGACCGCGTAGGAGGTGATCGACTCGTGGTCGTTCAACGCCGTGGAGACGTCGTCGTGCGTCGACAGCGGGTTACAGCCGGTGATGGCGACCTCCGCGCCGCCGTCGGCCAGCAGCTCGACGAGGTTCGCCGTCTTCGCCTCGACGTGCATCGCCATCGCGATCGTCTCGCCCTCGAGGGGTCGTTCCGTCTGGAACTCCTCGCGGAGCGCGTTCAGGATCGGCATGTGCTGGAGCGCCCAGTCCATCTTGCGGCGTCCCTCCTCGCGAGCCGTCTCGGGGTCCGACAGGTGCTCCGTGACCGGCGGATACGTGCTCTCGCTCATGGCTCTCGATTCGCTCACGTCGCACTAAACCCTGCCGACACCGACGCGTGCGTCAAAAGAATCGAAACCGGAAAAGCGATGCTTCGAGCGTCGACGAACCGGACTCCGTCGACGATCGGCGTCCGTCACGGTCGAAGCCGTGCGCTCTCAGCTACGGCGGGCCGTTGCCGTTGCCGTTCCCGGGACCGTTGCCGTTCCCGGGACCGTTGCCGTTTCCGGCGTCGTCCTCGTCGCCATCGTCCGCGTCGTCGTCCTCATCCGACTCGTCTTCCTCGGAATCGTCGTCTTCCTCGTCGGCTTCGTCCGCCTCCGTTTCGTCTTCGTCCGCGTCGTCACCGTCCGAATCGTCATCGTCCGTGTCGTCCTCCTCAGTCTCGTCCTCGTTCGCGTCATCTCCATCCGCGTCGTCATCGTCCGAGTCGTTCTCGTCCGCATCGTCATCATCCGAGTCGTCGGCGTGGTCCGGCGGGCTGCGCTCATCATCGTTCCCGTCTCCGGCGTGGTCGGGGGCGTTTCCGGGCGCGTCGGTCTCGTTTTCGGCGTCGTTGTCGGAGTTAACGTCGTCATCCGGACCGTCGGGGCCTCCCGCGTGGTCCGGCGCGTTGCCGGGGTTGTTCTCGGTCACGAAGTCCGAGACCGCGCCGCCGATGCCGCCGTCGCGGTTCTCGATGTTCTCGATGAAGTCGCGGAGCACCTGTCCGAACGGCCGCTCGTCGGAATCGTCGTCGCCGACGGTCAGGTCGACGGTCGTCGAGGCGGTCTCGTTCTCGAACGTCGCAGTCACCTCGACGGTGACGTTCTCCTCGGGAGCGGGAAGCTCGACGGTCCCGTTCTCGTCGGTCGAGTAGTTCCCTTCGCCGACGTAGGTGGCGTTGGTCGTGTCGTTCTCGTCGGTCGTGTTCTCCCAGTCCACGGTCGTGACGTTCACCGAGGCGTTCGCGACCGTGGAGTCGTCGTCGGTCACCGTGACGACCGGCTCGTCGTCGGTTTCATCCACGTCGACCTCGAGTCCGTCCGGCGCCTCGAGGTGAGCGAACGTCGACCCGGTCCGGTTCTCGGTCGAGGCGGTCACTTCGATCCCAACGTCCTCCTCGGGAGCAGGCAACTCGACGGTTCCGTTCTCGTCGGTCGTGTACTCGCCCGTCCCCGCGTACGAGGCGTTCGCCTCGTCGTCCGCGACGCTCACGACCACCGTGGCGTTCTCGACCGCGGTGTCGTTCTCGGTCACCTCGACCGTCGGTTCGCCGTCGGCGTCCTCGACCGTCACGCCGAGGCTCTCCTCGGCGGCCGCGACGCCGGTCACCGCGCCGACCGCGACGACCGCGATCAACAGCAGGCCTATCGTGCGTTGGCTCATGTCCAGTCGGGTCGTGCGGCCGGCCCCACATAAGAGGGAAACTCCGTTAAGCCCGATCAATTCGGATTTAAATCGGGTTAAGCCGGCTCTACGGGCCGTTCTCGGATCGGGGGTGATCGCGGAGTGTTCGAGCCGCTCATCGGAGCCGTTCCGACCCGATCGGAGCTCGCCCGCGGCTCGCTCCCTCGAGTTCCTCGGCGACGACGTGCAGGTTCGTGCGCTCAAGCGGCGACGCGCCCGCGGGTCCGTCCCGCCTTACGCGTCTTCGGGGTCGTCCCGGCGTCGGGACTGACCCAGCGCCACCCCCGCGAACGCGACGACCGCCAGCTGGACGCCGACGCCGACGCTCGATCCGACCGCGAGGACCGCCGTGACCGCCCCCTGCTGGGGACCGAGCCAGAGGAGCGTCCCGGCAGTCGCGACGAGGTACGCGACCGCGGCGACGAGACCGGTCGCGAGCGCGACGCTCCCGCCGTCGGGGGAGCCGTCCCCCGTTCGACCGACCCGGTAGGCGACGCCGAGGAGGAGGCCGTACGCGAGCGCGAACGAGACGAAACGGCCGCCGGCGACGTACAGGGAGAGGACGCTCGTGGCCGGAAGGTCGATCGGCGACTCGAGCAGGATCGGGGCGATCCGACGCGTCACGGAGGTCGTTCCCGCGGCGACGGCCGCGGCGACCGCGGGGAGGAGGGCTCGGTTCACGCCCCGATCCCGATCCGACGAGGGATTGAACCTTCCGGTGGGGATCGGGACGCCCGTCGACCCGCCAGCCGACGTCCTCGGCATCGGGCGATGACGAGGAACGGATCCGCGGGTCGAGTCGCTACGGGTTAGTAACCGTTATACATCGGGTGACCCACACTCGAACCATGCAACGACGCGCTGTAGCCGTATACGTCGCGTTCTTCTTGCTCGTCGGGAGCGCGACCGGTGTGCTCGTCACGACGGCCCAGACGCCCGGTATCTCCTTCGAGAACCCGGACCACGACCTGTCGTCGGGTGATACGTTCGAGGTGGAGGGCGAGGAGTACACGTTCACGGGGGCCAGCGAGAACTCCGACGGCGAGATCGTCGGATCGGTCGAGCGGAACCGGACCGCGGAACGGTCGGAGTCGTGGTCGAACGGATCGACCGTCCAACTCGACGGCGGGGAGTGGACCGTCCGGATCTCGGGTGAGGACCCCGACTCGTTCACGCTCGTCGAGGTGCTCGACCGAACCGCGATCCTCGAGAACGACTCGAACGCCGACAACGAGACGATCGAGCGCGACGGCGAGGAGTACGTCGTCGTGACCGAGAACGACGAGTCGCGGCTCGTTCCGGCGGACGAGTACTTCCCGGCCCCCGAGGAACGGTCGTACGCGGTCGACGACGAGATCCAGTACGAGGACCGGACGGTCACCGTCGACTCGGTCTCGAGTGACGCGGCCGTGGTCGTCTGGACGGAGACGGAGACGGTCTCGACGGAGATCGCCCAGAACTCGCGGGTGACGATCGGTGGGACCGAGTTCGTCGGGCACTTCCCGGATGCGTCCTCCCTGACGCTCTCGACCGACTTCGACTCGTTCGAGGCGCAGAACGCCGCGATCGACCGTCACGAGACGAACAGCGACGGCCTGTGGCGCGTGATGATAATCAGTCTGCTGTCGTCGGGGCTGTTCCTCGCGATGGCGTTCATGCCCTCGCGGTACTGAATCGGACCTCGATCGACCCGCATTTTCGGTGCCGTTTTGTCTCGTCGTTTCCGCCGGATCGACACCCACTACCGCCAGCAAACCGATCGCCGCATCATGAACTCCCTCGCCGAGACGGTGCGACAGCTCGCCCCCCACTGGGGCGTCATGTTCGTCGCGATGCTTTCCGCGCTCGCCGTCGCGGAGCGCGTCGTCGTCGCCGTCCCGCTGTGGGCGTCGCTGCTCGTCGTCCTCCTCGTCGCCGTCGGCTATCCCTCGCTCGTTCGCGCCGTCGGCGTCGCTCCGGACGTGTGGAAACGGTGAACGAGCGGTTCGATCGCGATATCGAGGGTTCGATCGCGTCCGATCCCGACCGCCGCGTCACTCCTCTTCGGGACTCGGGTCGGCGGCCCGGTCGGGTCCGATGCCGGGTCCGTACGCGCCGACGCCGACGCCGAGCGCGAAGGAGGCGACGGCCGAGACGGCGATCCACAGCAGTTCGGGGTGTTCGTGGCCGGTGTGTAACAGGATCTCCATGTCGACCCCTCCTCGCGCCGACGCTAAAACCCATCCATTCGATCCGGTAACATCCGCGTCAGCCGATCACGATCCGGTCTCTCCCGACTTTATTCGGGTGGATACCTAAGGGAGGGTATGGACGACGAAAACGAGGCTCCGGTGACGCCGGAGCGACCTGACGCGCCGTTTCACACGACCGGAACCGACCACGTCACGGTCTGGGGGAGCAACGAGGCGGACACGATCGCGTTCTACCGCGATCTACTGGGGATGCCGCTCGTCCTGCGCCAGCCGAACCTCGATGACCCCTCACAGACGCACCTCTTCTTCGACACCGGCGACGGCCGGATCCTCACGTTCTTCGTGAGCGACGACCGCCCCTCGGCGCGCGGCCAGCGCCCGGGTACGGGGGCAGTCCACCACCTCTGTTTCAGCGTCGATCCCGACGAGTACGAGGACATCATGCGTGCGCTCGAGGACGCCGGAAAGGGGTACAACGTCTTCGACCGGGGGATCTTCCACTCCATTTACACCCAGGACAACAACGGGCTCGTGATCGAGCTCTCCTCGGACAAGTACGAGATCCCCGACGACCGCAAGGGCGAGGTCCTCGCGACCGCCCAGCGGCTCCGCGAGGAGGACGACGCGGACTTCGCACAGGACCGCCACATGGAGGGCGCCTTAGAGGAACTGGGACTTCCCGTGAAGAAGTACGACCTCCCCGAGGCGGACTCCGGCGTGGGCGTATGAGCCGGCGGAGTCCACACGCGGGCGACGACCCCCACGGCGACGAGGAGTTGGTCGCGGCCGGGACGCCCGTGGCGGAAGCCGACGCCGCGGTCGTTCTCGTCCACGGCCGAGGCGCGACCGCCCGGAGCATCGTCGGCTTCGGCGAGGAGGTGTCGTCTCCCAACGGTTCGGTCGCGCTCTTAGCCCCACAGGCGGCCGCGAACACCTGGTATCCGAACTCGTTTCTCGCCCCCGTCGAGGAGAACGAGCCGGGACGGAGTTCGGGACTCCGGGCGGTCGCCGGCGCCGTCGAGACCGCGACCGACGCCGGGGTTCCTCCCGAGCGCGTCCTCGTGGCCGGGTTCTCACAGGGCGCGTGTCTCGCGAGCGAGTTCGTCGCGCGGACCCCCCGCGAATACGGGGGCCTCGCCGCCCTGAGCGGCGGGCTGATCGGCGAGTCGATCGACGTCGACGACTACGTCGCCGGCGCCGCGGATCCCGACGGCGAGAGCGACGCCGCCGGTTCCACGGACGCGCTCGCCGGGACGCCGGCCTTCCTCGGCTGTAGCGACGTCGACCCGCACATCCCCGAGGAGCGAGTTCACGAGACGGCCGAGGTGTTGGAGGCGCTCGGTGCCGACGTCGAGATCCGGATCTACGAGGGGATGGGACACGGGATCAACGCGGACGAGACGGAGTACGTCTCGGCGATGGTCGCGGCCCTGTCGTAGCCGTCCCCACACCGTTTTCTCGCCGGCGACCTCGATCACGAGACGTGACGTTCAGCATCTGCGTTCGCGAGCGGTACACCGACGACACGGGCGACGGCCAGGTCCGGTTCGGCGTGGCGGTCACGACGCGGCTGCCGGGCGTCGGCGCGCTGTGCCCGTTCGCCTCGGAGCACGGCGCGGTGGCGACGCAGTCGCACACCAACGTCGAACTCGGCCGAAAGGGGCTCGCGTACTTCGCCGACGGCCTCGCGGTCGAGGACGCGCTCGACGCGCTGCTGGCGGCCGACGAGGGACGTAACCGCCGACAGCTCCACGGCGTCGACGCCGACGGGATCTTCGCGTTCACCGGAGACGAGTGCGGGGAGTGGTGCGGCCACCGCGTCGGACAGAACTTCACCGTCGCCGGCAACCTCCTCGCGGGTTCCGCGGTCCTCGAGGACGCCGCGGCCGCCTACGAGTCGACCGCACACGGCGAGGACCCGCTCGCGGAGCGCCTGATCGACGCGCTCGCGGCCGGGCAGGACGCCGGTGGCGACAAGCGCGAGGACTTGACGGTCCAGTCGGCGGCGGTTCGGGTGGAGACCACCGAGGAGACGGAGCGGCTCGATCCGTCCCACGCCGACCTCCGCGTCGACGCCACCGAGACGCCGATCGCCGACCTCCGGGAGACGTTCGAGACCGCGGTTCGCGGCTACGAGGACGCGATGGCACGGTACGCGGACGACGAGTGACGACCCGGCGCCGCCCGCTCTCGACCGAGCGTCACAGCCGCAGTCGGGCGAACACCGGCAGGTGATCGGAGGGGTACCGTCCCCGGTCGTCGCGGTCCGCGAGCGTCGCGAACGCCTCTGTTTCGACGTCCGACGAGACGAACACGTGGTCTATTCGCCGGTTGTCGATCAGCCGCGAGAAGTCGGTGAGGCTCGTCCGCGGCCCGTGTCGTACGTCGGCGGTCGCGGCCGCGTCCCGGAGAGCGTCCTTCGTATCGTGATCCGATCCACCGCTCGTTTCATCACCGGGGCCGTCGTCCGCTTTCGGGGGGTTTCCGGTGAGGATCCGGTGTGGGTCCGATCCGGGCGTACAGTTGAGATCGCCGACGAGCACTCGCGGGAGCCGTTCGGCTCCGTGGATCGACTCCCCGGGCGAACCGCCGACGGCGTCCGCACTTCTCCCCTGCTCGCTCACCGCGGCGAGTTCTGGGATCCGCTCGCGGAGCAGTCGGGCGGACTCGCGGCGTGCGCGCGCGCTCACGTGATCGAAGTGCGTGTTGACGACGAGCAGCGACGAGTCGGCGGGCGCGGTCGGTCCCCCGACCCGGTCTCGGGGTCGGATCCGCACCCAGGTGGCGATCCGCGGATGCGCGGCGTCCCAGTCGGTCGAGGGGTCCGCCGGCGTCTTCGAGAGCCAGAACGTCCCGTGGTCGACGACCCGCCAGCGATCGGTGCGCACGCCGATCGGACACCCCTCACCGCCGTCGTCCTTCCGTCCCCTCCCGAGGAGGTCGTACTCGGGGAGACGCTCGCGGAGGTCCGCCCGCTGGCCGGGCAGCGGCTCCTGAAACGCGACGACGTCGGGACGGTGAAACCGAACCGCGTCGGCGACGCCGTCCCTTCGGGCGTGCCAGGCGTCGTGGCCGTCGTGTCGGTTGTCGTAGCGGACGTTGTAGCTCAAAACCCGAATCCGACTCATTGTCGACTCCTCGTGAGCGAACCGACGTAAATCGAGCGGCGTCCGCGACTCACTCGACGGTCTCCTCGCCGGCGCCCGGTGCGTTCCGTTTGACGCCCGTGACGGCCTCGACCGCGTTCGACCGCGAGGCGTATCCTTCGCCGGAGTCGGCGACCACGTTGCCGTTGCGGTGGCGGAGCCGCCAGCGCCACTCCGCGGCCGCGTCCTCGTATATCTCGAAGGCGGCGTTTCCGACCTCCAGCGCGTCGGCGTCGGGGGCGTACTCGCGGACGCGGCCGATCGCGTCCTCGGCCCCGCCCTTCGAGGCGTACCCCTCCCCGGAGTCGGCGATCACGTTGCCGTTGCGGTGGCGGAGCCGCCAGCGGAACTCACCGGCGGCGTCCTCGTACAGCTCGAACGTCGCTTTCGCCCCGCCGTCGCCGGATCCGGCCTCGCCGACGGTCTCGTCGCCGTCGTCAGCCTCCTCGCCACCGCCTGCCTCGCCGTCGAGGTCGTCGAGGTCGGCGGTCGCGACGTTCGACCGGACGCTCTCGAGTCCCTGCCGGGTCTTCGACCGGCTGCTGTACCCCTGTCCGGAGTCGGCCATGACGTTGCCGTTCTCGTGGATCAGCCGCCAGCGCCACTTCCCGGCCCTGTCCCTGTACACCTCGAACGCGGCGGGATCGATCCGGAGATAGTCGGCGGCGGCGACGTGCTCGCGGACCCGTGAGAGCGCGCGCTTCGCGTTGGACTTCGAGGCGTATCCCTCGCCCGAATCGCCGATGGTGTTGCCGTTGTCGTGACGGAGTCGCCAGCGCCACTCCGCCGCGGCGTCCTCGAACAGCTCGAAGGTCGCCTCGCTCTCTATCGCCTCGTCGTCGCTCGGGACGGCCACGTCCGGCTCGTCGGCGTCCGGGGGCTCCGGCCCGTCGTCGTCGGCGATCGCCTCGGCCTCCTCGACCGGCGTCTCGATCCGCAACAGTCCGGCACCCAGCGCGTTTCGCCTCACGCTGTGGAGTCCCTTCTGCGCCTTTCCGCGGCTGCTGTACCCCTGTCCCGAGGTCGCGATCACGTTGCCGTTGCGGTGGCGGAGCCGCCAGCGAGGTCTGCCGCCCGCGTCCTCGAACACCTCGAACCTGGCCTTGCTCTCGTGAAGCGCGGCGGTCTCGGCCCGGGCGGTCTCGGTCTCGGCTTCGCGTTCCTCGGTCTCGGCTTCGAACTCCGCGACGCGCGCCTCCGCCGATCCCAACTCCTCGCGGGTCGTGTCGAGTTCCTCGCGAGCCGCCTCCAGTTCGGCCTCCGTCTCCTCGCGGGCGGTCGCGGTGGCGGCCGTCTCCGCTTGCATCCGCTCGTAGTCCTCGTGTACCGGGTCCGAGAGCAGCGGAACGACGGTGCCGGCCAGCCCGATGAGGGCCAGCCCGACCCCGTAGACGGTGATGACCGCCGAGTCGCCGGACGCGGTGAACCACCCGTCGGGAAAGATGCTCACGAACCAGACGACCCCGACGAAGCTCAACACGGCCCCGAGATAGCCGAGATACGTCCCGGCCCGACGGAGCGGGAACCGGATGACCGCACCGAGCATCACGAACGGGGGCGCGAGCGCGGCGAGCGCGTACGCGAGCCCCCGGGGCGTCGTCGCCGATTCGGTGAGAAAGAAGAGGACGACCCCCGACAGCCCGAGCAGTACGCCGAACCCGAACAGCCAGTAGCCGTTCACCTCGTCGTCGGTGGTCGGCGTCCCGATGCGCCGCTCGTACACTCCACCGCCCTCGAGTTTGTCATGATTTGCCATATCAAAGACATCCACGTCCGGCCGTTTATATTTGTAGGTGGAGTAATATGTAGGTGTGCGGAAGATCGCCGACTCCCCTCGACCGCTCCGGTCGTTTTTAACGGATACCGTTCCAACGGTCGATCGATGACGAGCTCGTCGACGCGGCACGCGGACCCCGAGGAGAACCCCTACGTCGAGGAGCCGCCGACCGACTTCGATCCGATCGCGGAGCTGTCCCCCGAGGCGGCGGAGCGGCAGGTGTCGCTGCTCCGGTCGGCGATCCGCGAGCACGACCACCGGTACTACGTCGAGGCCGATCCGCTGATCGAGGACGAGGCCTACGATCGGCTGTTCGAGCGGCTCCGCGATCTGGAGGAGGCCTTCGACCTCGACGTCGAGGGATCTCCGACCCGCCGGGTCGGCGGCGAGCCGGTCGACGAGTTGGCCACCGTCGAACACGTCGAGCCGATGCGGTCCATCGACAACGCGAAGGCGGCCGAGGCGGTCCGCGAGTTCGACGAACGCGTTCGATCCGGCCTCCGCGAGGGGGGGTTCGATCCGGCGGATCTCCGATACGTCTGTGAGCCCAAGTTCGACGGCCTCTCGGTGGAGGTCGTCTACGAGGACGGCGAGTACGTCCGCGCCGCGACCCGCGGCGACGGCCGCGAGGGCGACGACGTCACGGAGCAGGTCCGGACGATCCGGTCGGTTCCGAGTCGCCTCCGCGGTGAGCCCCCCGCACGACTCGCCGTCCGCGGGGAGGTGTACATGCCCCGCGACGCCTTCGAGACGCACAACCGGAAGCGTCGCGAGCGCGGGGAGGAACCGTTCGCGAACCCGCGGAACGCCGCGGCCGGGACGCTCCGACGGCTCGATCCCGCGGTCGTGGCCGATCGTCCCCTCGACGTCTTCTTCTTCGACGTGCTGGCGTGGGAGGGAGACGAGATATCGGGCCCGGCACGTCCCGCCACCAACCGCGAGCAGTTCGACGCCTTCGACGCCCTCGGCCTCCCGCGGACCGACCGCGTCGAGTTGGTCGAGGACGTCGAGGCGGCCATCGACTACCGCGACCGGATCCTCGCCGTCCGCGACGACCTGAACTACGCGGTCGACGGCGTCGTGATCAAGGTGAACGACAGGGCCGCCTGCGAGGCGCTCGGGTCGACCGCGCGGGCCCCCCGATGGGCGTTCGCCTACAAGTTCCCGCCCCGGACCTCGACGACGACGATCCGGGACGTCACGGTCCAGGTCGGACGAACCGGGCGACTCACTCCCGTCGCGGAACTCGAGCCGGTCGACGTCTCGGGCGTCACCGTCTCGCGCGCGACGCTTCACAACCCCGCGGAGATCGAGGCGCTCGGGGTGAACGTCGGCGATCGGGTCCGGATCTACCGCGCCGGCGACGTGATCCCGTACGTTCCCGAGGTCGTCGAGAAGCGCTCTTCGGGGACCTACGCGTTCCCCGAGCGGTGTCCGGTCTGTGACGCCCCGGTCGAGCGCGACGGACCGCTGGCGTTCTGTACCGGGGGGCTGGGCTGTCCGGCCCAACTGGAGCGGGCGGTCGAACACTGGGCGCGCCGCGACGCGCTCGACGTCGAGGGACTCGGCCCCGAACGCGTCGAGCAGCTCCGCGAGGCCGGGGTCGTCGAGTCGCTTCCGGACCTCTACGACCTCACGGTCGAGGATCTCGCCGGATTGGAGGGGTGGGGCGAGACGAGCGCCGAGAACTTGATCGACGCGCTCGAGGCGACCCGGGAGCCCCCGCTCGATCGGTTCCTCGCCGGGCTCGGGATCCCCGACGTGGGGCCGACGACCGCCCGAGCGCTGGCGCGGGCCTTCGGCGACCTCGACGCCCTGCTCGCGGCGGACGAGGCGGCGCTCCGCGAGGTCGACGACGTGGGGCCGGCGGTCGCGGCGTCGATCCGGGACTTCTTCGACGCCGAGGAGAACCGAGAGGCGATCGAGGCGCTCCGCGAGCGCGGGGTGGAGCCGCGACCCGTCGAGACCCCCGACGCCGCCGGCGACGACGCGTCCCTCGAGGGGTTGACGTTCGTCTTCACCGGGTCGCTGTCGACCACTCGAGACGAGGCGCAGGCGCTCGTCGAGGCCCACGGCGCGAACGCGACCTCGAGCGTCTCGGGCAACACGGACTACCTCGTCGTCGGCGAGAGCCCCGGCCGGTCGAAGCGCGTGGACGCCGACGCCGAGGACGTGCCCGTCCTCGAGGAGGCCGACTTCGCCGACCTGCTGGCCGATCACGGGATCGATTGGCCGCCGGAGGACGAGGCGTAGCGTCGCGGGTCGTTCGACCTCGGCATCGCAGCGAGCCGCAACCCTTTATCAAATGCCGCGGAAACGGAGGGGTATGACCGCCATCGAGCTGCGCGGCGTGACGAAGGAGTTCCCGGGCGTCACGGCCGTGTCCGACCTCGACCTCACGGTCGAGGAGGGCGAGGTGTACGGCTTCCTCGGCCCCAACGGGGCCGGCAAGTCGACGACCATCGACATGGTGCTCGACCTGGTTCGACCGACCGAGGGGACGGTGACGGTGCTCGGCCGCGACGCCACCGCCGACAGCGTCGAGATCCGGAAACGAACCGGCGTCCTCCCCGACGGGTTCTCCGTGTACGAGCGGCTCTCCGGTCGGAGACACGTCGAGTTCGCGATCGAGTCGAAGGAGGCCAACGTCGAGCCCGAGTCCGTCCTCGAACGGGTCGGGCTCCTCGAGGACGCGGACCGAAAGGCGGGCGGCTACTCGAAGGGAATGCGCCAGCGGCTCGCGCTCGCGATGGCGCTTGTCGGCGAGCCCGACCTGTTGATCCTCGACGAACCCTCCTCCGGGCTCGACCCCGCCGGCGTGAAGGACATGCGCGAGATCGTCTCCGCGGAGGCCGACCGCGGTGCGACCGTCTTCTTCTCCTCGCACGTGCTCGCGCAGGTCGAGGCCGTCTGCGACCGCGTCGGCATCCTGCGAGCGGGCGAGCTCGTCGCCGAGGACTCCATCGAGGGCCTCCGCGACGCCGTCGGTGACGGCGAGACGCTGGAGGTGACCGTCGACGACGCGACCGACGCGGTCGTCGACGCGGTCCGCGCGGTCGACGGGGTGTCGCGGGTCGACCGCGACGGCGACGCGCTCCTCGTGAGCTGTGACCCCGGCGTGAAGACGCGGGTCATCGCCGCGGCCGAGGACGCCGGGGCCGTCGTCGACGACTTCCACACGGAGGAGGCGTCACTGGAGGACCTCTTCCTGGCGTACACGGAGGGCGAGGCGCCCGGCAGAAGCGGGGACGCGTCGTCGGCGAACGGGAGCGGGGACGACCCGGACCCCGCCGGATCCGAGGAGGTGGAGCGATGAGCCTGCTCGCGGTCGCGAACAAGGACTTCCAGGACACGGTCCGGTCGCGCGGGATGGCGCTTCTCGTCGCGCTGTTCTCGCTTCTCGTCGCCGTCTTCGCGTACGTCGTTCGCCCGCAGGGACAGGCCGACCAGTTCGCGACGGAACTCCTCTTGAGCGCGTTCGTCGGGCCGGTGCTCGTGACAGGGCTGGTCCCGCTCGTGGGCGTCGTCGTCGGCTACAACGCGGTGAGCGGCGAACGCGAGTCCGGCTCGCTGAAGCTGCTCCTCTCTCTCCCTCACTCGCGAGCCGACGTCGTCTTCGGGAAGGTGGTCGGACGAGGTGCGGCGATGGCGCTCGCGACGTTCGCCGGATTCCTCCTGCCCGCGCTCGTGTTGATCGTCACCCCGGTGACGTTCAACGCGGGCTCGTTCCTCGGGTACACCGTCTTCGCCGCGGCGCTCGGCGTGGTGTTCGTCGCCATCGCGGTCGGCTGCTCGGCGGCGGTCGCGACCCGCCAGCGCGCGCTCATCGCCGGGATCGGCGTCTACGCCCTCTTCGTACTCCTGTGGGGGCTGTTCACGGGTCGCGTGGTCGGCGCGTTCTCCGGGCCGATCGAGGCCCTTCCCGTCTCCATGACGCAGATCCGAACCTTCCTCGACGCCGCGAATCCGACAAGCGGTATCGAACTCCTCGCCAACGCCTTCCTGGGCGACCAGCTGTTCGCCGGCGACTCGCTCAACCAGCAGGTGTCCGCGGTCGCGATGTTAGTCTTCTGGACGCTCGCGCCGCCGCTCGCGGGACTGTTGAAGTTCGACCGCGACGACCTCTGAGGTCGCCGTTCGTGGGTTTCTCCGCGTCACGTCTCTCCTCGTCCACCGCGCCCTTGATGCCCGGAGAGCCCCATCGTCGACACGATGAACCGACGCCGACTCCTCTCGATCGCCGGTCTCGCCGGGACCGGCGCGTTCGCCGGCTGTGTTGGAAACGGCGGTGGCTTCGGTGGCACCGGCGACGACGTGGACAACGAAGGATCCGCCGAGGGCAACGGCGTCGACGGATCCGCCGGCGACGATCCGGACGTGACGTTCGCGGTCGAGACCGTCACGTCGGGCTTCTCGAACCCGTGGGCGATCGATTTCCTCCCCGCCGGGGACCTCCTCGTCACGGAACGCGCCGGCACGCTGAACGTCATCGACCCGGAATCCGGCGAGGTCCGGCCGGTCGACGGGACCCCCGAGGTCGACGCCCGCGGGCAGGGCGGGCTCCTCGACGTCGCGCTCGGACCGACCGCTTCGGACCCGGACTGGGTATACCTCACATACTCGGCGGCGAACGCCGCCGGCGACACGGCGACCCACGTCGGCCGCGGGCGGTTCGACCCGGACGGCGCTCGACTGGAGGGGTTCGAACGCCTCCACGCCGCCGGACCCTTCGTCGACTCGACGGGCCACTACGGCTCGCGGATCGCTTTCGACGCGGACGAGCGGCTGTACGTGACCGTCGGCGACCGCCAGTTCAAGGACTTCGGGCCGGACCACGTCGCCCAGGACCTCGGCGTCGAACTCGGCAAGACCCTCCGACTCGAGGCGGACGGCTCGGTCCCCGCCGACAACCCGTTCGTCGACGACCCGGACGCGCGGGACGCGATCTTCAGCTACGGACACCGCAACGCCCAGGGGTTGACCGTTCACCCCGACACCGGCGACCTGTGGGAGAGCGAGTACGGCGAGCAGGACGGCGACGAGATCAACGTGCTCCGCCGGGGCGGCAACTACGGCTGGCCCGTCGCCGACGAGGGGTGTACCTACGGCTCGGGCGAGCCGATCGGCGTCTCCCACGACGACCGCGAGGACGTGATCGCGCCGGCGTACTCGTGGCCCTGCGGGAGCGGTGGCTTCCCGCCGGGCGGGATGACGTTCTGTTCCGGGGCCGCGTTCCCCGAGTGGGAGGGCGACCTGTTCGTGGGCGGGCTGGCCTCGCGGGCGCTCGCCCGATTGACGGTCGAGGGACGGGAGGCGACCGGGATCGAGCGGCTGTTGACGGACCGCGAGTGGCGGATTCGCACCGTCGCCGAGCACCCCGACACGGGCCACCTCTACGTCGCGGTCGACGCCGACGACGCGCCGATCGCACGGTTGACGCCGGCGTGAGGGCGTCGGCGGCGCGTCGGCGGTCCCGAGTTACTCCGTCGCGGTCTCGATCGCCGCCTCCAGATCGGCGACGATGTCCGCGGGGTCCTCGATGCCGACCGAGAGCCGGACCATGTCGCCGGTGACGCCGGCGGCCTCCTGCTCCTCCTCCGTCAGCTGCTGGTGGGTCGTCGAGGCCGGGTGGATGACGAGCGTCTTCGCGTCGCCGACGTTCGCGAGCAGCGAGGCGAGCTCCGTGTTCTCGACGGTCGCCTTCGCGGCCTCGAAGCCGGCCTCCAGCCCGAACGTGATCATGCCGCCGTAGCCCCCCTCGAGGTACTCGCTCGCCTCCTCGTGGGTCTCGTGGCTCTCCAAGCCGGGATAGTTCACCCACGCCACGTCGGCGTGTTCCTCTAGGTACTCCGCGACGACCGCGGCGTTCTCGCAGTGCCGGTCCATCCGCAGCGGGAGCGACTCGGTCTGCTGGAGCGTGTTCCACGCGTCGAAGGGGGACTGCTGATTGCCGAGATCGCGCAGGCCGCGGGTGACGGCCGCGAAGGTGAACGCCGCGTCGCCGAACGCGTCGACGTAGTTGATCCCGTGGTAGGCGGGGTTGTCCTGCGCTATCTCCGGGAACTTCTCAGGGTACTCGGCCCACGGGAACGAGCCGCCGTCGACGAGGACGCCGCCGATCGTGGTCCCGTTGCCGGTGAGCCACTTGGTCGTCGACTCCCAGACGAGGTCCGCGCCGTGGTCGAGCGGCCGGCAGAGGTACGGCGTCGCGAACGTGTTGTCGACGAACAGCGGCACGCCGTGGTCGTGGGCGATGTCGGCGATCCGCTCGATGTCCGGCGTGACGAGCGACGGGTTGCCGATCGTCTCGAGGTGGACGTAGGCGGTGTCGTCGTCGATCGCCTCGGCGTACCCCTCGTAGTCGAGCGGGTCGACGAACCGGGTCGAGACGCCTCGCCGCTCGACGGAGTGGGTGAGGTAGGTGTAGGTGCCGCCGTACAGCGCCGAGGAGGTGACGACGTTGTCGCCGGCCGAGGCCAGCATGAACGTCGCGAGGTCGAGCGCCGCCATCCCGGAGGAGGTGGCGACCGCGGCCACCCCGTTCTCAAGGGAGGCGATGCGTTCCTCGAGCGCCGCGTTCGTCGGGTTCATGATCCGCGAGTAGACGTTTCCGGCCTCCTCTAACGCGAACAGCCGCGCGGCGTGGTCGGCGTCGTCGAACTCGTAGGCGGTCGTCTGGTAGATCGGGGTCGCGCGCGCCCCCGTCGCCGGGTCCGGGCTCGATCCGGCGTGGACGCTTCGCGTGCGGAACTCGCGGTCGGAATCCTCGTCGCTGGGCATATACGCCCCTCCGTGCGCGATCCGGTTAAAGCCGATAGACGGTCACGGATGCTACCGGTAGCTCGGACGGATCACGGTGCGTGGAGGCCACCGCTTGCGGATGCTCACTACTGCCGAAGCAGCGAGCGATCCTGTTGTGCGGTGGCGCGCCGGTGAGCGCCCGGAGGGCGCGAACCGTCCGCGAGGGACGCGGCGACTGAAAGGAGCCGCGAGGCTGGGGAGGCGTGAGGTGCGGTGCGGTTGGGGTGGGACTCAAAGAGGCAGTCGCGAGGCGGGCGCAGGCGACGTAAGCACCGCAACGAGAGAGTGAGCGAAGCAAACGATCGAGTGAGGAGCGCAGCGAGCGTGCGCCCGCCTCGCGACTGGGGCTTTGGAGACGTTCACCGCGCCAGCAACGATCCTCTTCTATTCTCCTCGACCACTCACGAAACACCCGCTCTATAAGCACTCGAGATAGAACGACCGTCTCACACCGAAGCCGCCTACAGGGAACGAGTCCGACGAAACGGCCGAATTTCGATCCGAACGCGACTTATCCGCCGACCGCCTACGCCGGCCATGGACGTCTACGAGCTGGGCGAGGGCCCGGCGGAGGTCGCGGTCGTCGCGGCGATCCACGGCGACGAGCCCTGCGGGGTTCACGCCGTCGAGCGGCTCGTCGCCGAGGATCTCGCCGTCGAACGGACGGTGAAGCTGATCGTCGCGAACGAGGAGGCGCTCGCGGCGGACGCGCGCTACCTCGAGGCCGACCTCAACCGATCGTTCCCGGGCGACCCCGACGCCGACGCACACGAGGAGCGGCTCGCCCACCGGCTCCGCTCGGAGCTCGTCGGCTGTACGACCCTCGCGATCCACTCGACGCAGTCGTACGCGGAACCGTTCGCGGTCGTCGACTCGATGGACGAGGTCGCCCGCGCGGTCGCGCCGCACCTCCCGGTCGACGCGGTCATCCAGACCGACGCCTTCACCGAGGGCCGGCTGATCGAACACCCGCACACCATCGAGATCGAGGCGGGCCTCCAGGGGAGCGAGCAAGCGGCCGACAACGCCTACTGGGTCACCCGCGCGTTCCTCGCGGCGACCGGCGCGCTCCCCGCGCCCGGCTCCGACGACGTGATCGACGCCGGCGGGCGCGAGGACGTGCCCGTCTTCCGGCTCCGCGACCGGATCCCGAAGCCGACCGCCGAGGAGTACGAGGTGTTCGCGCGTAACTTCGAGCGCGTGGAGGCCGGCGACCGGTTCGCGACCGCAGACGGCGAGCCGCTCCGCGCGGAGGAACCCTTCTACCCCGTGTTGCTGTCGGCGTACGGCTACCGCGACCAGTTCGGCTACGTCGCAGAGCGAGTCGGCGCGATCGAGTAGTCCGATCGCCCGCGCGGGATCCGACTACTGCTCCACGAGTTCGTACTACTCCACGAGCTCGATCGTGTCGTCGCCGTTCGGGACCGCACAGAGGAACGCGCCGGGCTCGTCGCCGTCGTTGCGGTACCAGTGTTCGACGCCCGCGGGGATGAGAAGCGAGTCGCCCGCCTCCACGGTGTACTCCTCCTCGCCGATGCCGACGACGTACTCGCCCGCGAGGACGTGCTGTTCGTGTTCGACCGCGTTGGTGTGTCGCGGCACCTCACTGCCGGCGGCGAGTTCGAACCGCCGGATCGCGAAGTTGGGCGCGCCGTCCGACTCGTCGAGGAGGACGCCCTTCCGGAGCCCCTCGGCCGCGTCGACGGCCTCGTAGGCGACCTCGCTCGCGCGCTTGACGACCGGTTCCGCGTCGTCGTGGGTGGACCCACTCATACCGGTTTCGTCGTTCCGTACCGGTATAAATGGATTTATTGTGGTATGGAGGATCATGAAGGACATATGCAGGAGAACGTACCTCACGCCGACCGCGGCGAAGCGGACGGAGAGACGATCCCGCACTGGCACGACCCGAAGAGCGAGGGGATGACCATCGTCGAGGGAGAGGACGCGACGGTGTACGACGACGAGGGCACCGCATACCTCGATTTCGTCTCACAGCTCTACTGTACGAACGCGGGTCACAGCAACGAGGCCATCACGGACGCGATGACCGCACAGATGGAGCGGATCCCCTACGTCTCCTCGGCGAAGGGGAACGACGTCCGCGACGCGTTGGCGGCGGATCTGGCGGAGATCGCGCCCGGGTCGCTCTCCGAGGTGTACTTCTCGATCTCGGGGAGCGAGGCGAACGAGTCGGCCGCCCAGATCGCGCGGACGGTCCAGGACGCCCCGAAGGTGCTGACGCGGTGGCAGTCGTACCACGGCGGGACCGCCGGCGCGGGCGCGCTCACCGGTGACCCGAGCACGCGGTCGACCGTCGGCCGCTACGCCGCGACGACCGGATCCGGGAAGTTCCTGCCGCCCCTGCCGACGGCCTTCGACGCCGACTCTCCGGAGGATCTGGCCGAGCAGGCCGCGGACCACGTGGAGTTCGTGATCCGGAACGAGGGGGCCGACTCGGTGGCCGCGATCATGATGGAACCGGTCGGCGGGTCGAGCGGCGGCTACCCCGCGCCGCCGGGCTACTTCGAGCGACTCCGCGAGATCTGCGACGAGTACGACGTGTTGTTGATCGCGGACGAGGTGATAACGGGGTTCGGCCGCTGTGGCGACTGGTTCGGCATCGACACCGAGGACGTCGAACCCGACCTGATCACGTTCGCGAAGGGCGTCACGAGCGCGTACGCTCCGCTTGCCGGCGTGATCGCCGCCGACTGGATCGGCGAGGCCATCCGCGAGGAGGGGTACGACCTGGGACAGACGTTCGCCGGACATCCCGTGGCCTGTGCTGCCGGCCGCGCCGCGATCGACGAGTACGACTCACACCTCATCGACGACGTCCGAGAACTGGCGCCGGTGCTCGAGTCCCGCCTGACGGAGTTGGAGGAGACACACGACGCGGTCGAGACCGTTCGCGGTCGGGGGTTCCTCTGGAGCGTCGTCTTCGCCGATCCCGAGACCGGGGAACCGTTCGTCCACCCGTGGGCGGCCGACGGAGACGGGGAGGAGAACCCGGTCGCCGCGGTCCGGGAGGTCGCCGCGGACAACGGGGTACTCTTCGGCAGCGGCCGGCCGGACGTACAGATCCTCATCTCGCCGCCCCTCTGTACCACCCGCGAGGAGATCGAGCGCGGTATCGACGCCCTCGACGAGGCGATCGAGGAGACGTTCGAGTAACGGGTCGTCACCGTCGCTCGTTTTCGCCCGGATCGGTGGGGTCGGCCGACGGGCGTCCCACGGTCAACAGTTAAACGGCCGCCCGATCAACACGGAGGCATGCGTGGACTCCGGATCGGGACCGTCGTCGGCATTCCGGTCAGACTCAACTGGACGTTCCTGATCGTGTTGCCGCTCTTCGCGTATCTCATCGGCTCGGAAGTGACGACGATCGCCGGGGTGATGAACGAGACGCTGAGTGCCGGCATCGACACGACCGCGGTCGGTGCGGGGACGACCCCGTGGCTGCTCGGGCTGGCGGCCGTGATCGGACTGTTCGCCGGCGTCCTCCTCCACGAGTTCGGCCACTCGCTCGTCGCGATGCGGTACGGTTACGAGATCGAGTCGATCACGCTGTGGCTGCTCGGCGGGCTCGCGAGCTTCACGGAGTTCCCCGAGGACTGGAAACACGAGTTCTGGATCGCGGTCGCGGGTCCGATCGTCAGCCTCGGCGTCGGCGCGGTCTGTTACGGCGCCTTCGTCCTCGCGCCCGCGGGGGCGGACGCGCTGCTCTTCGTGTTCAGCTATCTGGCGGTGTTGAACGTCGTCCTCGCCGGGTTCAACATGCTCCCGGCGTTCCCGATGGACGGGGGACGCGTCCTGCGGGCGCTGCTCGCCCGCAACCAGCCACACGCGCAGGCGACCCAGCGCGCGGCCGCGATCGGGAAGATATTCGCGTTCCTGATGGGCATCTTCGGCCTGTTGACGTTCCAGCTGCTCCTCATCGTGCTCGCCTTCTTCATCTACATGGCGGCCTCCGGCGAGGCCCAGCAGACGACGCTAAAGGCGGTATTCGAGGGCGTCACCGTCGCGGACGTGATGACGCCCCGCGACCGGCTCCACACGGTGACCGAGACCGCCTCCGTCGCCGACCTGATGAGCCGGATGTTCGAGGAGCGCCACACCGGCTACCCGGTGATGGATGGCGAAGACCTCGTCGGCATGGTCACCCTCGAGGACGCCCGCGAGGTGCGGGAGGTCGAGCGGGACGCCTACCGCGTCGAGGACGTGATGGAGACGGACGTCGCCTCCGTCACCGCGGGCACGGACGCGATGAGCGCCCTCCAGGTGATGCAAGAACGCGGCGTGGGGCGACTCCCCGTCGTCGACGCGAACGGGGAGCTGGTGGGGCTCATCTCGCGGTCCGACCTGATGACCGCGTTCAACATCATCCAGACCGGCGGCACGCCGAGCGTGATCACCGGCCGCCGCGCCGAAGAGGGCGGTCGGATACTCTGAGACGTCGAGGCCCGCACCGACCCTCCCGCGCTCCTCGGTCGGATCAGTCGTCCGCGGAGCCGACCGGCGTCGACGTCGACGCCCCGTCCGCGTCCTCCTTCTCGCTCTCGTCGCCTCCGAGCTCCGAGAGCCGGTCCAGCGCGTCGACCATCGCGACGACGCTGGCGCGCGTGATGTCGGCGTCCGACGCCGAGACCGACACGGATCGGTCGCCGCGCGAGAGGTCGACCGCGACGGTGACGACGGCGTCCGTCCCGCCGGTGATCGCGTCGACGTGATAGGAGTCGAGCTCGAAGGAGACGGCGTCGACGCCGCCGCTCTCGTCGGCGAGCGCCGCGCGAACCGCCTCGAGACCGGCGTCGACCGGCCCGGAGCCGGTGCCGGAGGCGACCCGCTCCTCGTCGCCGACGCGGAGCCGCACGGAGGCGGTCGGCAGGTTGCCGCCGGAGGTCGCGGAGAGGTCGACCAACTCGACGTGTCGGTCGCGCTCGCGGCCCTGGACGTCCTCCGTGATCGCGAGCAGGTCCGCGTCGGTGACGCGCTTCCCGCGGTCGCCGAGCTCCTTGACGCGGGCGACGACCTCGCCGAGTTCGTCGTCATCGACGTCGACGCCGTGGTCGGCGAGCGCGGCCGCGACGCCCGCGCGCCCGGCGTGTTTGCCCAACACGAGCCGGCGCTCGCGACCGACCGTCTCCGGCGGGTACGGCTCGTACATCGTCCCGTCCTTCAGCGTGCCGTCGGTGTGGATGCCCGACTCGTGGGCGAACGCGTTCGCGCCGCACACCGACTTGTTGGGCGGGATCGCGACGCCGGTCACCTCCGAGACGCGCCGGCAGAGCCGGTAGAGCCGCCCGACGTCGACGGTGTCAACGTCGTAACAGCGGTCCAACGCGATCGCGACCTCTTCTAAGGCCACGTTGCCGGCGCGCTCGCCGACGCCGAGGACGGTGCCGTGGACGGTGTCCGCGCCCGCCTTCAGCCCGGCGTGGACGTTCGCCACGCCGAACCCGAGGTCGTCGTGGGTGTGGAGGCTCGTCGGGCCGAGGTCGGCGAGCCGGGAGACGATCTCGGCGGTTCGTTCCGGGCCGGCCGCGCCGACGGTGTCGCAGTAGCAGACGCGGTCCGCGCCCGCGTCGAGGCCCGCGCTCATCAGACGTTCGAGGTAGTCGAGGTCGGCGCGCGAGCCGTCCTCGCCGAGCACCTCGACCCAGAGGTCGTGGTCCGTGGCGTACTCGACGAGTTCGACGGTGGTCTCGACGACCTCCTCGCGGCTCGATCCCACCTTCGTCTCGACGTGTTTGTCGGAGGCGGGAACGACGAGGTTGACGCCGTCGACGTCGCAGTCGAGCGCGCGGTCGATGTCGGATTCGACGCCGCGGGCGAAGCTGGTGACCGTGGCGTCGAGGCCCTCGCCGGCGACGCGGCGGATCCCCTCGCGTTCGCCCTCCGAGGTACACGCCGAGCCGGCCTCGATCACGTGGACGCCCGCGGCGTCGAGCTCGCGGGCGACGTCGACTTTGTCCGCGGGCGTGAGCGAGACGCCGGGCATCTGCTCGCCGTCGCGAAGCGTCGTGTCCAACAGCTGTACCTCCTCGAGGTCGGTGAGTGGGTTCGGGTTCAAAAGGGTCTCCGTGGTCTGCGTCGGTGTCGTTCGGTCGGTTCCGCCGTCGGAAACGAGGCCCGATGAGTCGGCGTCGGCTGACGCGGCATCGGACGCGTCGGCTGACGCGGCGTCGGATGCGGCGTGATCGTTACTGTCGGCGAATTTCACGGCCAGCCGCCGCGAGGCGACTTGCTCTATCCTCCGAACGACCACGAGTGTCTCGTGTCATTCGTACCCGTGCGGATGGACCTTAGGGTAATAAATCAGACGATCCCCGTCCGAACTCGCCGAACGATCGTAGATGATGGCCGCATCTCAGTGACGATCCCTCACCGATCACCCGATAAGCGACCGGAGCGTTCGGCGGCGGGTTCCGCACCGCTCGCGGTACTCGCAGGACGTACATCGGTCGTCGTCGACGCGGGCGGGAGGACCGTCGATCGCCCGAATCGCCCTGAGCGCCCGGCGGTAGGCCGCCTTTCGGTGCGTCGTGAGCCGGACCTCCCGGACGACGCCGACGGCGGGATACTCGACGACCGCTCGCGGAACGGGTCGTTCCCGCTCCCACGCGAGCGCCTTGGCGGCCGCGACCGCCCGGACCGACTGCGGCTCCCAGACGCCCGCCTCGGGCGGCTCGCCGGGCGAACAGAGGACGGGGACCGGCGGGTCGTCCTCGACGCCCGCGAGCAGCTTGTGGACGACTCCGTGACACTCCCGGCCCGAGAGGAACGTCCGCGTCTCCGCGGGGTCGACGAGCCGGTCGTACAGATCTCGTTCGCGGAGTCGCGAGAGGTTCCGGCGGTAGGCGGCGGGCTCGCGCCGGATCGGGAGCCGTCGGAGGGCCGAGTCCGGGGCGTCGACCAGTTCGGGGTAGCGGTAGGCCAGATCGATCCGGTCGCGGACCTCCTCGGGGAGGCTCCGGTCGTCCTCGCGGCGGCGGTAGTAGAGCTGGCGGGGGCAGTACGCCGCGGCCGCGAGGTCGCTGAAGGGAGTCACGGGAGGGATCGCCGCGACATCGTATATAAGGAGTCGGGCTGGAGGTTGGGTTGATCGGTCGCGGTGGCGCGCACGAAACGAGCGGCGGAGCCGCGAGTCGTGCGCGAGGGAGTCGGCTCGGCGTTCGTAAACGCCGAGCCGACGAGGCTGGGGAGGCGTGAGGTGCGGGGCTTTGCGCGGCTGAGGTTTCGAAAACGATCCTGACTACGCTGTCGAGTCAACGAATCGGACGTGACACGGGATTCACGATCTACAGTGATACGTCGGTTTCGATGTCCTCGGTGGCCTCCCGGAGCCCGTCCTCTCGGGCGGTCGCGGCGTGGGCGTCCTCGATGTCGGCGTCGGTGAGGAGCGCGCGGAACTCGTCGCGGAAGCGGTCGTTCACGCGCGTGGACGCGAGGTCGGCGCGGGCGACGGGAACGAACTCGCGAACGGTCTCCGCGTCGGCGTCCAGCTCCGCCGCGGCCGCTTCGACCGATCGATCGGCCGCGAGCAGGCGTTTCAGCGCCGCGTACTCGAAGGGAGCGTCGCGGTCCGCGTCCGCGACGAGGTGGAGATCGAGGCGGGCGTCGCGAACCGCGCGGGCGTCGATCCCCGAGTCGACCGCCGATCCGGAGCCGCCGAGGGCGTCGGCGATCGCCGCGTCGTCCTCGCCGTCGAAGAAGCCGACGACGACGCGCTCGTAGCCGGCGTCGCCGAGGTCGGAATCGAACCCGTACCGCTCGCGCATCGTCGCGACGAGCGCTGCGACCCGGTCGGCGACCGCGTCGTCGTCGCGGTCGACGAGGCTCCCGGGCGACTCGGCCTGCCGCTCGGTCACCGTCTCGGAGCCCGTGGCGTCGACGAAGAGGTCCCGAAGCTCCTCGGTCTTCTCGTCCATGTCCCCGAAGACAGGCGGCGAGGCCGAAAAAGCGTGTCGGCGGGCCCTCGCGGATCCCCGGCCCGAACGGGGAGGCCGGCGCGGAGACGACGAGGGCTACCCCGTCGTCGTAAACCAGTATTCTCAAATGAGTTTACGAGAGACGGCGATCCATGTCGACTCGAACCGAGTCCGTCGATCTCGTCGGCGACGAGGCGGCGACCAACCTCGCACGCGCCGCGCTGTTCGCCGCGCTCGTCGGCGCGTTCGCGTACGTCACGTTCCCGAACCCCGTCTCGCCCGTCTCCGTGACGCTCCAGGTGCTCGGCGTCTTCCTCGCCGGGATCTACCTCGGGCCGGTCTGGGGGCCGGCCGCGCTCTCGTTATATCTGGTCGCGGGCGCGCTCGGCGCGCCGGTGTTCGAGGGCGGCTCCGCGGGCGTCGGCCAGCTCGTCGGCCAGTCGGCCGGCTACCTCTGGTCGTACCCGCTGGCCGCGAGCGTCGTGGGCGCGGTCGTCCACCGCGGGACCACCCTCCGCGACCCGGCGTCCGTCGGGGTCGCGACGCTGGTCGCCGCGATGGTCCTCGGGATCGTCGCCGTCTACGCGCTCGGGGTCGCCGGCCTGATGCTCGTCCTCTCGCTCGGCCCGATCGAGGCGGTGACAGTGGGCGCGGTGGCGTTCCTCCCCGCCGAGGCGCTGAAGGTCGCCGCCGCTGTCGGGATCGTCCGGTCGGACGCGATCACGGCCGCCTGAGCCGTGATCGCCCTCGAGAGCGTCACGTGTCGGTACGAAGGCCGCAACCGCGGCGACGAGAACGGGGTCGACGGCGGCGGGACCGTCGCCGTCGACGACGTCACCCTCTCGGTATCGGACGGCGAGTTCCTCGTCGTCGCCGGCGCGAACGGCTCGGGCAAGACGACGCTCGTCCGCACCTTCAACGGGCTGGTGACCCCCGACGCCGGGACCGTCTCGGTGAACGGAGTCCCCGTGAGCGAGGACCTCGTCGCCGCCCGCACCGCGGTCGGGATGGTGTTTCAAGAGCCCCGCGACCAGTTGGTGTCCGCGACCGTCGGCGGCGACGTCGCCTTCGGCCCGGAGAACCTCGGGCTGTCACACGGGGAGATAGATCGCCGGGTCGCGGTCGCGCTCGACGCGGTGAACATGACCGACCGCGAAGACGACCGGATCGACTCGCTGTCGGGCGGCGAGCGCGAGCGCGTCGCGATCGCCGGCGCGCTCGCGATGGAGCCCGACCACCTCGTCTGTGACGAGCCGTTCACCTGGCTCGACGAGCCCGCACGCGAGTCGGTCCTCGCCCGCCTGCGCGAACTCCACGCGAAGGGGACCGGCGTCGTCGTCGTCACCCACGACCTCCGGGGCGTGCTGGAACTCGCCGATCGGGTCGTGGGCCTCGCCGACGGGCGGATCGTCGTCGCCGGACCACCACACGCGGCCGCCCCGGATCTCGCCGGACTCGGCGTCCGGGTTCCGGAGGCGTTCGACAGCGCCGGCGGCGCGGGGAGGCCGACGGACTCGTGACGCTCGCGTACGTTCCGGGCGACTCGCTCGCACACCGGCTCGACCCCCGGACGAAGCTGCTCGTCCAGATCGGTTTCGCCGCGGCCGCCTACGCGCACACCACTCCTCGGGAGTTGGCGGCGCTCACGCTCCTCGCCGGCGGCTGTCTGTGGGCCGCCGACGGCGACCTCGCCGACCTGTGGACGTACCGGGTCGCGTTCCCGGTCCTCCTCCTCGCCCCCCTCGTCGCCGGCGCAACGATCGAGTCGCCGTGGTTCCGCCTCGATCGCGCGGCGGAGACGGCGCTCGCGAGCTACCGCGTCCTGCTCCTGCTCGTCGTCGCCGCGGCCTACGTGCGGTCGACGCCGATTCGCGACTCGCGGGCGGCGCTCCAGCGGACCGTTCCGGGGCGGGCCGGCGCGTTCCTCGGGGCCGGCGTCGCGCTCGTGTTCCGCTTCCTCCCGCTGCTCCGGCGCGACCTGCTGGCCGCGCGCGAGGCGGTCTGCGCCCGCGGCGGCGGCCAGCTCCCCGCCCGAGAGCGGATGCGACTGATCGCGATCGCCGGGACGAACCGGGCGTTCGGTCGGGCCGACCGGCTGGGGACCGCACTGGCCGCCCGGTGTTTCGCCTGGAACCCGACGCTCCCGAGGCTGTCGTTCGGACCGGCGGACTACCTCGCACTCGCCCTCGGGGCCGGGCTGTTCGCGGTCGCGGCGACGGCGGCGCTCTGATCCCGATCGCCGTCGGGGTTCGGCCTCGACGGCGACCCCGATCCGACGCCGCGTGGCAAGTTTTAACCCGACCGTATGCCCGTGATAGATCATGACTGCGCTGCAGGCGGCCACCCGGGAGACGTTCTGGACCATCGGTCCGGTCGGGAAAGCCGCGTTCTACTGGCTCGCCGCGGTGGCGGTCCTCGCGTTCGGCTACGGCGTTTACGCCCGGTTCGCCGCGTACGCGCGGGGCCGCGAGGATCCGCGCGATCGGCTCTCGAATCTCCCCGGCCGCGTCGTCTCGGCGACGCGGACCGTCCTCTCGAACGAGAACCAGTTCGACGGGGACCTGTACGCCGGCGTGATGCACACGTTCGTGCTCTGGGGCTTCCTCGTGTTGCTCGTCGCCACGACGATCCTCGGGATCGACATCGACGTCTACCGCCCGCTCGCCGGTGAGTCCTTCTGGGTCGGCGACTTCTATTTAGTCTACCAGTTCGCCGTCGACGCGTTCGGCCTGCTGTTCGTCGTCGGCGTCGGCATGGCGATGTTCCGGCGCTACCGCGAGCGCGACGGGCGGCTGTGGGGCAAACACACCTCGCTCGAGGACGACGCGTTCGTCTGGACGCTCTTCCTGCTCGGCGTCGGCGGCTTCGTCCTCCAGGCGATCGGGATCGTCGGTCAGCCGGCCCGCGCGGACGAGGCGGTGAGCTTCGTCGGTATGGCGATGGCGGCCGGCTTCGAAGCGGCGGGACTGACGACCGCGGGTGCGGAGGCGATCTACGGAGTCGTCTGGTGGAGCCACTCGCTTCTCGCGTTCGCGTTCATCGCGTGGATCCCGTACGCGAAGCCGTTCCACATGATCTCCTCGTTCGCGAACGTCGTCGCCCGCGACGAGACGGCCGGCGCGCGGCTCCCGAACGTCCCCGCCGACCTCGATCACACGAACGCCGAGTCGCTCGACGACTTCACCTGGAAGGAGCTGATGGACGGCGACGCCTGTACCAAGTGCGGGCGCTGTACCGACGCCTGTCCGGCCGACACGGTCGGGCGAAACCTCGATCCCCGCGACGTGATCCTGGACCTCAAAGCGTACCGCGAGTCCGTGGTCGACGACCCGGTCGCGGGGAGACGTGACAGTGGGGTCGCGACCGACGGCGGCGTGGACGGTTCCGCCACCGTCAGCGACGGCGGCACCGTCCCCATCGTCGCCGACGAGGGCGGCGTGATCGCGAGCGAGTCGATGGAGTCGTGTATGTCCTGTATGGCGTGTATGGACGCCTGCCCCGTCGACATCGAGCACCTCACCTCCTTTACCCGCATGAACCGCCAGCTCGTCGACGAGGGTGCGGTCGACTCGAACCTCCAGGACGTCTTCCAGGACGTGATGACGAAGGGGAACACCTTCGGTGAGTCGCAGTCGAAGCGGGGCGACTGGGCGGACGACCTCGAGTTCGAGGTCGACGACGCCCGCGAGACCGAGGTGGAGTACCTCTGGTACGTGGGCGACTACCCGAGCTTCGACGACCGGAACAAGAAAGTCGCTCGGTCGCTTGCCCGGCTGTTCGAGGAGGCCGACGTCGAGTTCGGGATCCTCTTCGACGACGAGAAGAACGACGGCAACGACGTTCGTCGGATCGGCGAGGAATTCCTCTACCTCGAGCTCGCCGGCCACCACGTCGAGACGTTCGCCGACTGCGAGTTCGAGACGATCGTCTGTACCGACCCGCACTCGTACAACACGATGAGAAACGAGTACCCCGAGGTCGACTTCGCGGAGTTCGCGGACGACCCGATGATGCCGTTCGACCGCGAGGAGCCGTGGAACGCCGACGGCGAGACCGACGTGCTCCACTGGACGCAGGTCGTCGAGGAGCTGGTGGACGACGGACGGCTCGGCCTGTCGGGCAACGAACTCGACTACACCGTCACCTACCACGACCCCTGTCATCTCGGACGGTACAACGACGAGTACGAGGCCCCGCGCGAACTGATCCGCGCGACCGGCGCCGACCTCCACGAGATGCCGCGCTCGCGGTCCGACTCCTTCTGTTGTGGCGGCGGCGGCGGCGGGCTCTGGGCGGAACACGACGAGGAGGTCAAACCGAGCGAGGAGCGGCTCCGCGAGGCGCTCGAGGACACCGACGCGGGCGACGGAATCGAGAAGTTCGTCGTCGCCTGTCCGATGTGTACGACCATGTTCGAGGACGGCCGGAAGACCGGCGGCTTCGAGGAGGACGTCGAGATCGTCGACGTGGCGGAGCTTCTGATCGAGGCGATGGAGGCGGGTTCCTGACGGGCCGATCGAGGCGGGTTCCTGCGGGGAGAAACGGAACTCAGGCGCGGCGGGGAGTCGACTCGACGGCGTCGTCGGTCCGGCGAAGCAGTGCCCGACCGGGCGCCCGGTCTCTGACGGGCGCGTCGCCGAGGTAGTCGACGAGGGCGTCCCGGAGCAGCGCCGTTGCTTCCGCGTCGAGTTCGTCCCCGCGCTCGATTCGGGCGAGCGGGCGGCGGTACGGGGCGGCGTCGCCGCCGGCGTCGACGACGCGCTCGCAGGCGTCGAGCAGCGCCGCGTGCGCGACCCACGCCTCCTCGCGGGAGAGCGTTAAGTCGATCGCGTCGGATCTCCGAGAGGGCATTCACCTGGGTTCTCCAGAGGGAGGGTCTTAAAAGTATGCCCGAGTTCGATGGTTTAAGAGTCGGCGCACGAAAGCGCGGGTATGGTGCGGGATCCGTCGAGCGACGAGGCTCGCCCGGAGGTCGCCGAGGTACTCGACGCGCTGGCCGACGAGGCCGCTCGGCGGATCGTCGCAGCGCTCTCGGAGCCGAAGACGGCGAGTGAACTCTCCGAGGAGTGTGACGTCCCGCTCTCGACGACGTACCGGAAACTGGAGAAGCTCACCGACGCGTCCCTGTTGAACGAGTCGACCGACATCCGGCGCGACGGCCAACACACGACGCGCTACAGCGTCGCGTTCGAGGAGATCATCGTCTCGATCGACGAGGAGGACGAGCGCGAACTGGCCGTCGAGTTCGAGCGTCCGGAACCGACGCGCGACGAGCGACTGGCCGACCTGTGGTCGGAGCTTCGTGAGGAAACATGACAGCAGCATACATCGACCTGACGATAATCGTGGCAAAGACCGCCATCCTCGTGTTGGGTGGCTCGATCACCTACTACGCGCTTCGGGCGTTCGAGCGCACGGGCGACCCGTCGCTTCGAGCGCTCGGGGTCGGCTTCGGCGTGGTCACTGTCGGGGCGCTGGTCGGCGGCGTCTCCCACCAGATCATCGGTGCGGACCTGGCGGTGGGGATCGCGATCGACAGCCTGCTGACGGCCGTCGGATTCGCGGTAATCGTCTACTCGCTGTATCTGGAGTGATCGGTCGGTTCGCGGGCCCTCGGCCGAGTCCGTCGACGAACGGTAGTCTTTTGCGGGGCTCACGCGTGGGATGGGACAGATGAGCGAGGCCGCACGCGAGGAGCTCTCCCGCCGGATAGCCGGCGAGATCACGCTCAGCGACGACCCGGGAGCGACCCTCCGAAAGTGGCGGACCGACTTCGACGTCTCACAGACGGAGCTGGCCGACCACCTCGGCGTCTCCTCGTCCGTGATCTCCGACTACGAGAGCGGCCGCCGCGAGAGCCCCGGCATCGGCGTCGTCCGCCGGACCGTCGAAGGGCTTCTCGACATCGACGAGAAGCGCGGCGGTGGTCGGCTCCGGCAGTACGCCCGAGTCCTCTCGGCCGGGTTCGAAAGCGACATCGTCCACGATCTCCGGGAGTACGCGACCGCGGTTCCCCTGGAGGACTTCTACGAGGCGATGGGTGCGACGGAGGTCGTCCGCGGCGACCGCGACCACGTCAACGGTCACACCGTGATCGACTCCATCCAGGCGATCACCCGCCTGTCGAGCGAGGAGTTCTACCGCCTGTACGGCCAGTCGACCAACCGCGCGCTGGTGTTCACGCGGGTCACCCGCGGGGAATCGCCGCTCGTCGCGATGCGCGTCGTCAGCCCGACCCCGAACGCGGTCGTGCTCCATGGGATCGACGCCGACGACCTCTGGGAACACGCCGGCGACCTCGCCCGCGTCGATGGCTTCTCGCTCGCGACCTCCACGCGCGATCTGGACGCGTGTCTGGCGGACTTACGGGAGCTGTAAGCGGCACCGGAGCGACGCCGGAGACCTCCCCGGAGCCGCGATCGGGGGGCTGAAACCGCTGGCGCGTCTCGCTTCCCCCATGAGTGACCGAGGATACGCCGACCGACTCGCCGCCAACCGCGAGGAGAAGGACGACTTCTTCGCCGAGCACCCGCAGTCGCCGATCCCGCCGGAGCACCGAGAGGGGTTCGACGGGCTCGAGTACTTCCCGCCGGACCCCGACTACCGCGTCGAGGCGACCGTGACCGTCCACGACGAGCCGGAGCCCGTGGAGATGGAGACGACGGCGAGCAACCCGGTCCGCTACCTCCGGGTCGTGACGTTCTCCTTCGAGATCGACGGCGAGGAACTCGAGCTCGCGGGGTACCGGCAGGAGGGCGACGACGGGGCGATATTCGTCCCGTTTCGCGACAAGACCACGGGCCAGCAGACGTACCATCAGGGACGGTACATGGAGCTGGAGCCGGACGAGGAACTCGGGGACGGCGACGCGGTCGTGGTCGACTTCAACCTCGCGTACAACCCGTTCTGTGCGTACAGCGAGACGTTCGCGTGTCCGCTCCCGCCCGAGGAGAACTGGCTTGAGATCGTGGTCCCAGCCGGCGAGAGGGCACCCGTGTTCGCCGAATCGGAGTAGCCGGAGCGCTCCAGAGACCCGGCGCGCGCCTCCGAGCGGCCGAAGGCCGAGAGGAGCCCGCGCGAGGGAGGCCGAGGGGACCCGCCGGACTTGCCGGCGGGTCACCGAGGCCGAGGCTGGGGAGGCGTGAGGTGCGGGGCGGTCGCGGATGCGGAGCGGTCGCGGTATCAGTGCGCCCGGCGATTCGTGATCGGTTCGTGGCTCACACGCGACGGTCGCTATCGACGGTCCCGAGGCGACCATACGGGACGCGAATCGAATCGGCTCAGATATTCTCCTCGTACCGCTCGATCGCGCGGTCCGCCCCCGCCGACAGGAAGCCGATGTCCGTCCCCGCGATCAGGTAGTCGTAGCCCGCCTCGACCCACCGGTCGATCAGCTCGTCGCTCGTCGCCAGCGTTCCGACCGGCACCCCCTCGTCGTTCGCGGCGCCGATCGTCTCCGCGATCGCGTCCGCGAACGCGGGGTCGTCGTACTCGCCGAACCGCCCGAGCGACGTCGAGAGGTCGGCCGGACCGACGAACAGCGCGTCGATTCCGGGAACCGCCGCGATCTCGCCGGCCGACTCGACCGCCCGCGGGGTCTCGATCTGGGCGATCACCGCGATGTCGTCGGCCCCGCTCCGGAGGTACCCGTCGAGCCGCCGACCGAAGTCGGACGCCCGGCTGCCTGCGACGCCGCGCCGGCCGCGGTAGCCGTCGGAATCGACGCGGTCCGCCGGGTCGGCCGAGGCTTCCTCGTCCCCGCTCCCGCTCGCGACCTGCGGCGGGTACCGACACAGCTCGACGAGTTCGCGCGCGGCCGCCGGCGAGTTGATCTGCGGGGCCATGATAGCCGATGGCCCCGCGTCGAGCACGCGCTTGATCCGGGCCGGCTCGACGTCGGCGACGCGCACCAGCGCCTCCGCGTCGCCGGGAGCCGCCTCGATCGCCCGGAGCATGTCCTCGACGTCCCCCGCCGTGGTCGCCGAGTGCTCGGTGTCGACGGTCACGAAGTCGAAGTCGGCGGTCGCCAGCGCCTCCGCGACGCCCGGCGACGGCAGCGCACACCACCCGCCGACCGGGCGGTCGCCCTCCGCGAGCTTGCGTTTCAGGTCCATACGCCACGTTCGTGAACGGGGTACAAAAGCGCCGGTGCGGCGGCCATCGCCGAGGGGTTCAGGGCGGGTCCGTCGTCCGAACGTACCCGAGGGTCACGGCGCGAGAGCACGCGGAAAACGCGATCCGGCGGCGTCGAAGTTCGCCGGTATGACGACGCCGACGACTCGGTCCGAACTACAGTCGGCCGACGTTCTCGACGGCGACTGACTCGACGTCCTCGACCTCGGCGAACGCCTCCTCGACGGCCTCGGTGCCGCCCGCGTCGTCGGGGACGATCACGGTCGGGAGCAGCGCGACGAGCCCGAACGCGACGTCGTCGCGCTCGAAGCCGCGGATGCGCGCGCCCTGCGGGAGGGCGGCCTCGAGTGCGTCCTGAAGCTCGTCGAGGTCGACCTCGGGACTGTTCGGCATGACCTTGATCTTGGCGGCGACGTCCCCCATCTCAGGGCCCCCGGAAGCCGCAGTCGTGACACTCGTAGAGGTTGCTCTGCTTCCGGCACTTCGCGCACCGGTGGATCGTCGCGCCACAGTCCGGGCAGGCGAACCGCGCGGCGTTCATCCCGGACACCTGGATGCCACAGGAGACACACTGCTTCGTGCCCCGGCTTTCGGTATCGCTCATACCTGTTCTCACCGGCGCGTGACGTTTAACCGTTGTTCTTTGCCCTCGCGCCGCGTCGTCCACGGACGCGAGGCCGTCGACCGACCGCTTCGCTCCACCACCTCGCCCCCTCACCCCAGCATCAGCGGTCCGATCAGCACGCCCATCAGGTGAACGCGTCGCGCGCCGAGCCGCGGCGGAAGGAGGCCGAGGACCGCGGCGACGAGGAAGACGCCGACGCCGAACGATCCCGCGAACGCGTAGGAGACGCAGCCGAGCAGACAGAGGACGCCGACCGAGAGCCGGGTGTAGTCGGCGTTCCCGACCACCCGGAGGTACGCGTCGCCGACGAGGAGTACGAGCGCGAACCCGCAGGCCGCCGCGGTGGCGCAGGCGACGAGGAGGATCGGCAGCGCGAGCGGCACCTCGGCGCGGTCGATCGCGACCGTGACGCCGGTCCGCGGCGTGCCGAGGGCGACGAGCGCGAACAGCGCGAAGACCGTGTTGGCCGTGTTGGCTCCGCTCGTTGCGACGATGAACCCGCGGTCCGCCTCGCTCCGCGGGACCGCGGGCAGCGCTGCGACGCTCGCGATGGCCGCCGAGATCCCCGGTACGTAGCCGACGACCGCGCCGGCGAGCGACCCTGCGGTCGCGCTGACGCCGAGGTCGCGTCTCCCCATCGTGATCCGGGCGTCCGACTGCGGGGGGACGCCGTCGCCGCCGAGCGCATCGACGAGGACCGGCGCGCCGAACAGCCCGGCGAAGAGCGGCGCGAGCACCCCACCCGCGTCCAGCGGGGCCGCCGGGTCGACGTCGAGGGTTGCGACGCCGAGCGCCGCACTCGCGAGGAAGGCGACGACCCCGCCGACCGCGGCTCGTTTCGACGATTCCGTGACGACGAGGAAGGCGACGACCGCCGCGAGCAGGACGGGAAGGTGCGTCCGGATCGTCGGGTAACCCCGTGCCATGACCCAGGTGATCGGGACCGCGAAGGGCACCGCCAGCGCGACCGCGAGGCCGGACCCGACCGCGGAGAGGCGGAGCGCCTCCCGCCCGCGGCCGGCGACGACGAGCCGGTGGCCGGGGAGCGCGGCGACCGCGGTCGCGGCGTCGGGCACTCCGAGCGCGAGCGCTGGAACGATGTCGAGGAACGAGTGGACGACTCCCGCCCCGAGCATGGCGACGCCGACGAGAAGGGGATCGGCGGGGATAGAGGGAGCGAGCCCCGCGAGCAGCAGCGCGAAGTTGTTCGCGTGGAGTCCGGGAACCAGCCCGCTCACGGTGCCGAGTGCCGCGCCACAGAACAGGAACGCAAGCGCGGCTCCGGCGAAGGTCGGATCCAGAACCGGGCGGACGAGCGCGTCCATCCCGGCGAGGTGGCCGCGGCTTCGGGCATAAAGGTGCGCCGGCGTGTCGAACTATCGAAGCGGACGACGAGATCCGAGAATTACGCCGAAGCGGCCGCCTGCGACTTCTTCTGAGTGATGTAGCCGGCGATGCGGTTGCGGACGCCCTTCGACTCGACGGTCGTCAGCGCGGAGACGCTCTCCTTGTTCGTCTCGAAGTCGGTGTTGAACGACTCCGGATACCGCTCCAAGAGGACGTTCGCGAGCTGTTTGATGTACTTGGGCTTGATGGCCATACCGAGCGATACCGGCGGGCCGAACTAAAAGGGTTCGTTCCCGCGCGAGCGGCTGTACGGAGGGATCGCGCCGCCGTAGTTCCGAAACGGGTCACCGAGAGTCGCCCGAATCGTCGACGACCGCGTCCACGTCGAGCCCGCGTTCCGCCGCGAGCGCCCGCCAGTCGGTCGCCTCGTCGATCCGCGCGAACGCCTCCCGCTCGGCCGGACCGCCGCACCGGTCGACGACGTCGGCGAAGTACCGCAGCCGGCCGAGCAGTTCGTCCGCGTCGTACCCGGGGACGTCGAGCCGCGAGGCGGCCACGGTGGCGTCGACGACCGCGCCGAACCCCCGGTTGACGGTGGGTACCCGCTCGGAGACGACCGCGCTCTCGACCGGCTCGAGCGCCCACGTCCGGACGGTGGCGTCTCCCCTCTCCTCGCTCGCGACCTCCGTCACGCGCACTTCGACCCAGGCGTCGGCGTTGGGCAGGACGGGATCGGGCTCCTCGCGAACGGCCAGCGCCGCGTCGACGAACTCCCGGGGATCGATCGTGAACTGGACCACGCCGCCGCCGCGCTCGGTGAAGTTCCGCCAGGTCCGGGTCCGGCCGAAGGTCCGGGCGGTGGCGGGTTCGTCGGGTTCGTCGGGCGCGTGGATCCCGAGCGCGGCGACGTTCCACAGGTCGTTCGGACCGAGGGTCGAGACGACGGACTCCGTGACCCCGCGGAGGTCGACCGGCCAGCCGTCGGGGCTCACGGCTTCACCCCGTGGTCGTCCCTCGCTTCTCCCGATCCGTTCGCGTCCGCCCCGCGACGGAGCGCGACGTACAGCGCCGCGCAGGTGAGATCCGCCGTGGTCCCCGGGTTGATCCCCCGCTCGAGGAACGACGCCGCGAGCGACTCGGCCGCCTCGAGATCGATCGCGTGGACCGCGTCGGCGTCGGGTGGGGTTCCGTGGGGCTCCGTACTCAGAACGTCCGTCGGGTCCGTCTCCGTCGTCGGATCCGCGCTCGAGACGATCGCGCGCGCCTCCGCGCTCGCCTCGCGCGCGACCGCCGGCCCGTGTGCCGTCGCGACGAGCGTGTCCGGTTCGGTCGCGAGTAGGCCGAGGAAGGCCCTAGCGGCCCGATCCGCCAGCGGTCCCTCGTCGGAGAGGACCCACTCGGCGGCGCGGAACGTCCGCGGGAACCCCTCGACCCACTCCTGAGCGTTGCGGTCAGGGATCCGATCGTCGCTCCCGTCGTCCCCGGCGTTCGCCGACGTCGCCATCACGTCGCGAAGGGTGAGCCCGCGCTCCCGGAGGACCGGTTCGGCGTCGCCCCCGCGACGAACGTCGAGGTCCGTCGCGTCCTCGGGCGGGTCCTCGACCGCGACGTCGACGTGCTCGAACGCCCGGTAGAACGCGACCGCGTCGTCGACGGTCGTCTCCCGCGTCACGCGATCGAGCCCGCCCGGCGAGAGGTCGCCGTGCCGGGTCGCACGGAGGAGCGGGACGAGAAGCAGGAGACACCCGAACTGCGTGTTCGTTCCGGCCCGATCGGCCATCCCGGCGACCGCGCGCTCGAAGGCGTGGCCGACCGCCGCGCCGCGGGCCCCGCGCTCGAGCCCCTCGCGAGCGCTGACCGCGCCGCCGAGGAAGGACTCGAACCGGAGGTCCGCGAGGTCGCGGCGGCGGTCGACGTTTCCCGGCTTCGGCGTCCCCGCGACCTCGAGCAGCAGCGCGAGGACGGCGTCATCCGCGGGAGAATCGCCCGTCATCGAGACACCTCCCGCTCCCGTCCGTCGGATCGATCGAGGAGGTCCCCGGCGCGCCAGTCGGCGACCGCGTCCGCGACCCGTGACAGCACCCGCGGGTCGTCGCTCGGCCGACCGACGCTCACCGCGTCGGCACCGTACGCTGCGTACTCACGAACCGTCTCGCGACCCCGGACGCCGTTGTTGGCGACGACCGTCGGGAGAGCGGGGGCGTCGGTTTCGGCGGACGCGAACGCGCCAGCGGCCGCCGAGCGCGCAGCCGCCGAGACCTCGGCGACGACTGCCTCCGAGTCCATCGCGTCGACGTGGATCCACTCCGCGCCCGCCTCCGCGACCGCGCGGGCGACCGCGGCGAGGTCGACGCCCTCGACCTCCGCACGGACCTTCACGCTCGTGGCCGCGCCCGTCTCGACCGCGGCGGCGACGTAGTCGGCGAGGCGGTCGCGGTCCGCGAGCAGAGTCTCCCCGCAGCCGGCCGCGCGAAGTTCCGGCTGCCGGCAGTGGGCGTTGATCTCACAGATCGCGCCGCGGTCGGCACAGACCGCGGCCGCCTCGCGGACCGGCTCGACGGTCGCGCTCCGGACGTTGACGCCGGGACGAACCGGGGAGTCCGCGAGCGCCCGCACCTGTCGGTCGATCCACGCGATGGGGTCCTCGGGCAGGAACTCGGAGCGCCCGCGCGCGACGAGGTCGCGGGCGGCCTCGCGGCTCGTTGGATCGATCGCGATCCCGCCCAGCACCGCGCAGTCGACGTGGTCGGCGGCCGCACGCGCCCACGCCGCATCCGATTCGCCGCTGAGGCTCGCGGCGACGAGAATCGGCTCGTCGGCGCCGTCGCCGACGTCGGCGGCGGGCGCCGACGAGCCGATCACGACACCACCTCCAGCGCTCGCTCGCAGGCGATCGAGACGCGCTCCGCGTCGTTGGCGTCGTCGATCCGGGTGTCGGTTCGCTCGACGTGGCGGTCGGGCTCGGTCGGGTCCTCGCGATCGAGGACGAACGCGTCCGCGAACGGATAGGTGTCGACGACGCCGGCGGTCGAGGGGTCGAGCCCGACTCCCGCCATCAGCTCGGCGGCGGGTCCGGAGAACGCCTCGTCGCCGACGAACGGCGAGACAGCGACAACGGGGGTCGCCTCGAGGGCCGCCTCCACGCCCGGTACCGCGAGCATCGGGCCGATGCTCGTCACCGGGTTCGACGGACCGATCACGACCGGCTCCGCGAGCGCCTCGCGGACCGCGTCGGTCGGCTCCGCCGCGTCCGCTCCGCGGAACTCCACGTCGTCGACCGCCGGCTCGCCACGCCGGGCGACCCAGTACTCCTGGAAGTGGAGCGTCTCGCCCTCGACCGTGTGGACCAGCGTCGCGACCGGGTCGTCGGACATCGGGAGGAGGTCGACGACGAGGCCGAAGGCGTCCGCGAGGCCGGCGATGACCTCGGTGAGGGTGTGGCCCTCGTCGAGGAGCCCGGTTCGCGTGAGGTGTACCGCCCGGTCGCGGTCGCCGATCTCCATGAACTCCGCGACGCCGGAGAAGCGCCGCCACCGGGCGATCTCCCGGCCCGCGGTCTGGGCGTCGTCGTCGAGGTAGCGCGGTCCGGAACCGAGGTCCGCCGCCTCGGCGAGCCGGGCCAACTCGTCGTGGGTCTCCGTGGTGTCGCCGGCGATCCCCCACCAGCGGTCGCGGTCGAGGACGCCGCCGCCGGCGAACAGCACGGTGTCGACGTCGGGACAGACGAGGTGGCCGCCGAGCTCGACGTCGTCGCCCGTGTTGGCGACGACCGTCACGTCGTCGAGGTCCCAGACGGAGCCCGCGCCCTCGAGCAGCTTCGGCGTCCCCGTGCCGCCGGCGAGGAACGTAACCATACGCCCGCAAGGCGGGGGGCGGATTTGTATCCTCGGCTCCGCGGTGACGACGCGAATCGCTGGAGGGTCCGACGCGCCGATCAGGCGGTCTCCATCTCGCGTTCGAGCTCCCGGAGCCGGTCGATCCGCTTCTCCGTCGAGGGGTGCGTCGACGCGATCCGGCTGAGGAATCCCGCGCTGATCGGGATGATGAAGAAGGCGTTCATCTCCGAGCTGCCGTCGCGGAGGTCCTCCTGCGGAACGCGGTCCATCCGGCCGTCGATGCTGACGAGCGCGGACGCCAGCGCGCCCGGCTTCCCGGTGATGACCGCCGCGCCGCGGTCGGCGGCGTACTCGCGGTACCGAGAGAGCGCGCGGATCAGGAGGAACGAGACGATCCAGACGACGATCGACACCGCGATGGCGACGATCACCGGCGCGCCGCCGCCCTGCCGGTTGTTCCCGCCGAAGAGCCAGCCCCACCGCACGATGAAGAAGGCGATCGTCGAGAGGAACGAGGCGATGGTCATCACCATCACGTCGCGGTTCTTCACGTGTGCGAGCTCGTGTGCGAGCACGCCCTCGAGCTCGTCCTGGTCGAGCGTCTGGAGCAGACCGGTTGTCACCGCGACGGTCGCGTTCTTCTGGTTCCGACCGGTCGCGAACGCGTTCGGTACCCGCGAGTCGGCGATAGCGACGTTCGGCTTCGGCAGGTCGGCCTGCTGGCAGAGCCGCTCGATCGTGCGATGGAGCTCCGGCTCCTCCTCGGCGGTGACCGTCCGGGCCCCCATGCTCCGGAGCGCGAGCTTGTCGCTGAAGAAGAACTGGGCGATCGCAAACCCGCCGAGCATGACGAGCGGGAACAGGAAATCCTCGAAATACAGGGACAGCACGCCGACGAACACGATGTAGAGGGCGAAAAGCAGGAACATCGTGAACGCCATGCGTCCACGCAGTCCCCAGTCGGTCTTCCAATCCATACCCGTGGGTTACCGTTCGTGGCGTTAAAAGTTGCCGGCGCGGAAGCGTCGTCGGTCGACGCGAGATCGACGGAGGGCGGACGCCGAAACCGGCGAACGACGGCCTTTTTTCGGGCCTCGGCAAGCCACACGCATGGAGACCGTCCTCGTCACCGGCGGCCGCGGCGCGTCAGGTCGCTGGATCGTCGACCGGCTCGCCGGCGAGTACGACGCCGTCGTCGTCGACCGCGAACACCCGGGCCTCGGCATCGATCCGGCCCCGAACGTCTCGTTCCGCGCGGCCGACCTCGCCGAGCGCGGCGAGGCGCTCGACGTCGTGAGCGCGGTCGACCCCGACGCGGTCGTCCACTGGGCGGCGATCCCCGTCGCGGGCACCCACCCGGAGGGACGCGTCTTCGAGACGAACGCGCTCGCCGCCCACAACGTCCTGTCCGCGGCGGGACGCGCCGACGCCCCGGTCGTCCAGGCGTCGAGCGACGGCGCGTACGGCTTCTTCTTCGCCGACCCTACGCCGCTGCCCGAGGAACTGCCCGTGACGGAGGACCACCCGCTGCGGCCCGAGGACCCCTACGGGCTCTCGAAGGTGACCGCGGAGGAGACCGCGGCGGCGGTCGCCCGCCGACACGGCGTTCCCGCCGTCTCGATCCGGCCGTCGTGGATCCAGTACCCCGGCGCGTACGCGTGCCGGGAGGGAGAGTACGTCGAGGACCTCGCAGCCGGCGCGGGCAACTTCTGGTCGTACGTCGACGTCCGGGACGTGGCGGGTCTCGTCGCCGCCGCGGTCGGGGACCTCCTCGGCGAGGATCCCGCCGTCGGCCCGGGGTCCCACGAGGCGGTCAACTGCGTCGCCGCCGACAACGCGCTCGGCCGCCCCCTGCTCGACCTCCTGCGGGAGGCCTACGGTGGGGTGCCGGCGGACAACGACGTCGCCGAGGGCGACGACCGGGGCGCGTACGCGATCGAGAAGGCGGCCCGGCTGTTCGGCTGGGAGCCGACCCGGTCGTGGCGGGAGGCGGCGGGGTCGGCGGGAGCGGACGCGACGGAGCCGGCGCTGTTCGAGCGGTAGACCGAGAACGCGACGCTCGACCGCGTCAGATCGACAGGATCGCGTTCACGAGCGTCCGCGTCGCGATCGCGGTCGCCGCGCCGAGCCACGTCAGCAACACGAAGTGGATGTAGCCGTTCGCGGGGTTGCCGCCGTCGATCTTCCGGATCATCTGCGAGGAGAGCGTGGCGTTGAAGAGCACCACCGTGAGGAGCAGGTACTCGATGAGCGGGATGTCGTACGCACCGGGATAGACGATCTGCCCGATGTCCATCTGGTCGATCTGGAAGTCGGCGGTCAACTCGGCGAGGATGGCGACGATCTCCAGCCCGATGAAGAAGGCGAACGTCGCCGCCGCGGTGATCCCGTACAACAGCCCGATGAACGTCACGGCGGACTGCCGGCGCTGCTCGCGGAGCTGGTTTACGGTGTTCATGTTCCGCGAGATCAGTTCGCCGAGCAGCTTCGGGTCCCCGCCCATCTCCCGACCGACGAGGTACATCTCGGAGAACTTCTGGATCAGGTACGACCGCGTGTCACGCGAGAAGGCCCGCCACGCCCCCTCGGTGCTGATACGCATGTTCAACCGGCGGTACAGCCGGGTGATGGACGGCGAGAGCGCGCCGAAGTCCTTGTCGCGAAGCGTCGTCAACACGTCCGAGGTGGTCGACTGCTTGGCGCTCTCGGTCGCGCCGAGCGCCCGGACGAACGAGGGAAACTCCCCGTCGCGGGCGGTGATCGCCTGCTCTTCGGTCCTGAGGATCACGCCGGTGAGGAAAAGCGGGGTGATCGGGACCGCGATGTACAGCGGGAGCCTGACGTCCTCGAGGAAGAAGAGGAGGCCGGGCAGTCCCGGCCCGTACCCGAACATCCCGGCGGCGGTGAACCCGATGAGCAGGAACGAGAGACCGGCACCGATGCCCAACGACGCCCACAGCTTCAGGTCGCCGGGCGAGCGTTCGTCGGGGTGATACCAGATCGGGTCGTACGGCGAGGTCGCCCGGATCATCGCGTAGAAGCCGAGCTGGACGAAGACGAAGAGGACGATCACGGCCGCGACCGTCGCCGTCGGGTCGTTGCCCGTCAGGATCGGGAGCACGATGGCGAACACCAACGCGAACGTCATCGAGAGGATCATCGACATGTACAGGTCCTTCATCACCTCCAGATTCGACAGCGACGACTCGTAGAGCGTCTCGTACTGGGCGAGCATGACGTCCTGTTCGGAGACGAGGAAGTCCTCGAGCGACTGGCCGGCCCCGAGCGTGTAGCCGAGCCGGTCGAAGAAGTCCGCCATGGCGTCGGAGGGGACCTCCTTGGCGCGCCGGCGACACGCGTCGTCGAGGCTCTGGTTCCAGGTGTCGACGAGGTGGACGACGCGACCGATCTCCTCGGCCGCGGCCCCGTACTCCTCCTCATTCGCCAGCGTCCGGAACACCTCCATGCGGTCGATGTTCGTCGTCGACAGCACGGTCATGTGCGTCATCACGAGGTGGAGCTGGTTGTCGATCCGGTTCTCGACGCCGCTCAGATAGATCTTCGGATAGACGACCGCCGACAGAAGCGTGAGCGCGCCGAACATCGGGATAGGCACTCGAGCGGCGACGGGCAGCGGGAGGACGAATGCCCCGGCCACGGTGGCCGCGAACACCAGGATCGCCGGGATCAGCACGTAGCCGACGTACTGGCGCTTGGTGATGTCGAGCTTCTCGTAGGAGTCGAGCACCTCCTCGGTGAGCCGCATCGCGGTCGCGAGCCCGTCTCCCGCCGCCTTCACGTTCATCGGGTCACCTGGTCCATGCGCGCGAACTCACCTGACGTTTCGGTGCATCTCGAAGGGAAGCCCCTCGACCCCGTCGCGCTGGAAGGCGTCGATCGCCTGATTCACCTCGTGATAGCCCAGGATGTCCTCTTGGATCATCCGCTCTATCAGCTCCGCGCGGAAGTCGAGATCGTCGTAGATGTCGCGGGTGTCGGCGTAGCCTAAGAGCGTCGCGATCTGCTCTTCCAACACGTAGGAGTTGTTCATCCCCTGGAAGACGATGTCGTCCTCGACTGGATCCCAGCTGAACACCTCGCGGGTGACGACCCCCTCCATCTCCTTCGAGTACCCCTCGATCTCCTGAACGCTCGTCACCCGACGGAGCACGTCGTCGCCCTGTTTCACCCGATTCTGGAACAGCGCGACGTCGGCGTTGTCCATGAACGTCTCCGGGACGTTAATCGGCTCGGAGGTGAACCGCTGGATCATCGAGACGATGTCGGAGGCGTGGAACGTCAACATGACGGGGTGACCCGTCTGAGCGGCCTGGAACGCCATCCGACCCTCCGCCCCGCGCACCTCGCCCACGATGATGTAGTCGGGACGCGACCGCAGCGCGGCCGCGACCAGGTCGAACATGTCGACGTCGGAGGATCCCTCGCCGCCGCCCTCGCGGGTCAACAGCTGCTGCCAGGTGTTGTGCGGCGGGACGACCTCGGCGGTGTCCTCCGCGGTGTATATCTTCGAGTCCTGCGGGATGTACGAGAGGATGGCGTTCAGCGTCGTCGTCTTCCCGGACGCGGTCTCCCCGACGACGAAGACGGTCTGTTCGTTCTCTAAACAGAGCCAGAGGTACGCCGCGAGCTGCGGCGAGAGCGTCCCCCAGTTCGTGATCTGGTTGACCGACAGCGGGACGTCCTCGCCCTGCCGGATCGTGAGCGAGGAGCCCTTGAGCGAGACGTCGTCGGAGTAGATGATGTTGATACGCGAGCCGTCCGGAAGCGTCGAGTCGACGATGGGATCGGAGTCGGAGAGCGGGTCGCCGATCCGCTCGCCCATGTTGCGGAGCCAGTTGTCGAACTCCTTCGGCGTCCCGAAGTCGACGGTGGTCTCGAGCATGCCGAACGTGCCGTGATCGACGTGGCACTCGTGGGGGCCGATCACGTGGATGTCCTCGTTGGCCGGGTCGCGCATCACGGGTTCGAGCGGACCGAGACCGACGATGTCTCGGTTGAGGCGGTACCGAATGTTCTCGTAGGTCTCCTCGGTGACCGAGAGCTTCCCGACGTTGAGAAGCTTCGAGGCGGTCGATCTCCAGCCCGTCTGACCGTTCTGGATGTAGGTGACGTCCTCGAGCAACTCCTCGATGAGGTCATCGTACTCGGCCTCGGAGGCGGGGGCGGTGTGACCGCCGCTGGCGGCGAGGAGCTTGTTCTTCACCCGTTCGAGGACGGTCGCCTGCGGGCCGGACATCTCGGGTTCGATCGCGTAGTACTTCGTCTCTTGGCCGAGGTCGCCGTACACGTGACAGTATATCGGCCCGCCGACCGGATAGAGCACGTTCGGACGGTCCGACTCGTACTCGCCCTTCGGTTCCTCGATGTACAGGGGGAACTCCCCGGTGATCTGTTTGAACTCCTTGAGGTGCTCTCTGAGGTGCGGCCGGCGCATGGCGGCCTTCCGGAGCTCGTCTGACGGTTTCGCTGTGCCGTGTTCGGTCATCGTTCGTGTCTCGTATCGTCGCTCCTCGCCGGGGGTGCCCCCGCGGCGGTCCCCTCAGGCGACACTGCGACTCTCGATGACGATCCCCGTCCCCGAGCGGACGGAGAAGCCGATGGTGTCGCCGACCTGTTCGCCCATGCCCGCGAAGCGTTTCACGTTGATCTGCCGACGGATGTCGTTGCCGACCTCGATCATCTCGAGCTGGAGGAAGACGTCGGCGATCGACCGGAACGGCCCGATCGCGTCGTCGTCGACGGCAGAGGGGTCGACGGTGAGGACGACGATCTTCCCCTGCGAGATGATCTCCCGGAAGAAGGAGATGATCTCGAGTGCCGCCTGTCGCTCCTCGTTCTTCCGAACGAGCGCCTCGAAGGTCGGGTCGTTCCGGAAGATCGCGTCGAACGTGTCGAGGAAGATCACGTCCGAGCGCCACATCGCGTCGGCGTTCATCAGCCGCTTGAGCAGCTCCTTGCGCTCGCCGTCGTCGTCGGAGAACGCTCCGCCGGAGTCGAAGTCGGCGTGTAAAAAGAGCAGCTCCTCGTTCAACAGCGGCTTCACCATGTCGTACTCCAGGGAGTGCATCTGGTCGATGAACCCGCGGACGGTGAGCTCCGTCGACATCAGCGTCACCGACGCGCCCTCCTCGACGAGGCCGTAGGAGAAGCGCTGGGACATCGCGCTCTTTCCCGCGCCGTAGTCGCCCTCGACGAGCACGATGCTCCCGCGGGGGATCCCGCCGCCGAGCTCCTTGTTCAGCCGGTCGCGCTCGCCCAAGCCCAACGACAGCAGGTTGTCGGTGCGGGGCATTACGCCTCCACCCGGAACTGGAACAGCTCCTCGTCCCCGTTGACCGTGAGGTACACCCGGTGGTCGCTCGTGCCGCCCGCGGGGTCGACGCCGACCACGTCGAGGTCGATCGTGAGCCGGAGTACGTCGCCGCGGCTCCAGGCGGTCGCGCCGTCGACGGAGACGACCTCGCCGGTCGTCGCGTCCGGCCGCACGTACTGCCCGTCGAAGACGACGTCGACGCCGGAGCCGTCGGGGGCGAGCCGCTGGGTGCCGGTGTTCTTCACGAGGAGCGTGACGTTGTTCTCGGTCCCGTTGTACACCCCGCCGTTGGGATCGGAGATAACCGTCACGTCCGTGCGGAGCTGTTGGGTCGCGTCGAGGCTGCCGTCCTCGACGGCTGCGCTCACCCTGTCAACCCCGGTGGTGACCGTGCCGACGACGCCGGCGGCGATCACGAGGCTGGCGACGAACAGGATGAGGTGGGAGACCGGGACGCTGGCCATCTACGCGCTCACCCCCGTCGCGTCGCGGACGCCGGACTCGACGACGAGGACGACGCGGGAGTCGTTCGTGACGCCCGTCTCGAGGGAGTTCCCGTCGACCTCGACGGAGAGTCGCTCCCCGCCGAGCCAGAGGTCCGTGTCGCCGTCGCCGTCGACGGTCGTGGTCGCGTCGGCGACGTCGACGTACTCGTTGTCGACGACGAGGGTCGTATCGCTCACGACGAGCCCGACCGACCCCTCGTTGGTCGCGTTCACGACGAGCCGGTCGTTCCCGCTCGCGTTGAACGTCGCGGAGTCGACGGAAAACGCGGTGTTCTGTCGTTCGAGCGCGCGCTCGTGGACGTCGCGTTCGCCCTCGGTGACGCGGTCGAACCCGTTGGCCGCGACGGGGTAGAAGGCGGTGAACGCGAAGAACATCCCCGCGACGATGATCGCCGTCGACGCCGAGACGCTAACGCCCATCTCCCCACCCTCCGTCCGCCGGGTCGGCGCGGTCGGGATGCGGATCCGGGTCGTTCATCGGTCGGGGCGATCTCCCGTTTCGGTCGCGGCCGTCGTCGGGTCGCGAACGACGGTCGCTCTCGTCCCGCGGATCCGCGCCGTTTCGCCGCTCGTGGGTATCCCCCCCGGTTCCGTTGGGGGGTGAATCACGCCGTTCGCGTCCGCGGGCGTCACGAGGACCGCGAGAGCCGCGGGCGGGAGACGGCGGCCCCCCGCCGACTATCGATCCGCCGGCGAGGTCGTCCCAGCGGTCGAGGAGGACGAGATGCCCGCCCGTCCCGTTGAGTTGCGTGATGTACCGCAGACTCCGGGTGTGGTGTTCACGGACCAGGCGGTCGGTCCCCGGCCGGTCGACGAGGTTGCGGTCGATCGTGCCGAAACCCGAGAGGAAATCCCGGAGCCGCGCGGCGGCGTCGGGGCCGACCCACTCGATCCGCTCGTAGTAGTTCACCGCCCGCACCGCGTCGGTGACGTCGCTCTCGGTGACGAGGAACTCCAGCCACTCCATCACGAGCAGGTCGCCGACGTAGTCGCCGGGTAACTCGGTGAGGTACGGCTTTCCACGACGGCCCGAGAGGTCGTCGTCCCCGACGTACTCGAAGCCGTCTCCGGTCGCCTCGGCAGGATCGCCGCCCGGCGTCGGGCCGTGCGATCCGGCCGCGCGGTCGTCCCCGACCGTCTCGCCCCCGACGTCGTCGAGGCCGTCGTCCGGTCCGTCCCCGAGGTCCTCGTCGAAACCGTCGCCCCCGACGCCGTCGTCGAGGCCGTCGCCGAGACCGTCGTCGTCGAACGGATCCGTCCCGTCGTCGAAGGCGTCCTCCTCGGATGCCGTCTCGTCGCCGGCGTCATCGGCCCAGTCGGCCTCCCCGGAGTCGTACTCCTCTTTGAGTTCGCTGAAGCTCTTTCCGTCGTCGTTCATGTCGTCGTCTTCCTCCGCCGGTTCGGTCTCGGACGCGGCGTCGGCGGGTTCGCCGTCGTCCGGTTCGCCGTTCGGTTCGTCCGCGTCGTCCGCGTCCTCGAGGTCGTCGAAGTCGTCGAGTCCGTCGTCCTCGTCGAGCAACTCCTCGTCGAAGAACCCGTCCGCGTCGGCGCTCGCGACGTCGTCGTCGAGTTCCGCTTCCGCCTCGTCGTCGCCGTCGTCGTCGAAGAGGCCAAAGGAATTCTCGGCCGCACCGCCGCCGTTGAATCCGCTGGACTCGTCGACGAACGGGTTGATCCCGCGGGTGACCATCTCGTAGATGTCGAGGAGGTTCCGAACGTCCTCCTCGATGTCGTCGACCGCGGCGGAGATCTCCTCGTTCTCCGACCGCACCGTCGACACCGTGGAGGAGAGGGTGGCGACCTCGGCTTCGAGGTCGTCGAGGCGCTTCTCCAACTCGTCGGTGTCGGAGCCGCTTCCGCCCCCGCCGTCGCCGAACCCGTCGTCCCACTCGTCCATGCCGTCGAAATCGTCGAAATCGCCACCCCCCATTCCGCCGGCCATACCGCCGTCACTCATGCTTCCGTCGTCCCCCATTCCGCCGTCGCCTCCCATACCGCCGCCTCCCATACCGCCGCCTCCCATACCGCCGCCTCCTCCCATACCGCTGTCTCCCATTCCGCCACCGCCTCCCATTCCACCACTACCGAAGACGTCGTCGCCACCGTCCGCGTCGTCCCCGTCATCGTCGAGGAACCGGTCGAGAACGCTCGCACCGACGAGCCCCAGCGTGGCGACTGTCCAAGCGGCCGTCGAGACGCCCCACACCGATAGTTCGAGGCCCATTGATCACAGCAACCCCCAGACGACACTTCAACCCACCCCTCAAAATATCACGTGTGAGAAAACTGGCGTGACGACGCTCGATCTCACCGAGGGTCTCACAACGTCCGCTCGAACCCGTCGGCCGCCCGGACGGCGAGGTCGCCGCCGGACAGGAACCGCACCGTCCGGCCGACCGCGTCGCCGACGTCGCTGGCGACGATCGGAATTCCGGCGTCCTCCAGACACTCGCGGGCGCGGTCGACGTTTCGCGGACCGACCGCGGCCGTGAGATCGAGCATCTCCGCACCGCCGACGAGTCGGGCCTCGAGCCGAGCGGGCGACGCACCGGCCGACGCCAACTCGTCGACGAGCGTCCCGAGCCCCGAATCGACGTACTTCGCCGGGCGGGGCGTGTGCGAGGCGTTCCCGTCGGCGGACGGCAGCATGGCGTGGAGGAGTCCGCGCGTGTCGGTCACGGGATCGACGAGCGCGACCGCGACACAGGAGCCGAGGCCGCTCGTCGTCAGGGTCGCGCCGTCGTTCACGACGGCGAGATCGCCGACGCCGACCTTCACGCGTCGGGGGGGTTCGCCCCGGTTCGAGGCGGTCCGATCCCCCGACGGCGTGAGGTGGCTCATGTCTCCGAGAGGCGTTCCAGCGCCGCGGCCAGTTCGCGCTCGTCAGGGAGCGCGTACACGTCACAGCGTGCTTGGATGCCCTCCGTCCGGATGGCGGCGTCGATGACGAACCCGTAGTCCTGACGTCGACTCAGCGAGGCGACGAGCGGGCTGACCGTCGCCGACCCGATGTCGTGGACGAACTCCGGCGGCGAGTGTGAAATGGACGTGCCGAGGACGTTCGCCCAGCCGTCGATGAAGCCGCTCGTCATCACGTTGCCGAGCTCACAGAGCGCGTTCTCGGCCATGTCACCGAGCGGCTGGTCCGGCTCCATCGGAAGCATCGCCTCGGCGATCGCCGCCGCCGACTCCTCCGAAAAGAGGATCGCGAGGTAGCCGCTCGGCTTCCCTTGAAGTTCGAAGACGGTCCCCGCGTGCGGCTCCGTGCCCACCTCGCTCGGCACGTCCGCGAGCGGGACGAACCGGAGCCGACTCACGTCGACGGTCGTCTCGAGCCCGGTCATCATCCCGATGTTGTCGGCGGCGTTCGCCGAGCCGCGCTTCGCCAGCGACGCGAACGTCGAGAGCGACTCGTACGGGACCGCGGTGGCGTTCGCCCCGCCCGCGGAGCCGCCGGCACCCTCCGCGCCGACGGTCGCCGCCGTGGCGGTCTTGCCGACCACGAGGTCGCGGAACGGCCCGGAGTCGGGCAGCATGTAGATCGAGAAGTCGAGGTCCGTTCCCGTGGCGTCGAGTCGGCTCTCGAAGAGGAAGACGCCGTCGCCGGCGAGCGCGCCGTCCGGCAGCACCGCCGCGCCGTCGGCCTCGAAGTACCGCGGCGGAGTCATGTCGATCGCGCGTCCGAGGTAGTTCGCCCAGCCGTCGAGGAAGCCGCCGAGCGCGATGTTTCCGACCTCCGTCACCGCGCTCCGACCCATCGACGCGCCGCCGGGAAGCACCGAGAGCAGCCCGTCGATCTGTTCGGCGTCGAACGCGAGCACCGCCTGTCCCTCCAGACCGCCGTCGAGTCCGACGCGCACGCCGATCGACTCGCGGCCGGAGAAGGCCTCCGCGAGGTCCTCGCCGGTGGCGACGCTCGCCCCCGTCACCTCGACCGCGAGGTCCGACCCCGTCAGCTCCCCCAGCGCGTTGGCCGCGCGTTCGGCGCCGCGCTCGGCGAGCCGGTTACACGCGCCGAGCGCTCGGACGTCGACGCGCATCAGACCGCCGACCCGATGGCGTCGAGGACGTTCGGCTTCTGAAACGGCTTCGTGATGTACCCCTCCGCCCCGGCTTTGATCGCCGCTTTCATCTTCTCCTCCTGGCCGACGCTCGTACACATGATCACCGTCGCCTCCGGGTCGTCGCCTTTGATCTCCGTCGTCGCCTCGATCCCGTCGCGGATGGGCATCACGATGTCCATCATCACGAGGTCGGGGCCGTGTTCGTCGTACATGTTCACCGCTTCCACCCCGTTCTCCGCCTCGCCGACGATCTCGAACTCCCCTTCGAGGATCTCGCGGAGCAGGTTCCGCATGAACTCCGAGTCGTCCGCGATGAGCACGCGCTTCGCCATATACACGAACTCGGAGCCAGCGTCCACTTAACCGCTCGCCCGCGGTTCTCAGCGATGAGAACGAACGTGGATTCCATCCGACCGGAAGCACGACGGTGGTCGATCAGCTCACAGCCAGTGGTCGATCAGGTACGTCGCGCCCACGACGACCGTACCACCGAACGCCTCACGGGTACCGACCGGGATCAACCCCGGCGTCGCCGGATCGGTGGGAGTCTCCGGGTCGTCGCCGTCGGTTCCGTTGAGGGCTGACCCGTTTCCGGCCGCCGTGTCGGTCCCGTTTCCTTCATCATCCGCGGTGCCGGTTTCGCTTCCGTTCGCGGCGTCGGTGTCGTTTCCGGTGTCAGTGTCGTTTCCGGCATCGGCGTCGCTTCCGGTGTCAGTATCGTTTCCGGATCCCGCGCCGTCGGGGTCCGTACCGTTCGCCGTCTCGGTGTCGCTTCCGGACTCCGTTCCGTTCGCGACTTCCGTTCCGTTTCCGTTCTCCGTCCCGGTGTCGTCTCCGACATCCGCCTCGTCGTCGATCTGCGTCACTGCGGGGTCAGGTTCGACCCGCAGCGTGCCCGTCGTCTCGTCGCCGTCGATCGCCAGCGTGTACGAGTACGTGCCGGGGTCGAGGTCGACCGTCGTCCCGTTGAACGTCTCGTTCTTCGGCTCGTCCGGGCCGGCAGTTACGTATCGCTCCTCGTAGATCTCTCCGCCGGCGACGTCGAGCGACAACAGCTCTCGACCCTCGACGGCACCGGCGTTTCGAACCGTCACGGACAGCTCGGAGAGCGTGTCGCCACGGGTCACGTTGAGCTCGGTGGTCTCGTCGTCGAGCCGCAGCCGGTCGGGGTCGGTGGCGTCCGCGACGACGATCGCCGTCCGGCTGTCGTAGGGTCGCGAATCGGCGTACAGATCGAACGTGAGGCGGTCGCCGGGCCGCGCCTCGCCGATGCCGGGATCGACGCTGAACGTCCCGTCGTCGCCGATCCGGACCGTCGACTCGGAGGCCTGTGGCGTCTCTCCGCCGTCGTACGCGAACGCGGCCGTCAGCTCGTTAGCGGGCAACAGCGTGGTCGTCCCGGTCACCCCGCTCCCGTCGACGAGTATCTCGCCGTCGTCGGTGACGTGGTCGTACCGGAGGTACCGCTCGCTGATCGAGAACGACGCCTCGACGGAGACGCCCGTCTCGTCGGTCGAGAAGTACGGGAACTGCTCGGGGACGCCGTCGTCGCCGACGGAGGCGGCCGCGAACGGCGGGTCGGCGTCGACGGAGCCGGGATCCTCCGCGAACCGGTACCGCTCGCCGTCGACCCCCTCGAGCCCGAACTCGACGCGGTACTCCTCGCCGGGGTCGAGCCGGTCGCCGATCGCGTTCCCGTCGCTCGTGTCGATCACGAGGTAGAGACGGCCGGCGGTGGGATCGTCGGGCGCCGGCTCGAGCTCGTTTGCCGACTCGAAGATCAGCGTGGCGTCCTCGAGCTCGTCGGGGCCGATCCGCGTCGCCGGCTCGTTGCGACCGGGGTTCGTCTGTTCGATCTCCAGGGATACCCCTTCTTCGGCGGCGAGCAGGTCGGCGAGGACCGCGCCAGTCGCGTTCTCGCCCGCGGTGACCGGACCCGCGCCCCGCTCGTCGGCGAGGTGTGACATCGCACCCCAGATCCCGGCGGCGTCGACGCCGATCACGAGCCGGTCGCCCTTCGTGACGGCCGACCGCTCGAGGCCGTCGCTCCGCAGGGAGCCGACCGCCTCGACGCCGGAATCCGAGTCGCCCGGCATCGTCGTGAACACCTCGATCTCCTCGCCGAGCCGGCGTTCGGGCTCGGTGATGACGAGTTTCGACCGATCGGAGGCGGCCGCGGGAGCGACGACGCCCTCCTCGTCGACGGTGAACGTCGCGTTGTCGACGAGCGAGAGGCGGTAGCGCTCGGGGGCGAGCGGGCGCACCGGCCCGTCAGCGCCCGTGCTCGACGGGAGCCCGGAGAGGGAGTTCGCGACCTGCTCGCCGTCCTCGTCGACGAACGCGAGCGAGCAGCCGGAGACGGAACAACTGGAGGCGCTCCCTTCCTCGCTCGTGACGGACGCGTACTCCACCCCCGTGCCCGCCGTGCGGGTGTTGAGGGTCAGTTCGACGGATCCTTCGCCGCTGACCTCGATCACGTCGACGAACCCCACCGGTGCGTTCGGATCGGTGAGTCGGTTCCCGCCCACGAGGAGGTACTTCGTTCCCTCCCCGACGTCGACGGAGACGTCGACGAGGTCGCCGGCGGTCGTCGTGTACGTGTCCGACCCGAAGGACGCGTCCACCGCCGCCGGGGCGTCCGTCACTCCGGCATCGATCGACGTCGTCTCGGACGGCAACGGATCGGCCGCGGCGGCCGCGTCGCCGACCGGCATCACACCGAGGGGAGTCGCTCCGACGAGGAGGAATCCGAGGAGAGCGATGCTCAGGGATCCGACGGCGAGCACCCTCCCGATCGATTCCCGCTCGAGAGTCGAGGCGAGGATCGAGTCGGCGTCGACGGACTGGTTCGGAGGGTTCGTCGATGGTGGCGGGGGTGGCTGTGACATCGTTGGTCGTTCGCGCGGTCCGTCCGCGGACGGACCGGCGGTCGTCTGGATCGACTCGGCGTCGTTCCGACTAAAACGTACGCCCCCGATTATCAGCACGGAAAACGAGCGGATCGGTCGTGATTACGAGGAAGAAGCCATATACGTTCGATTTGACGATCCGAGATCCCGGTCGAAGCCGACCGCGGACCGAAGAGTTAAGCCCGACCGCGGTGCCGTTCCGATGAGGATGAAGTCCTGTCCCCGCTGTGAGGCGTCGATCGACGACTCCGCTCGATTCTGCTCGCAGTGCGGCGCGCCGCAGAACGAGGAGGCCGCCGAGGAGCTCGACCAGTACGTAAAGCGGCAGGCGGAGCAGGTGGCCGCGGGGTCGGGCGGGGGAGGCGGCAGTGGCGGAGCCAGCGGAAGCGGCGACATCACCGCGGCCGACGTATTCGGCGTCGCCGCCGAGGAACTCACCGAGCGGGAACAGCTGTGGCGGCGGGGGACCTACGTGCTCGGGTACGCGACGATCGTGGTCGCGCTCACGCAGATCACGAACCCCGGCGCGTGGCTCCTGCTGCTCGGCGGGATCGCGATCCTTCCGCCGACCCGTCGGCTGCTCGGGCTTCCCGTCGGCGGGACGTTCAAGCGGGAGGCGATGGCCGGGCTGTACGTCGTCTTCGTGGTTCTCGGCGCGGCGCTATTCTTCGTGTTATAGTTCGAGATGTGGTCGGTTTAAACGGTGGCGCGCCTCCGAGCGCCCGACAGGGCGCGAGTAGGGAGGGACCGAAGGTCCCTCTGACAGCCGGCGGCTCCGCCGCCGGCGAGAGCCCGCGAGGGAGTCGGTCGCCGCTGGCGACCGACGAGGCTGGGGAGGCGTGAGGTGCGGTCCCGCGAGCGAAGCGAGCGGGAGTACGGAAGTCGCAGCGCCGAGCGGAGCGAGGCGATCGTCTTCCGGTGGTGCTGGGCAGTCTGGGTGGGACTCAAAGGGGCAGTCGCGAGGGCGCCGTAGGCGACGCAAGCACCGCAGGGAGCGAGTGAAACGAGTGACCGAGGAGCGCAGCGAGCGTACGGCGCCCTCGCGACTGGGGCTTTGGTGGTGTTCGCCGCGTCAGAATCGATCACAACCAACCGATCCGCCCGATCTCACTCGATCCGGAATCCACCGGCATTCTCGGCGGCGCGGATCAACTCGCCGATGGAGTCGTCGGCGGAGAGGCCCCGGCTCGCCGCGAAGCGTTTGATCGCCACCGGCGGCAGGTCGATCGGGGTGTCGGCGGCGACGAGGAGCAGCCCGAGCGCCTCCGCCGGATCGGTTCCCGGCCCGGCGTTGGCGACGAACCACGAGAGGGTGTTGTCGAACGTCGCCGTCACGTCGTTCGAGACCATGCGGTTGCGGGCGGTCGACCCCTTCGCGTGGAGCGTCATGTCGACCCCGTAGTCGAAGCCGTCGTCGTCGAAAGAGTCCGCCAGCCACCGGCTCACCGCCCGGCGGTCGACGCCGGCGTCGCCACCTTCGGCGCCCGAGGAGCCGTCCGCACCGCCCGAGCCGCCCGCCCCACCGCGCGCACGACCCCGTTCCCCGGCGACCGGTTCGCGCTCGTCGGCGGGGGCGGGGTCCGTCGGCGACCGGAATCCCGAGTCGTCGGCCGGGCCGGGTTCCGGCTCGGGGGACCGCCGTCGGACGTTGGGCCGGCCGTTGGTTCCGACGACGTACCGGCCTTCCCCGATCTCGACGACGTTCTCGTCGTCGGTGAAATCGAGTTCTTCGGGGTCGGCCGGCGATGCGTCGTGGTCACTCATGGCGTAGCCGTGGTGACGCGAGAAAATAGGTGTTCCGGGCGGACCGGTCCGCCGGGGACGTGGTTAACGGGCTATTCGAGGCTCGTTAGAGCCTGACCGCTTCGTCTACCGAGTTGAACAGGTCGGGCGCGCGGAGCTCGACCTGCGTCGTCGCGCCGGCGGGCGAGACGATGTCGAGGGTCGCCTGTTCGCCCTCGCTGAAGGCGGTACCGTCAGCGTTGAACGCACCGGCATCCGGATTCAAGAGGATCTGGAACTGCGACTCGCTGTCGAGCACGGCGCTCCGCTGAAGGTCGCCATCGTCGCGGATCGCGAACTGGCTACCACTGAGGTCGTTGACCCCGCTCACGAGGTCGACGACGGCCACGGTGTCGGTGTCGAGATCACTGCCGTCGGGTGCCTTGAGAGTGACCGTCAACTCATCACCACTGGCCATGTTACCGGAGAGGTTGGTCAAGGCGACGTTCACGGTGTCAGGGCTGCTGAAGCTAGAGTCGTTGATCGTCGTGTAGTCGGTGTTACTACCGTCAGTCACCGTGAGATTGTACTCATCGTTGTTCCCGGACGTGCCAATGCTGACATTAGCGGTTAGCGTGTTCGCACCGACGTCAACCTCCGCTTGGGCGTCGGTTTCGTTTCCACTGACATTGCCGTAGGACGTGTCAAGCGTCCCACCGGGGACGAACACCAGGTTCTCCTGGCCGTCCGGGCCGACCGCCTGGATCGTCGTTTCGGTCAAGTCGATGTTGTCAGAACCGGGCGCACCGGAGACCGACACGCGGATCTCTTTGAGAGTGTCAGCTCCGGAGGCGACGATGCCGACGGAACTGCCCACTTCGATGCGTTCGGAGACGAGGTCCGTACTCTCCTGACCGGTCGCTTCCGCCTGTGACTGGAGGAACCCGGCGGTGTTGATCAGGACGCCGGCGGCGATCGCCGCCACCAGCACCATCGCGATGAACACGATGAGCGTCCCGATACCCACCTGACCGCGCTCCTCGGGGTTAGTGATGAATTCGAACATTGTTACAGCCTCACCGAGGTGTCCTCGCTCGTGATGGTCGTCGGGACGCGGATCTCCTTGGTCGTCGTCGCGCCCGCGGACGTCGTGAACGTCACCGTCAGACGTTCACCTTCATCGAGTTTCGCGTAATCGATGTCGCCCGTGCTGCCGTTGAGGTTGATTCTGACGTTGACTCGATCGCTGTTGTCCGTCAGGATGCGTCCCTGATCGGTGCCGATGATGTCTTCGGTCGTGACTTCAGCGACGGTCGTTTCATCCAGATCGAAGGTCGCCTGTCCGCCCTGGCCGATGAACTCGGTCGTCGTCTCTTGTAGGTCGACCGGGCTCGAACCCGGCGCGAGCGCCATGACGAAATTGAGGGCCTCGACCTGATCGTAGTTCGTCGTGTTCACCTCACCCGAGGTACTCACGACCTGAAGCCGGTCCGAGACCTGGCTCGTACTCTCCTGCCCCGTCGCCTCCGCCTGCGTCTGGAGGAACCCGGCGGTGTTGATCAGGACGCCGGCGGCGATCGCCGCCACCAGCACCATCGCGATGAACACGATGAGCGTCCCGATCCCCACTTGACCGCGCTCTTCCTCGTCCAGTATGGTTTCGAACATTGGTTGTTGTGTGGGCCCGCGGTCCGCCCGGCGGGCGTTATCGCTACGGAACGGGAATCGCCTATTAAAGACACGGGACGGGTTATCTAAGTTGATAAACGGCTGCCGTCGTGCGGTTTTTGAGTTTGATACACAGATATAGTTACAGAAACGAAAAACGACATGGCCACCGGATTATCAGGACTGGATCCGGAGAGTCACCGATCTCGGATCTCCTCGATCTCCGGTTCCGAGACCACGAACTCGCGCGTGCCCGGCTCGTAGACCGCGAGGCTCCCCGCGACGAGCGCCATCGACCCGGCGAGCAGGCCGGTGTTGACCAAGAGCAGCGCTCGGGGATTCGCGAACGCCGTCCGAAACGCCGCGAGGGGAGTAGCGAGCGCGGCGACGACGACCAGTCCGAACCCGACGGCGAGGTACGCCATCGCGGTCCGCCCGGAGGAGCGGTACGCCGTCACCGCGAACGCCGACAGCGTCGCGCCCACCCCCGCGAGCACGGTGGTCGTCACGAGATACAGTCCTTCGATGAGGTCCATACGCGGCCTGCCCGCTCGGCCACGATAAAGCTCCTGTAACGGGTATCAATACCGATAACGTTCGGCGGATCGACGATCGGTCATACGCGACCGATCGCCGCGCGGCCGCAGACCCTCAGAAACCCGACCGTCCCGCGTCGACGACCCGATGGAAACCGTCGGTAGTCGTGCTCTCTATCAGTATCTTTTTGGGTCGGGAATTCATAATTGATAACGATAATGGTGGGGGACGACCTGATCACGGTGCTCGGGAACAAGTACAACACGGACATCCTGACGGCGACGGGCGACGCCAAGTCCGCACAGGACCTGAGCGAGGAACTGGAGGTTCCGATCGCGACGTGTTACCGCCGGATCAACGAGCTCGAGGAGGCTGATTTACTCGAACTCCACGATCGGCCGCTCTCCGACGAGCACCGCCGGGTGAAGGTGTACCGCCGGAAGGTCGACGGCGTCGACGTCGACTTCCGGGACGGGCTCACCGTCGAGGTCGAGGAGCGCTCCGCGGTCAAGAACCGTCTCGACGACGTGTGGCGCGACCTCTCAGCGAGGAGCGACTGAGTCAGAACGACGGCTCGTCGGACTGGCTCATCATCGAGAACCCGCCCGCCCGCTCGTGGACCGTGATCCCGCCCTGCCCGATCTCCATCGGGAAGATGTCCGTGTCGATGTCCTGTTTCCGCATCTTCGCGACCCAGACGTAGCGGTTCACTCCCGAGTCCGTCGGCGTCTGGATGAAGTAGATGTTGCCGTCGGTGAGGAAGTTCTCCAGGCCGACCTCGGTGTCGGGGAACACCGCGCCCTGTTCGTTGATGAGAAGCGAGGTCAGCCCGTTCGCCTTGAGGATGTCCGAGAACTTCAGCAGGTACGTCCGCTTCTCCTGTTCGTCCTCGAAGAACAGCTGGAACATCGACAGCGAGTCGAGCACGAGCCGGTCGAAGTCCTCGCCTTCGATCGTATCGAGCAGTTTGTCGACGGCCGTCGAGAAGTCGGTCTCTCGGAGCATCTGACGTTTATCCAGGATCACGATCTCGCCGTCGTCGACCAGATCGCCGAAGTCCTCGAACCCGATCGACTCGGCGGCGGCGCGGATGTCGGCTTCGTCCTCCTCGAAGGAGACGTAGACGCCGCGCTCGTCGTGCTCGGTTACGCCCGTGTAGAGGTACTGGATCCCGAAGATGCTCTTTCCGGTACCGGGGTTCCCGGAGACCAGAACGGTCGACTGCTCCGTGATACCGCCGGTGAGGATCGAGTCGAGCCCCTCGACTCCGGTAGAGACGAGTTCTGACATTCGCCTTGGCCTTCGCGGCGGGAGCATATAAAAGACGATCCGTTCGAGACACGGGTCTGGCCCGGTGACGACGACCGGACGACGACCGGACGACGACTGAACGACGACCCGACGTTCGTGACGAGGAAGACGGCGATAGCTTTATTCCTCGACACGCCGCCACGTCCAGTATGCTCGGTGAAACGTACCCCGTCGCTCTCGACGGTGATCGGCGGTGAGCGAAGCGACGGTTCTCGTCGTCGAGGACGAGTCGGACATCGCGGCGCTTTACGCCGGCTTCCTCGATGAGCGCTACGACGTCACCGTCGCCGAGACGGCCGCCGAGGCGATGGACGTCGTCAACGAGACCGTCGACGCCATCCTCCTCGACCGGCGACTCCCCGACGGCAGCGGTGACGACGTGCTCGAACACGTCCGCGAGAACGGTCTCGACTGTCGAGTCGCGATGGTGACCGCCGTCGAGCCCGACTTCGACATCATCGGCATGGGATTCGACCTCTACTTGACCAAGCCGGTGAGTCGAGCGAACCTTCTGGCCGCACTCGAGACGCTCTTGACCCGCGACGAGTACGACGACCTCCTCCAAGAAGCCGCGGCGCTGGCGAGCAAACGCGCGGTCCTCAAAGCACAGAAGCCGGCCGCCCAACTCGACGGCAACGAGGCGTTCGCCCGACTCGTCGATCGTCTCGACGAGATCGACGCCGACATGGATGCCATCACCGAATCGCTCTCGACGGACGACTACCGCGCGATGTTCCGGGACATCGGCGAGGCGTGACGTCGTCCACCGACGAGGCGTGACGCGGGCGACTGGCGGTTCGAGATCACGACGAGAGCTGATCCCCGATCAGCTCTTCCGCCGCCGCGAGGAACGCGTCGCGCTCGTCGATCGGGACCGTCGCGCCGGCGGCGACGTCGTGGCCGCCGCCGTCGCCGCCCACGGACCGGCTCGCCTCGCGCATCACGGCCGAGAGGTCGAGACCCCGTCGGACTAACCGCCCCGTTCCGCGGGAGGAGACCTTCAACTCCGTGTCGCTCTTCTCGGCGAACGCGATCACGGGTTTCGAACGGTCGACGGCGGACGAACCCGCGGCCATGCCGGCGACGATCCCGACGATCGTCTCGCGGATCCGCGAGCCGGCGTCGAACCACTGGAGGTGCTCCTCGTGGGTCACGCCCTCCGATTTCACCCATTGGAGGCCCTCCGAGAGGTTCCGCCTGTGGTTCCGGAGCAGTCGTCGCGCCTCCGCGAGCGCGACGTCCCGGTCCCCGAGACACACTGCGAGCCCCACGTCCGCACGCTCGTACCGCGCCGTCGCGTTGAGCAGCGTCGAGAACTCGCTGACGTCTCGAAGCTCGGTGCCCGACTCCTCGTCGAGCAGCGTGTAGGAAGTGCCGACGAGCGTCTCGATCCGGTCGGCGGGAACGCCGGAGGCCACGGCGCGTCGTATCAACGCGGAGACGAGCGTTTGCCGCTCCGCGTCGTCGAGGTCGACCCAGCGCCGCCACTCGCCGTCGCGTCTCGCGTCGACGTCGAGGTCCCGGAGGAAGCCGATCGCGCCCGCCTCGTCGTTGGAGATCCCCGGGATCCGAACGTCAGAGGCGTACTCCAGCAGCTTGGGGAGCGGGCGGGTCTGTCGGCCGTAGAGGTCGAGGTCGGTGCGCTCCTCGAGGACGCCCGCGTCGACGCCGTCCGCGACGATGGCCTCGTTCGCGCCGACGAGCCCGCCGCCGCCGTTTTGCATGTCGCCCACCGCGCCGACGACCGCCAGCGCCGCGAGGTCGCGGTTGTCGCCGTCGGGACCCTCTAACGCCCGAGCGAGGACGTAGCTCGCGCCCGCTCCCGAGAGCTCGCTCGCTCCGTCGATCCCCTCGAGAAGCGGGTTGAGGTGGAACGTCGTGTCGGGATCGGCTGGCTGGTGGTGGTCGGCGATCACGGGGACGAAGTCGCCGCGGGTCTCGTGATCGGCGATGACGTCGAGCTGGCCGGAGCCGAAGTCGGTGAAGAGGACGACCTCGAACTCGCGGGCGGCGATCCCCGCTATTGACTCAGCATCGAGCTGCTTCTCGAAGACGACCTCGTGGTCGATCCCCGCCCGCGCGAGCGCCGCCGACGCGACTGCCGCGCTCGTGAGCCCGTCGGCGTCGATGTGGGATGCGAGCAGGACGCGATCGGCCGCGCGCAGTCGCTCGGCGCAGGCGCGAGCCCGATCGCCGAGGTCGGGAACGGGAGTGTCGACGGCTGCCATTACCCGTTCGTGGGGCCGCATCCCGGATAAACGCACGTTTCGCGCGGCGGGTCAGCGCACGAGCCCGGTCCGTCTCCCGGGGCTCACCGTTCCACGGTCAGCTCGATCCGGGCGTCCCGTGAGGATCGACCGACTTCGACGACGTACTCGCCGGGGTCGACGGTCCACCCCTCCTCGGGGTCGTACCGGGAGAACGCGAGCTCGTCGAGGCGGATCGTGACCGTTTCGGTCTCGCCGGCGGCGACGGCGACGCTCTCGGCTCCGGCGAACTCGCGGACCGGGCGCTCGACGCCCGCGACCCGCGGCGGGCGGACGTACGTCTGGACCACCTCCCGGCCGTCGCGGTCGGCGACGTTCTCGACGGTGACGGTGACTGCGGCGCCTCCCGCGTCGCCGCCGGTGGCGACGTCGAGGGCGGCGTCGCGGTACTCGAACTCCGCGTACGATCGGCCGTGCCCGAACGGGTAGGTCGGCTCGAGGTCACGGGCGTCGAACCAACGGTAGCCGACGAAGACGCCTTCGTCGTGGCTGACGCGCCCGTCGACCCCGGGGAAGCGCCGACGGTCGGCCGTCGGGTACGCGGACGCCGGCGCGAACGTGACCGGCAGCCGGCCTCCCGGATCGACGTCCCCGTACAGCAGCGCCGCGAGCGCGTCGCCGTGGACCTGTCCGGGGTACCAGTTGAAGAGGACCGCGTCGACGGCGTCGCGCCACGGAAGCTCGACCGGGCCGCTCGCGGCGATCGCGACGACGGTCCGATCGGCGGCCGCGGCGACCGCCTCGATCAGTTCGTCCTGGCGACCGGGGAGTCCCAACCCGTCCCGGTCGAGGGCCTCCGTGGTGGTGTCGCGGACGACGACGACGGCGACGTCTGCGGCCTCGGCGGCCGCGATCGCCGCATCGACGTCGACGGCCGAGCCCTCGTCGGCCGCGTCGACGGGGTCGGTCGTATCGCCCGTGTCGACGGGGTCGGTCGTATCGTCCGTGTCGACCGGCCCGGCGGAGCCCTCCCCGTCGCCCAGGAAGTCGAACATCGAGATCCCTTCGACCGGCGGGTGGCCGGGAGCGACGGTCACGTTCCCGTCCGCGCGAGCCACGAGGCCTTCTCGCGGCGTGGTGCTCGTCTCGGGAGTCGTCTCGGAGGAGCCGCCACCGCCGAGGACCGCCTCGTCGACCGCGGGACCGACGAGCGCGACGTCGGCGTCGGTCGAGAGCGGAAGCGCGTCGTCGTTCTTCAGGAGAACCGACCCTCGCGTCGCAACCTCGACCGCCGTTCGACGGTTGGCGTCCGTGTCGACGTCGGGCTCCGACCGGTCGCCGTCCAGCACTCCGGCCCGGTCCATCGTCCGGAGGACGCGCGCCGCCATGTCGTCGAGCCGCTCGCGCGGAAGCGACCCGTCCCGGACTGCGGCGGGGAGTGCCTCGTCGAACGGTTCGCACGTCTCCTGGTCGGGCATTCCGCGTGCGATCTCCGGCGGGATCGGGTCGTCGGCCTCATCGTCGCCGTTACCGGATTCTTCTCCTTCGCTCGTCATCGGGACGCCCGGCATCTCGACGTCGAGGCCGGCGGCCGCGGCGTCGACCGCGCCCTCGGTGCCGTACCAGTCGGAGACGACGTAGCCGTCGAACCCCCACTCGTCTTTCAACACGTCCGTCAGCAGTCGGCGGTGGTCGCTCATCCGGGTCCCGTTCACGCGGTTGTACGCCGACATCACCGAGCCGGCGCCGGCCGCGACCGCGGCACGGAACGACGGGAGGTACAGCTCGCGGAGCGCGCGCTCGTCGACTTCTGCGCTGACCGTCGCGCGGTTCGTCTCCTGGGAGTTCGCGACGTAGTGTTTCGGCGTCGCGATCACGTCCGCGGACTCGATCCCCTCGACGACGCTCGCGGCGGTCGCGGCCGACAGGACGGGATCCTCCGCGAAGTACTCGAAGTTCCGTCCGCCCTGCGGGACCCGGATCAGGTTCGTTCCCGGCGCGAGCAGGGCGTCGGCTCCGGCGGCGCGGGTCTCGCGGCCGAGCGCGACTCCGTGTTCGCGGGCCAACTCGGCGTCGAACGTCGCGGCCAGCGCTATCGGGGCGGGAAAGGCGGTCGCCGACTCGCCCGGGATCCGGACGCCGAGCGGCCCGTCGACCAGGCACAACGGAGGGACCTCGAGCCGATCGACGCCCGCGAGGTAGCCGGTCGCGCGCCCGGTCGGGTCGGTCGTCCCGGAGACGAGTCGGGCCGCCTCCTCGAGCGTGAGCGCCTCCACCAGCCTGCGGACCGCCGCGTCCTCGGTCATGGTGAACCCTCGGCCGCCGGGCGCAAAGACGTTCGGTCGGCGGCGGGCGACACGGCCCGCCGCTCGCGGCGAGTCCGGCAGGGCTTGCCGTAACTGACAGTTATAGATGTTTGCGGATATATGCGCAACACACATGACACGTGGGTTCGACACCCGGAGTCTCCACGCCGGGTCGACCGCCGACCCGGCGACCGGGGCTCGTGCGACGCCGATCCATCAGACGACCTCGTACGCGTTCGCGGACGCCGACGCGGCGGCGGACCTGTACGCGCTCCGGGCCGACGGCGACGTCTACTCCCGCGTCTCGAATCCGACCGTTCGCGCCCTCGAGAACCGTCTCGCCGACTTGGAGGGCGGGTCAGGAGCGGTCGCGACCGCTTCCGGAATGGGCGCGTTCGACGCGATCGCCACGGTGCTCGCGAGCGCGGGCGACAACGTCGTCGCCAGCGAGGAGATGTACGGCGGCACCGCGACGCACCTCACCACCGTCGCGAACCGCCGCGGGATCGAGACCCGCCTCGTCGGCACCACCGACTACGAGGGGTACGCCGAGGCGATCGACGACGACACCGCCTTCGTCCACGTAGAGACGCTCTCGAACCCCTCCCTCGTCACGCCCGACTTCGAGCGGCTCGCCGACGTCGCCCACGACTGCGCGGTCCCGCTCGTCGTCGACAACACGTTCGCGACGCCCGCGCTCTGCCGACCGATCGAACACGGCGCGGACGTCGTCTGGGAGTCGACGACGAAGTGGATCACCGGCAACGGCACCACCGTCGGGGGGATCGTCGTCGACGGCGGCACCTTCCCGTGGGACCACCCGGACGCGGAGTACGAGGAGCTCTCCGGGCAGTCGCCGGCGTTCCCGATCGACTTCGTCGAGCGGTTCGGCGATGCCGCCTTCGCGAACGTCGTCCGCCAGCGAGCGGTCCGTCCCACCGGGAGCCAGCAGTCCCCGTTCGACGCCTGGCAGACGCTTCAAGGCGTGGGAACGCTCCCGCTGCGGATGGAGCGTCACTGCGAGAACGCCCGACGGGTCGCCGAGTACCTCCGCGGCGACGACCGCGTCGATTGGGTGACGTACCCGGGATTCGACGACCACCCGACCCACGGCGACGCGAGCGAGTACCTCGCCGACTACGGCGGCATGATAACCTTCGGCGTCGCGGGCGGCTACGGGGCCGCGAAGACGCTCTGTGAATCCGTCGACCTCGCGAGCTTCCTCGCGAACATCGGCGACGCGAAGACGCTGATCATCCACCCCGCCTCGACGACGCACGCACAGCTCGACGAGGAGGCCCGGGAGGCGGCGGGCGTCCCGGCGGACATGGTCCGGCTCTCGGTCGGCATCGAGGAGCCCGCGGACGTGATCGCCGACCTCGACGGCGCACTGGGGGCCGCGACGTCGACACCGACGTCGACGGAGGCGTGAACGTGGCGGCGACACCCACCGACGCCGGCGTCGCGGCGCTCGGGGAGTTCACCTTCGAGTGCGGTCGGGAGATCCCGGACCTGCGGGTCGGCTACGAGACGTACGGCGAGTTCGACGGCGACAACGTCGTCCTCGTGTGCCACGCGCTCACGGGCAGCCAGAACGTCGCACGGACGCCCGATCGCGACGCCGACGCCGGGCAGGCCGGCCAGGCCCGGGCGTGGTGGGACGACGTGGTCGGCCCGGGGAAGGCGATAGACACGACCGAGTACTACGTCGTCTGCGCGAACGTCCCCGGCTCCTGTTACGGCACGTCGGGGCCGGCCAGCGAGCGGCCGGCGGACCTCGAGGTGCCCGGCGAGGAGCCCGACCACGACCGCTGGGGGACGGCGTTCCCGCCGGTTCAAGTCGAGGACTGGGCGCGCGCACAGCGCCGGCTGCTCGACCACCTCGGCGTCGGCCGGCTCCGGGCGGTCGTCGGCGGCAGCGTCGGCGGGATGAACGTCCTCGAGTGGGCGAAGCGCTACCCCGACGACGTGGATCTGGTCGTCCCCATCGCGGCCGCGGCCCGACTCGACGCGCAGTGTCTCGGGCTCGACGCCATCGCGCGCCGGGCGATCCGCTCGGACCCGAACTGGAACGGCGGCGACTACTACGGCGAGGGTCGCGAGTCGCCCGCCACCGGGCTGGCGATGGCCCGCCAGATCGGCCACGTGATGTACCTCTCGAAGGCGTCGATGGAGCGGAAGTTCGGCCGGCGCTCGGCGGGCCGCGACTCGCTGAGCCGCGAGGAGGGCGACCTCGGGCTCGAGGCCGACCCCGCGGCCGCCTTCTTCCCGTACCGCGAGGTGGAGTCGTACCTCGACTACCAGGCGGAGGGGTTCGCGGAGCGGTTCGACGCCAACAGCTACCTCTACCTCACGCGCGCGATGGACGAGTACGACCTCGCGGCCGGCTACGGCTCCGACGCCGACGCGCTCGCGGCCTTCGAGGGCGAGGCGCTTCTACTGAGCTTCACCGGCGACTGGCACTTCACCGTCGAGCAGGCCGAGTCGGTCGCGACCGCCTTCCGCGAGCGCGACGTCCCCGTCGCCCACCACGTGATCGACTCCGACCACGGCCACGACGCGTTCCTCGTCGAACCGGAACACGTCGGCCCGCCGCTGCGCGATTTCCTCGCGGACGGGGTGGAGGGCCGCGCCGTCGACGACCGAGGCGGCGACGACGAGGAATCGGAATCCGACCGCGACCCGGACCACGCCCCCGTCCACTCCAGCCTGTTCGGCGGGTGAATCGGAGGGAGAGTCGGATACGGAGGAACGAAAACCCGCGGTTGCGGTGGCGCGCCGGTGAGCGCCCGGAGGGCGCGAACCCGACCGCGAGGGACGTCGCGACCGAAGGGAGCGACGAGGCTGGGGAGGTGTGAGGTGCGGTGCTGTGCGGAACGGGGTGGGACTCAAAGGGGCAGTCGCGATTCCCGCGAGCGTGAGCGAGCGGGAAGTCGAGAGACGAAGTCTCTCGGAAGGACGAAGACGCGCGACGTAAGCAGCGTGGCGCGACGCGCCACGGGAAGCCGGCGGCGGAGCCGCCGGCGACACCGCAGGGAGCGAACGAAGTGAGTGACTGAGGAGCGCAGCGAGCGCATCGAGTCCTCCCGGCTGGGGCTTTGGAGGTGTTCACCGCACCAGCAACGATCCGCCTCAAACGGCCGGACCCTACTCGAAACGATCGGATCTAAGAGAGCGATCTCGGGCGGGTTCGAACCACGGTCGCTCCCGTTCGCTCGTGATGCTCGCTCACCTCCCGCTCTCTGGTTCGGACCCGCCTCACATACATTTCTGTGACTCACTTCGTTCGTCCCAGAAATGGGCTCGGGCGGGTTCGAACCGCCGACCTCAGCCTTGTAAAGGCCGCGTCATAACCAGCTAGACCACGAGCCCTCGTCGAAACCAGCCGCCGCGAGCGGAAAACGGTTTCTGTCTCGACCGCGAACCCCGGCCGTGAACCGTCGTTTTCCCGCGCTGACCACCGCCGCCATCGTCGTCTTCGTCCTCGCCGCGCTCGTGGTCGCCACCGCCCCGACGGTCCTGATCCCGAGCTACGACACGACCGCGGTCGAGGCGGTCGACGCCGAGACGGGCGAGACGCTCACGACCGTCGAGGCCCGGATCGCCGACGGCCCGATGAAACGCTACGTCGGGCTTTCGACGACGGACGAACTCGCCGACGCCGAGGGGATGTTGTTCGTCCATTCCGAGTCCGGCGAGCACGGCTACGTGATGCGCGACATGGCCTTCGCCATCGACATCGTGTTCGTCGCGGAGGACGGCGAGATCACGGAGGTTCGCGAGGCGGAACCCGAATCGCGCCCGCTCACGACCTACGAGGGGACGGGGAAGTACGTCCTCGAGGTCCCGAGAGGGTGGAGCGCGAAAAACGGGATCGAGCCGGGGGATCGACTCGAGTTCGATCTGTCCTGACTGCCGAAGCGAGTTCGCGGATGCCCCGACGAAACCCTTTCACGCCTCCCTCGCGTGCGACCGCGTATGGCCGGTCCCCTCCGACGCGCCGCCTGGAACCTCCGGTACCGCTGGCGGCGGGTGTTCGCGCTCTGCGTCGTCGGCGCGGGCGTGCTCGCGCCGATCCTCACGAACCTCTGGTGGACGCTGCCGCTCGTCTGGTTCCTCGGTCTGTTCGTCGTCCTCCCCGTGCTCCACACCCTCGCGAAGCCGCTCCCGTCCGCGGACGACGAGGGCGGTGACGGCGATCGAGGTTCCGGAAACGACCCCGCGCTCGACGCGTTGCGCGAGCGCTACGCACGCGGCGAGATCGACGAGGCGGAGTTCGAGCGGAGGTTGGATCGTCTGCTCGAGACCGAGGACGCGGAGGTCGCGGAGCGCGACCGCGACGTGGCCGCCCGGATCCGCGGGACCGTCGAGCGCGAACTCGAGCGCGTGCGTGAGTGACTCGGATGGATGACCTCGACGGAGCGACCGCCTCGGACGACCCGACCCGCCGGATCGACCGTTTCTTGAGCGCGCGGCCCGGACGGGAGGGTAATGGACGGACCGCTGTGGATCGACACGCACGCGCCGGACCTCGACGAGATCCGGCAGACTGACGCCCGCGACCGGCTCCGCCGGGCGGTCGACGAGCCGATGAACCTCGTCGTTCAGGGGCCCCCGGGAGCCGGGAAGACGGCCGCGACGCGGGCGCTGGCGCGGGAGTCGCACGCCGACCCCGAGAGCGACCTGATCGAGATCAACGTCGCGGACTTCTTCGGCCGGACGAAAAAGGAGATCCGGACCGATCCCCGGTTCGAGGGATTCCTCCAGGGGAGAAGTCGGATGGCGAAACGCGACATGATAAACCGCGTCCTCACCGAGTCGGCCTCCTACGCGCCGATGTCCGGCGAGTACAAGACGGTGTTGCTGGACAACGCCGAGTCCATCCGCGAGGACTTCCAGCAGGCGCTCCGACGGGTGATGGAGAAACACCACCGAACGACCCAGTTCGTGATCGCCACCCGCCAGCCCTCGAAGCTCATCGCGCCGATCCGGTCGCGGTGTTTCCCGATCCGGCTGCGCGCGCCGACGACCGACGAGACCATCGACGTGCTCGAGACGATCTGCGACCGCGAGGACGTGGAGTACGACGCCGACGGCCTGGAGTTCGTCGCAAGCGCGGCCGGCGGCGACCTCAGACGCGCGATCCTCGCGGCGCAGACGACCGCCGTCGAGGGCGGGGAGATCACCATGACGACCGCCTACGAGACGCTCGGCGAGGTGGGCGAGGACGACGCGATCCGCGAGGCGCTCGCGGCCGCCCGCGAGGGAGACCTGAAGGACGCCAGAGGGACCCTCGACGACCTCCTCGACGAGGGCGGATACGACGGTCCGGGGCTGCTCCGCGAGACGCTGCGGGTCGCGCGGGCGGGCTCCGCGTACGGCGGTGACGACCTCGCACGGCTCCACACGCTCGCCGGCGAGGCCGACCTCGCGCTGACCGAGGGGCTCGACGATCGGCTCCACCTCACACACCTGCTCGCGGCGTGGGCGGCCGGCCGAACGGACCTCCACGCCGCGTTCCACGAACCAGACCCCGCGGGGGCCGAACCGTGAGCCGGAACCCGCCGCTCGCCCGCGTGCTCCCGTTCGAGGTGGTCGACGACGCCTGGCGGCTGGCGCTCGTCCCCGCGCTCGCCGCGGCCGTCGTCGGTCCCTTCCTCCCGCCGGTCGGCCTCGGCCTGGCCGCGCTCGCGCTCGGCGTCCTCTGGTTCCACCGCGACCCCGAGCGAACCCCGCCGGATCCGGAGCGGGCGGTCGTCTCGCCCGCCGACGGCACCGTGAGCGTCGTGCGCGAGGAGGGGACGCGGCTCCGCGTCGGGGTGTACATGAGCGCGGCCGACGTCCACGTGAACCGCGCGCCGGTCGCCGGGAACGTACGAGAAGTCCGGCATCGACCCGGCGCGAACCGCCCGGCGTTCGACAAGGAGTCCGAGCGCAACGAGCAGGTCGCGATCGACTTCGGTGAGTACGAACTGCTCGTCATCGCCGGCTGGTTCGCCCGCCGGATCCATCCCGCGGTCGAGTCCGGCGACCGCGTCGAGCGGGGCGACCGCGTCGGCCACGTCTCGTTCGGCTCTCGCGCCGACGTGGTGTTGCCGGCCGACGTCGCCCGCGAGGACCTCCTCGTGCGCGAGGGCGATTCGGTCCGCGCGGGCGAGACGATCATCGCGGAGCGGGAGTGAGGCCGGAGAGGCGGACCCGAGCCGCGTCCGGCTCGACCCGTCGATGAACCGCGTCGACCCCGTCTCGGCCATAGCGTTTTGTGTGCTCGCGGAGACGGGACCGTGTATGCCCGACGAGACGGAGGAGACGGTCCACGAGTCCGAACGGTCGCGCAGTCGACAGGCACTCGCCACCTACTTCCGCCGGATCGCGAAGGCGCTCGGTCGCGGCGAGCCGGTTCCCGTCGCCGACGCCGGAACGATCACCGTCGACCCGCCGGCCGAGCCCGACCTGGAGGTCGAGATCGAACGCGAGGGCGACAGGGTCAGTCTCGAACTCGACGTAGAGTGGATCGAGGAGGAGGGCGACGTCGACCTCGACGCCGCCGCGAGCAAGGCGACGTTCGAGGTGTACGGTGACGCCGCCGACGACTGGCGCTGGCGGCTCGTCCACGACAACGGCAACATCATCGCCGACGGCGGCGAGGGATATTCCGACAGGCGTGACGCCGAGAACGGCATCGAGTCCGTGAAACGGAACGCGCCGGGCGCGCACGTCGTCGACCTGAAGAACGAGGAGGAACCGCCCGAGGAGGGCGGCAGCAACGCGACCTTCGAGGTGTTCGAGGACCAGGGGGGCAAGCGGCGCTGGCGGCTCGTCCACGACAACGGCAACGTGATCGCCGACGGCGGGCAGGGGTACGCCTCCAAGCGGAACGCGGTCGGCGGGCTCCGGAGCGTGAAGGAGAACGCGCCGGGCGCGGCCGTCGAGGAGGTCGACGAGTAGAGGGAGACGGGCGGGCTTCAACGGGGCCGAACGGAGTCGTTTAACCCGCCGGCCGGCCACTCTCCTCCCATGACGAACGCACTGGAGGTCGAGAACCTCCGGAAGAGCTACGGGGACCTCGACGCCCTGAAAGGGGTGTCGCTGACGGTGCCCGAGGGCTCGTTCTTCGGCCTGCTCGGCCCCAACGGCGCGGGGAAGACGACGTTCATCAACGTATTGGTCGGGCTCGTGCGCGCCTCCGGCGGCGACGCGCGCGTCTTCGGCCACGACGTGGAGGCGGACTACCGGGAGGCGCGCGACCGGATCGGGCTCGCCCCACAGGAGTTCAACGTCGACCGGTTCTTCCCGATTCACGAGGTGTTAGAGCACAAGGCGGGGTACCACGGCGTCCCGCGCGACGTGGCCGCCGAGCGCGCCGAGCGCGCGCTCAAGCAGGTCGGGATCTACGACAAGCGCGACACCCGATTCGACTGGCTCTCCGGCGGGATGAAACGCCGGTTCATGCTGGCGCGGGCGCTCGTCACCGACCCCGACCTGTTGATCCTCGACGAGCCCTCCGCGGGCGTCGACGTCCAGCTGCGCCGCGACCTCTGGGACCTCGTGACGGAACTCAACGAGGAGGGCACGACCGTGCTCCTCACCACCCACTACATCGAGGAGGCGGAGCGGCTCTGCGACGAGGTCGCCATCCTCGACCGGGGGCGGGTCGTCACCGTCGCCTCCCCGGAGGAGCTGATGGACCGCGGCACGGACCGGGTCGTCATCGCGCTCCGGGAGCCGCCGGCGTCCACGGACGCGCTCTCCGATCTCCTCCCCGGCGACGACCGGATCGAGGACGTGAGCCTCGAGGAGGATCGACTCGTCGTCACTGCCCGACAGGGCGGGCTGGTCGCGCCCGACCTCGTCCGCGAGCTCGACCGCGCCGGCCACGAGATCCTCGACATGGAGATCAAACGCACCTCCCTCGAGGAGGTGTTCGTGGACATGACTCGCCATGAGGAGGGGGACGGTCGCCCGGACGGGGACGGCGTCGACGGCGACGTCGACGATGAGGGTGGGAACGACCGCGACGACGACGCGCCGCTCGAGACGGCCGCGACCGGCGGCCGGGAGGGGTCCCGATGAGCGGCGACGCCGGGAGCATCGATCTCACCGGCTTCCTCACGCTCACCAAGCGGGAGGTACTGCGGTTCCTCCGGCGGCCGAGCAACACGTTCGCGCCGCCCTTCATCACCAACGTGTTGTACTTCTCGGTGTTCGGCGTCATCCTCGGCGAGCGGGTCGGGACGATCACCGGCGTGCCGTACATCCTCTTCATCCTGCCGGGGCTCGTGGTGCTCGGTGCGGTGTCGAACAGCTTCGAGAACGCCTCCTTCTCCATCTTCCACGGGAGATGGAACGAGTACATCCACGAGGTGCTCACCTCGCCGCTGTCGTACGCCGGGATGGTCGGCGCGTACGTCCTCGCGGCCGCGACCCGCGGGGTCCTCGTCGGCGGGCTCATCGCCGCGATCGGGTGGGCGATCGTCACCGCGCTGTTCCGACCCGTTCCCGTCGAGGATCCGCTGTATCTGCTCGCGTTCCTGCTCGTCATCACGCTGCTCTTCGCCAGCCTCGGCGTGATCGGCGGGCTCGCCGCCAGCGACTTCGACGACCTCACCGTGATGAACCAGTTCATCCTCCGACCGCTGGTCTTCTTCGGCGCGGTGTTCTACTCGCTCGAGGACCTCACGCCGCTGTTGCGCGACATCTCGCTTCTCAATCCGATGGTGTACATGGTCAACGGCGTGCGCTACGGCTTCCTCGGCGTCGCCGAGGTCGACCCGCGGCTCTCGCTCGGCGTGCTCGCGGGCATGACCGTCGCCGCCGTCGGCCTCGACGTGCTGTTATTCAAGCGCGGCTACGGGCTGACGGATTGAGTCGGGCGGCGATCCGATGTCCCGCCGCGCGCCCCGCATCCCGGACCGCACCGCTTATTCGCCGCGACTCTCTACCTCGGGCCGGACATGGACGCGCTCCACGCCAAGTACCCGTTCTTCGAGGGGGCCCGCGACGCCGTCGCCGGGGCGTCGGCGTCGCTTCCGGAGCTCGTCGCCGCCGACGCTCCGGCGGTCGATCGGGCCCGCGAGCGCGTCGAGCGAGGGTTACTCGAGGGCACGATCGAGCCCGAGGCCGGCGCGTTCGGCGGCTCGGCAGTCGACGTCGATGCGCGCGCGGAGCTGCTCTCGTACCCCATCGCGCGGATCCTCGTCTCGCTTCTCGACTCCGAGCCCGCCATCGAGAAGTACGCGGCCGCGGAGGCCTCGACCGCGCTCGATCGCCTCCGTGCCGACCTCGAGCGCGACGACGGGCTCAGATCGACGCCGACGCCGACCGTCGACCTCGACGACGTGCTCGCCGAATTCGACCTGACGAAGGCCGTCCGCGCCGAGCCCGTTCGTGGGAGCCGCGACCCGAGCCACTACCGGATCGCGGTCGGCCCGTACCTCCGGCTGAGTTCGCCGTCGTGGGGGGACTCCTGGCGGCTCGTCAACCGGGCGCTCGCGGACGGCGCGGTGCGGGTCTCGCGCGAGGAGCTGTTGGAGGCGCTCGGGTCCGCGATCGAGGCGCGGGTCCGCGAGGGACTCCCGTTCGAGCTGGAGGCCGGCGAGGGGATCGCGGCGGAGCTGGAATCGCGCGTGACGGAGCTGAAGCGGCTGCTCAAAGAGCGCACCTACACGGGGCCGATCGACGTCGTCGCGCCCGAGCTGTTCCCGCCGTGTATGGAGAACCTGATCGGGAAGGCCGAACGCGGCGTCGAGCTGTCGGGCCCGGAGAGCTTCGCGCTGATGGCGTTTCTCGTCGGGATCGGGATGTCGCCCGACGAGGTGGTGGCCTTCTGTGCGGACACGAGCCTCGACGCCGAAGGGATCCGCTATCAGACGGAGTACCTCGCGGACGACCGCGGGACGCAGTACCCACCGCCGACGTGCGAGACGCTCTCGAACTACGGGATCTGCCACAACGAGGACGACCACATGCGCGTCGCCGCCGATCCCCTCTCGTACTACGAGACGCGGGTGAACGACGCCGACGCCGACGATATCGTCGACTGGCGGGAGAAACACGGTGAGAGGGATCCGGATGAGAGGAGATCGGACGAGAAGGATCCGGACGAGAGGAGACTGGACGAGAAGGATCCGGACGAGAGGAGACTGGACGAGAAGGATCCGGACGAGAGGAGACTGGACGAGAAGACGGAGGACGAGCGGACCGACGAGGCACGCGCCGATGACGAAGCGGCTATCGGAGAGGGAGAGCCCGTCGAGAAGTGAGGTGGGCGAACGGCTACGCCTCGCCGTTGCCGGCCCGGATGAGGTACGCGCCGACGAGCGCCATCAGCAACACGAATCCGGTGAGAAGCCCGACCAGCGCGATCGCGCCGGACTCGGGGAGCGAGGAGCCGTCGAACGTGACGCCGATGGCGACCAGCCCGGCGATGAACACCATCGCGGCCAGGAGCGAGACGGTGATCTGTCGACGCAGCTCCGCATCGATTTCCATGCCCCCGGTTCCCGTCGGCACTAAAAAAGGACTTCGATGAACCGCCCGGAAGCGTCTGGGGAGGGCGGTCGCCGAGGGCTCACCGCAGCCGACAGGTTAAGCTGAACCCGCCCGTAGGTCGGGACGAACCGGGGCGATCCCGGGGAACGTCATGACTCACAGACGGATCCCGCCGGTGTCGTTCGCGATCGACGGTGCCGCCGGCAACGAGGAGGACGACGGGAATCACGATGACGACTCCAGTGACGACGCCGAGGACGACAGGGACGCCGACACGGACGGTAACGGTGATTCGAGCCGGGAGAACGGCCGGTCCGAGCGGGCGAAACGCGAGCCGATGACGGTGCGGCCGCTTCGGGATCGCCGGTACGTCGTCGAGACGGAGGGCGGGACCTACGTCATCGCGCTCGATTCGGGCACCTGTAGCTGCCCGGACCACGAGATCCGCGGAGAGCGGTGTAAACACCTCAGGCGGGTCGCCATCGAAGTGACGGAGGGGCGACTCCCCGCGCCGGATCAGCGGGTCGGCGTCTGTGCGGTCTGTGGAGTCGAGACGTTCGTCCCGTTCGCGGCGTCCGGACCGCGGCTCTGTGAGCGACACGGGTTCGACCGCGGCGACGCCGTGTACGACCGCGAGACGGGGAAGCTGCTCGTCGTCACTCGCGTCACGGAGCGGCGCGCCGACGAGTACCGAACCGACGAAGAGCGGTCGATCGACGCGTACCCGACCAACGCGGCCTACGGGGCGCACGAACCCGTCGTCGAGGCGGTCTACGCGGAGTCGCTCGGGCCCGCCCACGGGATCGACGACGCCAGGCGGTACGGGTTCCCGGCCTCGCGGCTGGTGTCGGTGGACATCGGCCGCGAGGAGTGAATCGAGCGGGAATCGGTTCTACAGCACGTCGAGCGCGTCCTCGACCGGCATGTGGCCGTCCCGGACGGCCTCGAGGACCTCCCGGCGCTCCTCGTCGGGGTCGGTCGCGACCTCCTCGAGGGTCACCTTCTCCGTCTCGCCGACGAACTCGGGGAAGTCGGTCCCCTCCGCGAGCGCCGTCTCCTTTTTCACGCGATAGGACCCGGCGTCGGTGGTGTACAGGTCGCCCGGGTGGAAGAAGTACCAGTCCTCGCGGTCGAACCGAACCGCGATACGAGCCTTCGCACCGAAGTTCCGCGCGAAGAAGAGCAGCGCCTCCACCTCCTCGCCGGAGAGGTAGATCGGGTCGCCCGCGCTGGACTTCGCCTCGATCGCGTAGAAGGTCTCGCCGTCGCCCGCGAGCACGTCCGGCAGCTCCCGCTCCGTCGCCGAGCCGCTGGCCGGCGCACGCATCACGGCGAATCCCGCCTCGTCCAACTCGTTGACGAGCTCACGCTCGCGGCGATCGCCCTTACGGTTCGCCGACACGGTCACGTTCACCCCGGTGAGTCACGTCGATCGGTACTCGAGAGGAGGCTAAAAGGTCGGCGGGTCGTCGGCGGCCCTTCGGGATCCGTGTCGGGATTTATCCCGTCACGTCGCGTACGGTGAGTCATGATAACGCGTGTTCTCGTCGCGATGGATGGGTCCGAAGTCGCCGAGCGGGCGCTCCGGTACGCGCTCGAGGTCCACGAGAACGCGGAGGTCGTGGTCCTTCACGTGGTGGGGGAACCGTCCTCGATGATGGGCGAAGCGACGGAGATCGCGCTCGCAGAGGACTCCGAGGAGAAGGCACACGATCGGTCGGAGGAACTGATCGAGCGGGTGGGAGAGATCGCGACCGAGTACGACGCGACGGTCGACGTCGAGGTCGCAGTGGGTCAGCCCGGCAAGCGGATCGTCGAACGGGCCGAGGAGTTCGATACGGTGATCGTTGGAACCCACGACGGGTCGCTGATCGACCGGTTGCTCGTCGGTAACGTCGCACAGACGGTTTTCCGGGGATCACCGGTGTCGGTGACGGTGGTTCGATGACGGACACCGGAAGCTCCGCCGCGATCGGATCTTCCACGAACATGTTCGCCCGGTGAGACAGGGTCCGGCGGCGACGACTGTGCGATATGAGTGAAATCGACACCGTCGTCGACTCCGACGCCACTGCCGACCACGACGCCACCGCCGACCACGACGACCTTCCCGCGTTCCTCACGGAGGAGCACGCGGGTTCGTGGTCGGCGAACCTCGAACTCGACCGATACGCCGACGACAGGGAGTCGCTCGTCGAACACGCGCTGCTCGCGGTCGAGCGGACCGACCCGGCCCACCACGTGAACCTCGTCACGCACCCCGAACACGGGAATCCCGAGCCGTATCTGGGCGAACGCCTCCGTGAGCGGTTCCCCGAAGCGACCGCGGAGGTCGTCGATCAGTGTGGCTGCGGAGGATACGTCTACCGAGTCGAGCCGTGATCTCGCGTCAGTCATCGGCACGGGCCATCTCGTTCGTCGTCACTCCTCGAACTCGACGCCGGTGACCTCGAAACGCGCGCCGCCATCGGTTCCGTCGGCGATCCGGACCTCCCAGCCGTGCGCCTCGACGACTCGTTTGACGATACTGAGCCCGAAGCCGGTGCCGTCCTCGTCGGTCGAGTATCCCGGACCGAACACGTCCTCGCGCGCGTCTCGCGGGATGCCGACGCCGTCGTCCTCGACGTAGAACCCGTCCGCGATCTCGCCGACCGTGATAGTCACGCCGTCGCCGGGCTCCACAGGAGCCCGGCTGTCAGTCGAACCGTGTTCGACGCTGTCGTCGGCCCGTGGCCGACTGCTCGTGGAATGGTTCGAAAACTCCGAGGAGGAGTTTTCGTCATCACGAGAGACGGCGTCGCCGTCTCTCGAACGACCGTGTTCCACGCTGTCGCCGGATTCCGGAGGAATCCGGCTGCCAGTCGAGCCGTGCTCGACGCTGTTCCGAAGGAGATTCTCGAAGAGCTGCTGGAGTCGGGTCCGATCCGCTCGAACCGTTCGGTCGACGTCGACGCGGAGCCGCGCGCCGGGCGGTCGCTCGACGTGGACCCAACAGCCCTCGATGAGGTCGGCGAGGTCGACGATCTCGAGCTCGCCGAGTTCTTCGCCCTCGCGAGCCAACGTGAGGAGGTCGCCGATCAGGTCGTTCATGCGATCGTGCGCGCGGGCCACGTCCGCGAGGTGCTCGCTGTCGCACTCGTCCTCGACGAGTCGGAGCCGGCCCTCGGCGACGGTGAGCGGATTCCGGAGGTCGTGGCTCACCACGTCGGCGAACTCCTCGAGCCGCTCGTTCTGCCGTTTCAGTTCGTCGCGGCTGCGTCGGAGTTCGCGCTCGCGCTCGCGCTCGTCCAGCGCGGTCTCGGCCGCCGTCGAGAGGATCCGCGCGAGGAACTCGTCCGTCGAGTCGAAGGCGTTCGGAGTCAATTCGCCGATCGAGAGGGTCCCGTGTTCGCCCATCGGAAGGAGCATCAGACTCCGAAGGCCGGTTCCCTGATCGAGTGCGTCCCCCTCGGCCTCGATGTCGTCGTACACGCGGACCTCGCCGGCCTCGTAGGCCGCCCAGTTGAGGCTGCCGGAGTCGGATGTGTACACCTCACGTTCCGGGACGACGTCGCTGACGGCCTCGGAGGAGGCCACGGGGACGAGCCCGTTCTCCTCCGATTCGTAGAGACGGACCACGGCGACCGAGAAGCCGAGGATATCCTCGACGGCGTCGATCACGCGATCGGCGATCTCCGTTCGTGACTCGGCGCGGATCAGCTCCCGCGTGGCGTCGTGGAGCAGTTCGAGTCGTTTCTCGCGCGTGCGGAGCGTCTCCTCGCGAGCGACGCGGTCGAGCGCCGCCTCGAGGTAGTTCGCAAGGATCTCGACGAGGAGCACGTCGGTCTCGGTGAAGCGGTTGGGCTCGGCCGACGAGATGACGAAGACGCCGTGGTCTCCGATCGGGTGGAGCACGACGCTCTCGGCCGGCGTCTCCTCGGTGAGTCGGGACGAGGCGGAGACGTCGTTCAGGTGGACGGACTCCGACTCGCGGAACGCCTCCCAGACGAGGTGCGCCCGCGTTCCCGGCTCGGTCGAGCGGTCGTACCCCGGTAGCTCGTCGAACAGCTCCGGGACGCCCTCCGCGAACGCCGACAGCTCGAGTCGCGTCCCGTCCTCGTTCAGGAGGTGAACGCCGGTCAGGGACGCGCCGATGATCTCGTCGGCCGCCTCCGTCGCCAGCCGCGTCGTCTCCTCGACCGTCCGGGTGTAGTTGAGTCGCCGCGTCCGCTCCCGCAGCTCCTCGAGTTTCCGCTCTCGACGCTTTCGATCGGCGACGTTTCGGCTGCTGACGAGGAATCGCTTCTCGCCGTCGATGTCGAATCGCCTGAGGTGAACCCTGACGGGGAACGTCGACCCGTCGCGGCGTTCGAACTCGGTTTCGATCTCCACCCGGTCGTCGACGTCCATCTCCCGCCAGATGTCGCGAGCCTCGTCGGGACCGAGGTGGTGGTCGAGCTCCCAGACTTTGGTTCCGACGAGCTCCGACTCGTCGTAGCCGGTCTCCGCACACAGCCGGGGGTTCGCGTCGAGGAGCGTTCCCTCGACGTCGTGAACGTCGATCATGTCCGGGGAGTTCTCGAAGAGCGCCTCGAGCCGGGTCGTGGTCCGCTCGAGTCGCCGTTCGCGCTCTCTCCGATCCGTGATGTCGGTGATGAATCCCTCGAGCACCTCGAGGCCACCGTCGTCGTCGTGGACGGCGCGTCCGCGCTCCCAGAGCCACTTCGTCTCGCCGGCCCTCGTATGGATCCGGTAGGTCACCTCGAAGGTGCCGTCCGTCTCGATCGCCTCCTGGACGACGGACCAGGCGTTCTCGCGGTCGTCCGGGTGGATCACCTCCTCGCCCCACACCACCTCGTTTCGCTCCAGTTCATCGGCGGCGTACCCGGTGAGCGACTCGACTTCTCCCTCGACGGTCTCCATCGGCCACTTCGGGTCGTTTCGACACCGGTAGATCATCCCGGGCAGGTTCTCGATGAGCGTCTCCAGACGACGGGTCCGCTCCGCCAACAGCTTCCGAGCCCGGTCGGCGTCGGCCGCGTTGCGGATCCGGTTTGCGAGGAGGGCGTACTGTTCGGTGCCGCCGCGCTTCTGGAGGTAATCGGTGACGCCCGCGGATATCGCCTCACTCGCGACCTCCTCGCTCCCCTTCCCGGTAAAGAGGACGAACGGCAGGTCCGGGTGGTCATCGCGGACGGCCCGCAGGAAGTCGATCCCGTCCAGGCCGGGCATGTCGTAATCGGAGACCACGCAGTCGACCTCGGCGTCCGCCAACGCACGCAGTCCCGCCTCGGCGTCGTGTTCGGTCCGGACCTCGATGCGGTCGTCCTCGCGTTCGAGGAACGTCGCGACCATCTCGGCGAGACCCGGATCGTCGTCGACGTGAAGGACGCGGATCGTCTCGAGGGTCCCGCTCATATACGTGAGAACCTACCAACACGCAGTGAAAAGTGTTTGTGACGGCCGTCGCGAGACGGAGTGAGTCGCGATTCGGGAGGGGATCGCGAGCCGACGGGGCTACCGTCGATACCGGTTCGGGACGTACCGTGACAGCGCCTCCGGCGCGTAGCCGAATACCACCGGAGCGAGGGAGGCGAGTCGCCGGCGTAACGCGACGTAGGCGACGCCGACGGCGAGCGCCGCGACCGCCACGATCCGGAACGATCCGTCGAGGACGACGAGGAGCGGGAGCGACAGCCCGGCGAGAAGCGTCAGGTCCCCCGGCGAGCCGTCGTACCGGATCCAGCGTTTCGGTCGCCGCCAGCGACCGCGGACGTGGTCGTACACCGCGCGCTCGGAGGTGCCCTCCCAGGGACGCAGTTCGAGGCCGCCGCCGTAGCGGTCCATCCGGCAGTGGACCGTCGCGCCGAGCAGGAAGGCGGCGATCGCGACCGTCGCCGGGAGGGTCACGACCGCCGCGGCGACGACCGCCGGGGCCGCGAGGAGGGTGTACACGGTGGGGTAGTGAAGCGTGCGGCGGTGGCCCGAATACAGGTCGAGGTCGGGCGCGACGCTCCCGGCGAGTGCGCCGACGAGCGCCGCGGGAGCGATCTCGGGAGCGATGGAGACGAGCGGGGCCGCGAGCGCCAAGCCCACCATCGCGTGTGTCGGAAGCATCATGGATTCGTCGGGATGGAGTACGCGTACGCGGCGCCGAGGTTTATACTCGCTGGAGGAATGTAAGCGATACACACGGTACGTGTCACGGACCCGCGTCAGGTATCCACGTCAGTCCGTCCGGTCACGCGATTCCCCGTCAGTCCGTCCGGTCACGCGGTTCGTCGATGTCCGCGTGAAGCCCTCGCGGAGGAGGAAGAGGCCGATCTCCCGTTCGATGCCACCTCTACCCTCCGATCGCGAAGGCGATCGGTAGCCACAGGTACGTGAGAACGACGATCGCAACGATACCGAGTAGATTCAGCCACAACCCGATACGCGACATCTGGGGAACCGTTACGTAGCCGCTGCCGAAGACGACCGCGTTCGGGGGCGTCGCCACCGGGAGCATGAACGCCATCGAGGCCGCGAGGGCGGCGGTCGCCATCAACACGAGCGGCGATTCGCCGAGGGTCACCCCGAGGCTGATCATGATCGGCATGAAGACCGTCGCGGTCGCCGTGTTCGAGGTGACTTCCGTCAGAAACACCACGACCGTGGCGATCACGAGGATGAGCACGACCACTGGAACCCCCGAAATACCGGCCAAACCCTCCGCGATGACGGTGTCCAGTCCGCTCTCTCGAAACCCGTTCGCCAGCGAGAACCCGGCTCCGAGGAGCAGGAGCACGCCCCATGGCAACCGTGCTACATCACGCCAGTCGAGCAGGAACTCTCGGGTTTCGTAGTCCACCGGAACGACGAACAGGAGCACTCCTCCCACGATAGCAACGACCGCGTCCGTTACCGCCGGAAACAGTGGCTGAAGGACGAACGGCCGGAGGAGCCATCCCGCTGCGACGAGCGTGAACACGACCAACACCCGCCGCTCGCCACGAGAGGTCCTTCCGAGCTCCTCACGTTGTGCCCGAATGACCGTCTCGGCCCCTCGATCGCGTGGGATCTCCGGTCGAAGGAGTTTCACCAGCACTACCCACGTGACGAACAGGAACACGATAGAGAGTGGCCCCACGAACACGATCCAGTCGAGGAACCCGATCTGTACGTCAAGACGGGATGCTGCCACGCCCGCGAAGACGGCGTTCGGCGGGCTCCCGACCAGAGTTGTGACACCGCCGATCGACGCACTATACGCGATCCCGAGCATCAGTGCGACTCCGAAGCCAGTCGCGGGACGGTCGTCCGGATCCGAGTCGACTCCCGCGACGAGTTCGTTCCCCTCGTCTCCCTCCACCGGCGCCCGATCGGACTCCTCCGCGGTCCCGATCGAGACGATGACCGCGGTCCCGATCGGCACCATCAGCATCGCCGTCGCCGAGTTCGAGATCCACATCGAGAGGAAGGCGGTTGCCAGCATGAACCCGAGCAGGAGCCGGTCGGCTCGAACGCCGACGTGGCTCACGACGGTGAGGGCGATCCTCCTGTGGAGGCCCCAGCGTTCGATCCCCAATGCGAGGAGGAACCCACCTAGGAGGAGAAACACGACGGGGTCTGCGTACGGTGCCGTCGCTCCCGCGGTGTCGATCACGCCGGTTAGCGGGAAGAGAACGACCGGAAGGAGGCTCGTCGCCGGGATCGGGATCGCCTCGGTTATCCACCAAGCCGCGATCCAGAGGGTGCTTGCGAGCGCTGCGTTTGCGGACGGAGGGATGGCAAACGGAGAAACCAGGAGAACCCCGACGAACAGCGCCGGCCCCAGACCCAGTCCGACCTGCTGTCGGGTGACGAACTCCGAGACGCGACTGTGAGTGATCATCTCTGAGGCTGGGGTATGGAAGTTTCAAGGCAAAAACCCCGCCGTTCACAGTAGTTGCCGAACCTCGAGTTGAGTGTTGCTGACTCCCAACAGATCGCGTGGATTCTGGTAGATATTCCGGATACTGGTGGATTCAGTTATATACGCATTCATATGGGGGTAGCCACCTATATTAATTTTAATTCAATTAATATGAATTAATCACACAGAGAATTGATTCGGCAACTACTGTTCAGGGAGGGGAGGATGTCAACGTCGAATGATTGCGAGGCAATGGAGTATACCGCTGTATTCGACTGTCCCTCGAGCGTGAGCCCGCACGCTCTCCGGCGTGGTGGGATCACTAACCAGTTGAACAACGATGTTCCGAGAGAGGTTGTCAGTGACCGCGCGAACGTGACACTGGGTGTTCTCGACGAACACTACGACCGCCGAAGCCAGCGTGAAAGGATGGAACAGCGACGGGGGTATCTCGACAATATTTGATTTGCCGTAACGGGTATTGCTACACAATTTCAACACAGCAGTATGTCCGAAGACAGTTCGCCGCCCGAGAAAACGACGGTCAACATTCGAATGACCGAGACGTTTCTCGCCGACGTCGACGCAACGTGGGAAGACCTCGGGTACAACAGCCGTAGCGAGTTCGTTCGCGACGTACTTCGTGACGCGGTGAAACATCCCGAATTCAACCGTGCGGATCTCAAGGCGATCGCTGCGAGCGAGGTCGACATTCAGGAAGGTCGAACACACTCTAGCGAGGAGATCAAAGCGGAGTATGGGCGTGAAGATGCGAGTGACTGATGAGCGAGGAGTGGGACTGGGAGCTCACTGATCGGTCGAAGCGACAACTCGACGCACTTGACGAGCACGCTCGCGACCGAGTCATTTCTAAACTCGATGAAGTCGTCACCGATCAATGGCGGGAGCCAACGGATCACCTCGAACCGCTTGCGGGGGCTCCACATCAGAAGCTTCGGGTTGGACAGTTCCGGCTCGGATGCCGTGCCGATCGCGAACAACGAATACTCTATGTGGTCGCGATCAGAAAACGGGGTGGAAACGCGTACAGAGGCGACGATTGAATTCCGTGTGCGATCTGTATTTCTTGCTACGCTCTTCTGTAGGAGATTGTTGATACTGCTGAGCTGCTGCTGTGGAGTCGAAGAGGACAAGGACACCGCGTCAGCGGTGTCCGACACGGATGAT